>CAVXWS010000001.1:0-33244 GCA_963765415.1 uncultured Gammaproteobacteria bacterium
TCAGTTCGTTGGTGCGGATCAGAATGTGCCGCGCGTGAGTCTGGCGGACGATGTTGCGGTCGCCGCCGCGGTAGTCCACCAGTCGGATGATGTGGAAGCCGCTGGAGCTGCGCAGGGGTCCCGCGGTGCCGCCGCGTTGCATTCTGCCACCTCGTCGACGAAAAGCGAGGGCAGTTGATCTGCCTGTCGAGCCAGCCGAGGTCGCCGCCCTGCAGGGCCTGCTGACCATCGGATTCGGCCTGGGCCAGGGTGCGGAAGTCGGCACCGTCATCGAGCTGCCCGAGTAGCCGCCGGGTCTTGGCCTGAGCGGCCTGGATCTGGCTCGGCGTCGCTCCGTCGGGGACCGCGACCAGGATGTGTAGGATATGGAATTCGCTACGCCCGCCCGGATTCTTGCCTGCCCGGGCCAGCTGGTTCTCGACCTCGATCTTACTGACCTGGATGCGGCCGATCACCTCACGATTGCGCAGCCGGGTGATCAGGATCTGTTCGCGAATGCTGTTGCGGAATTGGCCGAACTCCATGCCGTCCTTCTCCACCGCGCTGCGCAGCTCACCCAGGCTCAGTCCGTTCTTGGCGGCGATGTTGTTGAGCGCCTTGGTCAGGGTGTCCTGATCGACACTGATGCCCAGCCGCTCGGCCTCGTTCAGCTGCAGTTTCTCCAGCACCAGTTGTTCGGCGGCGCGGCGCATCAACACCTCGATCGACGGCGGCGCGACATTGGCGGCGCGCAGGCGGCTGACCAGTTTGCGCATCTCATCGCGCAATTCGGAGGCGAGGATCACGTCGTCGTTGACGACCGCGACAACGCGGTCGATCAGCTGTGTGTCGCGGGCGACGGCGGCGGCCGGAGCGCCGATCAGGGCGAGGCCGAGTAGTAGCAGAGTCAGTCGGTTAGTCATTGGCGTTGATTTGATACCCGTAGATGCCGCGTTCCAGCACATTGTCGATGCTGTCTCCGATCTTGCCCAGCCCGTTGAGTTCCAACTGCAGCAGCACGGAGGTGTTGTGCCCGTCGATGTCGCTGTCGGCGTAACGCCGCGCCAGCAGGCGCAGGCGCCAGCAGCAGCGACCGTACTCGATCCCGAGCAGGCCTTCCAGCAGGCGGTCCTCGTGCAGCGAGTGATTCCAGCGGCCGATGAGGCTCAGCTCGTCGGTCAGCGGCCAGAGCCCGGCCAGGTCGACCTGCTGGGCGACGCCGTGGCGCAGCGGTCGAGGCCGAGAGCAGCCTGCGGTCGCTGCCAAGTACTTCAGCTGGGCCAGCGCCTGGGCGATGTCGCCCGCCCCGTCGCTGGGATCCCATTGCAGACCGCCGCGTGCGCGCAGTCGATTGCTGAGGCGGGCCTCGAACTCGGTCACCAGGGCCGACGTGCTGTCGCTCTGGTTGTCCTGATCGGGCAGGTTCACCCGCCGGTCGCTGAAATAGTAGATCTGGCCGAGGCTGGCGCGGAACAGCTCGCGGCCGTCGCTGGCGGCCAGGGCGCGGCTGGTCAGCGCCAGGGTGAGCTGGTTGGCGTCGCCGAGGCGGTCGGCGCCGTTGAAGCGGTTGTCGCGGAACAGGTTGTCGAAGCTGAAGTCGAACTCGCCGGTGTCGAACACCGGCAGGTCGTCCTGACTGGTCTTCGGCACGTAGAGATAGAACAGGCGCGGTTCCAGGGTCTGGGTGACGGCCTCGCCGAACCAGGAGCTCGGACGGTCGAAGAACAGCCCGCTGTCCAGGCTCAGGACCGGCAGCGCCCGGTCCGGGCTGCTCGGTCTGACCGACGGTGCGTTGCTCAGGTCGTAGGCGGTGTAACGGACCGCTGACTTGTCGGTATAAGCCCAGGTGTTGGAGACCGGCAGGCTGATACCGGGGTAGAGGTCGATGCGCTGGCCGTGCTCTGCGTTCTCGCGGTGGAAGTTTACGTACTCCGATCGCAGGTGATAGCTCAGCCCCAGCGCCTGACCCGGCTGCTCGAGCTCGAGCAGCAGATGCGGCAGGCGGCTGTAGGGCCGGTCGGCGGGTGAGATGGTGCGGTCGAGCGTCTGGTAGTGCTGCAGCCGGCCGAGCAGGTCCCAGCTGTCGGCGTAGTAACGGACCTCGCCGGCGCGCTCCAGGAACCGGGTGCTGGTGACCGCCAGGCTCGATCCGAGGTCGTCCAGGTAGTCCGCATCCGAGGCGTAGTTCAGCCGCACGGCGCTCCTCCAGCGCGGCGCCAGGCTGGCGTTGTGGCGCAGGCGGAGGCTGCCGCGGGTGTTGTTGTCGGGGTGATCCTCGTCGTTGGGCAGGATCTCTCCGATCACCTCGCCGTCGTGATTCCGGCCCAGATAGCGGAATTCGGCGCCGAGCAGCAGGCCGCGCTTGGACATCAGACGCGGCGTCAGGGTGGCGTCGTAGTTCGGCGCAAGGTTCAGGTAGTAGGGCAGGCTGAGATCGAGGCCGGTGTTGCTGGTGATGCCGATGGTCGGCACCAGCAGACCCGAGCGGCGCCGGTCGTCGGTCGGGAAACTCATCCAGGGGATGTACATGACCGGCACGCCGCCCAGCCGCAGGGTGGCGTCGCGGGCGACTCCGGCGCCCTCGGCCTGGTCGATCTCCAGGGAGCCTGCCGACAGCAGCCAATCGTCGTTGCCGGCCGGACAGGTGGTGTACTGAATGTCCTGGAAACGGCTGTGATCGGCGCCGAGAAATTCGGCCCTGGCGGCGAAGCCGCGGGCGTTGGCAGACAGCAGCCGGTACTCGGTCTGCTCGATGCTGCCCTGATCGGTGTCGAGCCGGTAGTCGGCGCGTTCGCCGCTGGCGCGCAGGTCGGGGCGGCCGATGCGCACCGCGCCGACGGCGACCACGCTGTCCTGATCCCGCTCATAGGTGATCTCGTCCGCCTCCAGGGTCTCCCGGCCGGACTGCAGGAAGACGTCGCCGCTGAGCACGGTTCGGCCCTCGGTCTCCTGCGTCTCGGCCGAGTCGGCCTCGGCGTAGACCAGCGAGCCGATGTCGATACCGGGCGCGGCGGCCGGTGCGCGACGCGATCCGGCATCCAGGCCCAGACAGGCGGCGTTCGGCAGCCCCTGGTCGAGCGATTTCAGACGCACCCAATCGCGTTGCAGGGTAAACGCATCGTCCGGCTCAGCCGACCAGTTGTCGTCGCCGAGCTTCGCCGCCGGTGCGGATTCGAGCGCAGCAATGCCGCTCGCGATCTCGGTGCCGACAGCGCTCGTGGTACCCCCCTCCACTTGCAGGCCGGGGTCCCGCGGCGCGGGTACCGGGCGCGTAGCCGCGGGGCTCGCGACGGCGGTGCTTGCGGCCGGCGGTTCCGGCGCCTCGATGCGATGTTCGACGGCGCAGGGCCAGCCGTCTGGGTCAAGAGGCTGGCAGTTCCAGCCTGCGGCGTCGGCGGTCAGCGGCCCGATCGACAGGCAGAGCGATACCGCCAGCCGCAGGGGAAGAGCGGCGCGGAGATCGCCAGAAGGGAGCCGATCTGGGTCTTGATGGGTGCGACGGGGCAAGTGACGATCTCGGTGTGCGGATTTTATTCGACGGTGCGTTCGACCGGCGCACCGCCGTGGCGTCGGCCTACGCAGGGTCAGATCCCGATAATCTGCGCCGTAAGGTCGCACAGATGGGAGGTTTCTTCAATCAAACACCGGCCGGCCCGGCTGTTACACTGCGCGCCTTTTCCGACGCGCAGATCCACGAGGCCCGAATGCCCGAGCGTATCCAGCAGCTCCAGCAATGGCTGAGCGAGGAGTGCGGTTTCACCGATGTCCCGCTGGAGCCGGCGTCGGGCGATGCCAGTTTCCGCCGCTACTTTCGCCTGCGCCTGGCCGACGGTTCGACCCGGATCGTCATGGATGCGCCGCCGCAGCGGGAGGGTTGCGAGCCCTTCGTCGCGATCGGGCAGGCCCTGGCCGCGGTCGGGGTGCACATGCCCAGGTACTGGCGGGCGATCTGGCGCAGGGTTTTTTGCTGCTCGAGGACCTCGGGGAGCGCCTTACCTGGATGAGTTGAACGAGGCCAGCGTCGACCGGCTGTACGGCGACGCCTTGTCCACGCTGCTGACCATGCAGGCCTGCGTGCCGAGGAGGGCCTGCCGGCCTACGACCGCGACTCCTGCTGCGCGAGATGGGGCTGTTCCCCGAATGGCTGCTCGACCGGCATCTGGGGTTGGCGCTGTCACCGGACGAGCGGCCGATGCTGGATGCGAGCTTCGATGTGCTGGACCGCCGCGCTGGCGCAGCCGCGGGTCTTGGTGCATCGCGACTACCACTCGCGCAACCTGATGCTCCGGGCCGCCCACGCCCGGGGTGATCGATTTCCAGGACGCGGTGCACGGGCCGGTCGACCTACGACCTGGTGTCGCTGCTGCGCGACTGCTACATCGCCTGGCCGGCCGCACGGGTGGATGCCTGGGCCTGGGGCTACTTCGAGCTGGCTGTGCAGTCGGGCGTGCTGCGCGCCGAACTCGAGGCCGATTTCCTGCGCTGGTTCGACCTGATGGGCGTGCAGCGGCACCTCAAGGCGGCGGGTATTTTTGCCCGCCTGAAGCACCGCGACGGCAAGCCGGGCTATCTGGCGGACATTCCGCGCACCCTGGGTTACGTCGTCCAGGTGGCAGCACGCCACCCGGCGGTGGCGGCCCTGGCCGACTTTATTGCGCCGCGGGTGCTTCCGCAGGCGGGTTGCGCCGGTGGGGCCTGGCGTCATGACTCGTCGTGCAGGCCGTCGATGCGCGATCGCGTCGTCCAGGTCGCTGTAGCTCAGCGAGTAGGCCGGGCAGCGTTTGACCAGAGCGGCCACGGCGCGAAAGCCGACGCGCGCCCTGCAGCTGGTAGTTGAAGCTGTTGCCGGAGATCTTCAGGAAGGTCCAGCCGCGCGCCAGGGGCTCGAGCCGGTGGCGCGCCGGCCTCGATAGCGCGGAAATAGCAACCAGCCGGGCAGGCGCGGTCTCCTGCCGCGCGGCGCTGGCTGTCTGCGCGTGGCCAGCGAGGTGCGCGACGTCGCCCTTGCGGGTCTTCGGGAAGGTGCGGGCCGAGCTCGGCGTCCTCGGAAAGACGCGGATCACCTCGATCGATGCGTTCTTCAGCGGGATCGGGCGCGGCAGCGGGTGCAGCCGCAGGTCGGGGTCGTCGGGGCGGATCAGCCCGAATTCGTCGGACAGCAGGCGCCAGCCGCGCAGCATCAGGGCGGCGCACAGGGTGCTCTTGCCCGAACCCGGCAGCGCCGGCATGACCAGCGCGCTGCCGTCCTTCTCGACCACGCGCCGAGTGCAGCATCAGGTACTGGTGGGCCTGCGTGGCGATGCACCAGTTGTAGCCCCATTCGAACAGGGGCAAGGCGTGGTCCAGCGGGAAAAGGGTCAAAGGTGGTTCGCCCTCGGTGCGAAGCTTAATCGTGGGTTTGATCCAGCGCCTCAACCCGATCGGTCGAGTTAAGCAAATTCTGAAATTGGTCGGGTGCCGTCGAGACGAGGGAACCAGGTCGTGCCGAGAGTAAAAGCGTCGAAGCAGCGCAAAGAAGTCGGGTGTGTCTACCGACAGCGAAGTCAAGAAAGGTCCGGTCTGTAGACAGAGACCAGCGGACGGTGCTCGGCGAATATCCGAGAGATCAATCTCGCCGAGTTTCATCCAGCCGTTCGACGAGTCCGATCGACTCGAGTTGGCGCAAATAACTCATCAACACCCGGAGATGATCGTTTTGATTGCTTCGCAGGGCAGAAGCATGGCGATGCGCTATCTCCTCGACTCTCCTTGGTCTGTCTGCCAGGAAATGCAGAACATCACGAGCGGTGGTATTCAGAAGGTGAGTTTCGCCCGTCTGTGGATTGAAGACGAAGTGCTCGCCCTCGAAGAGTGGCCGATTCAAAGAGGTCGTAGGCAAAGCATGCATATCTTTCTGACCGGAGATCAGGAGTGGAACCAGAATTCAATTCGCACTCAATATCACTATGTAAAGGAGTTTAGGCATGATGCGGTCGTGGGGTCTCCCGACAGACCTGGACCGGACGAGATGCTACCGCCCGAATCTACATAGAGAGGACAATACTCACTGCCTTGATCCTGGAAAACTGCCGTACCGTCTCCGTTGTCGTAAAGCGCTGAGTCTAAAGAAGAATACTCCGGGACTGTATTGACTTGTCTGATGGGTTGCGTGGTGGTGCAGCCGTCGGCATCTAATCCTGGCGGTAAATCCGGCCTGAATTTGCTCGCCTCGTAACATTGCAAGCTAACGGCAGCATTGGCTGTGCCACTGGTCAGAGTCAAAATCACAGGCGCCGCCGCCAGCCCGCGTATGATCTGACGTCGGGAACGGTCGGGCGTCTGAGTTACGGTTTGGCTTTGTTCGTCGTCTGTGTTTCTGGTTATCCATGTGGACATAAGCCCCGAATATGTTGTCGTCTGAACAGCATTATTTCACGATCGCAGTCTCTGCGAGCTGATTTCTCATTAAAGTGGTAAGCAAAAATCGCACCCATTGCTGTAACCTTCTGTTTCAACGAGTCGATTGCTCAGGGCTCGGACGCTACCCTTGCGGATTGTAAATATTGCTGACGACCGAAAATCGCCGGATTCCGAATCCGGAGGCGAGGATTTGAAGGCCACGACGCCTACAAAAGCCCAGCCGCTGCTCGAGCTGCTGTGCGACCCGGCCCGGTTTGCGCTGCTCGACGCCGCCTCGCTCGATACGTCGCTGCGCCTGCTCGGGCGGGCGAATCTGCTCGCCCATTTCGGTCGGCGGCTGGAAGCGGGTGGCGAACTGAGTGTTCTTCCTCCTGCCGTCCAGGATCGCTTCGAGGCCGCGTTTCGCGTCTCGGACGAACACGAGCGCCGTCTGCGTTGGGCGGCCCGCCAGGTGCGGCTGGCCCTGCAGGGGTTCGACGCGCCGGTCGCCGTGCTCAAGGGCGGGGCCTATCTGCTGGCCGAGTTGCCGAACGCGCCTGGGCGGCTGGTTTCCGACCTGGACATCCTGGTCGCCGAGGGCGACCTGCAGCAGGTCGAACAGCGTCTGCTGGCGGCGGGTTTCAGCCGCAGAAGAGCGAGGACTACGATCAGGCCTACTACCGGGAGTGGATGCACGAGCTGCCGCCGCTGTGGCACCCGATTCACGGCGTCACGGTCGATGTGCACCACAACATCTCGCCGCGCACCAGCCGGCTGCAGATCGACGCCGGCCTGCTGCTGGCCGATGCGATACCGACCGAGATCGATAGTCGCTTCCTGCGGTTCTCCGACGTCGATCTGATCCTGCATCTGTGCGTCCATCTGTTCCACGACGACGAGATGGACAACAGTCTGCGCGAGCTCAACGACCTGGCCATGCTGTTGCGCCGGTTCGCGGAGACACCGGGCTTCTGGGAGCGGTTGCTCGAACGTGCGCGGCGGCTGGGCGTGATGCGACTGCTGTACTACGGCCTCGAGTTCTCGACCCGCTGGCTGGATGTCGATGCGCCGCGACAAGTCGTCGACCGGGTGGCCTCGGCCGCGCCGCCCCGGCCGATCCGCCCCGTCCTGCTGCTGGGCCATGGGCCGGGCCCTGCTGCCGGAGCTGGGCGACCGGCCGTCCCGAGTTCGCGCCCTGGCGGTGTTCGTGCTGTTTCTGCGCTCGCACTGGCTGCGCATGCCCCCGCGGCTGTTGCTCAAGCACCTGCTCACCCAGGCCTGGCGGCGCGGCGGGTTGAAGACCGGCGAGCAGGCGACCCGTGGGGCGTGAGCGGATGCCGCCCCCGACCCGGTCTGCTGACCATCGACCTGGACGACACCCTGTGGCCGTGCCTGCCCACCATCAAGCAGGCCGAGCGGGAGCTCTACGACTGGCTGAGCGGACAGGTGCCGGAGCTGACCGAGGCCTATGCGCCCGAGGACCTGCGCGCGCATCGCCGGCAACTGGCGATCGACCGGCCGCGGCTGGCCCACGACGTCACCGCCCTGCGGCTGGAGTCCCTGCGTCTGCTGATGGCCGCGTTCGATCGACCGCCAGAACTGGCGCAGCGGGCCTCGGCGGTCTTTCGCCGGGCCCGCAACCGGGTCGAGCCCTTTTTCGAGGTGGCCGAGGTGCTGGGCCGGCTGAAGTCGCGCTATGTCCTGGTGTCGGTGACCAACGGCAATGCGCAGGTCGAACACACGCCGCTGTGCGGGTGTTTCCATCTCAGTCTGAGTGCGGCCGACGTCGGCGCGGCCAAACCGGATCCCGCCCTGTTCGAGGCGGCCCGGGCGTACGCGGGGGTCGCGGCGCCGGAGACGCTGCATCTGGGCGACGATCCGCGGCTCGATGTCGAGGCCGCGCGGCGGCACGGTCAGAGGGCGGTGTGGATGAATCGCGAGCGAAAGGCCTGGCCGGAAGAACTGGAGCCGCCGGAGCTGGAGGTGCAGGACCTGCGGCAGTTGGAGGCCTTCCTGTCAGACTGACTTCGGAGCCTGGCAGGGGGTCGGAGTCGAACCCGACTCCGGCCCCGTTGTCGTCGCGAGAAAGATCCCGGTCAGATGTCGCGCAGGCCCTCCGACGGCTCGATCCGGGCCGAGCGCATGCCGGCCGTTGCCGCGGCAAGCAGGGAGGCGCCCAGCGTCAGGATCAGCGAGATCGCCAGGTGCTCGGGCAGCAAACGGCAGACCTGCTGGCCGTTGTCGAGATCGCTGCTGAGCAGGCTGTTAACGCCGAGTGCCGCCGTGTAGTAGATACCGATGGCCAGAATCCAGCCAAGCACGGCGGTGTAGAAGGCCTGGGTCATCGGAAACCAGACGATGTCGCCGGTGCCGAAGCCGACCAGGCGCAGTACGGCCAGCTCTTTTCGCTTGCGGTCGACGTTGGCCCACAGACTCGCGCCCAGGGACAGAGAGAAACCGACCATGCCGATGGCGGCGATGGCCCAGAACACGGTGGACAGATTGCGGTCCATGCGCTGCACCAGCTCGATGTCGCCGGCCTGGGTGTGCACCTCGATGCCGAGGTCGTCGAGCATGGCCTTCAGCCCGGCGACGTCGTAGATCGAGCGGGCGTACAGGCGGAACCCGGTATAGGTGCGTTCCTCCGCCGGTTCGCCGCCTGGCCAGCCGAAGACCTCGACCCGATGCCCGTCGCGATAGTCCTCCAGCGCCTCCACCAGCGGACAGCGAGGCGAAGGCCCCGTCGCGGGAGAAGGCGGTCATCGGCGCGATCGCGGCGATGTCCAGCCGGATGTGCACCCGCTCCTTCTTGCCCCGGAAGCGGCGCACCAGGCTGCCGTTGACCGTCTCGCCGGGCTGCACCTTGAGCTTCTCCGCCAGCGGGTGGGACAGCACGATGCGCTCGACGCCCTCCGGGACCCGGCCTCGTGCGGGCAGCAGGGGGTCGCCGCGGCGCTGGGGATGATTTCGGCGCGGACGATACGACCGGCGTTGGGTGCTCTTCAGTTCAATGGTCGCGGCGATGCTGCGGGTGCGCGGCACCACGAAGCCGACGTCCTCGCGTTGCGCCAGACCCTCGAGCCAGGCGCCGGTGTAGCGCCCGCTGCCGACCGGGCGGATCTCGCGGTTGCGCGGGTCTTCGATCAGTTGGTCGAGCATGCCGCCGACGATGCCGAACTTGAGCCCGAACAGCACCATCATCGGGCCGAGCACCGCCGCCAGGGCGAGCACGAAACAGCCGGACATCTGCCATTCGTGCAGGTAGTCGCGGGTGGCCAGGCGCAGGGACTTGAAGGTGTTCATCGGTGCTTCACTCCGTGACCACGGTCTCGGTGGTGCGGCCGTCGTCGGAGCGCTGGGTCTGGTGCGCCAGACGGCGCAAGCCCGAGACGCTTGATGTGCCGCCAGGCGTGGCTGGCGACCACCACGGTGATGTTCAGTTCCTCGACCAGGCCGATGAACAGCGACATGATCTTTTCCGCGGCGAACGGGTCGACCGAGGCGGTGGGTTCGTCGGCGATGACGATGGACGGCTTGTGCGCCAGGGCGCGGCCGATGGCCACCCGCTGGCGCTCGCCGGTCGACAGCCTGCCCGGCAGCTTGTCCAGGTGCCGGGCGATGCCCAGTTCCCGTGCCAGTTCGGTCGACCGTGTCGTCCTCCGGCAGGCCGAGTACGGTGCGCGACAGCGACATGTTGTCGCGCACCGTCAGATAGGGCAGCAGGCCGCCGGTCTGCATCACGTAGCCGATGTGCCGCTTGCGCAGATCGCCGAGCCGGTTCTGTTGCCGTTTGTCCCAGTGCCGGGCGACGTCGATCGGCTCGTGCACCCCCTCCGGGCGAAAGCGGAAGGCGGCGATCTCGCTCGGCTGGAGGATGAAGGCCAGCATGTCGAGCAGGGTCGATTTGCCGCAACCGGACTCGCCGATCAGGGCGATCTTCTCGCCCTGGGCGATCTGCAGGCTGGGTACCGTCAGTCGGAAGCCGATGCCCTCGGACTGGCGCTGCTTGGAGACGTCGCGCAGATGATAGATCAGCTGTGGGGCCGACTTGCTGTTGGTCGACTCGGCCATCGGCGTGCTCATGGCAGTTGTTCCAGGGCGATCGGGTAGACCGAGTCGCCGTCGATCGGTCCGCCGTCGAGGCTCACCCACAGATCGGTGTGGTCGTGCAACGCTCGGTAGTAGCTGATTTTCTCTTCCAGACTGTTGAGGAAGGCGATCTGGCGCTGCGCAGGCCAGCTCTGCCAGTCATCGAGCGACAGACTCATCACCTCCCCGGCGTAGGGCAGGTCTTCAATGTACTCGCGCATGAAGCCGAGGTCGGTCAGGCTGTTGCCCGTGCCGGCGGTGGTCGCGGTGGTCGCGCCCAGCCGCTCCGGGTCTCGAGCGATGGTTGCCGCCAGACTCTTCAGTTCGTCGAGGAAACCCTGCGGCGACAGCAGGCCCTCTTCGGCCTGCTCCAGCACCTGCTTGAGAATATCGTGCAGGTCGGACAACTGATCTCGGGTCAGCAGCACGCGAATGTCCAGCATGCGGCGTTCGGGGTTGCGGAAATCGCGGTCGAGTACCCAGGCCTCGAAGACCGTTGGTGCGCCGCCGTTGTCCTTACGGCTGAGGTAGCGTAGGCGCAAGGCGTAACCCAGTTTGGCAACCTTTTCCTGCAGCGCGGCAAGCTGCGGGTTGATCGGTTCGGCCGTCCGGGTGGGTTGCGGCCCCGGTTCGCCGGTGGCCTGAATCGGAACGGCAACCGGCGCCGCACTGGCGGTGACGGCGGCCTGGACCTGGCCGGTGATCTGTCCCGCCAAGGCATCGAGCACCTGGCCGAATTCCTCGACTTTGCCGGTCTTCACGCCGTAGTAGAGATCGCCGATCCCGGGATATTGGGAGAGCGCCCGGTACTGCTTTTCGGCGATGTCGTGATCGGCGAAGCGCGACGGGGTCAGCAGATGCAGGACGAAGTTGGCGATGCCTTTGTCCTGGGCCAAATGATGCAGGTTTTGGGCGCTCAGCCCGGTGCCGGCCAGCGGGTCTTTCGGCTCGCGTGCGCCGGCGTCGGTGATCAGCACCACATAGCGGGCGTCGGTGCCCTGCCAGTCGATGTCCTCGATCGCCTGGCGGACGCCAGAGTAGGAGTCCTCGCGGAAGTGGCGGCTCGAGACCTTGGAGGCGCGCAGCGACTTGACCCGTTTCAGGAAGCTGCCCGGGTCGCGACCTTGTTCCAGGGTGACAAAGGTCTTGGCCAGATACTCCAGGCCCGGTGCGGCGCGCAGGCTGTCGCGGTAGGCGACCAGGCCGAAATTGACGTGGCCGAGCAGGTCGGCGTCGGCCAGGCTGTCGTAGATCTTGATCACCGCCTCGCGGGTGCGGTCGATGTAGGGATCCATGGACAGCGTCGAATCGATCACGAACACCAGGCCGGCGGTATAACCGCGCGAATTGCGCGCTGCCGAGGCTGGCTTTGCCGCTGCGGGCTCGACGCCGGCGGTCAGGTCGGGCGTGTCGAGCCTGCCCGCGGGTTCGGCAGACCCTGATTCGGCGGCTGCCGGCTCGCCGGCCGCGGGTGAAGCCGCGGGCAACTCGTTGAGCGGCACGCTCGAGACCTTGAGCATCCGGGCCTGCTCGCTGCCGAGATACACATCCTCGTGTTCGAGGATTGGCACCAGATAGAAATCCTCGCGAATATCGATGAATCCGGGCGGTTGCATTGCCACGACCGGCGAATCTTCCGGCAGTTTCCCGGCCTCCGCGTCCCGGTAGAGCGTTTCGTAGCCGTCCATGTCGTGATCCTGGACCAGCTCGCGCAGGGTCGCTTGATCGCGAAACAGCAGGGCCCGGTCTTGGTCGATCGGGTCGCGGAAAGACACCGTGAGCCCCTGATTCCAGGCCAGGCTGCGGTCGGCGCGCAGCCAGCCGACGACGTCACCGAAGCGATCGGCGCCGATCCGCAGCCACTCGCCGCCATCGGTCGGTCGGCGTTCGTAGACGTAGAATGCGGTGAACGGAGTGACCGGTATGCCGGGCTGCTCGTCACTCGGCTGAAAGTGCAGCGCCGCGCCGGGGATCGCAAGGACCCTCTGGTAGAGGCTTTTCTTGCCCTCCATCAGCAACGGGGCGCGCTCGGCCGAGACGATCGAGACCGTCAACAGCAGTGCGGTCAGGGAGAGGATTCGTGCTCCGATTCGCATTACGATTCCTTGGTCTGATTTATCGCCACAGCAGGGTCAGTCGTTGCGCCTGCTCGCTGCCCAGCGAGGCCTGTTGGTCGATTCGGGCCTGCAGGCTGATTAGCCGGTCCTGCGCCGTGATGTCGCCGGCATCGGCGGCGATCCGGTACCACTTGATGGCCTGGGTCACGTCCGGTTGCTCGATGAAGCCGAGGATCGGGTCGTGATAGGCCGGGTCCGCCTGCGTGGCCAGCGCCAGGGCCGCGCCCGTGTGTCCTTGCCTTGCGGCATGGAAATAAAGCAGATAGGCATCGATGCTGCGTCCGCGGGCAAGCTGGCGGGCGCCTTCCTGGAAGGCCTCGTCGGCCGGGGTGTCGGCAGCGCGAAACTCCTCGATCCGGGCGCGTGCGAAGCTGCCGGGTATGGTGAATCGGGGCAATGGATGCATACGCTCGGCGCGGCCCGGCGGGGTCAGGCCGGCGCTCGAGGCCGCGGTCTGCGTCTCAACGGTGAACTTGGGCACGGCCCAAACCGCGACCAGCGTCACCACGGCGATGCCGATCATCAGAAGCAGGGTCTGGGTTCGGGGGTTGCCTAGGTCGGACTTGTCGACCATGGGATTCTCCTTTTTCACTGGCTGGGATTTTCGTTCGCGAAGTAAGACATGACGAATATCAGGATCGCGCGGGAAGATTGGAATCTCGAATCAAGGTCAAAAGGTTACCATTAGTTCATATTTTGCGAAGAGGATAATCCGCGTGCGATCAAAACTGACGACATTGCCATGGCTTGTGTTAGCCCTTGGGTTGATCACGGAGGCCGCGGGTCGGCAGTCCTCCAACTACCTCGACACCATCCCCGAGTTTTGGTCCAACCTGTACCCGAGCGGTGGCGAGAGTCTGTATTGCGGCGTCAGATTCAAGCCGCACGATCGCAACACCAACATCGAACATGTCTACCCGATGAACTGGGTGACGAAGCATTTGCGCTGCGGCGATCGAGACCGTTGTCGGCAGACCAGCGCAAAATTCAACCGCATCGAATCGGATATGCATAATTTATTTCCGGCGCTCAAAAGTGTGAACAAGATGCGCGGCTCGCTGCCGTTCGGTCTTGTCGAGGGAGAACGCTGGGTGAATACGCGCTGCGATCTCGAGATCGACTTCCGCGGCAAGCGGGTCGAGCCGCGCCCGGCGGTACGCGGTGATATCGCCCGGGCGATGCTGTACATGGCCGACCAGTACGATCTGGAGATCTACAAGCGCCAGCGCGCGATGCTCGAGCGTTGGCATCGTCAGGACCCGCCGAGCGACGAGGAACGCCGGCGCAACGATCTGATCGATGGTCTGCAGGGAACCCGTAACCCGTACATCGACCAGGCGAGCGGCAAATCCTGAATCGGGATCCTCGATCGATCCCGGGTGACGCGGCACCCGGAAAGCCTGAATCGGTCCCCGCCGGACCGCTATAATGCGCGGTCGCTGTAGAAGGAATCCACCCGGAGAAAGCCGTGCCGCTCGACCGAACCGACCAACTCAAGGCCCTGATGGCCGAACGCATCCTGATGCTCGACGGCGCCATGGGCACCATGATCCAGCGCCACAAGCTGGACGAGGCCGACTACCGGGGTGAGCGTTTCGCCGACTGGCACACGGATCTGAAGGGCAACAACGATCTGCTCGCCTCACCCAGCCCGAGGTCATCCGCGGCATCCATGAGCAGTATCTGGAGGCCGGCGCGGACATCATCGAGACCAACACCTTCAACGGCACCCGCGTGTCCATGGCCGACTACGACATGCAGGAGCTGGCGCACGAAATCAATCTCGCCGCCGCCCGTCTGGCCACGGGAGGCGGCCGATAAGTACTCGACCCCGGACAAGCCGCGCTTCGTCGCCGGCGTGCTCGGTCCGACCAACCGCACCGCTTCGATCTCGCCCGACGTCAACGACCCCGGCCACCGCAACATCAGTTTCGGGAACTGGTCGAGGCCTACTACGAAGTCGACCGTGCCCTGATCGACGGCGGCGCCGACATCCTGCTGGTCGAGACCATCTTCGACACCCTCAACGCCAAGGCGGCGATCTTTGCCATCGAGGAGTATTTCGACGACAAGAGATCTGCGTCTGCCGGTCATGATTTCCGGCACCATCACCGACGCCTCCGGCCGCACCCTGTCCGGCCAGACCACCGAGGCCTTCTACAACTCGCCTGCGCCACGCCCGGCCGCTCTCGATCGGCCTGAACTGCGCCCTGGGCCCGGACCTGCTGCGCCAGTACGTCGAGGAGATGTCGCGGGTCGCCGAGACCTACGTCTCCGCCCACCCCAACGCCGGCCTGCCCAACGAGTTCGGCGAGTACGATCTGGACGCCGGCGCACATGGCCGAGCACATCGGCGAATGGGCCGACAGCGGCTTCCTCAACATCGTCGGCGGCTGCTGCGGCACCACGCCGGAGCACATCGCGGCCATCGCCGCGGCGGTCGCGGGCAAGCCGCCGCGAGCGCTGCCCGAGATCCCGGCCGCCTGCCGCCTGTCCGGCCTGGAGCCGCTGAACATCGACAAGGCGCTCAATTTCGTCAACGTCGGCGAGCGCACCAACGTCACCGGCTCGGCCAAGTTCAAGCGCCTGATCCTGAACGAGGACTACGAAGAGGCCCTGGACGTCTGCCGCGGCCCAGGTGGAGAACGGCGCGCAGATCATCGACGTCAACATGGACGAGGGCATGCTCGACGGCGAGGCGGCCATGGTGCGCTTCCTCAACCTGATCGCCGCGGAACCGGACATCTCCAAGGTGCCGGTGATGATCGACTCCTCCAAGTGGGCGGTCATCGAGGCCGGTCTGCAGTGCGTCCAGGGCAAGGCGATCGTCAACTCGATCTCCATGAAGGAGGGCGAGGACAGGTTCCTGCGAGCAGGCCGCGACTGTGCCGCCGCTACGGCGCCGCCGTGATCGTGATGGCCTTCGACGAACACGGCCAGGCCGACACCCGGGCGCGCAAGGTCGAGATCTGCAGCCGCGCCTACCGCATCCTGGTCGACGAGGTCGGCTTTCCGCCGGAAGACATCATCTTCGATCCGAACATCTTCGCCGTCGCCACCGGCATCGAGGAGCACAACAACTACGGCGTCGACTTCATCGAGGCGACGCGCGAGATCAAGCAGACGCTGCCGCACGCCCTGGTCTCCGGCGGCGTGTCCAACGTGTCCTTCTCGTTCCGCGGCAACAACCCGGTGCGCGAGGCGATCCACTCGGTGTTCCTGTACCACGCCATCCGGGCCGGCATGGACATGGGCATCGTCAACGCCGGCCAGCTGGCGGTCTACGACGACCTGCCGGAGGAGCTGCGCGAGCGCGTCGAGGACGTGGTGCTCAACCGCGACCCGAGGACGCGACCGAGCGCCTGCTCGAGATCGCGCCGCAAGTATCGTGGCGAGGGCGCGGCGCCGAAGAGTCGGAAGGACCTGGCGTGGCGCGAGCTGGCCGGTCGCCAAGCGCCTGGAGCACGCGCTGGTCAAGGGCATCACCGACTTCATCGACGAGGACACCGAGGAGGCGCGGCAGCAGGCTCGAGCGCCCGCTGCACGTGATCGAAGGCCCGCTGATGGACGGCATGAACGTGGTCGGCGACCTGTTCGGCGCCGGCAAGATGTTCCTGCCGCAGGTGGTCAAATCGGCGCGCGTGATGAAGAAGGCGGTGGCCTACCTGCGAGCCCTATCATCGAGGCGGAGAAGGCCGGCAGTGCGCGTCCAGGCCAACGGCAAGATCCTGATGGCCACGGTCAAGGGCGACGTGCACGACATCGGCAAGAACATCGTCGGCGTGGTGCTGCAGTGCAACAACTACGAGGTCATCGACCTCGGCGTGATGGTGCCGGCCGAGAAGATCCTCGAGACGGCGCGCGAGCGAGAAGGTCGACATCATCGGCCTGTCCGGCCTGATCACGCCGTCGCTCGACGAGATGGTGCACGTGGCCAAGGAGATGGAGCGCCAGGGCTTCGACATGCCGCTGCTGATCGGCGGCGCGACCACCTCCAAGGCGCACACCGCGGTCAAGATCGAGCCGCAGTACGAGCACGGCGGTGGTCTACGTGCCGGATGCCTCGCGCGCGGTCGGCGTGGCCTGCGAGTCTGCTGTCCAAGGAGTTCAAGCCCGGTTTCCTCGCCGGGGTGCGCGACGAGTATGCGCAGGTGCGCGAGCAGCCGCGCGGCGAAGAACCAGGCCAAGAACAACGTCTCGATCGAGCGGGCGCGCGCCAACCGCACGCCGATCGACTGGGTCGAGGCGGCGATCACCGCTCCGACTCACCCGGGTCTGACGGTGCTCGCGGATATCGATCTGGCGGAGATCGTGCCCTACATCGACTGGACCTTCTTCTTCCACGCCTGGGAGCTCAAGGGGCGCTTCCCGAAGATCCTCGACGACCCGGAAAAGGGCGAGGAGGCGCGCAAGCTGTTCGCCGACGCCCAGGCCATGCTGCGGAGCATCGTCGAGCAGAAATGGCTGCGCGCCGCAGCGGTGGTCGGTCTGTTTCCGGCCAACGCGGTCGGCGACGACATCGAGGTCTACGCTGACGACGCACGCCTCGAGTTGCGCCTGACCCTGCACAACCTGCGCAAGCAGGGTAAGCAGCCGGCGGGTAAGTACAACGAGTCGCTGGCGGACTTCATCGCGCCCAAGGACAGCGGCGGCGCCGACTACATCGGCGGCTTCGCCGTCACGGCGGGGCTCGGCATCGACGACAAGCTCGCGGAGTTCGAGGCCGACCACGACGACTACCAGCAGCATCATGCTCAAGGCGCTGGCCGACCGACTGGCCGAGGCGCTGACCGAGTGGCTGCACGAGAAGGTGCGCAAGGAGCTGTGGGGCTACGCCGCCGACGAGGCGCTCGAGCAACGAGGAGCTGATCGCCGAGCAGTATCAGCGGCATTCGGCCCGCGATGGGCTATCCGGCGTCGCCCGATCACACCGAGAAGGACCTGTTGTGGGAACTGCTCGACGTCGAGGCAAACACCGGCATCTGGCTGACCGAGTCCAAGGCCATGGTGCCGACCGCCTCGGTCAGCGGCCTGTACTTCGCCCATCCGCAGGCGCGCTACTTCGCCGTCGGCAAGATCAACCGGGATCAGGTCGAGGACTATGCCCGGCGCAAGGGTATGAGCCTGGCCGAGATGGAGCGCTGGCTCGCGCCAAATCTGGCCTACGATCCAGAGTGAAGGCTCTGGGGATCGTAGTCGTCTTCCCTCGGACGTCCAGCCTCATCGGGATGCGATGACGAAGGAATCGCATCGATCGCGCCGTTCTTGTCGAAATCTCCGGGGCGGTGCGGCCCGCAAGCTCACCATGCCCTTTGTCTTCTCGGCGGCGAAAAGCCGGATCTGGTGCCCCTCGCGAACGCTCGGAGCGCAGCGCTTCGGTGCCAAGATCCAGCGGTTTTTCCCCGGCGATTCGGATTCGACTAGACTGGCCTGGGGAGGATAAAAAAATGCACACAGACAAAGAGCAAGGCCTGGAGATCGAATACCATCACCTGTTCAACGCCCAGACCGGGAGGATCGGCTGGGCCGAGCTGCAGCGGCATTTCGCCCGCGGTCTGCTGATCAAGGTGACCGCGGAGATGGATCTGGTCGAGGTTGCCTCACAGGTTGCGGCCGACAATGCCGAGCTGGTCGAGCAGTGGCTGGTGGGCGGTCACTTGCGTCGGGTCGAGACGGAGGACGCGCGCCGATGGCATCAGCGCCAATCTGAATTCTGGGCCGTGGTCTCGGCGCCCTGGGTCCTGGTGCAGGAGATTCGCGAAGACTGAGCGCCGATCGCGCCCGGCACGACCGTCAGTCGCTGATCAGCTGCAGATACTCCATCCGCGTGGCTTGGGATTCGCGGAAGGAACCGAGCATCACCGAGGTCTTCATTACCGAGTTCTGTTTCTCGACCCCGCGCATCTTCATGCACAGGTGCTCGGCCTCGATGGTCACGGCCACGCCGGCCGGGTCGATTGCCTTTTCCACCGCGTCGGCGATCTGTACGGTCAGCTGTTCCTGGATCTGCAGTCGGCGGGCGTACATGTCGACGATCCGGGCGATCTTGGACAGGCCGATCACCTTGCCCTTGGGCAGGTAGGCGACATGCGCCCTGCCGATGAAGGGCATCAGGTGGTGCTCGCAAAGGGAATAGAGCTCGATGTCCTTGACGATCACCATATCATCGTTGTCGGTTTCGAAAATCGCGTTGTTGACCACCTCGTCGAGATCCTGCTGATAGCCGCGGCACAGGTATTCCATCGCCTTGGCGGCGCGTTCCGGGGTCTTGAGCAGGCCCTCGCGATCGAGGTCTTCACCGACACCCTGGATGATGCCGGCATAGTGGGTCTTCATGTCGTCGAGGGCCATGTGCTCTACCTGTGAATGAATTTCGCAATCCGCCATTCTAGTGACAAGATCGCCGGCATGTCGCCGCAGATTTCGTCGGTAATGGCGTGCTGATCGAGTCCGGGCTTGACAGCGACCTGGCCAGGCTGCGCCGTTCGGCGGTGGAACGACGCTGGCGCCTGTTGCTGCTGTTTCGCGGTGAGGCAGACTGGTGCCGTGACGCGGCTCGGGCGCTGCTCGACCGGAGCTCGACCGGCGCGCCCGCGAGCCGCCTCTGGATCGGCCCCGTCTGTAACGCGGCGCCCGAGGCCCTGAGCCCGAAAAAGGCCGCCGGGGTGCTCGGGCGCGAGTTCGCCGATCTGGTATTCGATGCCCACGCCGGATTCGCCCCCGACGCCTTCGGCGCCAGCCTGGGAACCGTCCGTGCCGGCGGACTGGTCGTGCTGCTCGCGCCGTTCGATCTCACCGACACGGTGTATGCGGACAGACGGTTTTTCCGGCGTCTGCTCGGGCTGCTGAAGGCCGACCCCCGTGTTGTGCTGATCGACCAGAGCGGTCAGCGGCGCCTGCCCGGACCGATCGATCCGAGCGTGCCGCCGCCGAACCGGGCGCTGATGGTCTCGCCGCCTTGCCTCGGCGAAGATCAGGCCGCGGCGGTCGACGCAGTGCTGCACGTCGTCACCGGTCATCGGCGGCGGCCGCTGTTGTTGATCGCCGACCGGGGCCGCGGCAAATCGGCCGCCATGGGCATTGCCGCGGCCCGCCTGCTGGCGGCGCGCCAGGTGAAAGTCCTGGTGACCGCGCCGAATCGAGCGGCTTGCCAGGCCCTGTTCGACCAGCTGGTGCGGAGCGACACGACGACAGGACCGCGCGGGGAACGCCTCGAAGCGGCGCAATTCGTCGCCCCGGACGAGTTGCTGCGCCGGCCGCGCAAGGCCGATCTGGTCCTGGTCGATGAGGCCGCGGCGATCCCGCTGCCGATGCTCGCCGCGCTGCTTCGCCGCCACGCGCGGATCGTGTTTGCGACCACGGTGCACGGCTACGAGGGTTCCGGGCGCGGTTTCGCCCTGCGCTTTCAACGTCTGCTCGACGAGCACAGTCCGGGCTGGCGGGCGCTGCGTCTGCGCGAGCCGATCCGCTACGCCGCGGACGATCCGGTCGAGGCGTTCGGCTTCCGCGCCCTGCTGCTCGACGCCGAGCCGGCGGATCTGGACGGATGCGACCTGGTCGCGCTTGATCAGGTGAAGATCGTCTGCCTGGACCGAGAGCGTCTGGCCGTGGACGAGCGGCAATTGCGCGAGTTGTTTGGTCTGCTGGTCAGCGCCCACTACCGGACCCGCCCGGCCGACCTGGCTCAGTCACTCGATGCGGCGGGGCTGCGAGTCTGGGCGTCGATCCTGGAGGGGCGGGTGGTGGCCGCGTTGCTGACGATCGACGAAGGCGGTTTCGACGCCGAACTCAGTGCCGCGATCGCGCGCGGCGAACGGCGACCACCCGGTCACCTGCTCGCCCAAACCTTGGCCGCGCACGCCGGATTCGCCGCCGCGGCCCGCTGTCGCTTCGCCCGGGTGCAGCGCGTCGCCGTACATCCCGCTTTGCGCCGGCGCGGCCTCGGGGGGCGTCTGCTCGAGGTCGCCGCCGCCGACGCGGCCGAGCGCGGGCTGGACTTTATCGGCGCCAGCTTTGGCGCCACCGCCGGGTTGCTGCACTTCTGGCGGCGCGCCGGTTTCGCGACCGTGCGGGTGGGGGTGCGCCGGGACGCCGCCAGCGGCGCTCATTCCACCGTCCTGCTGCGGCCGCTGCGGCCGGACGTCGATGGTCTTTTCGAGACCCTGCGCCGTCGCTTTCATCAGCAGTTTGACGACTGGTTGATCGAGCCGCTGAACGATCTCGAGACCGATCTGGTGCTTGCCTTGCTGGGTGAGGCCCCGGATGGTTCGGCGTCGCTGAGTGAGCTCGATTGCGGGGATCTGGTCGCCTTCGCCCACGGGCATCGGGACTTCGCCGCGGCGCTGCCGGCGTTGCGCCGGTTGGGCCGGCTGGAGTTGGCAGGGGTTTCGGACCGGCTGAATGCGCAGGAAGTCGGCGCCCTGGTGTCGCGCGTGCTGCAGCGTCGCCGCGAGCCGGAGGTGGTCGCCGAGCTGGGTTTGCCCGGACGCGCCGCCCTGGTCGAGCTGTTGCGGGGCGCCAGCCGTCGCCTGCTGGAGCTGTCCAGGCATTGTCGATAGGACGGGCCGCCGGGTTCGACTATGCTCAGTTGACACCTTGCCCGCCGAAATCGTGGCCTTTGCCGACGATGACCCGTGTCGCCATGCCGTACCTCATCAACCCCGGTTCTGCCTAATGACCGAATCAGACGCCGCGCCCGTTGCCCTCTTTCTCACCTGCCTGGTCGACGCGTGGCGGCCGTCGGTCGGTTTCGCCGCGCTGAAGCTGATCGCCGCGAGCGGCGCCCGGGTCGAGGTGCCGCGCACACAGACCTGCTGTGGCCAGCCGGCCTTCAACAACGGCGACCGCGAACTGGCGGTGAAGATCGCCCGCCAGGTGATCGATGCCTTTGCCGGCTTCGATCGGGTGGTGGTGCCCTCGGGCTCCTGCGCCGGGATGTTGAAGCTGCACTATCCGGAGCTTTTCGAGAATGACCCCCTATGGGCGCCGCGGGCCCGGGCCTTCGCCGCCAAGGTGGCCGAGCTCAGCGACTACCTGCTCGAGACCGGGGTCAAGATCGAGGCGCGCTACCCGGGCACCGCGGCCTATCACGACAGCTGCTCGTCGCTGCGCGAAATGGGGGTGCGCGAGCAGCCGCGGCGGCTGCTGGCCGAGGTCGAGGGTCTGCAGCTGCGCGATCTCGCCGAAGCCGAGACCTGCTGCGGTTTCGGCGGTACCTTTTGCGTCAAGTATCCGGAGATCTCCACCCGGCTGGTCGCGGACAAGGTCGCCGATGTGCTGGCCACCGGGGCCGACACCCTGCTCGCCGGCGATCTTGGCTGCCTGCTCAACATCACCGGACGCCTGCGCCGCCAGGGCAGTTCGATCCGGGTGTTCCACTACGCCGAGGTGCTGACGGGCATGACCGACGGCCCTGGACTGGGTGAGTCTTCGGGCGGCGATGCCGAGGCGGAGGTCTGAACATGCGCCCGGCCGAGTTCAAACAGCAGGCGCGCACCGCCCTCAACGACACGGTGCTGCGCCAAGCCCTGGGCAAGGCCCGCAGCGGCTTCGTCGATCGTCGCGCCCAGGCCGTCGCTCAAGTGCCGGAGTTCGAGCAGTTGCGTGACGAGGCCAGGGCGATCAAGAACTATTCGCTGGCTCACCTGGGCGAACTCCTGGAACAGTACGAACAGCAGGTCCAGGCCGTCGGCGGACAGGTCCACTGGGCCGAGACCGCCGGGGACGCGCAGCGGCTGATCGTCGATCTGTGCACCTCCGCCGGGGCGCGTAAGATCGCCAAGGGCAAGTCCATGGTCGGCGAGGAGATCGAGCTCAACGAGGCGCTGGAGGGCGCCGGGCTGGAGGTGATCGAAACCGATCTCGGCGAGTACATCATCCAGCTCGCCGAGGAGCCGCCCAGCCACATCATCGCGCCGGCCGTGCACAAGACCAAGGAGCAGATCACCGAGCTGTTCGAACGCCACCACCCGGATCTCCACGAGCGTCTGACCGAGGTCGCCGACATGGTCAACGAGGCCCGCCAGGTGCTGCGCGAGCAGTTCCTCACGGCTGACGTCGGCATCACCGGCGCCAACTTCCTGATCGCCGAGACCGGCTCGCACGTGCTCGTCACCAACGAAGGCAACGGCGATCTGTCCTCGACCCTGCCGCGGGTGCACATCGTCACCGCCGGCATCGAGAAGGTGGTGCCGAGCGGAGCGACGCGACCACCATCCTGCGCCTGCTCGCGCGCAGCGCCACCGGCCAGGAGATCACCGTCTACACCAGCTGGTTTACCGGGCCGAAGCGGACAGAGGACCTGGACGGCCCGGAGGAATTCCACGTGGTGCTGCTCGACAACGGCCGCAGCGAGATGCTCGCCAGCGAGTTCCGCGACATGCTGCGCTGTATCCGCTGCGGGGCCTGTCTGAATCACTGCCCGGTGTACGGCGCCATCGGCGGGCATGCCTACGGCTGGGTCTATCCGGGGCCGATGGGTTCGGTGCTGACTCCGCTGCAATGGGGACTGCGCGAGGCGGCGGACCTGCCCAACGCCTGCACCCTGAATGGTCGCTGCGGCTCGGTCTGCCCGATGCGAATCCCGCTGCCCGACCTGCTGCGCAAGCTGCGCGAGCGTATTCATCGCGAGGGTCTCGACGGCGCGCGCAACCGCTGGCTGCTGCGACTGTGGGGCGAACTGGCGCAGCGCCCGTCGCTGTATCGGCTGGCGACCCGACTCAAACTCGCCGTGCTGCGGCTTTGGTTCGGGAAACGCGGCAGCCGCGCGCGGGTGCCCGGCGCCTCGGCCTGGACCGGCGGGCGCGACCTGCCGGCGCCGCAAGGCAAGACCTTCTTCGAGCTGTACGACGGCTCCGGCGGCATGCCGGGGGGCGAGCGATGAGCGCCCGCGAGCGCATCCTGCAGCGGCTGCACGCGGCCGCGCCCAGCGGTCTGGACGAGCGGCTGCCGACCCACGTCGAACCGGCGATGGACGGCGAGAGCGTCGAGCGATTCACGACCGCGCTCGAGGCGGCGGCCGGCACCTGGGAGCGGCTGACGGATCTGTCCCAGGTTCCCGAGCGGGTCGCCGCCTACTGCGCGCAGCAGGGCCTGAGCGGCGTGCTTGCGATCGCCCCGCTGTTGGCCGGTCTGGACTGGGCCGATCTGTTGCCCGCCACGCTCGAGGCCAGCTTTGGCAGCACCGATGGTCAGGCGCGGGTTGCGGTCAGTCAGGCTCGAGCCGGGGTCGCCGAGACCGGCACCCTGGTGCTCGCCTCCGGTCCGCAGACCCCGACCCGGCTCAACTTCCTGCCCGACTGTGAGATCGTCGTGCTCGAGTGCGCCGCGGTGCTGCTGCGTCTCGAGCAGGCGCTGCAGGACGAGATGCCGAGGGCGCTCAATCTGGTCACCGGCCCCTCGCGCACGGCCGATGTCGAGCAGACCCTGCAACTGGGCGCGCATGGTCCGCGCAGCCTGCATGTGCTGCTGATCGATTGAGGCGGCGCAACACGGCGGCGTGGAATCGATCGCCGCCGAGTGGCTTGACGTCACCGTATCGCGTGCCTAATGTCCGACGAGGACAAATGGGCCGCTCCGAGCCCAGTCGATCCTGAGGAGGACCAGAACCATGCTGTCTGTAGGCGAAGCAGCCCCCGAGTTTGAATTGCCGGATTCCGACATGAATACGGTCAAGTCATCGGATTTCGCCGGGCGGAATTACGTGCTGTATTTCTATCCGAAAGACGACACGCCCGGTTGCACCATGGAGGGTCAGGAGTTCACCGATTTGATGGACGAGTTCGAGGCCGCCGACACCAGCATCATCGGCGTCAGCAAGGACACTTGCGTCAGTCATGCCGCGTTCCGCGACAAGTACGGTCTGACCGTACAGTTGCTGGCCGACGTCGAAGGCCAGCTGTGCGAGGCCTACGGTGTGTGGCAGGAGAAGGAGAAGAACGGCGAGAAGAAGATGGGCATTGTCCGCTCGACGTTCATCGTGGACGCCGACGGCGTGATCCGCCACGCCACCTTTGACGTCAAACCCAAAGGCCACGCCGCGGCCGTTCTCGAACGGGTACGGGGGCTTTGAGGCAAGGGCCCCGTCAGGTGCCGACGATCGGCTCGGCGCCGCGGCGCGCCGGTGTCGGGACCTGCGCCTCTTGTTCGCGGTCGATCAGCGTGGGTTTGTTGGCGGACGGGCTGATCTCCGGGAGGGCGACCGGTTCCGGACCCCCGGTGCCCGCCAGTCCGCGACGATAGATCTCCAGCGCTGTTTCGCGCTCGCCCAGCTGCTCGAGCAGGTGGCCGAGTTCGCGATAGGCGGAGGTCGACCCCTCGGTGGCAATAGCGCCCTCCAGATACCCCCGCGCCTTACCCCACAGCTTGGCCCGCAGGCAGAGCCGCCCCAGGGCCAGCAACAGGCCGGGGTCGCGCGGATTTGTCTTCAGCCAGGTTTCGGTCAGCGCCAGCTGCGCTCCCGGTCGCTCGGTCTGGAGTTGGCCGTAGATCTCGACCAGCAGCGGATCCCAGTGTTTCTGGAGAACGCCGCGCACCAGCGGCTCGGCCTTCTCGTGTTCGTCTCGTTCGAGCAGATACCCGGCGTAGTCCCCGACCAGGCGTCGATCGCTGCGCAGCGCGCGCGGTACCTGACGCCAGACCTCGTCCAGCCGGGTCTTCTCGATCGACAGCGAGGCGCGTTCGAGGAAGGCGCGAAAGACCCGCGCCTCCAGGTTATCCAGTTCCTCGCGCTGAGCGATCTTGCGTTTGCGCAGCTCGGGCAGGAGCTCGTGCAACTGATCCCAGTCGCCGAGTTGCTCGTACAGCCGGCGCAGCAGGCGCAGCACATAGGTGTGTTGCGGGGCGACGCTGCGCAGGTGTTTGAGCGTCGCCAGCGCCTGTTCGAGTTGATTGTGCGCCAGTTGCAGCTCGGCCTGTGTCAGACCGACGGCGATATCGGCCGAGGGCATACTGGCGTGGGCCAGGCGCAGATAGTCGTCGCGCCGCGCATGTTCGCCCTGCAACTGGGCGGCTCGGGCGGCCGCAAGATAGTTCATCAGCGGCGTCTCCGAGCGGTCGATCTGCGCCAGCAGGTGCCTCTCGGCCGCCGACCAGTTTCCCTCGGACAGTTCGATCAGCCCGCGGGTCAGGGACTGGCGGGCGCGCAGCGCGCCGCGGCGCTGGCGCCAGGCGCGAAGCTCGGCGGGGGCATGCACCAGACGGCTGGCGAGCCGGATGAGCGTATAGAGGGCGAGAAACGTCAAACCAAGCAGCAGAAGCAGCATGGCCAGGCTCATCTCGATGCTCCAGACGTCGTAACTGAGCAGCACATAGCCGCTGTCGCGGCGGATCAGCAGCGCGGCGACGGCACCGCCGAGCAACGCGATACCGATCGCGAGCAGGCTGCCGAGCCCCTTCATGGACTGGTCTCCACGGCCTCGGCGGCGGATGGTTCGGCCGGTGCGGACGGCGGTACGGGTTCACTGAGCGGGCGCGGGCGGCTGGCTGCCGGGACCTCGAGCGTTGAGCGCTGCAGGGCCTGTTCGGCCTGCAGGGCGCGCAGGGGTCCGGACAGGTCGGGAAGCGCCGGCCGTATTTCCGCCGCGGCCAGCGATTCGAGGCTTGATCGCATGGCGCGGGTGGCTGTGTGGTCCGGGTCGAAGTATTGCGCCAAGGTCTCGAGGCTGTTGGCCAGGCTTTCCCGGTAGCGCTTGTCGGAGGCGCTGATCAGCGCCAGGCGCGCGCTCTCCAGGTTGAGCTCGAGATTTTGATAGAAGAATTCTCGATGCTTGGCCGGGGGCATGGCCCGCACCGGCTGGTCGTGGCGATGGATGCGTACCGAGGTCTTCAGTCCCTGCCACAGGTCGCCGACGGCTGATCGCCATTTCGATTCGTCCTCGACCGCCGCCGGGGCCGGTCGATCGCGCGCAGATTGACTCGTCTCGGCGGCGGCCTTGGCAGGGCGGGCGCCGGTGATCTCGCCGGACAGGCGCAGTTCGGGTACGGCCGCGATCAGGGCGCCGAGCTTGGCCGATAGACCGGTGATATCGGGTAGCGCCACACCGTCGAGCTCGCTGATCTTTCGTGCAATGCGGTCGCGCACCCCGGTCCAGCGCGGATCGCCGGTGGCGCGCAGGCGCTGGTCGGCCTGTTCCAGGGCGGTGCGGGCGGTGTCGAGATCGTTCGCCAGGCGCAGGCGCTGGTCGGCCAGACGCAGCAGATACTCGGCCTCGGCGGCTATCCAGCCGGTGTCGCTGCTGCCGATCCGGCGGTACAGGTCGGCGACCGCGGCTCGGATCTGCGACTCGCGCTCGTCCTGGCGCAGCTTCTGGTCGGCCAGGTCCAACGCCTGCTGCTCGAGCGCCGACTGCTGACGCTGCAGGGCGCTGCGCTGACGTTCGAAAGTCTGATCCAGCTTGCCGGCCTGGGTCTCGACCGTGCGCTGTTGCTCGCTGACCCGGATAGCCGCCTCGGAGATGGTCGCCTGCAGGGCCTGGTCCTGGTTGGTGGTCTGGCGCAGCTGCGCGTCGAGCAGACTCAGGTCGTTCTTGATGGATTGCCAATACTGGTAGCCGAACCAAAGCGCGGCACCGACGGCGAGCAGGGCCAGCAGGGCCAGAAAGACGGCAAACCTCGCCAGGCCCCGCCCGGTCTTCGCCGGCGCGGGCGGCTCGGCCGGAGCCGGGGGCGCTTCGTGTTCCGGGGCGACGTCGATGACGACGCCCTCTCGATCAAGGGTGCTTTCGTTCTGCATAGTTGCTGGTTGTCCGCACGCGAAGCGGTCGCATATTCGCTAAGCGTATCAAAACCCGCGCCCCCGGTCGGATTCTTCGCGCATCCGACACAGCTCGATGAGGACGTCGGCATCCGCAGCCGAGTCGGCGATGTAGATCGATTCACAGCCCCGTTCGGCGGCGTGTTCGGCGGTCCGTTCGCTGACCACGATCAGCGGAGTTTGCCGCACCAGCGGCCCGCCGGCCGGGCCGAGCAGGGTGAACAGGTTGTCGAGGATCGCCGTACTGGTGACGGTGACGACGGCGATCATCTGCTCCCAGCCGGCGATCAGGTTGGCGGGGTTGCGCTGCGGCAGCTCGCGTCGGTAGACCTCCACGTAGTCGACCTCGGCGCCGCGATCGCGCAGGGTGTCGCCGAGTGTCGGTCGGCCGCCGTTACCGCGGATGATGTGTATGCGCCGGCCGCGCACCGCCTGCAATTCGGGCAGCGCCAGCAGGCCCTCGCTGTCGTAGGACTCGCTCGGGATCAGGGTCGGGTCGAGGCCCAGTGCGCTCAGCCCTCGGGCCGTGGCGGTGCCGACCGCAGCGATGGGCAGATCCAGCGGCAGGCTCTCCGGCAGCAACGGGAAGGCGAACTCGGCGGCATTGGCGCTGACGAAGATCAGCAGGTCGCCGGGACGGATCTCGGCCAGCCGACGGCGCACGGCCTGCGGATCGGCTGGACCAAGGATCTCCAGGGTGGGAAAGCGTACCGGCCGGCCGTGGGCGCGTTCGATCCGTTCGCAGAGTTCGTCTGCCTGGCGGGCCGGGCGGGTGACCAGCACGCCGATGCCGCCGAGGTGGCAGGGCGCTGGATCCGGTGTCCGCCAGGGAATCCGTGGCGGCATCAGGGCGCGGCGTAGAGTTCGTCGAGGATGCGCCGGGCGCCGTGATCGAGCATTTCCCCGGCCAGGGTGTGGCCGAGGACCTCAGCCTCGGTCTGCGGGCCGCGAATCTCGGCCCGGACGATCTCACTGCCGTCGACCGTTCCGACCAGACCGCGCAGCCAGAGTTGCCCGTCCTCGAGCAGGGCGTAGCCGCCGATCGGCACCTGACAGCCGCCCTGCAGGCGATGGTTCATAGACCGCTCTGCCCGCACGCGGGAGGCGGTGTCCGGGTGGTGCAGGCCGGCGATCAGGTCGTTGACCCGAAGATCGTCGGACCGGCATTCGATGCCGATCGCGCCCTGGCCGATGGCCGGCAGACTCTGTTCCGGCTCGATCCGACTGCGGATGCGTTCACCGAAGCCGAGCCTCATCAGTCCGGCGGCCGCCAGAATGATGGCGTCGTATTCGCCCTGGTCGAGTTTGCGCAGGCGGGTGTTCACGTTGCCGCGCAGCGGCAGGATTTTCAGATCGGGCCGGCGATCGGCCAGCTGGCACTGCCGGCGCAGGCTAGAGGTGCCGATCCGGGCGCCCTCGGGCAAGTCGTCGAAGCGCTCGAAGCGGTTGGAGACGAAGGCGTCGCGCGGGTCCTCGCGCTCCAGGATTACCGCCAGATGCAGACCCTCGGGCAGTTCCGCCGGGACGTCCTTCATCGAGTGCACGGCGATGTCGGCGCGGCCTTCGATCATGCCTTGTTCGAGTTCCTTGACGAACAGTCCCTTGCCGCCGATCTTGGCCAGCGGGGTGTCGAGGATCTTGTCACCCTTGGTCGTCATGCCCACCAGCTCGATCGCCAGCTCCGGGTGAAGTAACCGCAGGCTGGCGGCGACGTGGTCGGCCTGCCACATGGCCAATGGGGACTTTCGGGTGGCGATTCGAAGCGTTTCGCGGCTCATCGATGATCCAGGGGAATCGGGGGCAGGAAACCCCCAATGCTAACCGCAGAGCCGGGGTTACCGGAAGCGGACCCAGATGGCGATCGGTTCGATCGGCTCGAGTAGAATGTCGGCTCTTGTGAATTCGGAGGCAGGGTATGGACCCATTCTTCTCTGGTGTGTCGGCGACCTGGATGTGCCTCGGTGCACCCGGCGCACAGGCGGCCGGGCTCGACGGTATCGATCAGCGATCGCTACAGGCGCCGGTCGACCCGGCCTGCAAGGCGGTAGATGCGGCCCTCAAAGGCGGCAAGTTCCGGGTGGGGTTCGAGGTTGCTGTCTTCGCCAAGCCCCGGCGTCTCGAGCAGCGTTGGGGTGCGCAGTTCACGCCGTCGAAATTGACCGCCAACCGCAGCCTGGTGGTTGCGGCCTTGGGTCACGGGCCGGCAGCAATGGAGGGCGGGCAATGAAATCGAGCGCCTGGATCGGCAGCGCCGATGTGGAGGACTTTGATCGGGTGGTGATCACCGCCTCACACGAAACGCCCATCCTGGTCGATTTCTGGGCCGACTGGTGTGCCCCCTGCCATGCCATCGCGCCACACCTGCAGCGGGTGATCGACGAGCTGGCGGGGGCGGTTCGCCTGGTCAAGGTCGAGGTCGACGAGGGCGAGAATATGAAGCTCGCCGGACACTATCGGCTGCGCGGCTTTCCCACGGTGATGCTGTTTCGCCAGGGCGAGGAACTCGGCCGCTTCTCGGGCTCGCGCGCCAGCCCGTGGATCGCGCATTGGATCGACGAGCACCTCGCCCGAACCGGTGATTCGGCGGGTGATCGGATCTAAATTCTCGGTTTCTCAAACGCGACTAAAGAAACGGCGCCGGGCGCCGTAGACGGACCTAGCAACCCTCGGGCTGCGGTGCCTCTGCCTTGGTAGAGGCGTTTAGGTACGATCCTCCTCCGGCGTGTAACAGCGCTCTTGAGGCTCGCTCTCTCCCCGAGCGGGCCTTCTTTTTTTGGGGCTTGCAGTCTGTCGGACTCAGCACTGTTTGGCTGCTTTTCGTGGAAAGCGATCAACTGCACTTATCGAACTCGTTAAATAGTGTCCGTCCAGAAACTCCGGTAATCCCTTCTCCACAGGGAGGAGGTTAGGATGAGGGGATCTAAAATCAACAAGTTACCGCCCTATCGATCCCTTCACCCCTGCCCTCGGTAACCGCTCCTTGCGTTACTCTACCTCCTGCGCCCATGCAGCCGTCTCCCGGAGGTAGAGGGTGTTTCTGGATGGACTAAATAGACCCGGCGATTCTCCTCGTTCGATAAACACATTGGATTCGCTCCCACGAATTTGATTGCGGGCATCCTGCCCCTCACCCCTTCGGGGCCAGCTAAGCTGTTCCAATCCGTTCCCAGCGGATTGGTCGCTTCAAACGGCTGAGTCCGACAGACTGCTAGCGCCGCCAGAAGGCCGGGCTGATCAGAACCAGCAGGGTGAAGATCTCCAGTCGGCCGAGCAGCATGGCGAAACACAGGATCCACTTCGCCGGGTCGTGCAGGTCGGCGTAGTGCGCGCCGACCCCGGCCAGGCCCGGCCCCAGATTGTTGATGCAGGCGGCCACCGCGGAGAACGCGGTCATCAGATCGAGGCCGGTCGAGGCGAGCAGCAGGTACATGAGGGTGAAGCTCGCGACGTACAGGGCGAAGAAGCCCCAGACCGCCTCGACCACCCGCGAGGAAACCGTCTTGTTGCCGACCCGGACCGGGATCTGGGCATTCGGATGGATCAGGCGGGTGATCTCGCGCATGCCCTGCTTGATCAGCAGCAGCATGCGGATCACCTTGATACCGCCGCCGGTCGAGCCGGCGCAGCCGCCGACGAAGCTGGCGAACAGCAGCAGGATGGCGAGAAACCCGGGCCAGTTGTAGAAATCCGTGGTGGTGAAGCCGGTGGTGGTGCCGATGGACACGGCCTGGAACACCCCTTCTACCAGGGCCTCGTCGAAGCTGCGGAAGGTGTCGCTGAAATACAGCCCGGCCACGGTCAGGGTGCAGACCAGGAGCATCAGGGCAAGATAGAACTTGAACTCGGAATCGCGGAAATAGCCCCACAGGTTGCGCCGGCGCCAGGCGACGAAGTGCAGCGCGAAGTTGATCCCGGCGATGAACATGAACACCACGGCGATCATGTCGATGATCGCGCTGTCGAAGTAGCCCATGCTGGCGTCGTGGGTGGAGAAGCCGCCGATGGCCACGGTGGAGAAGGCGTGGCCGATGGCGTCGAAGGCGCTCATGCCGGCCAGCCAGTAGGCCAGGGCGCAGGCCACGGTCAGCCCGAGATAGATGTACCACAGCGCCTTGGCCGTCTCGGTGATGCGCGGCGTGAGCTTGCTGTCCTTCATCGGCCCCGGCGTCTCGGCCCGGTACAGCTGCATGCCGCCGATGCCGAGCATGGGCAGGATGGCCACCGCCAGCACGATGATGCCCATGCCGCCCAGCCACTGCAGCTGCTGGCGGTAGAAGAGGATCGAGCGGGGCAGAACGTCGAGACCCGCGATCACGGTGGCGCCGGTGGTGGTGAGCCCGGAGATGGACTCGAACACCGCGTCGGTGAGCGACAGATGCGGGTTCTCGGCCAGCACGAACGGCAGGGCGCCGATCGCCGAGAGCACCGTCCAGAACATCACCACGACGATGAAGCCGTCGCGCAGGCGCAGCTCGCCGCGCTCGTCGCGCACCGGCAGCCAGCTGATGCACGCCCGAGCAGCAGGGTGATGGCGAAGGCCGCCAGGAACGGGGCGGTGGCGCCGTCGTCGTACCACAGCGATACCAGCAGCGGCGGACCAGTGGTGAGGCTGAAGACCATCAACAAGCACGCCGAGGATGCGTTGTACGGCGCTCAGATGCATTTGCCCATGCCCGTCGGCTGGCGAGCCGGCATTACAGGAAGGTGACCCCGACCTGGAACAGCTGCTCGACCTCGGCGATCTCGCCGCTTGTCCGACCAGGAACAGGATGACGTGGTCTTCGGACTCGATCACCGTGTCGTGGTGGGCGATCAGCACCTCTTCGCCGCGCACGATGGCGCCGATGCTGGTGCCCTTGCGGCAGCTTGATGTCCTCGATCGGCCCGCCCGACCACCTTGGAGGAGTCGCGGTCGCCGTGGGCCACCGCTTCGATCGCCTCGGCCGCGCCGCGGCGCAGGGAATGCACCATGCACCACGTCGCCGCGGCGCACGTGGGTCAGCAGGGTGCCGATGGTGGCCTGCTGCGGCGAGATGGCGATGTCGATGGTGCCCGCTGCTGCACCAGGTCCACGTAGGCCGGCGCGGTTGATCAGGGCCATCACCTTGCGCGCGCCCAGGCGCTTGGCGAGCATCGCCGAAAGGATGTTGACCTCGTCGTCGTTGGTGACGGCGCAGAAGACGTCGGTGTTCTCGATGTTCTCCTCGCAGCAGCAGGTCCTCGTCGGCGGCGTCGCCCTGCAGCACGATGGTGCGGTCCAGCTGTCTCGGACGCGCGCCTGCGCCTGATCGCGGTTCCGCTCGATGATCTTGACCCGGTAGTTGTGTTCCAGCGCCGCCGGCCAGACGCTCGACCGATGTTGCCGCCGCCGGCGATGATCAGGCGCTCGATAGGGCTTCTCCAGCCGGCGCAGCTCGCTCATCACGGCGCGGTATGTTCTGCGGCCGCGGCGACGAAAGAACACCTCGTCGTCGGCCTCGATGACGGTGTCGCCTTCGGGCTGGATCGGCCGGTCTGGCGATAGATGGCGGCGACCCGCGCCTCGGCGCCGGGCAGGTGCTCGTTCAGAGCGCGCAGCTCGTGGCCGACCAGCGGGCCGCCGTAGTAGGCCTCGGACCGCCACCAGGCGCACCCGGCCGTCGGCGAAGTCCAGCACCTGCAGCGCGCCGGGGTCTCGATCAGACGCAGGATGTAGTCGGTGACCAGCTGCTCCGGGCTGATCAGCACGTCGACCGGCAGGCGCCTCCTGGGTGAACAGCTCCGGGTGCTTGAGATACTCCGGGGCGCGCACCCGGGCGATCTTGGTCGGCGTGTGAAACAGGGTGTAGGCCACCTGGCAGGCGACCATGTTGGTCTCGTCGCTGTTGGTCACCGCGATGATCATGTCGGCGTCTTCGGCGCCGGCGCGTTCCAGCACGTCGGGGTGCGA
>CAVXWS010000002.1:0-29333 GCA_963765415.1 uncultured Gammaproteobacteria bacterium
ATGGCTTAAAATGCGAAATGCCGATTATGCCCCCACAGATACCCCCAAATAGTTTCGGTTGATTAACTGACTGAAATCAAACCGATTTTATCGTTCCTCCGGTGCTCGCCACGCGTCAAATCGCTCCAGCGCATCGGTGCTGCCGATCAGGGCGCGCGCCTGTCGAAGCCGTTCTATTGTGCGCTCCTCGTTGCTCGTCAGGTAAATCCCGGGCCCGGCGTTCGGCGTCCGCGAAGAACGCCTCGAGTCGCTTCGCCTCCGCCCAGGCATCGATGATCTGGAGCAGTTCCTCTTTGCTGTCCTTCAGCGCCTTCGCGGCCCGCCGCGCCTCCTCTTCGCGGCGCCACCGTTCTTGCTGAGCCTCCCAGCGTTGGCGTTCGATCTCCGCCTGGCGCTCTCCCTCCTCGACGAGCCGCGCGATTTCGACCGTGGCTTTCTCCAGCTCCCGAACAATGGCCGGGATGCGGCCCGAAAGGGCCCGGTTCGGCGTCTCTCGCCACTGCTGGGCCCAGTCGGCTCGCGGGTAGGGTGAGTAGGCCTGGAGGCAGAGTCGCCCGGTCGGGAAATCGTGTGTACTCGTCCAGCCATGATCCTGCGCGTACCGACCACGTCGCTTGGGAACGTAGTCGGTCAGCCGAACGTACTCGCCGTTCACGTATCGGGCCTCCGCCTCCTCGGACATCTCGATGATGGTGAGGCCAATCGCCACGGTCCCGATGTAGACCACCGTGCAGCGCATCGGTGACCACAGGTCGCTATGGTGGTTGCCCTTCCCGGGATTCTCGCGCTCGTCGACATCCGCGCGATGGAATTGCTCGGAGTTGGGCGCGATGACCACACGATGGTCGCGCGCTTCGAGGGCCAGGAAGAATTCGTTGGCAAAGGCGATGGCCTTGTCCAGCCCAGTCTTGGTCACCGCCAGGTCGACGAGCAGTTTCTTGGCCGGTTTGAGGTATTGAGCCGCGCCAGGAGAGACGCCCGGCCTCGAAGAGCGGCTTGGCTCCGCTCACCAGCGGATGCCGATCTGGCAGTTGCCGCCGTGCCGTGCGCTTCCGCCGAGGCCTCTGGTCGGGAGGCCTCGGTAGGGAGCGGGCCCGCTTCGGCAGGGCTCCGTCGCGCGTCCACTCGAGCGGATCGCCGGGACGCGGCTCAGGGAGTGGCGGTTGCTTCGGCGCTTTGCCGACCGCCAGCTTCGCCCAGTAGCCGCGCTCAGGCCGCGGTACGTTGAGCAGCGTGCAGACGCGGGCCATGTAGCTCGACGAGACGCCGAACCGGGCTGCCACCCTGAGCATGGGCTCGGACCAGACCATCTCGTACAGCGCTTCTCGACTGACCGGACCGTCGCTGCTGTCAGCCAGCGGTGCCGGTACCTGCGTGGTGTCCTGCTCCTCTGTCACGATGCCCGATCAACCCCACTCTAGAAGATTCCTGCCCGCGAGGTTGACTGACAGATTCGGCCAGACAGATTGCTCCCGGGTTCTCGACGCCGCTCGGTCCTCGCCTGCCAGAGTTCACGAGGGTGGCGCGCCGCACGGATAGATGATACAAATCCTCGGTACATAGGGTCTATACATCAAGTATTTGTATCAATGGCGAAACCCCGATCGCAGCGTGAGCTGGCCCAGACTCTGCTGAAGAAGCAGGGAATCATGCGCCTGGTCGAGCTGCGCGAGGCCGGCGTGACCGCGGCGACGATGAGTCGTATGGAGCGGGCCGGTGAGGTCATCCGCCTGTCGCGGGGCGTCTATCAGCTGCCAGACGCCGACCTGGACCCGAACCACAGCCTGGCGGAGGCCGCGAAGCGGGTGCCCAAGGGCGTCGTGTGTCTCGTCTCGGCGCTGGCGTTCCACGGTCTAACGGACCAACTGCCTCCGAAAGTCTGGATGGCGATCGGGCCCAAGGACTGGGCACCGCAGCGTAACGGTGCGGGCATTCGCATTGTGCGTTTCACAGACAGTCTGCTGAGGGAGGGCATTGAGACGCACGCGATCGAAGGTGTGTCCGTCAAAGTCTTCGGCGTGGCCAAGACGGTGGCGGATTGCTTCCGGCATCGCGGCAAGGTGGGTCTATCCGTCGCGATCGAGGGGCTTCAGGAGGCGCTGAGGCAACGTAAGGCAACCCCTGCGGAAATCGCTCGTCAAGCCGAGAAGGGCGGGGTGTCGACGGTCATCAGGCCGTATCTCGAGGCGCTGACCGCCAATGCCTAAAGAGATCAGAAACGTCGGCGCCTCCGTTCGGGCCCGCCTGCAGAATCTCTCCCGAGAAACGGGGCAGAGCTTCGAACTGATACTCACCCGCTACGCGCTCGAACGCCTGCTTTACCGCCTCAGCACGTCTGCCTATGCCGACCGATTCGTGCTCAAGGGCGCAATGCTGTTGACGAGCTGGTTCACGGATCCACACCGCGCTACTCGTGATCTCGACCTGTTGGGATTCGGCGATCCAAGCCCGGACGCGATGGTCGCAGCGTTCAAGGAAATTCTCGCGACAGACGTCGAGGATGGCGTCGAGTTCGATTTGGACGCAGTTCGTGTCGACCAGATCCGGGAGGAGCTCGAGTACGGCGGACTACGGCTGCGCACGACCGCGTCGATCAGTGGTGCCCGTATCGCCGTGACGGTCGACGTCGCATTCGGAGACGCGCTGGAACCGGGTGCCGAGGTCATCGACTATCCGTGCATGCTGGACCTTCCGGCACCTCGCCTACGCGCGTACGCCCGGGAAACGGTGATCGCAGAGAAATTCCAGGCAATGGTGGCGCTGGGGCGCGCGAACAGCCGAATGAAGGACTTCTATGACATTTGGCTCCTCAGCCAGTCGTTTCCTTTCGACGACGACCGGCTGGCCCGTGCAATCGCCGCGACCTTCGAACGGCGCGAGACCGAGATCCCGGCCGAACTGCCGGATGCCCTTACGCCAGCCTTCGCCGAGGATGAGCAGAAGCAGCGTCAGTGGAATGCTTTTTTGGAGAACGTGGCACTCCATCCCGGCAGCCTGGCTGATGTGATCGCGGGTGTTGCTCGGATTCATCATGCCTCACGCAATCGCCGCAGCGAAGATCGGCAGGAGCCGTTGATGTCGTCGGATCCGAGCCGCCTCATTGCCGCCCTCGCGCGTGACCGGATCAATCTGGATCTGAAAACGCTCGACCTGTGTTTTCTTGCCGGCCTTTACCTGCGGGCCGATCGGGCGTCGCTTGCGTCTTTCGAAGAGGACGTGCTCATCGACATGTTCGAGCAGATATGCGACGTGGTCGATCCGGGCGCGGAGCGACCGCGCAAGCGCGCGACGCACGCCATCCAACGGCTCCGCGACCAGCGCATGCTGGCCCGGGTGGACGGCGCGGGCATCGTTCGATCCGGTGAGTACACGCTGACGCGACTGGCGGCCGCAGTCGTCGAGTACTTCCTCGCGGATGAAGCACTCACACGCGAGAGCTTGACCCTGCTCACGGGCACGCTACGGGCCCAGCTCGCCGAGATCCTTGCGGCAGCCAAGCGCGCTGACACCGAGGATGCTTGGCGGGAACGAGTGGTGGCTCCGTTGCGGGTAACCGTTGGCGATCTTGTTGGCGGCATCGAGCGCCGGCAGCGCGGGCTCGATTCGCAACAGGAAGAGGTGCAGGCAGAGATCGCCAAACTTCTGCAGGCGGATTGGTTCGGTGCCGTCGAGCGATGCCAGTCGTTGCTCGACACGACCACCAATACGCTGCGAGAACTCAACGAGGTCCTGCTCCGCGACACCCATCACTTCGTCGCGCTGCTGCAAGAGATTCAGGCCTTGGCGTCGGAGGCGGAGCAGGCCGAGTCCGAAGAGGCTGTGCAACGCGTCATCGAACACGTCGATCGCATAGCTGCCTGGGGCGGCGCCCGGCAGCGCGCGTGGTCGGACTATTACCAATACGTTCATCGCTATCTTCGCGATGTCGTACGCCTCGACCCGGACCGAGCCTTGAGTCAGCGGCTGCGCGACCAGGTCGCGAGCTGGCCGTCGACACCGTTCCACTTGCTCGTGGCAGCAGCACCGTCGATCCGGCTGCTCCGTCCGCTTGAGTCACGGGTTGAGCGGCCAGCTGTAATGAGGCCACGCGCGGACCGGGAGGGCCCGCCTGATCTTGTCGATCCCGAAGATGCAGGCCTGAACATCGAGACATTGGTGGAAGGCGCGCTGGCCGCAGGCGCTCGATCCCTGGCCGAGGTGACCGAGTGGGTATTACCCAAGTTCCCCGTTCATCTGCACTACGCCGTCACAGGCCGTGTGGCCGACGTGCTCGCTCGCATCACCCGGACACGTAGCGCCTACGAACGTCCGTGGCGTACCGTTGCGCCACGCCTGGAACTGGAGGATTGGGAACTGCCGAGGGAGGAAGAGCTACGGTGACCACCTCCAGCTTTCAGTCCCTCGAAGAGGCCATCAGCGACGAGCATTTCCCTGAGGTGGACCTCGCCCTACGCCGCGGTCGGCACGTCGGGCGCGACGACGGCACAGCCTATGACTACCTCGTCGATGCCCTCGACCACCTCGAGCCCTTCTATCGTCGGTTCGGCTGTGAGCTGATGCAGCGGGCGGACGGGTACTTCTACCTCCTACCCTCGGGGGATCGACTCGGCCGTCGCCAGCTGACCGCTGGCGAGATGCTCGTCGGCCAGACGCTCGCGCTGATGTACCTGGATCCCGCCACCCTGCAGCACGGGGGCATGGTCCAACGGGAGACGCTTCTGCAGAGGCTCTCGGGGTTATTGGGAACGGAGACGCTGGTCCGCACCCTCAATCCACGGCGCAGGAAGTTCGACGAACGAATCGCCGCCGAGACCGTCCGCACCAAGGTCGCCGAGGCCCTTCGGCGCCTCACGGACCTCGGGTTCATCGATTCGGTAGACGACGCGATGCTGCGCCTACGTCCCGCATTGATGCGATTCGCCGAGCCAGTCCGTGACCTGAGCGATCAGAAAGCCGCGCTGGAGCGGCTGGTCCAGAGCGGTGAGATCACCCTCGGCGAAGCCGTCGAGAAAGACGACGCTGACGAAGAGGATGATAACGACGGCAGCGACGGTGATGGAGCCGAGGACGACGACGAGGAGGCAGGCGGATGAGCCGTACCCACGCCCAGACCCTCGTGCTCGTCAACTGGAAGGGCGTCTTCTACGAGCGCTATCTCATCGACCGGCATGTGACAGCCCTCGAGGGGGCCAATGGCGCCGGCAAGACAACGGTGATGATCGCGGCCTACGTCGTGCTCCTCCCGGACATGTCCCGGCTGCGTTTCACGAATCTCGGAGAGACCGGCGCGACGGGCGGTGACAAAGGCATCTGGGGACGCCTGGGTGAGCCTGGCCGGCCTGCTTACTCGGCGATCGAATTCGCCCTCGCATCGGGTCATCGGCTCATTGCCGGCGTGCACCTCGAACGGAAGGGCGAGCCATCCGTCGAGCCAACGCCTTTCATCATCTCGGGTCTCGAAGCGGATGTCCGCCTGCAAGACGTGCTCTTGCTCTCTCAGGGTGACCACGAAGTGGTTCCCGAGCTGAATGAACTGCGCGAGAACGCCGCACGCCTCGGTGGGCGCTTGCAGGTCTTCGGCACCGCGCGCGACTACTTTGCCGCGCTTTTCGATCACGGTGTGACGCCGCTGCGCCTCGCAACGGACGAAGAGCGCAACAAGCTCAACGAGATGCTGCGTACCAGCATGACGGGCGGTATCTCGCGGGCGCTGACATCGGAGCTGCGGTCGTTCTTGTTGAAGGAAGAGACCGGGCTGGCCGACACCCTGCAGCGTATGAAGGCCAACCTCGATGCATGCAGGCGCACGCGCACCGAGGTCCAGGAGGCGCAGCGGCTCGAACGTGAGATCGGCGGGGTATTCGAGGCCGGGCAGACCATGTTTGCCGCGGCCTTTCTCGCGACCCGCGAGCGCGCCGACGAACTGCGACGCCGCCTGGCCGAGGCCGAGGAAGCACAACGCAAAGCACAGGAGCGGCTTGCAGAGGCCGAGGATCAGCTCGCCCGCGTTCGCGATGAACTCGGCAAGAAGGGAGCTCGCCAGGAGGCTCTCGCGGCGGAGGTCAACGCTGCCGAGGATTGGCTCCGGCGTCTTCAGCAGGCTCTGCAGGCGGCCGAGGAAGTCGCGCGCCGCCGCGAAGAGCTGTCTTCGGCCGAAGCCGATACACGGATTGCCGAGGGTCAACGCAAGGCGCGAGAGGAGAACCGAAACCAGTGCCGGGCAACGCTGCACCGCTGCCGGGACGATCACAAGCGCGCCGGCGCGGGCCTCGCAGACCTCCAGCGCGGACTCGACGAACTCCACCGCCGTGCCGGCGCCTACAGGCAGGTGCTCCGTCGGAAGGGCGAGGCAGAGCGGCTACTCGAAGAAGACGAGCTCGCCATCGGAGCCATCGCTGGCCGTGTGGCGGAGAGCAGGGCTCAGCTCGGAACAGGTGGATCGCTCTCGGCGCGACGCAAGGCAGCGGCTCGCTGATGCCGATGAGCACAGGCGAGAGCACCGGGCCGCGCTCGAGGCACTGGAACTGATGGCAGATGCGCCGGTCGAAGCGGGCGCCGCCCACGGGACCGCCCGCCAACAACTTCGCCGGTATCGGGATCTGGAGGCACTGGCCGGGCGTCTGAGCGCGATCGCCGCCGAACTCGCCGAGGCCCGCAAGCTCGCCAGCCGCCAGGCCGAGGCCAGGGAGCAGGCCGAAAAATTGAGCCTTTCCCTCTCGGGGCAGCGATCGGCCCGCATCGAGATCACGGAGCATCTCGAACAGGCGGAGCAGGAGCGCGAGCGGTGCCTCGAGCAAGCCCGCGAGGCCCAGGCGGATTTGGCTGAGTGCCAGCGAACGCTGGACGCTGCGCGCGCGCGGCAAAAAGAGCTCGGTGATCGCGAACCGATCTGGCGCGACCTCGCGACGCGCGCCCAGCATCTGGCGGACGAACTCGGGTGCTCCCTGACTTCGCTGCCGGAGCTTCAAGGCCGCGCGCGAGATGGTGGTGCAGCACCTCACCCAGGTGAAGGCGAGCGAATCCGAGCTTGTCGAGAGACGGGAGAGTCTCCAATCGGCGGCGCGGGAACTCCTGGCCGCCGGTGGGCCGTTCGATACGGAGCTGCTGCGACTCAAGGACGCCCTGGGTGCGGAACTCCTGGCCGGTGCATTCGAGGACGCGTCTGTCGAAGATGCCGCCGTGCTGGAGGCGAGGCTGGGGCCACTGGTGCAGGCGCTGGTCGTGGATGACCCGGCAACAGCCGCCAAGCAGGTCCATGGCCGCCCGGACTCGCTTTCCGATGTGTGGCTCGTAAGCCGCGACGAGGACGCTGCACGACTCGGTGCGGGCGCGGCCCGCGAGAGCGAGGAAGCTGACCGATGTCGTCGTCTCGGAGCAGCGGGCCATCCGCGTCACGCGGATCCCGACTCGTCCTCGCCTCGGTCGGAAGGCGCGCGAGAAGCGTGCCGCGGAGCTGCGTGCTGAGGCTGATGCGCTGGATGCTCAGATCGAGAGCACACGAGCGGGCCGACGCCGGCTCGAGCGCCTGGCGGAGGATGGCGAAGCGCTGCTTGCAGGTCAGGTCGCGTGGCTGGCCGGCGACCCGGCACCGGAGCTAGCAGCGATTCGTCGTCAGCTCTCGGAGGTCCAAGAGCAACAAGAGAACCACCGCGCCGCGATGACCCGATTTCAGGAGGCGGCCCGCCAGCTTGCGCCACGTATTGAGGCGCTACGCGGTCTGCTCGGTTCAGCTGTGTTGCTCGATCCTCCAGACCACGCGCAACGGCGAGACGACGCTCGAGCGGCACCACGATGCCGCCCAAGCGGCGCAGGCTGAGATTCAGCGTTGCCGTGAAGCCGCCCGGGTGGTCGAGGACAAGCTCGACGTGCTGCGGCGAACGCCGCTTTCGGAGGCGGAGGTCGCGATTCTCGAAACCGAGCTGAGTCGACTCTCGGATGAGCGCGACCGGTTGGATGCCGCAATCGAGGCCATGGAATTCGTTGCGGGCAACTCGGAGGCACTGGGCTGGGACGACGCACCAGCGCAGCTCGAAGCGAACCGGTCGCTCGTTCCGGCACTCGAGGAACAGCTGCGCCGGGCGGAAGAGGCGCTTACCGAGGCGGACGCAGCGGTCGAGGCCGCCGACGAGGAGTTCGAAAGCGCCACAGCCAAATGGCAGGACGCCGATGGTCGCCGCCGAGCGGCCGTCGAACAACTTCGGGCTGCGGAGCGGCGCTTCACGGAGATGGAGATTCCCGATCCTACCGAAGCCGCAGTCGCGACGGCGCGTGACGAGCTGCACCGACTGAAGGAGGAGGCGACGGCGCTCGCTGCGGAGCTTGATGTCCTCAAGACCACCCAGGGGCGTCGCGAGGCCGAGCAGGCGCAAGCGGCACGTGAGTACGGCGAGGCGGAAGAGAAGGTCGCCGCCGAGCGCCGCGAAGCTGAGCCGGCTCTTGATCGCTGGGAGCGCCTGAGAGCGGCTGTAGCGGAGCGGAATCTGCTCGCCAGCGTCCTTACCGTCCGGAACCAGCGACGTCAGCGAGATCCGCGGGCACGTCAATCTCGTGCAGGAGGCACACAAGCAGAGGGCGGTGCTCGTGGAGCGGCTGCGCGTCGCGCACGGGGCGCAGGATCTGCTTGCCAAGGTCGACAAGGACGCTGCGGGCGCCGACGTCGGGTTTGCCGACGTCTACCTCGAGCTCTGGCTGGCCGTGCGCGACTGGTTACGCCGCCGTCTGCCGGCGCAGGTGGCGGAAGTGGACGACCCGCGAGAAGCGCTGCTGCGATTGCGCGATCAACTGACTGGGCTCGAAGAGCGTCTTGCTCGACAGGAGGACGATCTGCGTGGCGCCAGCGAGGACGTCGCCCGCGGGATTGACGTTCAGATCCGCAAGGCACGAGGCCAGGTCAGCCGCCTCAACCAGAACCTCGGGGGCGTCAGCTTCGGCAGCATCGACGGGATTCGGGTGAAGGTTCAGTCGGTGGAGCGGATGGAGCAGGTGCTTCGGGCGCTGCGCGAAGGCGCTGTGCAGGGACTGCTGTTTCAGGAAAACCTGCCCATCGAGGAAGCCCTGGACGAGATCTTTCGGCGCTACGGCGGCGGGCGCTCGGGTGGCCAGCGATTGCTGGATTATCGTGAATACGTCCACCTGCAGGTGGAGGTCCGTCGTACGGCGGGTTCTGACTGGGAGGTTGCGAATCCCACCCGTCTCTCCACCGGCGAGGCGATCGGCGTTGGCGCTGCCCTGATGATGGTAGTGCTCACCGAGTGGGAACGGGATGCGAACCTGCTGCGCGGCAAGCGGGCGCACGGGTCGCTGCGCTTCTTGTTTCTCGACGAGGCCAACCGCCTCTCCCACGATAACCTCGGCGTCCTCTTCGACCTGTGCCAGACGCTCGACCTGCAGCTGCTCATCGCCGCGCCAGAGGTCGCCAGGGCGGACGGCAATACGACCTATCGCCTGGTACGACGCGTCGATGCAGACGGGCGCGAAGAGGTGCTCGTCAGCGGGCGAAGAACGAGGGCCGAGGCGTGATCTGGGAGAGCGACAACGCACGCCTGGCGTTATTGGAACTGCTCTCGCGTGGCACGCCTCAAGCGCCGACGCACTCAGTTGGAGGCGTACGACGCCCTTGCTGAGCTTCCCTGGACACGGGCCACTGGTCGCCGCGACGAGATCGGCGTGGTCGAGGAGCGCAGGACAGAGCTTGCGGGCTTGATCGACCGGGTCTGGCCGGCGTGGCGCGACGTGCTCGCGGACCTGGTGGCCGCGGGCCTGCCGCCGACACCCGACGGCTACGGCCGGCTGCTCGATATGCGAACGCGCCGCCGCCATCCCTGAGCTGCCGGATCGCATCAACCGGCGCACCGCCGCCTCGCTCACTGCATCGCACTCCAAGGCATCGCTCACGGAAGCCAGAAGGGGTGCGCTCGGCGGGACCGACACCTCGCATGACGGCTCCATCAGGTTGCGACCGCCGGCTGGGCTGTCGGCACGAACGGCAAATGGAACAGTCGACCTCAGCGGGATCGCGACGGTGCTAGGCGAGGTGTCGATACCGGAGCGAGCCTTGCTCGACGGTCTGGCCTTCGAGGGGGCCATTCGCGCCGTGCTCCTCGTTGAGAACCTGGGGGCCTGGCGCGACCTGTCCCCACCGCCGGGCTGGCTGCTGGCCCACGTGCCGGGTTGGGACACCGCCACCGTCGGTCACTTGCTCGATCGCATCTCAGGCATCCCCGTCGTGCACTTCGGCGACCTAGATCCGAACGGTGTGCGAATCATGCTGCATTTGCGCAGGCGGGCACCGAATCTGAAGTGGTTTCTCCCCGAATTCTGGTTCGAGCTTGCGGACGCGTGTGGACTCCGGACCACGTGGCCCCAAGACCTCGACCTCGACTTCGCCCCGGCTCAGGTTCGTGAGCTCGCTACGCGCGGACTCTGGCTCGAGCAGGAGCGCATCGTCCTCGATCCCGCGCATGGCCGATGCGCTTGAGGCGGTTTTGGCCGCCGAAACTCCCGGCTAATTTTGACGGCACCATTCGTCTCGGACTGAACTTGGCGTGCAGTGTCGTCATGAGTGGCAGTTGGCGAGTGCGGATCCGGCGCCGGCGGATCGACTGAAATTGCGTGATGGGGAATCACACCGAGCTAAAAACAAACTTCTGTAAAGTTTTAGAAATCGCGTATAATTAATTGAAAAATAAAGAAAAAATTGGTGGAGGCGGCGGGAATCGAACCCGCGTCCGCAAGTCCTCCGCTTCAGGTTCTACATGCTTAGTCGGGTCTATTCTTTTTAGCCGCCCTCCGCCCGACCGACAGGGCATGAGAGCTAGCGATTCCGGTTGAGTTTTAGCGAATCGGCCCCGGACGAGCTTCATCACGATCTTGTGAGATATGACGCCTGAGTGCCCCGAGGGACGCTGGACGCACAAGCACGGCTCCAGTCAGACGGCACCCTACTGGGTATTAAGCGGCGAGTGCGTAGTTGTCGTCGTTGGCAACTATAAGTTTGCAGATGGATTTACGAGGTACTCTGCACCTCGGCATGCACCTGGGTTTTGCAACCCACGTCGAAGCCAGGTCGCCCCCAAGTAACGCCACATTAGAGTACAGAACACGAGGTTAGTTCAATCGCTGTTTTTCAAAGGCTTACGGGGAAGCCGATGCTTATCCAGGCGTCGGAGTCGAATCCGACTTCGACACCGAGTGGCAGCGGCGTCTCGTAGGTATCCATGGCCTGGTGTGGTACGTCAGCTTGTTCGCGACTTATCGTGGCTTGGCCACGTCACTGAGATGCAACGAACTTCTGACTGACGACACTAGCGGTGTTTCATGATCCGCTGCTTCTGTCGCGACCAGTCGCGGTCTTTCTCGTCGGCGCGTTTGTCGTGCAGTTTCTTACCCTTGGCCAGGCCGATCTCGAGTTTTGCCCGGCCGCGCTTCCAGTACATGGCGGTCGGCACCAGGGTGTATCCCTTGCGTTCGGCTGGCGCCGATCAATTTGTTCAGTTCGCCGCGATGCAGCAGCAGTTTGCGGACGCGGGTGGGCTCGGGCTGGATGTGGGTCGAGGCGGTTGGCAGCGGGGTGATCATGGGCAGCCGGAGCAGGAAGGCCTCGCCGTTTTTGATGAACACATAGCTCTCGGCGATGTTGACCCGTCCGGCGCGCAGGGCTCTTTACCTCCCAGCCCTCGAGTACCATGCCGGCCTCGAAGCGCTCTTCGATGAAGAACTCGCGCCTGGCTTTCTTGTTGAGGGCTATGGTGCTGCCGCCGTCTTTCTTGTCGTTTGGTTTTTTTGCCATAGTTCCGGGATTCTACGGCAGGCGGCCGGCCGATCGCCAAGCGCTTTCTTGAGCCTCGGGGCGGATTGCCGGAGAATCGGCCGAAATCAGCTGCAGTTTGTCAAGGATCCCCTCGGATGGTGCGCGAAAGAATCTCAATACACGGCCAGTGGTCGTCTCGACTGATTTTCATCCTGGCGGCGACCGGTTCCGCAGTCGGGCTCGGGCAATATCTGGAAATTTCCCTATATCACCGGGGAGAACGGTGGCGGCGCCTTTGTACTGGTCTATCTGCTCTGCATCGTCGTCATCGGGGTGCCGATCATGATGGCCGAGGTGCTGATCGGCCGGCGCGGCCGCCAGAGCCCGATCAACACCATGCGCGAGCTTTCGGCAGAGGCGGGCACCAACGGCCGCTGGGCGGCGCTGGGTTGGGTCGGCGTGGTCGCCGGTTTTCTGATCTTGTCCTACTACAGTGTGATCGCCGGCTGGGCGGTGGCCTACGTGCTGGACGGGGCGACGGGCGTGTTCGAAGGCTTCGAAGGCGACAGCGCGCTGAATCACTTCACGGCGATGATATCCAGTCCCACTACGCTGGCCTTCTGGCATACGATTTTCATGATCATGACCACGCTGGTGGTGGCGCGCGGGGTACGCTCCGGGTTGGAGCAGGCCGTGCGGGTGCTGATGCCGGCGCTGTTCGTGCTGTTGGTGCTGCTGCTCGGCTACGCGATCAACACCGGCTATTTCACCGATGGCCTGGTCTTTCTGTTCTCGCCGGACTTTTCCAAGCTGACGCCCGAAGGGGTGCTGACCGCGCTCGGGCACGCCTTTTTCACCCTCAGCCTGGGGATGGGCGCGATTATGGTGTACGGCTCCTACATGCCGAAGAAGGCGTCGATCGCCAAGACGACCTTCGCCATCGCCGCGATGGATACGGTGGTCGCGCTGACGGCGGGTATGGCCATCTTCCCGATCGTGTTTGCCAACGGTCTGGAGCCGAGCGCGGGGCCGGGACTGGTGTTCGTCAGCCTGCCGATCGCCTTCGGCCAGATGCCCGGGGGGATCTTCTTCGGCACCCTGTTCTTCGTCCTTCTGGTGTTCGCCGCCTGGACCTCGGCGATCTCGCTGATCGAGCCGGCGGTGGCCTTCATGGTCGAGAACCGCGGTCTTAAGCGGGGCACCTCGGCGGTCATGGTCGGCGGGTTCGGCTGGGTACTCGGGCTGGTGACGGTGATGTCCTTCAGCGACTGGTCGTTCAGCTTCGAGTTTGCCGGAGTGACCAAATCCGACGGTATGTTCGACGTGCTGGATATTCTGACCTCGACCTTCATGCTGCCGCTCGGCGGCTTGGCGATCGCCATCTTTGCCGGCTGGGTCATGCAGCGCAAGGACACCGCGGACGAACTGGCCATGGGAGAGCACCTGCGTTTTCGTCTGTGGTACCTTCTGGTCCGCTACGTCTCGCCCTTGGCGGTGATGGTCATGTTTCTGCACACCCTCGGGGTGTTCTGATTGGCGCGCGTTGAGAAGTCGGCCCTGGTGCCGTACCCGGCCTCGGTGATGTTCGAGATGGTCCTCGACGTCGAGTCCTATCCGCAGTTCCTGCCCTGGTGCCGCTCGGGCCGGCTGATCTCGCGTGACGAGCAGGAGTTGTGCGGCGAGATCGAGGTTGCCCGCGCTGGGGTGTCGCAGAAGTTCTCGACCTGCAATCGGCTCTATCCTTATCAGAGGATCGATCTGCGCCTGCGCGAGGGGCCGTTCAAGAAGCTCGAGGGGACCTGGCAGTTCGACGCCTTGCGCAAGGACGCCTGTAAGATCACCTTAGTCATGGAGTTCGAATTTTCCGGCCGACTGATCAATGCGGCATTCGGTGCCGTTTTCGCGCATATCGCCGATAATTTGGTGGACGCCTTCTGCCAGCGCGCTCGGGAGCTGAATGGTGCCGGATGAAAAAGTGACGGTCGAAGTGGCCTACGCCACGCCCCAGGACCAGGTGGTGCTCAGCCTGCAGACAAGCGCGGATATCACGGTCGAGCAGGCTATCAAGGAATCGGGGATACTCGAGCGCTTTCCGGAGATCGACCTGACGGCGACCAAGGTGGGGGTGTTCGGCAAACTGGCCAAGCTCAACGACGTGCTCGACCGGTATGACCGTGTCGAGATCTACCGCCCCTTGATTGCCGATCCGAAGGAGGCGCGCAAGAAGCGCGCGGCCGAGGGCAAGGTCATGAAGAAAGGTGCGCGGGAGAAGAACGCCGGGACGGGCGCCGGCTAAGCCGCCGGGTTTAGCCGCGGCGGCGCAAATCGGTCAGCTGTCGCCGCCCAGCCAGACGGAGTCGAGCAGGCGGGCCCAGAAGCCTTTCTGGTCGCCCTCCCAATCCGGCACCTCGACCACGATCTCCTTGTCCCTGGGTTTTTGCTCGCTCAGCGGCAACGGTCGGAGATCGCCCTCGATATTCACCAGCCGATCGTTCTCGAAGAACAGGGCGACCTTCTTGAGTTCGCTTGGGCGGCTGCCCACACCGACGGTGTAGACGAAGTCCCAGCGGTCCTTGTGGAAGACATCTTCCAGCATCGGAGTGCCGAGCACAAAACGCACTTGTCGCTTGTCCATGCCCGGTTGCAGCCGATCTATGTCCTCTTGGGTGAAGATGTTGCCCTGCTGAATGGTGGGTCGATAGATCAGCGGCATTCGGTCCAGGGCGTTGGGGATGGCGTTGCCGACATCGGCGAAACTGCCGCAACCGCTGAGCGCCACACTTGAAGCAAGAGTGATGAAAATGAGAAGCTTGTGCATGTGAGAAGTTGTAGCGATAACCAGGTCGAAGTCAGGCTGCATCATAGCGGATAGTGCAGACCGACCCCAACGCCGTGTGGCTCGCCACGCACAGGATACGAAGTACAAGCAACCGAGGGCTGATGGTGGAAAACCAAGAGATTCGTAAAGCCGGTCTGAAGGTCACCTTACCGCGGGTGAAGATCTTGGAAATCCTCGAGACCCACGACGATCGGCACATGACCGCCGAAGACGTCTACAAGGTCCTGCTCGAGCGCGGTGACGAGATCGGCCTGGCGACCGTCTACCGGGTGCTGACCCAATTCGTCTCCGCGGGCCTGGTCGAACGTCACCACTTCGAGGGCGGTCAGGCGGTGTTCGAACTCAACCGCGGCAGCCATCACGACCACATCGTCTGCGTCCAGTGCGGACAGGTCGAAGAGTTCTTCGATGACACCATCGAGGCCTGCCAGCGTCGAATCGCCGAGCAAAAGGGCTTCAAGATCAACGATCACGCCCTGATTATCTACGGCGACTGCCAGCGAGAGGACTGCCCGAACCGGCCGGCGAGTTAGTACAGCGGGCATCGCGATCGCTGCGGCGCCCTCGCCGCGATCGAGCCAGGGAACATCGAGCACCAAGGGTAAACCCGCATCGGCGCGAGGGCGCGCCTTCCACACCACTCCCACAGGGCGCCTCTCCGGCGCGGCGCCTATGGCGCGGCAACCCGCTCGATCATCTCACTGGCGTGGGCCCGGGTCTGCGCGGTGATCTCGATCCCGCCGAGCATCCGCGCCACCTCCTGTATCCGTGCCTCGCCATCAAGTTCGCTGATCTGAGTCTCGGTGGACTGATTCTCGTGTTTCTTCTGCACCCGCAGGTGCCGATGACCCAGCGCTGCTACCTGGGGCAGATGGGTCACCACCAGGACCTGGCGTTCGGCGCCGACCGCACGCAGCATCTGGCCGACGATCTCGGCCACCGCGCCGCCGATGCCGACGTCGACCTCGTCGAAGATCAGGGTCGGGACCTCGCCGAGGCCGACCGTGGCCACCTGGATCGCCAGGCTGATGCGCGACAGCTCGCCGCCGGAGGCGACCTTGGGCAGCGGGCCGGGCGGCTGGCCGGGGTTGGCCGAGACCTGGAACTCGATCCGATCCATTCCGTGCGCCCCGGCGTTCTCGCCGTCGAGTTCGGTCAGGACGATCTCGAAGCGGCCGCCGCTCATGCCGAGTTGCGACATGCTGGCGCTGATCGTCCGGGCCAGTCGCTTGGCCGCCTTGCGGCGGCTGACTCGCAGCTGTTCGGCGCAATGCGCATAGGCGGATTCTCGGCTCGCCAGCCGGGTTTCGAGCTTGTCCAGCTCGATGTCGGCATTGCTCAAGCGGTCGAGCTCGGCGCGCAGCCCCTGATGGTGGCTGGCCAACTCGTCGGCTTCCAGTCGGTGCTTGCGGGCCAGGGTCAACAGCTGACCGAGGCGGTCGTCGACCTCGGCCAGGCGGTTCGGATCGAGTTCTACCGCATCGGCGTAGTCGCGCAATACCGCCGTTGCCTCTTCGACCTGGATCCGGGCGCTGTCGAGCAGGCTGCGGGTCTCGTCCAGCGAGTGGTCGACCCGCGCCAGCTCGGTGAGGCGGTCGACCGCCCGTGCCAGCGCCGGTTGGACCGCGTCGTCGGCATCGTAAAGCAGCTCGGCCAGGGCCTGGGTGTCGCCGCGCAACTGTTCGGCGTTGGCCAGGCGCCTCTGCTCTTCCTCGAGTGCGTCGAGCTCTCCGCTGCGCGGCGCGGCGTCGTCGAGCTCCTGGACCTGAAACCGCAGAAACTCGATACGGCTGCTGCGATCCTGGGCCGCCGCGCGCAGTTGCTGCAGTTCTTCGAGCGTCTGGCGGTAGGCGTGGTAGGCCCGGGCCGATTCGTCGAGCAACTCGGGGTGGCCGGCGAAGGCGTCGAGCAGCTGTCTCTGGCTGGTGCGCCTGAGCAGCGATTGATGGGCGTGCTGACCGTGGATGTCGACCAACAATCCGCCAAGCTCGCGGGCCAGGCTGAGCGGCACGGGGCTGGCGTTGATAAAGCAGCGCGAGCGGCCCTCGGTAGGCAATACCCGACGCAGCAGGCAATCGTCGCCGTCGTCGAGGTCGTGCTCGCGCAGCCAATTGCGCACCGCCGGGCAGTCGCCGAGATCGAACATGGCGGCCACCTCGGCGCGTTCGCTGCCGTTGCGCACCAGACCGGTATCGGCCCTGGCGCCGAGCGCCAGACTGAGCGCATCGATCAGGATCGATTTACCGGCCCCGGTCTCGCCGGTCAGCACGGTCATGCCGGCCGCCAGGTCGAGCGCCAGCGAGCGGACGATTACCAGGTCTTTGACGTGGATGTGCTGTAGCATGGCGAATGCGACGGGGATTACTTCGGTGGATCGCCCCAACCGAGTTTGACGCGCAGCAGTTCGAAGTGGTCGTGCTCCTGCGGATGGAACAGCCGCACCGGACGCGCATGTTTGCGCACCACCAGTTCTTCGTCGTTGGCGATGATCATATCGTCCTGACCGTCGCCGGTGACGCGCACGTGCTCCGGGTCGGTGCGACCGCAGACCCTGATCCGTATCTCGCAACTGCCGTGGACCACGATCGGCCGGTTGCTCAGGGTGTGTGGACAGATAGGCACCAAGGCGATCGCGTCCAGACTGGGGGCGAGCAGGGGGCCGCCGCCGGACAGGGCGTAGGCCGTCGAGCCGGTGGGGGTCGAGATAATGATGCCGTCGGAGCGCTGGGTATCGACGAAGCGGCCGTCGATGTGGGTCTCGAACTCGATCATGCGGGCGATGTTCCACTTGTGCAGGACCACATCGTTCAATGCCAGCATCGGCGCGCGCTCGCCGATCCGGGCCTCGAGCAGGAAGCGTCGGTCCTCGATATAGTTGCCGGCCAGGATCTCGGCCAGGGAGTCGAGCATGCGTTCGGGCGAGATGTCGACTAGAAAACCGAGTCGCCCCAGGTTGATGCCGACCAGCGGGACGTCGCTGCGATCAAGGGTGCGGGCGGTGTTGAGCAGGGTGCCGTCACCACCGACCACCAGGACCAGGTCGGCCTGACGACCGATCTCGGCCGTATCTTGGGCCGGCCAGCCGTTGTCCAGGGCCGCCGCGGCATGCGCATCGACCAGGATCTCCATGCGGCGCTGGCGCAGATAGTCGATCAGCGCGTTCAGCGTGCCCGAGAGGCGGGGATCTTCCGGTTTCGCGACCAGTCCAACGGTCAGAAAAGGGGTGGATTCAGGCACTGATCGTCGGACTCTGGCCGGGTAAAGGATTCGAATGGAGTACCGCAGAAGCTAGCACGCGCTCGGTTGAGCGCCAACCGGGCATTGGCTTTATTGACACCCCGGCATGCGGTTTTCATAATCGACGCGAGTCTAGATAACTTGCCGAATTGGGATTTAATCGATAGGGAACAACGGGTTATACATTGAACGATAAGTCGAATCAGGCGCCGGCAAAGCGACCCGACAGCGGGATGAACGAGCGTGCGCAGCATTTTCTCAAGGTGTTGATCGAACGCTACATCCGCGACGGTCAGCCGGTCGGATCGCGCACGCTGGCGAAGGATGCGGGCATGGACCTGAGCCCGGCGACCGTGCGCAACGTCATGTCCGACCTCGAGGATCTCGGCTTTGTGGTCGCACCGCACACCTCGGCCGGACGCGTCCCAACGGTGACCGGCTACCGGATGTTCGTCGATTCCCTGATCTCGCTGAAGCCGCCCGAGGCACTGGAGCTGAGCCGGCTTCAGGACCGGCTTGGCGGTGACTATGATCCGGTGAACGCCGTCACCTCGGCGTCGAAGCTGTTGTCCGATCTGACCCATATGGCCGGGGTGGTGATGGTGCCGAAGCATGACCGGGTGTACGTGCGGCAGATCGAGTTCGTACCGCTGTCGAGTACCCGAATCCTTACCATTCTGGTGACCTCGCAGGGCGAGATCCTGAATCGGATCATCGAGACCTCGCGCAAGTTCAGCCGCTCCGAGCTGGAACAGGCAAGCAACTTTATCAATGCCAACTACGCCGGCAAGGACCTGGAATCGATGCGCCGGGAACTGGTGCGCGAGATGAACGAGACCCGCCAGGATCTGGACTCGATCATGGTACAGGCGCTGCAGATGGCCGAGTCGGCGCTGTCCGAGGAAGACGAGGACTTCGTGGTTGCCGGCCAGACCAATCTCATGGACTTCGACGAACTGGCCCAGATGGACCGCCTTCGTCAACTGTTCGACGCCTTCACGGAAAAGCAGGAGATCCTGCACCTGCTCGACCGCTGCCTGCAGGGCGACGGGGTGCAGATCTTCATCGGCGACGAATCCGGTTACGACACCTTGCAGACCTGCAGTGTGGTGACCGCCCCCTATGAGGTCAGTGACCAGATGGTCGGCGTACTGGGCGTGATCGGACCGACCCGGATGCGCTACGATCGCGTCATCCCGATTGTCGATATCACGGCAAAACTGCTCGGCGCGGCCTTGAAATCCCGATAACCATCCCCAACTCCGGGGAAATTCAACGTCTCAGCACCCGACTAAGACCGGCCCGCCGGCTGAGGGTGGAAGATTTCCTTAAATAAATTCAGAGGTTTGATATGAATCGCGACGACGAACCCATCGTCGAGCCGGTCGACATTGTCGACGCTCAGGAGGCATCGCCCGGGGCACCCGAAGACGTACCAGAAAGTGCCGAAGCAGCAGCCGAGATCGTCGCCGAACCGGCCGAGAGCGCCGAGCAGTTGGGTCGATTGCTCGAGGACGCTCGGGCCAAGGTCGACGAGCACTAGGACCAACTGGTTCGCGCCCGCGCCGACCTGGATAATCTGAAAAAGCGTCACGAGCGCGAGTTGGAGAACACGCACAAATACGCCCTGGAGCGCTTCGTCGGCGAGTTGGTGGGCGTCTGGGACAGTCTCGAACTGGGCCACAACGCCGCCCAGGACGGTACGGCCGACGTCGACAAACTGCGCGAAGGCACCGAGTTGACGCTCAAACTCCTGATCGGCGTAATGAACAAGTTTGGGGTTGAACAGGTAAGTCCTGAGGGTCAGCCGTTCAATCCGGAGCTGCATCAGGCCATGTCGCTGGTCCCGCGTAACGATGTGCCGGCGAACACCGTGGTCACGGTCATTCAGAAGGGCTGTACCCTGAACGGTCGGCTGATCCGCCCGGCGATGGTTATGGTCTCGCAGCCGGATGAAAGTGATCCCCGCCCACCCGGCGGAGTGGACCAACGGGCTTGATTCCGCCCGCTGCAACCCCACTTTGGCTACAGACATAGATTTACTTATAAAGAATCCAAGCGTTTACGAACGGAGAACCACAAATGGGCAAGATCATCGGCATCGACCTGGGCACCACCAACTCCTGCGTCGCCGTCATGGAGGGCGGACAAGCCCCAGGTCATCGAGAACAGCGAGGGCGATCGCACGACGCCCTCGATCGTGGCCTTCACCGAGCGACGGCGAGGTGCTGGTCGGCCAGACGCGCCAAGCGCCAGGCGGTCACCAACCCGCAGAACACCCTGTTCGCCATCAAGCGCCTGATCGGCCGCCGCTTCGACGACGAGGTGGTGCAGAAGGACATCGACATGGTGCCCTACAAGATCGTCAAGGCCGACAACGGCGACGCCTGGGTCGAGGTCAACGGCAAGAAGATGGCGCCGCCGGAGATCTCCGCGCAAGGTGCTGCAGAAGATGAAGAAGACCGCCGAGGACTATCTGGGCGAGACGGTCACCGAGGCGGTCATCACCGTGCCGGCCTACTTCAACGACTCCCAGCGCCAGGCCACCAAGGACGCCGGGCGCATCGCCGGCCTGGACGTCAAGCGCATCATCAACGAGCCGACCGCGGCGGCGCTGGCCTACGGCATGGACAAGAGCCAAGGGCGACCACAAGATCGCGGTCTACGACCTCGGTGGCGGCACCTTCGATATCTCCATCATCGAGATCGCCGAGATCGACGGCGAGCACCAGTTCGAGGTGCTGTCCACCAACGGCGACACCTTCCTCGGTGGCGAGGATTTCGACATGCGCATCATCGACTACCTGGTCGAGCGAGTTCAAGAAAGACCAGGGCATCGATCTGCGCAACGATCCGCTGGCCCTGCAGCGTCTGAAGGAGGCGGCGGAGAAGGCCAAGATCGAGCTGTCCTCCAGCCAGCAGACCGACATCAATCTGCCCTACATCACCGCCGATGCCACCGGTCCCAAGCATCTGAACATCAAGCTGACCCGGGCCAAGCTCGAAGTCGCTGGTCGAGGATCTGGTCGACCGCACCGTCGAGCCCTGCAAGATCGCGCTGAAGGACGCCGGCGTCTCCAGCCTCGGATATCGACGACGTGATCCTGGTCGGCGGCCAGACCCGCATGCCCAAGGTGCAGGAGAAGGTCGAAGGACATTCTTCGGCAAGGAGCCGCGCAAGGACGTCAACCCGGACGAGGCGGTGGCCGTCGGCGCCGCCATCCAGGGCGGCGTGCTGGGCGGCGAGGTCAAGGACGTGCTGCTGCTGGACGTGACGCCGCTGTCCCTGGGTATCGAGACCCTGGGCGGCGTGATGACCAAGCTGATCGAGAAGAACACCACCATTCCGACCAAGGCCAGCGCAGGTCTTCTCCACCGCCGACGACAACCAGACCGCGGTGACCGTGCACGTGCTGCAGGGCGAGCGCGAGCAGGCCGGCCGACAACAAGTCGCTGGGCCGCTTCGACCTGACCGACATCCCGCCGGCGCCGCGCGGCGTGCCGCAGATCGAGGTCACCTTCGACATCGACGCCAACGGCATCCTGAACGTGTCGGCCAAGGACAAGGCCACCGGCAAGGAGCAGTCCATTCGTATCAAGGCCTCCTCCGGCCTGACCGACGACGAGATCGAACGCATGGTCAAGGACGCCGAGGCGCACGCCGAGGAAGACAAGAAGTTCCACGAACTGGTGCAGGCGCGCAACCAGGCCGACAGCCTGATCCACGCGACCAAGAAGTCCATGGCGGAGCTGGGCGACAAGCTGGAGGCCGAGCGAGAAGGAGAGCCATCGAGGCGGCCATCAAGGATCTGGAAGAGGCCATGAAGGGCGACGACAAGGACGCGATCGAGGCCAAGACCAAGGCCCTGACCGAGGCCTCGGCCAAGATGGCCGAGCGGCTGTATGCCAAGCAGGATGCCAGCGCGAGCGCGGAAGCCGAGTGCCGGGGCGGGCGCAGATCAGGGCGCCGAGCGCGGCGCAGCGGCCGACGACGTGGTCGATGCCGAGTTCGAAGAAGTCAAGGACGACAAGAAGTAAGCGCAACGGCTCGCAGTTCGCAGCCAGGTCGAAACGTCGAAGACGTTGCCCGGGATGCTCGGCACCCGCGCGCTCTTGTGCGTTTCGCTGGTTCAGAGGCTGCACGAGTAACACAGCTGAGATTCGATAAGAGATGTCAAAACGCGATTACTACGAAGTGCTGGGTGTCAGCAAGAACGCCAGCGAGGCCGATCTCAAGAAGGCCTATCGCCGGCTGGCGATGAAGTATCACCCGGACCGGAATCCGGGTGACAAGCGGATGCCGAAACGCAATTCAAGGAGGCCAAGGAGGCCTACGAGGTCCTGTCCGATCCGCAGAAGCGGGCGGCCTACGATCAGTTCGGACATGCCGGCGTGGATCAGAGCGCCGGCGCGGGCGGCCCGGGCGGTTTCGGCGGCGCCAGCTTCAGCGACATCTTCGGCGATGTGTTCGGCGACATCTTCGGCGGCGGCCGCGGCGGCGGTGGCGCGCGGGTGCACCGCGGCGCCGATCTGCGCTACAACCTGGAGCTGTCGCTGGAGGAGGCGGTGCCCGGCACCACGGTCAAGATCCGCGTGCCGACCCTGGTTCACTGCGAGACCTGCAACGGCAGCGGCGCGAAAAAGGGCACTTCGCCCGAAGACCTGCACCACCTGTCGGCGGTGCCGGCCAGGTGCGCATGCAGCAGGGCTTCTTCTCGGTCCAGCAGACCTGCCCGACGCTGCCACGGCAAGGGCACAGTGATCGCCGATCCCGTGCGGCGCCTGTCACGGCCAGGGCCGGGTCCAGGAACACAAGACCCTGTCGGTGAAGGTGCCGCCGGGCGTGGATACCGGCGATCGGATTCGTCTGGCCGGCGAGGGCGAGGCCGGCGAGCACGGCGGACCGCCGGGCGATCTCTACGTGCAGGTGACGGTCAAGGAACACCCGATCTTCACGCGCGAAGACAACAATCTGTTCTGCGAGGTGCCGATCACCTTCACCACGGCGGCGCTGGGCGGTGAGCTGGAAGTGCCGACCCTGGATGGCAAGGTGATGCTGAAGATTCCCGAGGGGACCCAGACCGGCAAGATGTTCCGCATGCGCGGCAAGGGCGTCAAGCCGGTGCGCGGCGGGCCGGTCGGCGATCTGATGTGCCGGGTGATGGTGGAGACGCCGGTCAATCTCACCGAGCAACAGCGCGATCTGCTCGAGCAGTTGGACGAGTCGCTCAAGGGCGGCGGGAGCAAACACAATCCCACACGCGCACATCCTGGGTGGACGGGGTGAAGAATTCTTCGAGGGTATGGGTTTCTGAATCGGTTGGCTGAACCGCAAGCCTTTCCGGGTCGGAGTCGATGGCACGACTCCGACCCCGCGCCATCATTAGCACCGGGAAGACAACAAGATGATCCGAATTGCAGTAGTGGGTGCCGCCGGGCGTATGGGCAAGACCTTGATTCAGGCCGTGACCGAGGCCGAGGGTCTCGAATTGAGCGCTGCCACGGAGCGACCGGACTCCTCTCTGGTGGGTGCCGACGCCGGAGAGTTGGCCGGGGTCGGCAAACTGGGTGTCGCCATCTCCCACAGCCTGACCAAGGTGGTCGACAAGTTCGACGTGGTTATCGATTTCACCGGTCCGACTGCGTCTATGATTCATCTCGACGTTTGCCGCGAGCACGGCAAGAAGATGGTCATCGGCACCACCGGCCTGGACGACGAGCAGAAAGCAAACCATCAACGAGGCGGCCGAGGAGATCGGCATCGTATTCGCGCCGAATATGAGCGTCGGGGTCAACCTGTGCTTCAAACTGCTCGAGGTCGCCGCCCAGGTCATGGGCGAGGAAGCCGACATCGAAATCATCGAGGCACACCATCGGCACAAGAAAGACGCACCTTCGGGCACTGCGCTGCGGATGGGCGAGGTGGTGGCCGATACCCTGGGGCGCGACCTCAGGGAGGTCGCTGTCTACGGTCGTGAGGGTCAAACCGGTGAGCGTGATCCCAAGACGTATCGGTTTCGAGACCATTCGGGCCGGCGATGTGGTCGGTGAGCACACGGTCTGGTTCGCCACCAACGGCGAGCGGGTGGAGATTACGCACAAGGCCTCGAGCCGGATGACTTTCGCCAACGGCGCCGCGCGCGCCGCGCGCTGGGTCGCCGACAAGGACAAGGGTCTGTTCGACATGCAGGATGTGCTCGCCTTGCGTTGATCGGTCACCGCGGCTGAGCCCTGTGTCGGTTCCTATGGCAAATCAACGGAGGGCGAAATGGATCGAGAGTTCAACACTCACGGTGCCGTAAGCTGGACCGAGTTGCTGACCAGCGACCCGGAGGCGGCCAAGTCTTTCTACGGCGATCTGTTCGGCTGGAGCTTCGAAGAGATGTCGACTAACGCTCCCGGTCCCTACCATGTCTTCAGCGTGGCGGGAAAACCAATCGGCGGTATCATGCGGACCCCGCCCGAGGCCGATTCGATGCCTCCGACCTGGGGCAGCTATGTGACCGTCGATGACGTCGATGCCGCGGCGGAGAAGGCCGAAACTCTCGGTGGACAGGTTCTGCTCGGGCCTATGGATATTCCCAAGGTGGGGCGATTTGCCGTGATTCAGGATCCCCAAGGGGCGGTAATCTCGATCATTACGTATCAGCCGTGCTGACTATTACCGCCGAGTTCCTCAGCCATTTTCGGGCGCGTCGCGCCCAGGGCAAGAATCACATCGCCGGTTCGGCGCCGTTGACTTTCGATGCGATCGATTTCGACGAGGACGGTCTGATCAGTGAACAAGAGATGGCAGCGGCGATCGAGCGACGCCATCAGCGCAGACGCCGGCGCTACTGGCCGAGGTCCTGATCGAGTCAGCCGAGAACTAAGACGGCTGAAGCAGAGGCAATACCGGAGCGCAGGCCGTCTTTGCCTTGCGTATCCCGCCCCCCTGCCCATGTTCGAGCCTGGTGACCTCTGATCGGTTTCGTGAGCCCCTGGAAGGGGGTAAGCTTCCCGCACCATGGCAAAACTTCTCGTCATCGATTCCCAGGACGGCACCAAGGTCCCTTTCCTCCGGGGTATTCTGACTCGCTCGCTGCAAGACATCGGCCTTGATTTCGACGAGGCCTACGATCTGGCGTCGGACGTCAGGGACGCATTGAGTGGGCAGGTGCGGATCGAGACCCGGGAATTGCGCAGACTGGTAACCGCCCGTCTGCGGGACATCCATGGCGCCTACCTCGCCGATCGTTACGAGGCCCGGATCGAGGTTGCCGCGCCGGTCATGCTGCGCAGCGATGAAGGTGTGTTGCTTCCCTATTCCGGGGACGTCCACAGCAGCTCGCTCGAGCTGTGCGGCGTTGCCCCGAAAGACGCTTGGAATCTGAGCCGCATGTTGGGCCGGCATCTTGCTTCTCGTAAGCGCGAGGTGGTCGATATCTCCTATCTCGGCCGGTTGACCTACCGCATGCTGGCCAGAAAAGTGGACAAGAAGACGGCGCTTCGCTATCTCGTTTGGCAGGCATTCGAGCGGAGTGGTATCCCGTTGCTGCTGTTGATAGGTGGGTCGCCCGGGTCGGGAAAGAGCACCATTGCCACCGGGCTGGCCAGTCGGCTCGACATTTTTCGCACTCAATCCACCGACATGCTGCGTGAAGTCATGCGCATGCTGATGCCCGAGCGTCTGTTACCGGTACTGCATCGATCCTCTTTCGACGCCTGGCGGGCACTGCCCAACATCGGTGGGCGATGCGACCAGGATGATCCAATCGCCAATGGTTACCTCAGTCAGACCGAACTGCTCACCGTGTCTTGCGAGGCGGTAGTGCAGCGAGCGGTACGGGAACGGGTTTCAATGGTCCTGGAGGGTGTGCACATCGATCCGACGGTGGTGAACCGGCTGCGGGGCAGCGGCGAGATCATCGTGGTGCCGGTGATGTTGGCAGTGCTCAAGCAGGACCTGTTGCGCAAGCGCATTCGTGGCCGGGGCGGTACGGTTCCACACCGGCGGGCCGAACGCTATCTGAAGAATTTCGACGCGATCTGGCAGCTGCAATCGTATCTGCTGTCGGAGGCGGACAAGGAACAGATTCCGATTGTGGTCAATGAAAACAAGGAAAACACGGTGGCCGAGATCCTGCTGATCATCGGCGATGAATTGTCGGCCAAGTTACGACCGACGGTGGAACAGGTGTTCCCGACCTCCGGTTGACAGCCGTTGGGTCAGGTCGCGTAAACCGGGGGTGAAGGTGGGATACAAACACAAAGGGCTGATGATCATCGTCGATGGGATCGGCGATCGTCGCTGCCCCGAATTGCGGGGGCGGACGCCGCTGGAGGCAGCGGCCACGCCGAACCTCGATCGGTTGGCCGCAGACGGCATTACCGGGATGCTCGATCCGCTGTTCCCCGGACTGCCGGTCGGTACCCACGTTGGCACCGGAGTGCTCATGGGGCTGGCGCTTGCAGATGCCGTCACCCTGGAACGTGGTCCGGTCGAGGCGGCCGGTATCGGATTGGATCTCAAAGCCGACGAGGTCGTGCTGCGGTGTAATTTCGCCACGCTGCGGCAGGACGGCGCGGACTTGAAGATACTGGACCGACGCGCCGGTCGCATCTCGGAACGCACCGACGAGCTGGCCTCGGTCCTGCGTGACCTGCCGGTCGGTGACGGCATTACGGCAAGCCTGTATCCGGCAACTCAGCACCGGGCCGTATTAGTGTTGCGTGGTTCGGGGTTGTCGGCGGACGTTACGGATACCGACCCCGGCAGCGGGCGTGAGGCGAGAGGCGTGCGGTCGGCTCAGCCCCGAAATCCGTCGGATGTGGCTGCCGCCCAGCGGACCGCCGCGGCCGTCAATCGCTTTGTTCACGAGGCCCACCGACTATTGGCTCAACGTCCGCTGAATAAGGAGCGAGAGGCCGAGGGCCTGTTGCCGGCAAACGGCATTCTCTCCCGAGGGGCGGGCCACCCCGCGCAATTAAGAAATCTGGTCAGGCACCGGGGCTTGAATGCGTCGGTGATCGCCGGCGAGCGCACGGTCGAGGGGCTGGGTCGCTTGTTTGGCTTCCGCATCGTGAGTCGCCCTGGTTTCAGCGCGCTGCCGCATACCGATCTGGACGGCAAGTTCAACGCCGCCATGGCGGAGCTTGAAAACCGGGAGTTGGTCTTCCTGCACATCAAAGGCCCGGATATCAGCGCGCACGATCTCGATCCCGCGGGAAAGAAGGCCTGTATCGAACGCATCGACCTGATGCTGGCCAAACTGCAGCGCACGGATCTGGTGATTGGCGTCACCGGGGATCACTCGACGGACAGCAACCTCGGGCGGCATTGCGGCGATCCGGTGCCGTCCTTATTGGTGTCGCCGAACGGTCGTCGTGACACAGTCACCTCCTACAACGAGTCCGCCTGTATGACCGGGGGTGCCGGACGCTTTTCGGGGGTGTCATTCCTCGTCGGCATGCTCGATGCGATGGGGGCCATGAGTAACTACAGACCGGTCGAACGACACTTCGTTTTCCCGACTTGAGCCAGCCGCGTGATGGTTCGCGCCGGTCTTGCCGGCGGCGTGGGCATGGGGCAAGGCAGCGTCGGGACAAAGTCGATTATTCGGCTCCTGCCGCGTGCTCCGAATTCTTCGTCTCCGTGTTTTCCGCGGCGGTAACGGTCTTTGCCATACGTTTGGCGAAGTAGTAGATGCGCTGCAGTTTCTCCGCGATGTCGATCTCGATGGTGTAGGCCTCGATCCGATTCGGCTCATCCGCGACCAGGCGTTTCGCCTGGTGAATCGCCGCCGAGTTGGCGATGCGGGTGATCTCTTCTTTCATGTCCGTGACCGATGCTGCGGCCTCGGCGTCGTTCTCGGCGACTGCGCGGACGGCCGCATCCACCGCCCCGGTGACGACGCGGTGGAATCCGTTCAGCACCTCCTGGGTCGGCTGGCTGACGGAGACGTTCTGTTCGATACGACTGCGACCAAGATCGACCAGATTGGTCTCGATGATATCGCCGATGTTCTCGAGATTGTTGACCGCCTCCATGAGCCTGCATGAATTCGAGGTTCTGCTCCTCGGTCAGCTCCAGTCGGCTGATCTTGCCCAGGTAGCTGAGGATGTGGGCCTGCAGGGTATCCACCCGCTCGTCCATCTCGCGGATCGCGGTCAGCGCGACGCCGGTCGCCGCTGATGATGGCCGGCATGATGCGAGCCAGCATCTCGTGGACCTGTTCGCCCATGTGCAGAATCTCCAGACGCACCCGTTCCAGCGCCAGCGACGGGTGCGATCAGCAGTTCGTCATCGAGGTACTTGGCGCGGACGATCATGCCCCTCTTCCGTCCAGTGGCCTGTCCGGCACCAGCCATTCCACCAGGCGCGCGATCTGCGCTCGTGAACCAGATGAAGATCAAGGTGTTGGCGACGTTGAATATGGTGTGGGCATTGGCGATCTGGCGCGGGGTCTCGGCCGCCAGGCGTTCCGTCCCGGACAGTTCCGGGTGGGACGGCGAGAACGAGGTGACGAACGTCCGCCAGGTGGTCTATGAAGCCGATCCAGACCAGCACCCCGGCGACGTTGAACAAGACATGCACCACGGCCGCCCGGAAGGCCTCGCGGGTCTTGCCGATAGTGGCCAGCAGGGCCGTGACGCAGGTGCCGATGTTGGCGCCGAACGCCAGCGCGATGCCGGCCGGCAGGGTGATGAAGCCCTGGCTCGCCATGACGATGACGATGCCGGTGGTGGCCGACGAGGACTGGATCAGCGCCGGTGAAGGCCGCGGCGACCAGGATGCCGATCAGGGGATTCTCCATCGTGATCATCAGGTCGAGGAAGGGCTGGTAGGTGCGCAGCGGCTTCATGGCGTCGCTCATGACGGCTCATGCCGAAGAAGATCATGCCGAGTCCCATCAGCATGCGCGCCGTAATGGCGGATGCTGTCCTTCTTCGAGAAGAACAGCATGCCGAAACCGACGGCGATCATCAGCAGCGCGTACTTGGTCACCTTGAAGGCGACGATCTGCGCGGTGATCGTGGTGCCGATGTTGGCGCCCATGATCACGCCGATCGACTGCGACAGCGACATCAGGCCGGCGGTGATGAAGCCGACCACCAGCACGGTGGTCACCGACGACGACTGGATGACCGCGGTGACGAAGGCGCCGGTGACGGCGCCCATGAAGCGGTTCGTGGTCAGCTTCGCGAGGATGGTCTTCATGCGCTCGCCGGCGACGGCCTTCAGCGCGTCGGCCATCTGCTCCATGCCGAACAGGAACAGCGCGAGGCCGCCGAACAGCTCCATGGCCATCTGGCCCACTGCAAGCGAGTCGCCGGAGTCTCCCGCCGCGAATGCGGGCGTCCACCACCAGAAAAGGGCTGCGGCGGTAAAGACGCCAATGAGCATGGTTGGGTTGGCAGTTCGGCGGGGATCGAAAAGTTTCAGCAAGGTCTGTTCCTCTTCTAAGGTCTTTACTTCTTCTGCTTGACGATGGTCACCGGCACCGGACGTCGATCGACCGAATACGT
>CAVXWS010000003.1:0-24057 GCA_963765415.1 uncultured Gammaproteobacteria bacterium
CGTCGTCTTATTGCTCCTCGGGTCTGAGCCAGGCGGTCATCGATGCGTGCATTGGCGATAATGCGCATGTCAAAGGTCTGTTCATCTACGGCACCAATCTGCCCTTGACCATACCCGGCATCAGTGAGCGCCTGCAGCAGGCCGCCGACAGCCTGGATCTGTGCGTGGTGGTGGACATTCAGCCGGCCGAGGTGATTGGCTACGCGGACGTGGTGCTGCCCGAGTGCAGCTACCTGGAGCGCTACGACGACCTGCGCAACGCCGCGGAACGCGAGCCCAGCCTGGCCCTGCGCGCGCCGGCCTTCGAGCCGCGCTTCGACAGCAAACCCGGCTGGTGGATCGCCAAGCAACTGGCGGAGCGCATCGGCCTCGGCGAGTACTTCCCTTGGCAGGACTACACCGAGGTGCTCGACTGGCAGCTCAAGCAGGTCGGCAGCTCGCTGGAGGAGATGCGCCGGATCGGTGTGAAACGCTTTCCGCGGACCAAGCCCATGTACTTCGCGGACCAGGAAACACGCCGCTTCGGCACGCCCAGCGGCAAGATCGAACTGTACTCCAGGACCCTGGCCGAGTCCGGCTATGATCCCTTGCCGCGCTACACACCCCCCGACCCGCGTCCCGAGGGCTACCTGCACCTGATCTACGGCCGCGCGCCGGCACACACCTTCGGCAGAACGGCCAACAACCCGCAGTTGTTCGAGCTGATGCCGGAGAACAGCGTCTGGCTGAACTCGATTAGCGCGGCCGATTTTCAGGTCGGTAACGGCGACTATGTCCGACTGCGTAACTCCGACGGCGTGACCAGCAACAAGATCCGGGTGCGGGTCACCGAGCGCATCGGCCCGAACGCGGTCTACATCGTCCACGGCTTCGGTCACACCGCGCGCGGCCTGCGTCTGGCCGCGGGCGTGGGCGCGGACGACACCAGTCTGATGAACAATGTCAAGATCGACCCCATCTGCGGCAGCACCGGGATGCGGGCCAACTTCGTCACCCTGGTCACGGAGGAGGCCTGAGGCTATGACCCGCTACGCCATGGTGATCGACACCCGGACCTGCATCGGCTGCGGCGACTGCGTGGTCGCCTGCAAGAACGAGAACCAGGTGCCGGTCGGCCTGAACCGCGACTGGGTGGTCGAGGCGACGCGCGGCCGCTACCCGCATCTGCGCACCGAGTTCCGCTCGGAGCGCTGCAATCACTGCAGCCACGCGACCTGCGTCACCGCCTGCCCGACCGGCGCCAGCCACTACTGGCAGGACAGCAACATCGTCCTGGTCGAGGCCGATCAAGTGCACCGGCTGCAAGGCCTGCATCGCCGCCTGCCCCTACGACGCGCGGCTGCTGATGCACCCCGAGGGCTACGTCGACAAGTGCACCTTCTGCCACCACCGCGTGGAGCAAGGGCCTGGACCCGGCCTGCGTCTCGACCTGCCCGACCCACTGCATGCACTTCGGCGTGCTCGACGACCCGAGCGACCCTCGTCGCCGGCTGCTGCGTTCACGCAACTACAAGACGCTGCTGCCGGAGACCGGCAATGAGCCGAATGTCTATTACCTCACCTGAGCGCGGCGGGCATCGAGCATGATGGAAGAGATCCTCGGCACCGCCCGCTTCAATCCCAAGATCGATCCCTCGCTCGGCATCTGGACCTGGGAGATCGCCTTCTATCTGTTCCTCGGCGGTATGACCGCGGGCATCCTGTTCTTCGCCGCCTCGACGCACCTCGCCCGACGCAGCGACGACAACCCTTCGCCGCCTGGCAGTTGCCGCTGTGGGCGCCGATCGTGCTGTCGGCCGGCATGACCACCCTGTTTCTGGACCTCGAATACAAGCTGCACGTGTTCCGCTTCTACACCACGCTTCAGCCGACCTCGCCCATGTCCTGGGGCTCCTGGGTGCTGCTGCTGGTCTACCCGGCCTCGATACTGCTGATCGCCGCTACTCTGCGCCGGGGCTATCCGCGCCTCGCGGGTTGGGCCGAGCGCCTGCCGCGGGTTACGCCTCTGCTGGATCTGGCCGAACGCTATCGCCGCGCCATCTCGCTCTGGACCGTACCGATCGCCGTCGCGCTCGGTATCTACACCGGGATCCTGCTGAGTGGCTTCAGCGCCCGGCCCTTCTGGAACACCAGTATCCTCGGGCCGCTGTTCCTGGTCTCGGGCATGTCGGCTGCCGCGGCCGCGGTACTGTTGTTCGCCAGGGACCGCGAGGAGCGGCATCGCTTCGCCCGAATCGACGTCGTCCTCATCCTGATCGAACTGCTGTTGATCGGCCTGCTGGTGATCGGGCTGGCCAGCGGCGCACGAGTGCAACTGCAGGCCCTCGAGATGATTATCGGTGGCGATTACACGATCCCGTTTTGGGTCTGGTTCGTCGGCATCGGCCTGATCGTGCCGCTGCTGATCGAACTTTGGGAACTGCGCCGACCGACCGCGCTGGCCCTGATCGCGCCGATCCTGATCCTGGCCGGCGGCTATCTGCTGCGCCACTTGACCATCGATCTCGGACAGTTGAGTACCTGGACCGACTACGCTGTCCAATTCGACTCGAGCCTGCTCGAGCGACTCTATCCGACCGAACACTGAGTACGCCGCCATGCGACATTTCCTGACCTTGTTTTCGATTCTGCTGCTCTCCGGCTTGGCCGCCTGCACGTCCTCCACCAGTGGCAGCATCGATCAGACCGCGCTGCAACAGGTACTGCGCTCCGCCGCACGCCAGGAAGCGATTATCGACAGTGCGACCCTGGCCGATCGTATGCTGAGTAATCCGGAGACTCTGACCCTGATCGATCTGAGATCCGCCGACGCCTTCAGAAAAGGAAGCATTGAGGGTGCGCAGCGAATGGATCCGCCCGATCTGCTTTCGGTCGAATTCTCGCCCGAAAGAGATCTCGTGCTGTACGACGCCGACGGCGCCGTCGGCGCTCAGGTCGCCACTGTGCTGCGTTTGAAGGGTGTCACGAGCGCCCGTCATCTTGCCGGCGGTTATGCCGGTTGGATTTCGCACCTTACCGGCAAGGTCGAAGGGGCCGGCGAGGACGTCGCCCTGGCCCGCACCGCCGCTCGGCGGGCGGCCATCGCCTGCCGCTTCGAGGGCGACTACGTCGCTGCAGCGGGTCTCGTGCCCGCGGCTGCGTCAAACTCAGCCGGATACGTGCCCGCCGTGCAACCAGCGGTGCCACCGCCGGCCGCGGCGAGCGACTCTCTCGGCCTGGGTTTGGGCCTGGGCCTGGGCCCGGCACCGGAGGCCCGTCCGCGCGGCAAACTCAAAATCGGCGAAGGCTGCTGAATCCGCCTCCATGGCGACACAACAGAGCCCGGTCTCGGCACGGTGGAGGCCGAATCGTCAGACGGACAGTGCTGCGTGGCAACCACCACGCGACCGTTTGCAAGCCGTCCGAACGGTCGCTTGCCCCGGCGCAGCGAGAGTGATCAGTCCTCGCCGCGGATAAAATCGTACTCGTCGGGCTGAGCGCAGTCGGCAACACGCACTCGAATCTGGCTCGATTTCCGTCTGACCGACATGTGGCCCAATCCTGCTGAGTTCAGCGGACATTCCTCCGGCTTTCCGTCGCAGGCGACGCCATCTACCACCTCGTGATCACAAACCGAGCAGTAGACATATTTGGATTGAGCGCTCATTTCCTTCCTATTCCTCCTTTGGACTTTCATGATTAAAAGCGTGCAAGGCTTGAAGCGACGTCACGGCCGATCTCTTTAGTAAATAGCACGAGTATACGCTTTTGGTTTCTAACTGGACTAAAATCTTATCAAACCGGGATTTAACCTTTTAAAACAGACATGTCCGAATCGATCAACAACGGTTGTCGACGTGATATCGATGGCAAGGCGCACGTCTACCACGACGGGTACTGGATTCAGTGCTACGACCCGCCCGCGGACACCCTGGGCGCAAAAAAAAGCCTGATACAGGCACTCACCCGCCGGCTGTTCAATCACATGGAACACGGGATCAATATTCCCGGAATTCGCCTGGAAGAGGCCCGCCAAGCCTATGCCGAGGCGATCGACCCGGCCGAAAAACGGGTCAAGGGGGCGATGCTGGCCGGCGCACTGTTCAATCGCGCGGCCGACATCTTCACCCAGTTGGTGGAATTGGAATCCCTGGGCGTGACCATCAGCACCGACAACGATCTGATGCGGGAATGCGGCAACTGCCTGCAAGAGGCCTTGGAGTTCGGTAAATCGGTCCGGCATCGAAACGGCGACGAGGGGATAGACGAACTCTGGGGTGAGCCGTTCAAGGCCTTCTCCATGCCGATCGAGGACTTCTACGAGAGCCGCTACGTGAAGATCGCCATGACCATGCGTGATATCGATTCTGTCGCAGCGACCCTGGCCGAGGCCCTGGCCGCCAGTCGTTTCTTTCCAGGCATCGATTCCAGAATCCAGACCTTTGCCGCGGCGGCGAAACGCAAGTGCGAGACCTTGCGCACGGATCCCGAGATCTTCTCGATCTGGCCGACCTTCGTAGTGGCCTGCGAGCGGCTGACGGATTTCCCCGAACCACCCCCGGACAACTCATCCAGGGCCGATCTGCGCGAGTATGCGGAAGGGCAACAGCTGATCGCCGAGGTCAAGAAGCTGGTCAGCAACATCACCCGTGCGCGCACGCCAATGCCGAAAAGCACGGCGGCCTTCGTCGAACGGTGCCGGCGCTTTGTACAGGAGCACCGACCGCACACGATGGCCTGCGGCTAGCTTGCCAAGGGAGTGACCATTGCCTGCGAAACGCGCCTTGATTCACGCTCGCACAGTGGCTCTGAGCATTACAGAACTATCCGCTTGGCCCACTAGAACCACGAATGATCCTTGTTCATCTGCGCCAGATCATAGAGATCGACGCGGTACCACCCATACTTCGCATTACGAGCAACACACCAGGGGAGACGCAACATGGGGGACGTAAATTCTATTGTCAGTGCCGAGGTGATCAAGCAATCGCCGCTGGGCGCTGAACTGGACGAACAGCAGTGCGCGCGCCTCGCGGAGGTGGTCAGTGTAGTCGGCCTGGAGCAAGGTAGTTTCCTGCTCGAGGAAGGCCATCAAGACGACGCCATTCACGTAGTCACCAAAGGTACACTCGAAGTGGTCAAGCCGACCGGGGCCGGTGATTGGATCACGCTGCAGTTGCTGCGTCCCGGCGATATGGCTGGCGCACTCGGATTTATCGACGGCGTCGAACACAGCGCCGCGATTCGGGCCCTGACCAATACCGAGGTTTTCAGCCTGAGTCGGGAATCTTTGGAGCAGTTTCTGGAGAGCGACCCGAAACTGGTCTATCTAGTCATGCGCGCCATTATTCGCACGGTGCACACCATCTTGCGGCGTATGAATCTGCAGTACGTTGAGATGTCCAACTACATCAACAAACAGCACGGGCGCTACTGACCTGCAGCCACACGATTCCGCCGCAGCTCAGTATTCTCGCCAGGGTTGTCGCAGCAAGGCGCTGCCGGCGCCGACCAGAAAAGCGCCAAGCGCGCCGCCGAGGGCGGCTGTAGGCCAGGCATTCAGAATCGCCGCGACCAGATGTTCTTCGTCCGGGTCGAGATACCCTTCCAGCGTCCCGATCATGATAGCGAACAACAGACCCATGAGCCCCCCGGCTCCACCACCGACCAGAGCACCGTCGGCGATCGGTGGCAGCAGGTCGCTGCAGCGATGGATGAACCAGGGTAATACGGACATGTAGAGCATCCCGGTCAGAGGACAGAGGATCATCGCCAACAGAAAGTCTGGTAGCGGCTGGAACAAAACAGCCGGGATCAGCGCGCTCAAAGACGCGATCGCCCCGGCAAACACACCGGCGAGTATCTTGGCGTCGGCACGGTAAACGCGGGATCCCGCCACGTACCTGCCATAGATCATGCCGACGATGAGCCCGATTGCCGCGCCGGTAAGGATCAACAGCTGCAGCGAAGGCGTGCCAGGATAGGTCACGAAAAGGATTGCCACCGCGATGGCCGCGTAGATGGACACCATCACGGTCAGGCGCATGCTGCCGTACAACAATGCGCCGAGCGTGCTGGCGAAGATCACCGTGATCGGATACCCGATATAGGGAAACAGATCGGCGGGCAAGCCGTGCAACAACACCACGAGCAAAAAGCCGTAGATAATCCCGACCAAGGCCCAGGTCGACCCCCTGATCATTGCCTCAATAAACGCGTTATTCATCGATTTTCACTGTAAGCACTAGTGACTGAACCTGGCTCCCGATATACGCCTCAGGGCAGAAGGTCGCGCGAAACCTGTTCCCGCTCGCTCCACACCGATGCCACCAAGTCTTGTACCTCGCTCAGCGCCCGCGGCCAAGGATGGGTACGTCGCAGCTCGTGCCGCATGCCGGCGATCGTCTGGACGACCTCTTTCCTTGACTCGTAATCACCATATACGACATTCCACAGCAGTCGCTTGTTCTTCGGCAAACGAAACAACAATGCCTGCGCTCCGATCGCGTTTCGATCGATGAATGCCTCGGCCAACTCCCGGCTGGAGGCGGAAAACAACTGCAGAGTAAAACGCAGAGGATCGACGACCAGCAGCTGCGCCTCACTGCGCAGGGGCTCACGGCTCCAGTCCCGGCCTGCTGATTGAGTGTTGCCCGGTTCACGGAGCATTGTCAGATACTCTCCGGCGCGGTCACTGCCCAGCTCCGCCGACCGACGCAGCCAGGCCACCCCCAGTTCCGCTCGCGCCAACGAATCTGACTGTTGGAGATAGTCGACGCCGAGGTTCAGACAAGCCTTGGCCGAACCGGCGCGTCCGGCACGCATCCACCAGCGCCGCGCTTCGACGAAATCGACTGCGACGCCGCGGCCATGCCGGTAGGCATTGCCGAGCGAAAACTGAGCCTCTATGTGTCCCTGCTCGGCGGCGGCACGATACCAACGGGTAGAGAGGCCGGGGTCGGGTCGAACTCCCTGGCCTTCGAGATAGATCGCCCCGAGACTGAAACGGGCATCGGAATCACCGAGTTCGGCCGCTGCGGTCAGAATCTGTACGGCTCGATCGATTTCACCGGCGCGATATGCCGCGAGACCACGCAGGACCTCGGCGCCGGTCGCGGCGAAGACCGAGGGAACCGCGCACACCGAGATTAGTATCAGAGCGTAGATCCGTTGATCTTTATACTCGAGCATCGAACAATCACCGGCCATTGGCATCGTACAGGGTCCCAATGCGACGTATGCCGGGAGGGCTCATCGACAGACGCCGCCCGGCTGAGGATAACCCGAATGACCACCAGGATCGGCGATTACTTCTCCCGACTGCTCAGTCCCGCCGACGATTTCCGCCTCAGCGCGACCATCTTTCTCAAGTCGCTTGCACTGATCTATTTCGCCGCGTTCGCCTCGCTGGTCAACCAGATCGACGGCCTGGTGGGCCCGAGCGGCATTCTGCCGTTCGGCGAACTGTCTGCGAATATTCAGGCCGTCGAGGGCAGCAAGGTCTACCTGCAATACCCGACGCTGTTCTGGTGGAACAGCAGTCAATGGGCGCTCGAAGGGGCGGCGCTCCTCGGTTGCATCTTCGCCTTCACCCTGCTGATCGGCGTACGCCCCAGGTTGTCCTTACTGGCCATGTTTGTTCTATATCTGTCCTTGCACTACGCCGGACAGTTGTTTCTCAACTTCCAATGGGACTATCTGCTCCTCGAGAGCGGCTTTCTGGCCCTTTTCCTGCTCAAAGGGCCGAGTCGACTGACGGTCTTTCTGTTTCACTGGCTGTTGTTCCGCCTGCGGTTTCTATCCGGAATCAGCAAACTCGCCAGCGAGGACCCGAGTTGGTCCGGGCTGACCGCTCTCAAATACTACTTCGAGACCCAGCCCCTGCCCCATGTCGGGGCCTGGTACGCCCATCAGCTGCCGGAATGGCTGCTGAAGACCGGCGCCGGTATCACCCTGTTCGCCGAATTGGTGGTGCCGCTGTTCATCTTCTTGCCGCGCCCGTTTCGAATCGCCGCGGCCTTGATCACCATCGGTATCCAGTTGTTGATCATCGCCACCAGTAATCACAACTGGATCAATTTGCTGACCATAGCCCTGTGTCTGTTTCTGATCGACGATCGCGCCCTGCGGTCGCTCGTGCCCCGTCGCTGGCGTTCGGTGGACACCCGCACGGTCCACGGCGCCGATCGCCCTCGTTTGATGCCGTTGTTGGCGGCCGCGCTGATCCTCAGCGCCAGTCTGCCGCCGGCGATCAGCATGAGCACGGGCTGGCGGCCGCCTCAGGCCCTGATGAACGCATCGGCCGCGATTCGCCGCTTCGGCGTCGGCAACGCTTACCACATCTTCCCGACCATGCAGACCGAGCGGCAGGAGTTGGAGATTCAGGGCAGTAGGGACGGTGTCAATTGGCAGAGCTATCGCTTCCGTTACAAACCCGGTCCTGCAGCGCGCGCGCCGCCGTTCATTGTGCCCTACCAGCCGCGGCTCGATTGGATGATCTGGTTCGTACCCACCCACAGCCCGGAGAATCTGTACTGGTTCGACCGGTTCATGCGGCGTCTGTGGCGCGGCCAGATCGCGGTCACGGGACTGCTGGCGCACGACCCGTTCGCCGGTGACACGCCGCGCTATCTGCGCGCTCTGGTATACCGATATCGATTCACCGATTTCACCGAGCGTGAACGTACCGGCCTTTGGTGGCATCGAGAGCTGCTCGGGGAGTTCCCACAGACACCACCGCGTCGGCCCTGAAACGGCAGGCGGTTGTACCTGCTTGACCTGGTCGCGCCAGGGTCCACAATTCAGTAATCGACAGACCAGCAGGAGTAACCAAGTCATGACCCGCAGAATCGAAGATCATCCGCCGTTTGGATTTGGCGTCCGGTTGGCCACAGCGCTCTTCAGTGCAATGCTGTTGGTCAGCAGCCAGGTGATCGCCCAGGGGCAGGAGGCGACAGAAAGTGACTCGGCGTCCGGTACATCCGGCATGGCAATGAACAAACCCTGTAAGAAAGGCCATATGGGTGCTCTGGGCGGTATGGGTGGCCACGGCAAAACTGGCGACAAACGCGGCATGATGGGGCACCGACCGCAGGGTCAGGGTAAACACCATGGACACGGAGGTGGATGGAAGGCCAGCCTCAGCGAGGCCCAACAGCAACAGATGAAGACGCTGAAAGTCGCACACATGAAGATCGCCTTGCCGCTTAAGATGAAGATGGAGGCGGTCAAGGCGGAACTGGCGGCCCTGGCGACCGCCGACTCGCTGGATCAGGCCGCGCTGGAGGCGAAGATCGACGATCTTCTCTGGCATAAGCGACTGAGGTTGATCGAGAAGTATCGCTTCATGGCCGCCAAGAGGCAGTTACTAACGCCCGAGCAGCGATTGGATTTCGATATGGCGCAAATGAAGCGTCTGAATCACGGTAACAAGGGAAAACACGGCAAGCACTGAGGCCGGAGTACGCGTTCGGCATCGCCCCGGGGCCGATCGAACAAGGTCCCCGCCCGACGTTTTCGCCCTGTTACACTCGCGACCTTGTCGATCCAAAGCCGCGAGTAGACGCAATGAACGTAAAACCGCTTCTCTTTACCCTGCTGGCCTGTTTGTCGCTGCCCGGTCACAGCGCCGGCGGGCCGTCGGGACAGGCCCTTTTCTCACTGACATGTCAGGACCGCTGCGAACTGGTCTGTGAGGAAAGCGGCTCACGGACCAGCTATCCCGCAAGCGGGCGGGTCGATGTGTTCGGCCTGACCGGCGGCACCCAACTCGTGCGCCTCAACGGCGGTCGTTGGTTGCGTCTGGGGGCCGACTCCAACTGCCTGTTCGACGGCTTCGAGTAATGCGGATAGAAACACCGTAGGGAGCGGCGTTGTCCATGACCTTGAGGAGCTACTCGGCGTGGACAAAGTGGCGTATTCCCAGTCGCCGTTCGTTCTGATTCCCGATCCCTTCAGGAATTTTGCAGGTTAAGATCCCGCCTCATGGAGAGCACGCAGGCACAATTGATCGATGATCTGAGAGCCGCCAGTCAGCGCTGTCTGGACCGAGCGCGCCCGCTGTTTGCTGGGGCTGCGGTATTGCCGCCGGTTCCGACGTACAGGTTCGATCTAACCGGCCGTGCGGCCGGCCAGGTCCTCTGGCCGCAGCGGCGACAACCTATCGTGCGCTACAACCTCGGGATCGCGGCACTGCAGCCCGATGCCTTCATCGCCGAGACGGTCCCGCATGAACTCGCCCATGTGGTCACCGCCTTGTGTCACGGCAAGGCAAGGCCACATGGCCCCGAGTGGCGGCGGGTGATGGTCTTCTTTGGTCTCGACCGTGTCAATCGCTGCCACAATTTTGAAATCGGCAAGTGCCCAGGTCGAACACAACGCCGCTGGCTCTATCGTTGCAACTGCGATACCTATCAGCTGAGCACAACCAGACACAACCGCATATGTTCCGGGCGCCGGAACTACATCTGCCGACGCTGCGGCGATACGTTGCGACCCGCCGGCAGCGATTAGATTCAGCACCACCCAAGTGTCCGTCAATTCACACGACAGGAACCCGATCATGCTGAAGACCACGACCCCAACGCTTGAAGGCCATCGCATCCGCTCCTACCACGGTGTCGTGGTCGGCGAAGCAATCCTCGGGGCCAACATCTTTCGCGACCTGTTCGCCAGTATCCGCGACATCGTCGGTGGCCGTTCTGGCGCCTATGAGGCCGAACTCGGCAAGGCCCGCGAGATTGCCTTCGAAGAAATGGAAGAACAGGCCAGGAAGCTCGGAGCCAACGCCATCGTCGGCATCGATCTCGACTATGAAGTGGTGGGCAAGGACGGCGGCATGCTGATGGTGAGCATCAGCGGTACCGCCGTGGAGATCGACTAGCGTCCAAGCGGAGTATCCTCTCCGTTCGGGGCCGAATCCGCTGGTCCCGATAGTACCGTCGGACCCGGGTTCTCAGAGTCCGATCATCTCGGCATGAACACCGGTCGCCTTAACGGCCTTCAACAATCGGGCCGAATCCATCTTCTCCGGATTGTATTCGATGGTCATGAGGTGCGGCGTCTTGTCCGGGTTGTGGACACTGACGACCCCGTCCATGGCCCTTAGTTGCTGATCGATGGTCTGGCGTTGCGTTGCGTCGAGATTCTCGTCAACGTGGATCGTCACATCTACCAGTTGGATGTTCATAGTCATCTCCAATGTGGGTCGTTGAAGTTCGTCGAACCCGGTCAACCGGGCCGGCACGTCTGAAACGGTACTCTTGATAATCTATTGATTAGTTCAAAAACGAAAAAAGTCATTGATCAAACGCAGGATTCAGATCCGCCCGGCCCGGTCATTCGCTACAAGCCCCGGCTCCGTCCTGCTGTCCTGACTCCCTCCCTGAGCCGCCGCGTCAAAACTACCTTGATTGGTCGTATGGGCCAATAGCCATTGCGTGAAGGCTCTCGATCGACTAAACAGGGACGGCGTCTGACGACCGGCGGCACCGCTTGAGCGTATCGTTCGGTTGGTTCGAAGGACATCAATTCAGCATGAACCAGAAATTGGAGAGATGGAATGATAGATAAATCCAAGCTACGAGGACTCGCAACGCTGGCGATTTTGGGCTCGGCGGTGGTCGCCACCGCGCCCGTACAGGCGTTCAACATGGGCAACATGATGAATCCGAGCAAATGGATGGGCGGGAACTCTAACAGAGACGACGGACCGCCTTCCGGCTATGGGGCACAACCCGGCTATGGGGCACAACCCGGCTATGGGGGACAACCCGGGTACTACGGCCAGCCTGGCTACGGCGGGGGTCAACCCGGCTATGGCGGGGGCTATCCGGGCTATGGCAGCGGTTATCCAGGCGGTGACCCCTACTCCCAGGGTTACGCCCCTGTTGCGCCGGCCTATGCGGCCCCGGCCGCCGGTCCGGCAGGATCTGCGGCAATGCCCTCGGAAGAGCGAATCTACCGGCTGGAACAGCGGATTCAGGAATTGGAGCAAGAGCTGCGCCGCCGCTAAGCCGCGTACCGACAACATCGTGTCTGATCCTCTTCGAACCGGTGATGTTCGAAGAGGATCGCTTGGCCTTTCACTCTAATGCCGACATGACTGGTTCCCTGGCTGAGATTGTCGAGCTTCACAAAAGACTGCGGTAATGATCGAAACCACTCTGCACACTGACCGAGGGTGGGCGGGTCAGCAGAGAAACGATCAGGATCGCCAGGGCAGCGAACAATACCCCGGGTACGATCTCGTACAGATCGAAGATACCTCCGGATAGCTGTTTCCAGATCACCACCGAGCTGCCACCGACCAGAATTCCGGCCAGAGCGCCGAACCGGTTCATCCGCCGCCAGTAGAGACTCATGAGCAGGGCCGGACCGAAGGCCGCACCGAACCCGGCCCAAGCATACGATACCAGCCCCAGGACACTGCTCTCCGGGTCCATCGCCAGGTACAGCGCGATCAGAGACAGACCGACCACCGCTGTCCGCCCGACCAGGACGATCTCCGTCTGGCTCGCCTGCTTGCGCCACAGTTTCCGGTAGAAGTCCTCCGCCAGCGCCGAGGAAGAGACCAGCAGCTGCGAATCGGCCGTGCTCATGATCGCCGCCAGGATTGCCGCCAGCAGAACCCCCGCGAGCACCGGATGAAACAGCGCATTGACCAGCACCATGAAGACGGTCTCGCTGTCGGCCAAGGTGCCTCCGAGGTTCTGATCGACGAAGACGCTGCCGGTCAGACCGACCCCAGTCGCACCGAGCATCGACAGCGCCGTCCAGGTGACCGCAATGCGGCGCGCGGCCGGCACTGCCCGGTTGTCCCGAATGCCTTTGAAACGCGCCAGAATGTGGGGCTGGCCGAAGTAACCCAGGCCCCAGGCGGCCAACGAGACGATCGCCGATATCCCCAGGGGCTTGCCCTCGACATCGCGCCACAGAGTCAACAACTCAGGATTCTTCGCCTCCAGACGCTGCAGCACTTCGCCGGGCCCACCTAGGTCCTGCGCCGCGATCACCGGCACGATCAGCAGCGCCGCCGCCATCAGCAGTCCCTGCGCAAGATCGGTCCAGGATACCGCCAGAAAGCCTCCGAACAGGGTATAAGAGACGATGCACGCGGTCCCGGCAATGACCGCGATCCGATAGTCCATACCAAACACGGTTTCGAACAGCTTGCCGCCGGCGACCAGACCCGAACTGGTGTAGAAAAGGAAGAACAGCAGGACGAAAAAGGCCGCGATCATCTGGATCAAATGACTGTTGTCCTCGAACCGGTTGGCGAAATACTCTGGGAGGGTCAAGGCGTTATCGGCCGACTCGCTGTAGGTCCGCAGACGCTTGGCGACCAGCCGCCAGTTCAGATAGGTACCGAGCAGCAGACCCCCGGTCAGCCACAGCGACTCCAGCCCCGAGGCGAAGGCATAGCCCGGCAGCCCGAGCAGCAGCCAGCCGCTCATGTCCGAGGCCCCGGCTGAGAGCGCCGCAGGCCAGGCGCCGAGCGTACGGCCGCCGAGAAAATAGTCGGAGGAATTCGCGGTGCGCCGATAGGCGACGAGCCCGATGATCAGCATGAGCGCCAGATAGACAACAAACGTGGCCGTGACCGCGCCGGTCGATTCGATCATTCAGTTCGCTCTCAGGTCAGGTTCGTCGGGATCGGGCCTCTATTATGCCTCGCAACACGGCCCCAGAGCAGGTGACAGCCCTTGCCGCCTCGTGAGACATGCGGGCTACGATCCCAGTCGATTCGGGCTTGATCAAAGTCATACCCCAACAGTCCTCCCCGGTGGCTACTGTTTTTTCGCCGAATATCGTCGACGGCGAGATGCTGCGCCCGGCGCGCAGCGGGTTCGCCGACGGGGACAAGCCACGGCTTTTGTACCGAGCGAGAAACTACGATTCAATCTCTCTACCCTGAGCGCCGAGACCGGGTTCAGAATCAAATTCTGACCCTGCGCCCTGTTCGCTGAAGCTCCATGGGTCGGATGGGTATCTTGTTGATCCTGACCTCTACTGCATGAAAAGCGCGGTCTTCCTGGTAGAGGCGGAATCGACAGAGAATTGTCGTGATCGCACGCAGACATCAAAAGGCCATGCAGCCTGACTTCTGCTAGTGTGATGCAGCACACTTGATTTCGACTCCAGTCCCGACAAGCGCCCGACCCGCGATCGCCAGTCATTGTCTTGGTCATGTCTACTGCCTCAAGCATCAAAACCTGGCTGAAGCACCACAAGCAAAGCGCGGGTCACGATCTGCGTTTTGCCTCCTCGCTGAGCGCACTGGGCGGTGTACTGGTCGTCATTCAGGCCTGGCTGGTGGCTCGGGTGATCGATGCCGTGGTGTTTGCTCAGGCGGATCTGGCGCAGGTCATGCCCTGGATGTGGGGTCTACTGCCCGTGTTCGCCTTGCGCTTCAGCGCGACCTGGCGGGCGGAGCAACTGGCCTTCCGTGGTGCGGGCAGGATCAAGGCGCGCCTGCGACGCGAGCTGTTCGCCCGGCTGCAGACGCTCGGGCCGGTGCGACTGAGCAGCGAGCGCTCCGGGGAGCTGAGCAATACCCTGGTCGAGGGCATCGATGGCCTGGAAAACTACTATGCGCGCTTCATCCCGGCGATGGCCCTGGTCGGCATGGTTCCGTTGATCATACTGGCCGTAGTGTTGCCGAGCGACTGGCTCTCGGCGCTGATCATGCTGCTGACCGCGCCCCTGATTCCCTTGTTCATGACGCTGATCGGGCGCGGCGCGGAACGGCTGAATCAGAAGCAATGGCGCCAGCTCGCCCGCATGGGGGCGCATTTCCTCGACATGATCCAGGGTCTGACCACGCTCAAGCTGTTCAACGCCAGCAAGCGTGAGGCCGAGGCCATCGCCCGGGTATCGGAGGACTATCGGCGCAGCACCATGGCGGTGTTGCGGGTCGCCTTCCTGTCCTCGGCGGCACTGGAATTCTTCGCCACCGTCAGCATCGCCCTGATCGCCGTATTGATTGGTTTCCGGTTGCTCGAGGGCGAGATGCAGTTCCTTCACGGCTTGTTCGTGCTGCTGCTCGCGCCCGAGTTCTATCTGCCGCTGCGCAATCTCGGCACTCAGTATCACGCCCGCATGGAGGCGATCGGCGCGGCGGAGAAGATGATCGATCTGCTCGAGTCGCCGCAGACCGGGCCGGACACCCCAGTCAACCGAGACGCCGATGACCGCCCGACGTTCGCTGCGCCGGTCTCGATCCGTTTCGAGCGCGTCTCCTTCACCTATCCCGAGGGCCGCAGCGCCCTTTCGGACCTGGATCTGGAGATTCTCGCCGGGGCTCGCGTTGCTCTGGTCGGGGCCAGCGGTGCGGGCAAGAGCACGGTCGCCAGTCTGCTATTGCGCTTCATCGAACCCAGCGCCGGCGAGATCCGTATCGACGGCCAAGTGCTGAGCGGGATTGATCACGCGCACTGGCTGCGCCGGGTCGCGTGGATCCCGCAACGGCCGCGGCTGTTCCACGGCAGCGTCGCCGACAACCTGCGCTTCGGCGATCGGCGGGCTACCGAAGACGACCTGATCCGCGCCGCACAGTCCGCGCAGGCGCACGATTTCATTCAGGCGCTGGAACAGGGCTACGACACCGCTGTCGGCGAAGGCGGTCAAACACTGTCCGGCGGGCAGGTGCAGCGCCTGGCCATCGCCCGCGCGATATTGAAAAACGCGCCGCTGGCGATCCTCGACGAACCGACCGCGCATCTCGACCCGAAGAGAGAGGAGGCGGTACAACTCGCCCTGCGCGGGCTGGCGCGCGACCGGACCCTGCTGATCATCGCCCACCGCCTGCAGACCCTGCGCGAGGTCGATCGCATCCTGGTCTTGGACCAAGGCCGGCTGGTCGAAGCGGGTCGCTTTGCCGAACTCAGCACGGCGGGCGGGCCGTTCCAAGCCCTGCTCGCCGCCAGTGAGGGGCGCACCGACAGGGAGACGACATGAAAGACCTGCATCGCCTGCTCGCCCTGTTCGCACCCTATCGCGGCTGGATGCTCGCCGGCATCGCGCTCGCGCTGATCACGCTGCTGGCCAACGTCGGCCTGCTCGCCCTGTCCGGCTGGTTCATCGCCGCCATGGGCCTGGCCGGTGCGACCGGGGTGTCGATGAACTATTTCACCCCGGCGGCAGGGATCCGTGGACTCGCCATCGCCCGCACCGGCGGGCGCTACCTCGAACGTCTGGTCACCCACGAGGCGACCTTCCGCCTGCTGGCCGAGCTGCGGGTGTGGTTCTACGAGCACCTCGAACCGCTGGCGCCGGCGGCGTTGCAGGCCTACCGATCCGGCGACCTGCTCAGCCGAATCCGCGGCGACATCGACACCCTCGACCACTTTTATCTGCGCATCCTGGCACCGGTTGTCGTCGCACTGTTCGGCGTGCTGATCTTCACCGGCTTTCTCGCCTGGCACAGTCCGCGCGTCGCACTGGTCACGCTGATCCTGTTGCTAGCCGCTGGGGTCGGCTTGCCACTGTGGGTGCATCGCCTGGCCGAACCGCTCGGGCGCCGTCTGGTCGAGCAAAGCGCCGAGCTGCGCAGCTCGGTGATCGACGGCGTTCAGGGGCTGGGCGAGCTGACGGTGTACGGCCAGAATGCCAGTCAGGCGCAGCGGATCGAGGTGCTCAGCAACGGGCTGATCGACGCCCAACTGCGTCTGGCCCGCCTGAACGGTCTGTCGCAGGCGGCCCTCGGCCTGGGCGCCAACCTCGCCCTGTGGTCGGCCCTGCTGCTGGCGATCCCGCTGGTCACACGAGGCGAACTGCCGCCACCCAACCTGGCCATGATCGCCCTGTTCACCCTGGCAAGCTTCGAGGCGGTGCTGCCGCTGCCGATGGCCTTCCAGGTGCTGGGCGAGACCCTGGCGGCGGCACGGCGGCTGTTCGCCATCGTCGACGAGACGCCGACCGTGCACGAGCCCGAGGGCGTCTCTCCGATACCGCAGGGCTTCGATCTGCGCTTCGAACAGGTTCACTTCGGCTATCGCGACGAGCAGCCGGTGTTGAGTGATCTGAGCTTGCAGATCGCCGCCGGCGAGCGGGTCGCCATCGTCGGCGAAAGCGGCGCCGGCAAAAGCACACTGCTGCAGCTGATCGTGCGCTTCTGGGCGCCGCAGCGTGGAGACATCCGTCTCGGCGGCCACGAGCTGAGCGCGTTTCGCGGCGAGGACCTGCGCCGGCACATCGCCGTCGTCTCGCAACACACCCACCTGTTCAACACCAGCATCCGCGCCAATCTGAGACTGGCCGACCCCGAGGCCAGCGACGAGGCGCTCGAAATGGCCTGCCGCGCGGCCCAGGTCCACGACTGGATCGTCACCTTGCCGCAGGGCTACGACACGTTCGTCGGCGAGGCCGGCACCCGGGTCTCGGGCGGCCAGGCACGGCGCATCGCCATCGCCCGCGCGCTACTCAAGGATGCTCCCGTACTGCTGCTCGACGAACCGACCGAAGGCCTGGACCCGGTGACCGAACGCGAGGTGATGACGGCGCTCGATCGGCTGATGCGGGGACGGACTGTTTTGCTGATCACGCATCGGGGCGTTGGCTTGGAGATGATGGATCGGTGGTTGGTGTTGGATGAGGGACGATTGACGCCTACTGAGGCGTTGCCGGGGATCTTGAGCGAGTCGTTCGATCGATGACCCGTGCGTCCTTGGTCTGGCGTCTTGACAGTCGGCGCGGCCCTGATCACGGCCATAGCCTGCGCAGCACCTACCGACCGACTCCAGCGATCGATTCGAGGACTGATCGAGGGCACCTGTGCAGACCATGGGGTCGGAGTCCATGGACTCCGACCTTGCCGATCACACACAAGCCGTCCATGCGTGACAGACGCGTGCCACGCCGGACCGCCTGGAAGAGAAAGAAATCGGCGATTCCGAATCACATCATCTCGAGATCGTCCTGAACGGCGGCCACGCCTGCCTGCGCGCATTCCTCGTCGGTCTCTCCTGCCGGTGCACCGGAAACACCGACGGCTCCGAGCAACGCACCGCCGACCTGAATCGGCACGCCACCCGCGGACATCACCAGGCCATCGACCCGACCGACCGGCGTGTTACCGCGGTCGGCCATGCTGGAAGTAGCGGCGTTGAAGTTGGCCGCGGTATAGGCCTTTTGCGCGCTGATGTTGAGTGTCAGTGGAGACGCGATGGTGTCGCGCAGCTGCGCCTGTACCGTGCCGTCACGATCGACCACGGTGGCGGCGATCTGGATGCCCTTCTCCCGGCAGGCCGCAATGGTCGCCTGGGCGATCTTCATCGCGGTATCCATGCTCAGGCGCTTGACCGTCACGACCAGAGGATCTTCGGCCTGGGCCGGCGCGGCCAGAGCCAGACTCAGAGCGGCAAACAATAAGTGCTTTTTCATCGAACGAGTGCTCCTTTCAAATCATGTTTGAAGTGGTGGCTGGGGTTTCACGCCGCCGGACCGCCGTAGTGGCTACGGACATAGTCGGCGACGATCTGTTGGAATTCCTCGGCGATGCGCTCGCCCTTCAGGGTCACGGTCTTCTCGCCGTCGACGTACACCGGCGCGGCAGGGCGCTCGCCGGTGCCGGGCAGGCTGATGCCGATGTTGGCGTGCTTGCTCTCGCCCGGGCCGTTGACCACGCAGCCCATCACGGCCACGTTCATCTCCTCGACCCCGGGATAGTGGTCGCGCCAGAGCGGCATCTGCTCGCGCAGATAGCTCTGGATATCCTGCGCCAGCTGCTGGAAATAGGTGCTGGTGGTGCGACCGCAGCCCGGACAGGCGATGACCATGGGCGTGAAAGCGCGCAGGCCCATGGACTGCAGGATCTCCTGGGCGACCCGCACCTCCTGGGTGCGGTCGCCGCCGGGTTCGGGCGTCAGCGAGATGCGGATGGTGTCGCCGATGCCCTGCTGCAGCAGCACGGCCAGCGCCGCGGTCGAGGCGACGATGCCCTTCGATCCCATGCCCGCCTCGGTCAGCCCGAGATGCAGGGCATAGTCGCAGCGCGCGGCGAGCGCCTGGTAGACGGCGATCAGGTCCTGCACCCGGCTCATCTTGCACGACAGCACGATGCGGTCGCGCCCCAGGCCGATCTGCTCGGCGCGCGCGGCACTTTCCAGGGCCGAGGCGACCATGATCTCGCGGGTCATGGCGTCGGCGTCCCTGGGCTCGGCCGAGCGGGCGTTCTCGTCCATCATGCGCGCGACCAGGTCCTTGTCCAGCGAGCCCCAGTTGACCCCGATGCGCACCGCCTTGTCGTAGCGGGCGGCGATCTCGATCATAGCGCCGAACTGGTTGTCGCGGGTCTCGCCGCTGCCGACGTTGCCGGGGTTGATCCGATACTTCGCCAGTGCCTGAGCGCAGTCGTCGGATATTTGCCGAGCAGACGGTGGCCATTGAAATGGAAATCACCGACCAGCGGCACCTCGACGCCCTGAGCGTCCAGGCGCTCGCGAATCCGCGGCACGGCCTCGGCGGCGGCCTCGTTGTTGACCGTGATGCGCACCAACTCCGAGCCGGCGCGGGCCAGCTCGGCGACCTGGCGCACGGTCGAATCGACGTCGGCCGTGTCGGTGTTGGTCATCGACTGGACCACGACCGGCGCGCCGCCACCGATCCGCACCGGACCGACGCGGACACCGACCGTGGCGTGGCGTTGAATGGCAGATTGCGACATCGAAGGTCTCCGTGGGACCTCAACTTGGGCCGAGGAGCGAATCTTAGAGCAGGATTCGCCCCGTTTCACCTGGCACGGTCTGGCATTTTCTCTGGCGCCTACGGGTCGGAGTCGTACCCGACTCCGACCCCTTTGGACGCGACCCCTTCAGACGGGGACGCGAGTAGGCGGAAACCCTGGCCCCGGCTGTCGATCTCGAGCAGGGTGCGGTACCCGGGGAGCAGAGGCCGTTGCGAGGCATGCGTCAGCAACAGGTGGTCTTCGGGCAGTTCGCTCGGTAAACCCCGCCATCGCTGCAGGGGCACACCGATGGCTTTATTGAGATAAAAGATCGTGGTGAAGTCCGGCCGCTGTGGCCCCCAGAGCACGATGGGCCGTTTGCTCGCGGCATCGGCCAGCGCCAGTCCGGCGTCACGATCGCGCTGCGCCCCGCTGTCTCGATTGCGGTGCGGGAGTACGCTGAGGTCGAACAGCAGGCGCGCCACCGCCGCACCGACGAAGATCAGCACAATCGTCCGTTGACGATCCTTGAAAGCCATTACCGCCAGTGTGACCAGCACGATCGCCGCCAGCCCCGTCCACACCGGCAGCAAGGGTGCGGCCGCGGCGCTGGAATGGAAGTTCAGGCCGATCGCCACCAATGCCAGCAGGATCAACAGAAAGATGCTCAGCCATTTTTTCAATCCAAGGATCTTCGGTCCCAGTTCGCCGGCCCGCAGTGAGAAATAAGCGAGCACGATGAAGATCAACGGATACAGCATGTAGATGTAGCGTTGTCTCGCGCCGGGCGCAAGCCAATACGGCAACACATTGACCAGAAAAAGAACAAAGGCGAAGAAGACGAAGTCATTGCGGCGCAGTACCTGCCAGGCGTCGCGCCGAACGAGAAATACCAGCAGCAAGGCCCCCGGCATGGTGTTCTTGACCAGGTCGAGTGGAAAGGCCGCCAGATGCATCAGCAATGGATAGACGCCCGTGCCGATCACCGTCCGGTCGCTCGACTGGCCCCACATGGAGGCGAGGTGGTCGGGCAAGGAAGCGGTCTGCGCGTAGGCCCAGAGATAGCCACCGACCAACAATACGAACAGCGCAACCCCGGCGAGATGCGCAATGCCGAATAACTGCCGCAGATCGCGCCGGTAGCCCAGCGCCGCCAGCACGGAAAGCCCGGTCGCGAGAATCCCGGGCGCGCCCTTGCTCAGAGTGGCGGCCGCGCCCAGCACATAGACCAGCGGAAAAACCCAGCCATAGCCGCCGACCGCACCACCGTAGTAGAGCGCGAGGATCAGGGCATAGATCAGCAGGGCGAAGAACAGGTCGATCTCGCCAAGCAGAGAAAAGTAGAACAGGATCGCGCCACTGGTGAGAAAACCAAAGGCCGCCAGGGCGCCGAGTTGCGCGCTGACGAAGCGACGCCCGAACAGAAAGGTCAACGCCGCAATCGCCAGAGTCGAAAGAACCGTCGGCAGACGCACGGCGAACTCGCTGAACCCACCGAACACCTTGGTCGAGGCGATCAGTACCCAGTTGAACAGCGGCGGCTTGCGATAATAGGGCTCGCCGAGCTGAGTCGGGACCCACAGGTCACCGTTGTGCAGCAGTTCCTGAGCGATTACCGCCCGACGCGGCTCCTCCAGGTACAGCGGGTGGACCCAGAAATTCAGGCAGATGCCAAGTACTAACAGCAAGGCAGCGAGAAGGAACCAGTCCTTGTCGTCGGCGCGGATATCCTGGATTGACGGGTCGTGGCTCACGCGGGCTTCCCAACAGCAAAAAGCCCGGCCTAGGCCGGGCTGGTTCTTTTCAGCTCGGGTCGAGCCTACTTCAACTTACCGATACCCAGCATCTTCAGGATGTACTTCTCGTAGATCGGCTCCGAGGTGCCCTTCTTCATCTTGCGGATGAAGTATTTTTCGAAGGCGATCTTGGCCATGTGCACCCACTTGCCTTTCTTGAACCAGGCGACGTTGCGCGGCGGGATCTGCGGCAGGGCAACGAAGGCGGCACCGGTGTCGCCCATGTCGGCCAGGCAGATGGCGTTCCAGGTGGCGGTGGTGTGGTGGTTCACGCCCGGCCAACTCATCGGCGATGTTGTGCACGATGGCGGTCACCATCGACTCGATCATGTAGCCGGTCTTGGGTGCGCCGGTCGGCACGGCGGTCGCCTCCACCGGCGGAATGGCGATGCAGACGCCGGCGGAGAAGATGTTGTGATAGGTGGGATTGCGCTGATGGTCGTCGACGAACACGAAACCACGCGGGTTGCACAGACCTTCGACGCCGGCTGACCGCATCCACACCCTTGAACGAGGGCAGCATCATGGAGTACTTGAAGTCGCAGTTCGTGCTCTTTGATCTTGTGGCCGGCGTCGTCGTATTGCTCGACATACATCTTTCCGGCTTCCACCTTGGTCACCTTGGCATTGGTGATCCACTTGATGTGATGGTTGCGCATCTCCGACTCCAGCATGCCCTTGGAGTCGCCCACGCCGCCCAGGCCCAGGTGGCCGATGTAGGGCTCGGAGGTGACGAAGGTCATGGGCACCTTGTCGCGCATCTTGCGCTTGCGCAGGTCGGCGTCGAGGATGAAGGCGTACTCGTAGGCCGGGCCGAAGCAGCTGGCGAAAGGCATGGCGCCGACGATGACGTGCCCCGGGTCATCGAGGAACTTCTTATAGTCCTCGTAGGCCTTCTCGGCATGATCGACGGAGCACACCGACTGGGTGTGTCCGCCTTCGGGACCCGCACCCTCGACCTCTTCGAAGGCCAGTCGCGGACCGGTGGCGATGACCAGATAGTCGTAGTGGACGACCTCACCGTCTTCCAGGGTCCATCGTGATTGGCGTTGGCATCGATCTTTTCACAGCGTTTGGCGATAAAGTTGATGCCCTTGCGCTCCAGGTGCGGACGGATATCGAAGGTGATCGCGGAGCGATCACGCCAGCCCACGGCGACCCAGGGATTGGAAGGTACGAACTGGAAGTAGTCCCGCTCGTTGACAACGGTGACCTCGTGCTCCTTGCCCAATTCTTCGCGCAACTCATAGGCTGCGGGCATGCCGCCGGTGCCGGCGCCGAGAACAACTATGTGTGCCATTGAAATCCTCCTACTAACAGACGGTTACATTAGACATGCGCAACGGTGGTCCGCCTGCCTGAGGAGGACGAAAGCCTTGAGTCTACAGGATCGAATCAGTACACCGTGCGACGCATTCGGAGCACGCCGGTGGCGGGCGGTCCCCGAGACAGGCCGATTGTTCCGGCTCTTGACTAGGGATTATGACACACACCGAAGTTCGCGAGCCAGATGCAATTCTGGCGGACTGGTTTCGACGATCGATGGGATCTGACGGTCGTCGATCGACGGTGGCACACGCAATTCTTCTGTTCGCGCCAATCGTCGTGTAGGCTTCTAACGAACAACCGCTCGCGGATGTCGGATGCTCATCGCCGCCGGCGTATTCACGCCTGAATCTGTTACCCCCTGACTCATCACATCAATATTCAGGTGCAACCGAATCACGCGAGTTCAGCCGAGATGCAGGAGAACAAATCTCAATAGTTGAGAGCAGTAGAATGCGGATGTTAAAGGGCTAAGCTCTTTACATCATTCAATTCGCCTAAAGTGGCAATCCTACTATCGGTGGTCACCGCGCTGAATCTGATGCAAACCGATCTCACCCTGCGTTTTCTCGGCACCGGCAATGCCGGTGCCGTTGACTTGGGCTGCTCCTCCGCGGTGCTGGAGCATGGCACTGCGCCAATCTTGATGATCGATTGTGGACATGACGGCCTGCGCCGCTTCGGCGAGTATTATGGCGGCGTTCTGCCCAAAGCGATCTTCGTTACGCACGCCCACCTGGATCATGTTGGCGGTCTGGAGGGCCTGTTTTACGCGGCGCGGTTCGATCCAGCTTGCGCCGAGCCCATTCGTTTGTATGTGCCCGTGCAGATTATCGAATGGCTGCATAAACGTGTCGCCGACTACCCCAACATCCTCGCCGAGGGCGGCGCCAACTTCTGGGACTGCTTCCAACTGATACCGGTGTCCGATAGCTTCTGGCATGCCGGTCTGCGATTTTCTGTTTTCCCGGTGCGACATCATCAGTATCTGACCGCTTTCGGATTGGCGCTCGAGGAACGTTTTCTATACACCGGCGACACTCGACCCATCCCTGAGATACTGAATCGCTTCGCCACCGGGGGGGAGACGGTATTTCATGATTGCGCACTGCGTGCAAACCCCTCTCACACAGGGTACGAGGACCTGGCGGGCTCCTACAATGAGGAACAACGCCAACGCCTGGTGCTGTACCACTACGAGTCGACCGATGCCGGCGGGAGACTGGCCGACCTCGGCTACCGAGTTGCACGACCGGGCGAGGTCTACCCCCTGGGCCCGATAGCTTCTGCGTT
>CAVXWS010000004.1:0-5099 GCA_963765415.1 uncultured Gammaproteobacteria bacterium
CGGAAACACTGGGTGTCTCACCTTCTTCAAGTCCCGGCCAAAGCCCGGTGGAATCTCGATGGCCAGGGTGATGTCGTTGGACTTCAGCCGTCGCTCGAGTTCGTCCTGTGCTGCGCAGTTCCGGCTGTTCGGTGAAATAGCGTGAGCCTTGGAAATTACTGAGGTACTGGCGGCTCTCGGGTGTGCGATCGTGGTCGAAGGCGGCATAGGTCAGGTCCTCGACGTCGAGCGAGATGCCGTAAGCGATGACGATCAGCAGGATTGCACTGCCGAGAAAGGCAAACGCCAGGCGCACCGGGTCACGCATGACTTCCATCATTTCGCGATAGCTGTAGGCAAGCAGCCGGTTGAGGCTGAACCTATGGAGTGCGGCGTTGCTGACCTGCAAGCCAGTCAGCCCCGGGGATTCCTCGGCCTGGGCGACGGCCGCTACCACACCGTCCTCGTCGGTCTCACCGACCGCGTCCTCGAGGTAGCCGATGAAGGCCTCTTCCAGCGAGGTCGCGCCCTTGGCCTCCACAAGGTGCTGAGGCTCGTCGTAGACGAGCACTTGGCCGGCGTGCATCAGCGAAATGCGGTCACAGCGCAGCGCTTCGTTCATGAAGTGGGTGGAGATGAAGATCGTCACCTTGTCTCGACGCGACAGCTCGATCAGCAGCTCCCAGAACGCGTCGCGGGCGACCGGATCGACACCGGAGGTCGGCTCGTCGAGGATGAGCATTTCAGGCTCGTGGATGACCGCGACCGCAAGGGAAAGGCGCTGGCGCATGCCGAGCGGCAGCGATGAGGCCAGCGCGTCCATGTGCTCGCGCAGGCCGAAGCGCTCGACCAGCAGATCAATCCGCTCCGTCGTCTTCTCCGGTGTCAGATGGAACAACCGGGCATGCAGCGTCAGGTTCTGCGCCACGGTCAGCTCGCCATAGAGCGAGAAGGCCTGGGACATGAAACCGACGCGCTTGCGCGTTTCCAGATCGCTCGCATCCACGGGTTTGCCGAACAGGAATGCCTCGCCCTCGGAGAGCGGCAGGAGTCCCGTCAGCATCTTCATGGTGGTGGTCTTGCCGCAGCCGTTGGAGCCGAGAAAGCCAAAGATCTCGCCGGCCTGGATCTCGAAGCTGACGTTGTCGACCGCGGTAAAATCGCCGAAGCGCCGGGTCAGCCCCTTGGCGACGATGGCCGGTGTTCCGTCGGCCTTCTCGAACGGCGGGATGATCAGCTCGGTGTTGCCACCGCGTTTCTCCTCCGGCAGCAGGCGCACGAACGCGGTTTCGAGGTCCTCGGCGCCGGTCCTGGTTTTGAGCGCTTCCGGTGTGCCGGTGTCGAGCACCTGCCCGGCGTCCATGGCCACCAGCCAATCGAAGCCTTCGGCTTCGTCCATATAGGCGGTGGAGACCAGCACGCTCATGGTCGGACGCTCGTCGCGGATCGTGGCGATCAGCTCCCAGAACTGACGGCGTGACAGCGGATCGACGCCGGTCGTCGGCTCGTCCAGTATCAGCAGATCAGGGTCATGAATGAGCGAGCAGCAGAGCCCGAGCTTCTGCTTCATGCCACCTGACAACTTGCCGGCCGGGCGTGGCAGGAACGGATGGAGCCCCGTTGCCTTCGTCAGCCGATCGATGCGCGCCTTGCGCTCAGGCGGGCCCTGACCGAACAGCTTGCCAAAGAAGTCCAGGTTCTCCGCAACGCTGAGTTCGGCATAGAGGTTCTTGCCGAGCCCCTGAGGCATGTAGGCAATGCGTGGGCCGACGGCGTTGCGCTGGTGGGCCGATGCCATGTCGGCACCCAGCACCTCGAGACGGCCTCGCTGCAGCTTGCGCGCCCCCGAGATGAGACCCATCAGCGTCGACTTGCCGACACCGTCGGGCCCAAGAAGGCCCACCATCAGGCCTGACGGTATGTCCAGTGTCACATCATCGACAGCATGTACGTTTTTATAACTGTGTGTGACACCCTGGATGCGGGCGATCGGACGTTCTTGTTCGGCCATGGTTCCGCGCCCGCGCTAGTTTCTGTCGACTGCGGTCGGCTCGACGCCCGGGGGCAGCTGCTGGAGAAAATCCGGCCACGGGGACGGCTCTTCACCGGGTTGAGTGGAGAGCCGGATGTAGGCGACGCCACGCACCCCGGTTTTTACGCGCTCGATGTGGTCCAGCACCAGTTCTTGCGGCACACGGACCTTGACGCGGAACATCAGCTTTTCGCGCTCGCTCGGCGTTTCGACCTGTTTCGGCGTGAACTGGGATTCGGGTGAGACAAAACTCACGGTTGCGGGAACGGCGAAATCGAGTATATCCAGTTTCACACGTGCCTCGGTACCGATAGCGACGCGATGGGCCTGGGCTGACGGGAGGAAGACCTCCATGTAGACGTCGGAGAGGTTGATGAGTGTCAGGACCTTGCCGCCGCTTCCCAAGACTTCGCCCGGCTCAGCGAGGCGGTACAGCACCCGACCGATGGTCGGGGAGACGAGCGTTGAATCGTCGATCTGCGTCTGGATCTCCGTTGCACCGGCACGTGCGGCGTCAACATTGCGTTGTTGCGAGACGAGCGTGGCTTCGGCAGCCTCGAGGTTTGCCTTGGCTACCGCAACTTCGCTTACACGCGTGTCCAGGGTTTCCTTGCTGGTGTGTCCCTTCTTGACGAGTTCGCGGGCACGGGCAAGCTCTTGTTGAGCCAGGATCAGTTGCGCCTTGGCCTGCGCGATCGCAGCCTGGGCCGCCGCCACCTGGCTTTCGGCACTGGCAATGTCGGCATCGGCGCGCAGCCGCTGCGCACGCAGTTGAGCCGTGTCCGTCTTGGCGAGCACCTGACCGGGCTTCACAAGGTCGCCTTCTTTCGCCAGTACGGCCTCCACCCGGCCGGCCATCTTGGTCGAGATATCGACCTGCACCGCCTCGATCCGACCATTGCCCGATGCCAGCCCCGCGGGTAGCTGCGGTGTTTGAAAGTACTGCCACAGCACCCAAGCCCGCGACGCCGGCAAGTACCAATACCACGCCAATTATTGCTCGCTTCACGCTTTTCTCCATTGTTCAAAGACCGTCAATCTGTAGCGGTTAAGGGAACCTCTCAAAATGAGAGGTTCCCGCGCGATGCAAGGACGTGTCGCCATTTTCATGCGCGTAAGCGCTCTAAAATGAAGGCGGGCGGAAACCGTGTTTTCCGACCGCCGTTTCTCGAAAGCCCAAGGAAGGGATTCTGAGAGGTCCCCTTAAGATCGTTTCGTCCCCGCGATCTATCTGGTTCGGGCTGGGCATAACATCACCGCGGATCGAGCATCGGGAAGCGCGCCGACCACGCGGGTGCGGCACCGAATTCCCCTCATAATCCGCTCCATCGGATTGTTGGTCCGAGTGAGGACGCAGTGGCGAACGACTTGAACGTATTCTTACGTAAATTCAGCAATCGGGAGACTATGTGAGTGGCCACAGAGGTGGCGTGTTTGATCTTTCCTGCCTCATTATTTACAACTGCTTCGAATTTCCTGAACACGCTGATTATCCCGATACCTTACGATTTTCGATTCATGTGGACTTCTTTCGATTGCTACGCGGTATTGATGGTCGCCTCGACCTCCACCGGGATATTCATGGCACGCGCAACCATACAAAGATCGTGCGCTTTGCCCACGATTCGTTTGGCCATGGCTTCTTTGCCTTCCTCTACGGTCAGGGTTGGTCGTATCGTGATGCGCTTGAAACGAAAACCGCTGTCATCTTCCAACAGCTCGCCTTCGGCGGATGACCGGTAGCCTTTCACCGTAAGCTTGGATCGGCTTGAAATCAGCAGTACATAGTTAGCCAGGCAGGCCTCGGCGGCCACCACCAGCAGGTGTTCCGGGCAGTAGCGGTCGCTCCCCTTGGGCGAGCCAATGGGCATCGGCGGCATGCCCTCGACGAGAACCTCGCCGGCCTCGCCGTCGCCGGTCCATTCATAGGCTGTGTGGTAGTTCAGGGGGATTTCGCTCATGGTTGTCTCCATAAGAAAGCAAGGGTTTGTCTGTGGTCAGGGCACCGTGCGAGCAGCCAGCATTGCAATCTCAAGATGCATCATTCCGGATTGCGTTCTTAGTCCGATCCACTTCGTTGGTGTTCGTCTCGAACCGCGACCAATCCTTTTCACGAATGCGTTGAAACACCACATATAGCATCGGGATCATGAAGATTCCGAAAACTGAAGCGGCTATCATTCCGGCAAGAACGGGCAGACCCACGGCATACATGCTGTCGGCACCGGGGCCCGTGGCGGTTACCAGGGGGATAAGGCCGGCGATAAAGGCAAGGCTGGTCATCATCACGGGACGAAAACGCTGTCGGGCGCCGGTCACGGCGGATTCGAGGATGCTTTGCCCTTCGGCCCGCCGTTCGAGAGAAAACTCGGTCATCAGAATAGAGTTTTTGGCGGCCAGCGCGATCAACACGACGATGCCGATCTGGGCATACAGCACGAAGCTCGAACGCGTCAGCAGCAACGCTAGCATGGCGCCCAGGATTGCGACAAGCACCGAAAGCAGCACCGGAATCGGTACGTTCCAGCTTTCATAGAGCGCAACGAGGAACAGATAGGCGAATACCACCGCCAACCCGAGGACGATCGGCGTTTGCCCGGCTGACAGTTTTTGCTCCAGGGCCTGGCCGGTCCATTCGTAAGCATATCCGGCTGGCAAGGTCGTCGCCGACAAACTATCCATCGCGGCAATCGCTTCGCCGTCGCCGCGGCCGGGCGCGGGGTTGCCGTTGATTGAAACCGCCCGATAATTGTTATAGCGAACAACGGTTCGGGGTCCCACGTCGAGGCGGGCGCGGGCGACAGACGAAAGCGGAATCATCTCTCCTTCGTCGTTTCTCACCTGAATGGCATAGATCGCTTCCGGTGATGCGCGGTGTTGTTGCTCCGCCTGCATACGCACGGTCCACGTCCGTCCGAACAAATTGAAGTCATTGACGTAATAACCGCCGAGAGTCGCCTGCAGCGCGGAGAACACGTCCGCCAGATTAACCCCCAGAATCTGGACTTTCTCGCGATCGATCTCCAGGTCGATCTGCGGTGTGGCGGCTTCATAGGTGGAAAACACGCGTGACAGTTCCGGCTGCTGG
>CAVXWS010000005.1:0-6786 GCA_963765415.1 uncultured Gammaproteobacteria bacterium
CCCCGCGGCGACGGTTCGCGACGGACCACCCGTTACGACATCGATCTGTTCAAGTGCATTTACTGCGGGTTCTGTGAAGAGTCCTGTCCGGTCGACTCGATCGTCGAGACCCGGCTCTACGAGTACCATTTCGAGAATCGAGGCGAGCAGATCATGACCAAGCAGATGCTGCTCGAGATCGGAGATAAGTACGAAGATCAACTGGCGGCGGACCGACTGGCACAGGCGGCCTATCGCTGAGCGCCGCACGAATGCGCGGCAAACGATAACGAATTCACCAGGCTGCACCCCTTTCAGACGCGGCGCGTTTGTGCGGAGGATGAGCCGGATACACCAAGGCTATGAGCTTCGAGACATTTCTGTTCTACATGTTTGCGGCGATCCTGATTTTCGCTGCGGGCATGGTCATCACCCGCCGTAATCCGGTGCACTCGGTGCTGTTCCTGGTGCTGGCGTTCTTCAACAGCGCCGGCCTTTGGATGCTGGCCGAGGCGGAGTTTCTCGCCATCGCCCTGGTCCTGGTCTACGTCGGCGCGGTCATGGTGCTGTTCCTGTTCGTGGTCATGATGCTCGATATCAACACCGCGGAGATGCGTGCCGGTTTCATCAAGTACATGCCGATCGGGGTGCTCGTCGCCCTGGTGATGGTGGTCGAGATGTTCATGGTGGTCGGGCCGAAGTATTTCGGGCTCGATCGATTCGCACCGCCGCCGGCCAAGCCGGCCGACTACAGCAACACCGAAGAACTGGGTCTGGCGCTGTTTACCGAGCATCTGTACGCGTTCGAGATCGCGGCCGTGATCCTGCTGGTCGCGATTGTCGCGGCGATCAGCCTGACCATGCGGCGCCGGCCGGAGACCAAGTATCAGGATCCGTCGAAGCAGGTGCAGGTCAAGGCCCGGGATCGCGTCCGCCTCATCAAGATGCCGGCCGAGGAGAAGGGCTGATGATCGCACTGTCGGACTACCTGATGGTCGGTGCGATCCTGTTCGCGATCAGCATTGCCGGCATCTTTCTCAATCGCAAGAATGTCATCGTGCTGCTGATGTGCGTCGAACTGATGCTGCTGGCGGTCAATATCAACTTCATCGCCTTCTCGCATTTCCTGCAGGACACCGCCGGGCAGGTGTTCGTGTTCTTCATTCTTACTGTGGCGGCGGCCGAGGCCGCAATCGGTCTGGCCATCCTGGTGGTGCTGTTCCGTAGCCGCAAGACGATCAACGTCGAAGATCTCGACACGCTGCGGGGCTGATTGGGGGCAACCGGATGGAACAACTCTATCTCACCATCGCGTTGGCGCCGCTGGTCGGTTCGGTCATCGCCGGCTTCTTCGGCGGACGGATCGGCCGGGCCGCCTCGCACTGGATAACCAGCTCCGGTGTCGGCATCTCGGCCGCGCTCTCGCTGTACGTCCTGTACCGCTTCGTGTTCGAGGACGAGGCGGCGTTCGATCAGGCGGTCTACACGTGGATGGTCAGCGACGGCCTGCGCTTCGAGATCGGCTTCCTGGTCGACCGGCTGACTGCGCTGATGATGTCGGTGGTGACCTTCGTCTCCTTCTGCGTGCACATCTACACCATCGGCTACATGGCCGACGACGAGCACAACTGGCCCAAGGAGAGCCTGGCCGGGCGCAACAGCTACCAGCGTTTCTTCAGCTATATCTCGCTGTTCACCTTCTCGATGCTGATGCTGGTGATGGCCAACAACTTCCTGCAGCTGTTCTTCGGCTGGGAGGCGGTCGGCCTGGTGTCCTACCTGCTGATCGGCTTCTGGTCGGTGCGCGAGACGGCGATCTTCGCCAACATGAAGGCCTTTCTCGTCAACCGGGTCGGCGACTTCGGTTTCATGCTGGGTATCGTCGGCGGTCGCGATGTATTTCGGCAGTCTGCACTACGCCGAGGTCTTCTCGAAGGCCCCGGGCCTGGCGGAACAGCAGATCTCCATTTGGGGCGACGCCAGCTGGTCGCTGATGACGGTGATCTGCATCCTGCTGTTCATCGGCGCCATGGGCAAGTCCGCCCAGGTGCCGCTGCACGTGTGGCTGCCGGACTCGATGGAAGGCCCGACGCCGATCTCGGCCCTGATCCACGCCGCGACCATGGTCACCGCCGGTGTCTTCATGGTGGCGCGCATGTCGCCGCTGTACGAGCTGTCGGAGACCGCGCTGCAGTGTGGTGCTGGTGATCGGCGCGACCACCGCTTTCTTCATGGGCCTGATCGGCATCGTGCAGAACGACATCAAGCGGGTGGTGGCCTATTCGACCCTGTCGCAGCTCGGCTACATGATCGTCGCGCTCGGCGCCTCGGCCTATGCCGCCGGCATCTTCCATCTGATGACCCACGCCTTCTTCAAGGCCCTGCTGTTCCTCGCCGCCGGTTCGGTGATCATCGGCATGCACCACGACCAGGACATCCGCAACATGGGCGGGGTGCGCAAGTACATGCCGATCACCCATTGGACGGCGCTGCTCGGCTCGCTCGCGCTGATCGGCTTTCCGGGCTTCTCCGGGTTCTTCTCCAAGGACGCGATCATCGAGGCGGTGCACCACTCGCAGCTCGCCGGCTCAGGCTATGCCTACTGGCTGCTGTTGATCGGCGTGTTCGTCACCGCGCTGTACAGCTTCCGGATGTTTTTCCTGGTGTTCCATGGCGAGGGGCCTCGCGACGAGCACGCCAGGGAGCACATCCACGAGTCGCCCTGGGTGGTGACCCTGCCGCTGATCCTGCTCGCCATTCCCTCGGTTTTCATCGGCGTCTTCACGGTCGGCCCGATGTTGTTCGGTGATTATTTCGGTGACGCGATCCATGTCGCCGCCATTCACGACACCCTGGGCGAGGTCGGCAAGGGTTACCACGGCCCGCTGGCGCTTCGTCCTGCACGGTCTCATGGCGCCGCCCTTCTGGCTCGCCATGGGCGGTCTGGGACTGGCCTTCGTCATCTATCGGCTGCGGCCACAGATCGCGACCGATCTGAAGATACGCTTCGACTGGGTGTACTACGGTCCTCGACAAGAAGTACTTCTTCGACGAATTCAACCAGGCGGTGTTCGCGGCCGGCAGCCGGGGTCTGGGCAAGCTGTTGTGGACGGTTGGCGACCGCACCTTGATCGACGGTATCGCGGTCAATGGCTCGGCCCGGTCGGTGGGTTGGCTGGCTGCGACTGTGCGAGTCATCCAGACGGGTTATCTGTATCACTATGCGATCGCCATCATCGTCGGCCTGCTCGGCCTGATGACCTGGTTCGTGATCCGTTAACAAGGGTGGACGTAACAGCATGAATGCGGGTTGGCCAATTCTGAGCACGGTGATCTGGCTGCCGATCATCGGCGGCTTCCTGGTGATGGCAAGCGGCGACAAGGCGCCGAATGTGTCGCGCTGGCTGGCGCTGATCGTCTCCGTGCTGACTTTCCTGGTGAGCATTCCGCTGTACACGGGTTTCGACCTGGGCACGGCCGCCATGCAGTTCGCAGGAGCATGCGGCCTGGATCGAGGCCTTCAACGTCTACTACCACCTCGGTGTCGATGGCATCTCGATGCCGTTGATCCTGCTGACCACCTTCATCACCATGCTGGTGGTGATCGCCGGCTGGGAGGTGATTACCTACAAGCCGTCCCAGTACATGGCCGCCTTCCTGATCATGGAGGGGGTGATGGTCGGCGTGTTCTCCGCGCTCGATGCCATGCTGTTCTACGTCTTCTGGGAGGCCATGCTGATCCCGATGTTCCTGATCATCGGCGTCTGGGGCGGGCCGAACCGGGTCTACGCGACCATCAAGTTCTTCCTCTACACCTTCCTCGGCTCGGTGTTCATGCTGGTCGCGCTGATCTACCTGTACTTCAAGTCCGGCACAGCTCTCCATTCTCGATTTCCACGGCACGTGCCCGGGCTGCCGCTGACGGCGCAGATGCTGATCTTCTTCGCCTTCCTGCTGGCCTTCGCGGTCAAGGTGCCCATGTGGCCGGTGCACACCTGGCTGCCGGACGCGCACGTCGAGGCGCCGACCGGCGGTTCGGTGATCCTGGCGGCGATCATGCTGAAGATCGGCGGCTACGGCTTCCTGCGCTTCAGCCTGCCGATCACGCCGGACGCGAGCAGCGAACTGGACTGGCTGATCATCGCCCTGTCGCTGATCGCCGTGGTCTACATCGGCTTCGTGGCCCTGGTGCAGCAGGACATGAAGAAGCTCATCGCCTATTCGTCCATCGCCCACATGGGCTTCGTCACGCTGGGCTTCTTCATCGTCTTCATCATCCTCGCCCGCACCGACGTCGACACCGGCGCGGTCATGGGCATGGAGGGCGGCATGGTGCAGATGATCTCGCACGGCTTCATCTCGGCGGCGCTGTTCCTCTGCGTCGGCGTGCTCTACGACCGGGTGCACAGTCGCGAGATCACCGCCTACGGCGGCGTGGTCAACACCATGCCCATGTTCGGCGGCCTTCATGGTGTTCTTCGCCATGGCCAATGCCGGGCTGCCGGGGACGTCGGGGTTTCGTCGGCGAGTTCATGGTGATCCTGGCCAGCTTCCGGGCCAACTTCTGGTTCGCCTTCCTGGCCGCGACCACGCTGATCTTCGGCGCCGCCTACACGCTGTGGATGGTCAAGCGCGTCGTCTTCGGCGAGGTCGCCAACGACCATGTCGCCGCGCTGCAGGACATCAATGGCCGCGAAGTCACTGGTGCTCGGCTCGCTCGCGGTCGCCGTGCTGGTGCTCGGTGTCTGACCCGCGCCCTTGATCGAGGTGATGGACGTATCGGTCGAGAACCTGGTCAGGCACATCGCCGCGCACCAACCCTAATGCCCCTGATTCGCGGTTACTAAGCATGGAACTACAACTCGTCAGTCTCAAACCGGTTCTGCCAGAGATCGTCCTGATGACGGCCGCCTGCGTAGTGCTGGTGGTGGATGTGTTTCTGCAGGCCAAGCACCGCTTGCTGACCTATGGGTTGGCTCTCGGCAGCCTGATCGCGACTCTGGCTGCGCTGGGCGCTTCGGGGGTCGGCGAGGCGGGCGTGATTCTCGATGGCGCTTTCGTCAGTGATGCGCTCAGCCAGGTGCTGAAGGCTGCCTTGTTGATCGTGTCGCTGCTCGCCCTGGTTTACGCCAAGGACTATCTGGTCAATCGGGCGATCTATCGCGGCGAGTTCTTCGTGCTGGCGCTGTTCGCGCTGCTGGGCATGATGGTGATGATCTCGGCCAACAACTTCCTCACCGTCTATCTGGGTCTGGAGCTGCAGGCGCTGTGGCTGTACGCCCTGGTCGCCTTCAACCGGGACTCGAGGCCGGCGCCGAGGCGGCGATGAAGTACTTCGTGCTCGGCGCGCTGGCCTCGGGCATGCTGCTCTACGGCATGTCGATGATCTACGGCGCCACCGGTGGCGCTCGACTTCCAGACTGTCGCCAGGGGCCTGGCCGGCGCGGACACGCTGGTGCTGCTCCTTCGGCCTGGTCTTCATCGTCATCGGCCTCGGCTTCAAGTTCGGCGCCGTGCCTTTCCACATGTGGGTGCCCGACGTCTACCACGGCGCGCCGACGGCGGTGACGCTGCTGATCGGCAGCGCACCGAAGATCGCCGCCTTCGGCCTGGCGATGCGCCTGCTGGTCGACGGCATGCGTGGCCTGCACGCCGACTGGCAGGGGATGCTGATCGTGCTGGCGGTGCTGTCGCTGGCCCTCGGCAATGTCGTCGCCATCGCCCAGACCAACATCAAGCGCATGCTGGCCTATTCGACCATCTCCCATGTCGGCTTCATCTTTCTCGGCCTGCTCGCCGGGACGGACGAGGGCTATACGGCCGCCATGTTCTACGCCATCGTCTATGCGCTGACGGCGGCCGGCACCTTCGGCATCCTGGCGATGCTCAGCCGCGAAGGTTTCGACGCCGAGAACATCGACGACCTGAAGGGGCTGAACGACCGCAGCCCCTGGCTGGCCGGCATGATGATGCTGCTGATGTTCTCCATGGCGGGTGTGCCGCCCACCGTCGGTTTCTTCGCCAAGCTGTTCGTGCTCGACGCGGTGGTCAGCATCGACATGGTTTGGCTGGCGTTGGTCGGGGTGTTCTTCTCGATCGTCGGCGCCTTCTACTATCTGCGGGTGGTCAAGGTGATGTACTTCGACAAACCGATCTCCGACGCCCCGATCCTGGCCGGCATGGACACCCGTATCGCCATCTCGATCAACGGGCTCGCCATGCTCGCCCTCGGGCTTTTCCCGGCGGTGCTGTTCACGGCCTGCAAGACCGCGATCGCGGGCTAGACTCGGCCGCAAAACCGCGGATTGTGCAGCCATCTGGCTTGCACGGTTCGAGCCAATTCAGTATAGTGCGCGCAACAGATGCGGGGTGGAGCAGTCTGGCAGCTCGTCGGGCTCATAACCCGAAGGTCGTAGGTTCAAATCCTGCCCCCGCTACCAATTTTCTGTAGCTAGATCAGTACCTTACGGTTGTCGGTCGTCTTGGCACTTCGACGAAACAACCCGGTCATCACAATTCCATCACAGAGATGGTTTGGACGGCCTCAGTGAGGTGCAACATGGCTTCAATCCGAAAGCTGCCGTCCGGCAGTTATCAGGGCCCGATCCGCTGTGCAGGGATGCCCGCGGTGACCCGGTCTTTCTCCAAGAAACGTGACGCAGAGCAGTTCGCCCGAGAAGTTGAGGGCAACTCGGAGCTTGCGCGCAGGCTCGGTCGAGCCCCGGCGCATATCCCGACGTTCCGCGCCTGGTGCGGCACTTACATGGCCCAGTACACCGGCAAAGACCAAAGCACAGCTGGTCGACT
>CAVXWS010000006.1:0-31789 GCA_963765415.1 uncultured Gammaproteobacteria bacterium
GGGCGGTATCTCGATCAACTGCAGTTGACACTCGCCCGGCAGACGTTTGGCGTACTCCTGGTAACCCTGGGTCACCCAGCCCGGCATTTTTTCGCCAACGGCAATCAAATGGACGCGCATCGGCTCGGACGATGGGGGAGAACGGGCTGCGGATGCGAGGCGGTCGGGCGATCGAAGCCCCGCGGCCTGGCGCGATGCGGCGCGAAGGCGTGGCGGGAACGCCTAGAAGGACCGGCTGGTGCGGCCCGTTTTGTCGGCCGAGCGGGCCTTGCGGTAGGGATGCTCTGCCGGTGTGCCGGTACAGACCATGCGGCGTGTGTCGACATCGACACAGGCGGGCTCTGCGGACAACTTGCCGGCGCAGACCCAGGTCTCGCTCTGGCGGACACACGGCACCTTGTAGTCGGCGGCGCGGATCTCATGATTCTCGGCCCAAACGCCCACCGGGAGGATCAGGCCTATCAATACTACGACTGCTCTCATTCCGGGCCTCCTGGTTTCTGCCATGGTCCCGTATTGAGTGTGTCGGCGGATCCGTCGGTCGCTTGAAGACCTCGGTCCGCCATACCTGGTCGTACACCTCCTTACCTGCCCGGTCGCTACAAGGCGTAGAACGCTGGCGCGTACTCGGCCGGCTTCAACTGGGCCGGTGGGTGCTCAGCTTTTCCGCCGCCGGGATATCGACTGACCAGAGGCGCTCGAGCTGGTAAAAATCGCGGACCCTCGCCTGCATGATATGAACCACGATCCCGTTCAGGTCGATCAGGGCCCATTCACCGTCGCTGACGCCTTCGGCGCCCAACGGCGCCTCGCCGACCTGTTTGGCCTTGAAGGCGACCGCCTCGGCGGTCGATTTGACGTGTCGGTCGGAGGTGCCGGAGGCGATGATGAAATAGTCGGTGATCGAGGTCTTGTTGCGGACATCGAGCACGGTGATGTCCTGGGCCTTCATGTCTTCCAACGTGGCAACGACAAAATCGCGAAGTTCTTCTACCTGCATGGATCTCCAGCGGTTCCGGGAGGTTCTTTTGATGATAACCCATGCGATGGGGTTCTGCCGGGCGCCGATCGAGTCGGCCCACTAGTCAGGCCGCGGCGGGTAGAGTCCCCGGCCCTCAATGGTGCGCAGCACGCTGACCGGGGTCAGGTAGCGGGCGCTGCGGCCGCCGCGCAGACGGGCGCGGACGTCGCTGGCGGAGATCTGCAACTGAGTGACCGGTTGAAACCAGATCCTGCCGGCCGGCACGCTGGGCAGGGCCCGCAGTTCCTGGCAGCGATGCCTGACCACCAGCGTTTGCAGGGCCTCGTTCTCGGGCAGCCGATACCCGGGGCGCTGCATCACCACCAGGTGCGCCAGTCGCAGGATTCGCGCCGGCTCACGCCAGTCGAGAAAGCCGTTGAAGGCATCGCCGCCGAGCAGCAGGCACAGGGTTTGCCCGGGAAACTCGCCGCGCAGTGGTTGCAGGGTATCGACCGTGTACGACTGGCCACCGCGCTCGAGTTCGCGCGGGTCGGCGACAAAGCGCGGTTCGTCCTCGATGGCGGCGCGCAGCATCGCCAGTCGGCCGCGGGCATCGGCCTCGGGTTGCTCGCGGTGTACGGCGGTGTTCAGGGGGACGAAGCGGATCTGTTCCAGCGTCAGGGCCTCGAGGACGTCGAGGGCGACTCGCAGGTGGCCGTGGTGGATGGGGTCGAAGGTGCCGCCGAAGATTCCGATCATGGGAAGGTTGATTTTTGGTCTCTCGTATAGACCGGGTGATTGCCAGATTGAGGGATTGGTTGAAGCTAATGTCAAGTAGTTGATATTGATGTTTGAATCGATATCCCGGAGTTGGAATCGGGCTTTGCGCCGCTTTGTGGCGCATTAGACTCGAGCGCGCCGGACCCAGGGCATCAGCATCGATTCGCCGCGAAGCGGCACCTGCCCTATTGACTCCCCGGTGAGAAAGATCGCCAGCTACAAGCCGCTCTGCCGGATTGGGCCGTGTTGCTAACCTGCTGCTGTAGGCAACCCGCTGGCGGTTCTCAGCATCAAGTGCGAATCTGCCCGTCACCCAGAACCACAAACTTCACCGAGGTCAGCCCCTCCAGCCCGACCGGCCCGCGGGCATGAAACTTGTCGGTCGAGATGCCGATCTCCGCACCCAGGCCGTATTCGAAACCGTCGGCGAAGCGGGTCGAGGCGTTGACCATCACCGAGCTGGAATCGACCTCGCGCAGGAAGCGCCGCGCCTTGCTGTAGTTCTCGGTGATGATGCTGTCGGTGTGCTGCGAGCCGTGCGCGTCGATGTGCTCGATCGCCTGGTCGAGATCCTCGACCACCCGGATCGACAGGATAGGCGCCAGATATTCGGTGTCCCAGTCCGCCGCGGTCGCTGTCTTGCACGTGATCGCCGAGGATCGCTTGGGTCTGCTCGCAGCCGCGCAGTTCGACGCCCTTTTCCGCAGTAGGCCGCGGCGATCCGCGGGAGAAAATCGGCGGCGACGGTCTCGTTGACCAGCAGGGTCTCCATGGTGTTGCAGGTGCCATAGCGCTGGGTCTTGGCGTTGAGCGCCATGTCGAAGGCCTTCTGCGGGTCGGCCTCGTCGTCGACGTAGACGTGACAGATGCCGTCGAGGTGCTTGATCACCGGCACCCGGGCCTCGGCAGAGATGCGTTCGATCAGGCCCTTGCCGCCGCGCGGAATGATCACGTCGACGTACTCGGGCATGGTGATCATGGCCCCGACCGCGGCGCGATCGGTGGTGGCGAGCACCTGCACCGCATCGCGCGGCAGGCCGGCGGCCTCCAGCCCGGTGCGGATGCAGGCGGCGATCGCCTGATTCGAATGGAAGGCCTCGGAGCCGCCGCGCAGCACGGTCGCATTGCCGGATTTCAGGCACAGGGCGGCGGCGTCGGCGGTGACGTTGGGTCGCGATTCGTAGATGATCCCGACGACGCCGAGCGGCACGCGCATGCGCCCGACCTGGATGCCGCTCGGGCGATATTTCAGATCGAACATCTCGCCGATCGGGTCGGGTAGGGCAGCGATCTGGCGCAGGCCCTCGATCATGGCGTCGATGCGCGCCGGGGTCAGTTCCAGGCGATCGATGAGAGCGGCGTCCAGGCCCTTGGCAGCGCCCGCTTCGAGGTCCCTGCGGTTCTCCGCCATCAGCGTTTCGCGCTGCCGGTCGAGGTCGTCGGCAATCGCGTGCAGGGCCCGGTCCTTGCGGGCGGTCTCGGCGGCGGCCAGCTGTCGCGCCGCGGCGCGGGCGCGCTGGCCGAGGTCGATCATGTAGGCGCCGACGTCGGCGAACGGGTTGGCAGTGGCTTGGCTCATGATGTCGTTTCGGTAAACCGTCTTGGAAGCCGGCAGTTTAACCGGAAGCTCGCGATGGCGGGCAGCAGCAGGGTGTTGGAGATCGTCTGGGCGGGTATCGGTCGGGGGGTCAACCCATTGTCTGAGGCTTGCCGATTCCCGGTGTCTGAATCGGCTCGACAGCGGACGCCGCCGGGTTTGGATCCGGGTCGACGAACCCGGATTGCTGGTTCGAGATCTGGCACTGGGCTACGGCCTGGTTGGGGCTGTCCGCCTCGGCGGTCTTGTGATCCCAGTTGAACGGGGGCAGCTTGGAGAAGCCCTTGCGAATCCCTTCGTTCCAGGTCTCCCGCACCTGGATGAGGTACGGATTGCGTTCGTCAAACTTGCAGCGGTCGCGCAGGATCATGGCGTCGCGCTGATAGACGGCCACCTCGAACGGCGGCCCGACGGTGATGTTCGAGCGCGTCGTGGCGTCCAGGGATACCAGCACAAGCTGCGCGCCCTGGTCCAGGCTCAATCCCGGTTCGGCGATGCGGTCGAGCGCCGGTTTGCCGTACTTGCTCTCACCGATCTGCAGATAAGGCGTCTCCGGCGAGGCGGTGATGTAGTTGCCCTGCGGGTAGATCATCATCAGGCCATGCGGGTGGCCCTGGATCTGTCCGCCGAGCAACAGCGTGGTCTCTCCACTGACCCCGGCCGAGGCGAGCGCGGCATTGTGCTCCTGCTGCACCTGCAGGCTGATCTGACCGACGTATTCGGCCGCCTCGAACAGATAGCGCACATTGGCCAGATTGGGCGCTCCCGTCGGAAAATCCAGATCCCGTTGGATGTGGTTCATCACCTCCTGGGTGGTCGCCAGATTGCCGGCCGAAAGAATGATGAACAGGCGATCGGACGCCGGCGTGAAAACGTGCATCTTGCTGTAGGTAGTGACATAGTCCACCCCGGCGTTGGTCCGTGAATCGGACGCAACGACCAGACCTTCGTCCAGGCAGAGACCGAGGCAATAAGTCATCGCAAGCTCCATATTTCCCGAGTTACTGTATGTCAGTATGTAGGGATTTGTCGGCAGTGGAAAGCCCCGGCTTGACCCTCCGGCGTCAAGCCGGTTTTTGCCGGGCTGGATGTGACTTTTACGCCCCGTCTCCGGTCGACCCCCTGGCTGGTACGGAGCTTGCTAACCGTTTGTCCCAGATTGTCGCCTAAAGAGCAGCCCAAATGTCCATTCGCGTCGCCCTCCATCACAAGACCGAGTACCAGTTCGATCGCCTGGTGGCTTTGGCGCCGCACACGATCCGCCTGCGCCCGGCGCCCCACACCCGCACGCCGGTGCATCACTACTCGCTCAAGGTCGAGCCGAGGAGCACTTCATCAACTGGCAGCAGGACCCGTTCGGCAACTATCTGGCGCGCCTGGTGTTTCCGGAGAAGACCCGCAAGCTTTCGGTGAGGTCGACCTGGTGGCCGAGATGCGTCCATCAACCCGTTCGATTTCTTCCTCGAGGAGTATGCCGAGAAGTTTCCGTTCGCCTACGAGCCGCAGCTGCGCAAGGAACTGGCGCCCTACCTCGAGATCCGCGAAGCCGGGCCGCTGCTGCGAAGCATGGCTCGACGAGCGTGGCGAGCCTGCGCACGCGACCACATCGTCGATTTCCTGGTCGACCTCAATCAGCGGCTGCAGCAGGACATCGGCTATGTGATCCGCATGGAGCCCGGCGTGCAGACCTGCGAGGAGACGCTGAGCTGGCCAACGGCTCGTGTCGCGACATCGGCCTGGCTGCTGGTGCAGATCCTGCGCCACCTGGGGCTGGCGGCGCGTTTCGTCTCCGGCTATCTGATGCAGCTGACCGCCGGACGTCAAGTCCCTGGACGGCCCGTCCGGGCCGGAGGAGGACTTCACCGATCTGCACGCCTGGGCCGAGGTCTACGTGCCCGGTGCCGGCTGGATCGGCCTCGATCCGACCTCCGGCCTGTTCGCCGGCGAGGGCCACATCCCGCTGGCCTGCACGCCCGACCCGGTCAGCGCCGCGCCGATCACCGGCGCGACCGACAAGTGCGAGGTCGAGTTCGCGTTCGAGAACCGAGGTCACCCGCGATCCACGAGGACCCGCGCGTCACCAAGCCCTACACGCGACGAGCAGTGGCAGCGGTCGATGGCACTGGGCGACGGCAGGTCGACAGCGAACTCGCAGCCGGGCGACGTGCGCCTGACCATGGGCGGCGAGCCGACCTTCGTGTCGATCGACGACATGGACGGCGCGGAGTGGAACACCGCCGCGCTGGGTCCGCACAAACGCGAGCGCGCCGAGGTGCTGCTGCGGCGCCTGCGGACGCGTTTCGCGCCCGGCGGCGTGCTGCACTACGGCCAGGGCAAGTGGTATCCGGGCGAGCCGCTGCCGCGCTGGGCCTTGGCGTGTCTACTGGCGCACCGACGGCGAGCCGGTGTGGCAGGACCCGGAGCTGCTTGCCGATCCGACCACGGCGCCGGCGATCTCGATGCAGCAGCGACGCCGGGCGCTTCATCCGCGCCCTGGCGGCGAATCTGGACGTACCGCCGGCCTGCGCCCAGGCGGCTACGAGGACGGCTGGTACTACCTGTGGCAGGAAGGCGTCCTGCCGGCGAATGTCGACGTGCTGGACAACAAGCTCAAGGACAAGCTCGAGCGCGATCGCCTGCGGCGGATCTTCGAGCAGGGGCTGGACAAGACCGTCGGCTATGCCCTGCCGCTGGGCTGGGACTCAGTCAACAACGAGTGGGTGAGCGACGAGTGGCGCTTCCGCCGCGGCAACATGTTCCTGCTGCCGGGCGATTCGCCGATGGGCCTGCGTCTGCCGCTGGATGCCCTGGTCTGGGAACCGGAGGCGCGCCGTCAGTTGCTGGCCCCGGCCGATCCCTTCGCGCCGAAGGAGCCCCTGGTCGAGCAGTTCGACGAGATACGCCGCCGCTACCGGCGTCTGGTCGCACCACCGCCGAGCCATTTCGGCATTCGTGAACAGGGCCCCGCCGATCTGGAGCGGGCCGGCCCGGACTATCTGGTGCGAACCGCGCTCTGCATCGAGGTCCGCGACGGCGTGCTGCACGTCTTCCTGCCGCCGTTGACGCAGCTCGAGCATTGGCTGGATCTGATCGCCGCGATCGAACAGACCGCCACCGAACTGTCGCTGCCCGTGGCCCTGGAGGGCTACGAGCCGCCGCACGACCCGCGTCTGCAACTCCTTCTCGGTCACGCCCGATCCCGGCGTCATCGAGGTCAACATCCATCCGGCGGCGATACTGGCAGGAACTGGTCGCGAACACCGAGATCCTCTACGAAGAGGCCCGCCTGGCGCGGCTCGGCACCGAGAAGTTCATGCTCGACGGCCGGCACACCGGCACGGGCGGCGGCAACCACGTGACCCTCGGCGGGCTGTCGCCGGCCGACAGCCCGATACTGCGCCGGCCGCAGCTGCTCTCGCAGCCTGCTGCGCTACTGGCAGAACCACCCGAGCCTGTCCTATCTGTTCTCCGGGCTGTTCATCGGCCCGACCTCCCAGGCGCCGCGGGTCGACGAGGCGCGCGACGACAGCCTGTACGAGCTGGAGATCGCTTTGCAGCAGCTGCCGCACGGGGAGACGCCGGCGCCCTGGCTGGTCGACCGGATGCTGCGCAACCTGCTGATCGACGTGACCGGCAACACCCACCGCGCCGAGTTCTGCATCGACAAGCTGTACTCGCCCGACAGCGCCGGTCGGGCGCCGGGGTCTGGTCGAGTTCCGCGGTTTCGAGATGCCGCCCCACGCGCGCATGAGCCTGGTGCAGATGTTGCTGCTGCGCGCGCTGGTTGCGCGTTTTTGGAGCGCACCCTACGCGCAGCAACCGGTGCGCTGGGGTACCGAGCTGCACGACCGCTTCATGCTGCCGCACTTCGTCGGGCGCGACGTCGACGGACGTCGTGGCCGATCTGAAACGCTGGGGATACGCCGTTCGAGCCGACTGGTTCGGCGCCGTTCCTCGAGTTCCGTTTCCCGCGCTACGGCACCGTCAATGTCGACGACGTCGAGATGGAACTGCGCTTCGCCATCGAGCCCTGGCACGTGCTCGGCGAGGAGGTCACCGGCGCAGGGGACCTCGCGCTACGTCGATTCCTCGGTCGAGCGCCTGCAGGTCAAGGTCCGGGGCATGACCGACACGCGCCACTTTGTCGACCTGCAACGGCCGGCGGGTGCCATTGCGGCGCACCGGCACCCGCGGCGAGTTCGTCGCCGGGGTGCGCTACAAGGCCTGGAGCCGCCGTCCGGTCTGCACCCGACCATCGCGATCCACGCGCCGCTGGTCTTCGACCTGGTCGATGCCTGGACCGGACATTCGCTGGGCGGCTGCACCTATCACGTCGCCCATCCGGGTGGCCGCCACTACGAAACCTTGCCGGTGAACGCCTACGAGGCCGAAGCACGGCGGTTGGCACGGTTCTGGCCTCACGGGCATACGCCCGGGCCGCTGGCGGTCCCGCCGGAGGAGCCGAATCCCGACTATCCCTACACCCTGGATCTCCGCTACGCTGAAGGGTAGCGAACCAACCGCTTAGCTTATGGCTGCGGCCAGCTGCCAGCAACGAGGACGCCATGTCGATCGACTTGAACATCTACCCGGCGGAACGCTTCTACGACGAGATGCTCGCTCGCAGCAACCGCTCCCGCTCGTATGCCAAACACCTGGTCAGGCATCTGCGCCGCATGGACGAGGACGAGCTGCAGGCGCGCCAGGACGCGGCGGATCTGGCCATCAAGGAGTATGGGCATCACCTTCACGGTGTACACCGAGAACGACGGTGCGATCGACCGGGCCTGGCCGTTCGACATCATGCCGCGGATCATCCCGCAAGTCGGAGTGGGACGCGGTCGAGGCCGGGCTGAAGCAGCGGGTCCAGGCGCTGAATCTGTTCATCGACGATCTCTACCACGAGCAGAAGATCATCAAGGACGGCGTGTTTCCGGCCGAGGTCCTGGCAGAGTCGAAGAACTTCCGCCCGCAGTGCGTCGGCGTCAATCCGCCACGTTCGGGGTCTGGGCGCACATCTGCGGCTCGGATCTGGTGCGCGACGACGACGGCACCATCTACGTGCTGGAGGACAATCTGCGCGTGCCCTCCGGCGTGTCCTACATGCTGGAGAACCGCCAGGTCATCAAGCGGGTGTTCCCGGAACTGTTCGAGGACTATGCGCCGCTGCCGGTGGACGACTATCCCACCCAGCTGTTCGACACCCTGGCCGCGCTGTCGCCGCGCCGCACGGTCCGGCCGGAGGTCGTGGTGCTGACCCCGGGCATCTACAACTCGGCCTATTTCGAGCACTCCTACCTGGCCCAGCAGATGGGCTGCGAACTGGTCGAGGGTCGCGACCTGGTCGTCGACGACGACGATGTGCGTCTACATGCGCACCATCGACGGGCCCGCAGCGGGTGGACGTGATCTACCGTCGCATCGACGATCTGTTCATGGACCCGGAGGTCTTCCGCCCGGATTCGGCGCTCGGCGTGCCCGGCCTGATGCGCGCCTGGAAGGCGGGCAACGTGGCGCTGGCCAATGCGCCGGGCGCGGGCGTGGCCGACGACAAGGTGGTCTACGCCTTCGTGCCGGAGATCATCAAGTACTACCTGGACGAAGAGCCGATCCTGCCGAACGTGCCGACCTACCGTTGCATGGACAAGAACGAGCGCGACTACGTGCTCGACCATCTGCACGAGCTGGTGGTCAAGCCGGCCAACGAGTCCGGCGGTTACGGCATGCTGATCGGGCCGATGTCGACCAAGGCGAACGCGAGACCTTCGCTCGCCTGATCCGCCGCAATCCGCGCAACTACATCGCCCAGCCGACCCTGGCGCTGTCGACCGTGCCGACCGTGGTCGGCGGCGGCGTGGAACCGCGGCACGTCGATCTGCGCCCTTTCATCCTGCAGCGGCAAGGGCAATCACGTGACCACCGGGGGGCTGACCCGGGTCGCCCTGCGCAAGGGTTCACTGGTGGTGAACTCCTCCCAGGGCGGCGGCAGCAAGGACACCTGGATCGTCGATGAAAATCGCTGATCTGCACCCATTGGACCATTCGTGCACCCCGCCTCGATAAGGAGCTAGCCCTTGCTATCGCGTGTCGCTGAAAACCTGTACTGGATGGCGCGTTATGTCGAACGGGCGGAGAACACCGCTCGTCTGGTCAGCGTCAATGCGTTTTTGCTGCTCGATCTGCCCTCGGGGATCGCCCCGGGTTGGGAGCCGCTGATCGATATCGCCGGCGTCAAGCAGGCCTTCGGCGAGCATTACAGCGATTGCACCGAACGCAACTGCGTCAAGTTCCTGATCAGTGATACCGACAACTCGAGCTCGATCATCTCCTCGCTGGCCGCCGCCCGGGAGAACTGCCGCACCGTGCGCGAGATCCTGCCGCGCAGCATTTGGGAGGCCCTGACCGAACTGTACCTGTACGCCAAGGAGAACGCCCAGTCCGGCATCACCAAGAAGGGTCGGCACGCCTATATGGAGCAGATCATAGAGGGTTCCCAGCTGATCAACGGCATGCTGGCCTCGACACTGATGCGCGACGAGGCGCACCAGTTTCTGCGTATCGGTCGTCACCTGGAACGGGCGGACATGACCACACGTATCATCGACGTTCGCACCAGCAAGCTTCTGCCTGACAAGGCTCCCGAGCTTCAACCCTTCGAAACGGTGCAATGGATGAGCGTTTTGAAATCGCTCACCGCCTATCATGCCTATCGACGCAAGATGCAGACCCGCGTCCAGCGCAGCGAGGTATTGCGGTTCCTGCTTCAGGACACGACCTTTCCGCGCTCGGTCGCGTTCTGCATGCAGAGCCTGGAGGAGAGTCTCGGGCAACTGCACAATCACCTGTCGGTGTTCCGCCCGGTACGACATATCGTCAAGGCTCTGGAGGCGGCCAAGGTCGACAGTCTGGAACAGAAGGAACTGCACGTGTTCATCGATGAACTTCAGCTGGGCTTCATCCGGATCGACCAGATGCTGGCCACCACCTACTTCCTGCGCGAGGAGGCCGAACAAAGCGCCACCGGTTGAGTGCTATCGAATCGCTCGCCAATAGTGATGGAGGACATCCCGCGAGACGCCGCCATACAACGAACGGCAGGCGGTCGGCGGCCGCTTGCCTCTATGCTTAGCCCTATGCTCATGCACATCTCTCCTGGCGTGTCTTCCATCCGGCACCAGGCGCCGATTTGATGGATCTGATGCCGCCGCCCAACGGACATGCTCTGGCGGTGCTGGTCCTGACCTTCGTCGCCCTGATCCTGTTCACTCGCGAACGGATCGCGCTGGAGACGTCCAGCCTCTTGGTCCTGGTCGCGCTGACCCTCGGGTTCGAGCTGTTTCCGTTCGAGACCGACGGCCACCCGCTCGAGGCCATCGACTTTTTCTCCGGCTTCGGCCATGAGGCGCTGGTCGCGGTCTGCGCCCTGATGATCGCCGGTCAGGGTCTGGTGCGCACCGGTGCGCTGGAACCGATCGGGCGTCTGCTGGCGCGCGCCTGGGTCGTGGCGCCGGCTATCTCCATGCTGCTGACCCTGATGACCGGTGCGGTGCTCAGCGCCTTCGTCAACAATGTCCCGATCGTGGTGCTGCTGTTGCCGATACTGATCAGCGTCTCGCTGCGGACCAAGACGCCGGCCTCCGGCGTTCTGATGCCGATGGGCTTTGCCACCCTGGTCGGCGGTATGGGGACGACCATCGGCACCTCGACCAATCTGCTGGTGGTGAGTGTGGCGACGGACATGGGGCTGCCTCGTCTGCAGATGTTCGACTTCGTTTTCCCGGTGGCGATCGCCGGCGGCGTGGCCATCGTCTATCTGTGGCTGCTGGCGCCGCGCCTGCTGCCACAGCGCCGCACCGATCTGGACGACACCAGCCCGCGCGTGTTCGCGGCCCAGCTGTTCGTCGGTGAGGGCAGTTATGCCGACGGCAAGACCCTGGCCGAGGCGGTGAAGCAGGCCGGCGGCGAGTTGCAGGTGTCTCAGGTTCTGCGTGGCGAACAGACCTTCCTTGTCCCGCTGCCGGACGCCCGGCTGCGCGCCGGCGACCGCCTGTTGGTGCACGACAGCGCCGAGCGCCTGAAGGAATTCGAGGCCGCTCTCGGGGCGACCCTGTACTCCGGCGACATGCCGGTGGATGACGACCACCCGTTGCACGCCGAGAATCAGCAACTGGCCGAAGTGGTGGTGGTGCAGGGGTCGCCGCTGGAGGGGAGCAGCCTGTCCGCGTCACGGTTCGTCGAACGCTACCGGTTGCTCACCCTGGCCCTGCACCGCGCCGGCTGGCAATTGCAGGCCCAGCGGACCCAGCTGCAGGACACCCGATTGCGGGTCGGCGACGTGTTGTTGATCCAGGGTGAGCGTGAGCAGATCGACGACCTGAAGCGCCGCGGCGATGTCCTGGTGCTGGACGCGACCGCCGATCTGCCGAGCACGCGAAAGGCCCCGCTCGCCCTGGCCATCATGGCGGCGATTGTTCTGAGCGCGGCCTTGGGCTGGTTGCCGATCGTCATCAGCGCGGTGGCCGGTGTGTTGCTGATGCTCGCGACCTCCTGCCTGAACTGGCGCGACGCCGCGCGGGCGCTGAACACCCAGGTGATCCTGATCGTCGTGGCGAGCCTGGCCCTGGGTTCGGCCTTGCTGCAGACCGGCGCGGCGGACTATCTCGCCCATTTGTTCGTTGCCGTGACCGAAGGGGCGAGTACCGCGACGATCCTGAGCGGTCTGATGTTGGCGATGGCGGTGATGACGAACATCGTCTCCAACAATGCCGCGGCGGTCATCGGTACCCCGATCGCCATCGGCATCGCCCGCCAACTCGGTCTGCCGGAGGAGCCCTTCGTCCTGGCCGTGCTGTTCGGCGCCAATATGAGCTATGCCACGCCGATCGCCTACAAGACCAATCTGCTGGTGATGAGCGCCGGCGGTTATCGCTTCACCGACTTCCTGCGCGTCGGCGTGCCCCTGACCCTGATCATGTGGATCGTTCTGTCGTGGCTGCTGGTGACCCTGTACGAGCTGGGATAGGGCTTGGTGAAAAGGTTCGGCGCGGTCGGTGATTCAGTGCTCGGGCTGGGACAGGCGCTGGCGCAGTTCCTCGAGGGCGGCGCCATTGCAGCCGTCCGGGGCGAGGTAGCGCTGGATGGTCGCGGTCGAATACGCCGACAGGGTCCAGCCGAGCGGCGGGTCGAGGGCCTGGTCTTCGCGGCTGCCGCACATTCGCAGATGGGTGAAACCGCCGTGTTGCTCGCCGAATTGCCGCAGCCGCATCAAGGACTCGATGCCGCGGGCCTCGCGGGTCTTGCTCAGCGCCTTGATCGGGCTGTAGACCTCATGGCCGCGACCGAGCACCGGGGTGGCCCGGACCTCCCAGAACCTGTCCGGCAGGCCGGGATCGCTGGAGATCGCGATCACGAGCGGTTTGATCCGCCAGCCCTCGTCGGCCGCGACCCGCATGATCGCCTGTAGCAGATCCAAGGCCGTCTCGGCCCCGAAGTTCTCGAAGTAGCCGCCATCGACCAGGCGCCCGCCGATCCGCCCGTCCTTGTCGCGCCAATTGCCGGCGGGGCTGAGCCCGGGGAAGCGGGCGCTGTTGTGCGCCGCCGTGGAGATTGCCAGGTCACGTTCGAGTCGGGCGAGTTGATCGACCGCCAACGCCTCGCTCAGGGGGGCGACGTCGAAGCGCAGATTACTGGCGACCAGACGCCGGCCGTTGCCGACCCAGGTGGCGTTCAGCGCCAGATAGGGCCAGGGGCGCTGCTCGGTCGTGGCGAGCTTGACCAGCGAGGTACTGAGCCGGTCGCTGCCCATGACCTTGCGGTAGGCCCGTTCCCAGCCTTGCTCGAGGGCCACGCCTCGGCCGGGCAGGCCGATCGGCGGCAGGAAGCGCTGGGCGAGGTCCGGATAGAGCAGGGCGGCGACCGCCGGGCCGAGCAATTCGCTGGACAGCACCTCCCGGCTGCAGGCACCCAGGCCCAGGCAGCCGTCGGTGAGGCTGGAACGCCCGCCGTCGGCCAGCACGGCTCGGTATACGGCCGCCCCGACCGAACCACCGGAGACCCCGGAGATGGCGAACAGGCGCCGGTCGAAGTCCAGTCGCGGGTCGTCGCCCATGGCGCCGAGCACGCTGGCGGTCCAGTAGGCGGCACGGATGCCGCCGCCGGCGGTGGCGACCACGATCAGCGGGATCTCGCCCTGAGAATCGGGCTGCTGCGCCCGCTGCCACTGGGCCAGTGCCGCCAACAGATCCGGGCGGGTGAACGCCGGCGCTGCCAGATCGGGGTCGAGCCCGCGCACCGGGTGGTTGTCGTTCCAGGCGCTGAACCCGAGCGCCATCAGCGCCAGGATGGTCAAGGTGGGGACCTGGTAGCGGCTGCCCAGATAGGTGAAGAAGCTGCCGATCGGCAGCCAGGAGCCGCCCCAGAGCAGGAACAGGGCGATGCCGCCGAATACGACCCCGAGGCTGACCGAATCGATCCAGGCCCAGAAGAACAGCGCGCCGCCCAGTGCCGCGGCTGCCAGGGTGTACCAGCCCCACGGGCCGCGGAAGATGTCGGACAGATTGCGATAGACCGGGTCCTCACGCACCCCGGGGCTTGCAAACAGCCGCCGCCGCCAGACGACGAAGGCCAGAGTGGCCGCGCCCCAACCGAGTGCCGACCACATCAGCAGGCCGAAGTCGCCGGCGAGCTCGCTCGGGGCTGCGCCCGCGGCCAGCCACAGGGCGTTGATCACGGCCAGGAAGGCGAAGAAGCTCAGCAGCCGCGGGAGGTTCGTTCGCAGGGCGAGGAACAAAGCCTCGTCCAGGGGTGGCCGGACCGGGAACTCGAAGCGCAGCAGGGTGCGGGCGAAGAACCAGATGTTCAGGCCCCAATAAACCACGCCGAGCAGAAACAACTGGGCGTACAGGGGTTTATCGTGGGCCTTCTCCGCCAAACCGATCAATACGTCGCGGCCCTGCGGGACGGTCATCAGCACCCAGCCGAAGATCAGGATCAGCAGATTGAAGCGGACCAGGTACAGGGTATAGAACAGCGTCCGCAGACCGAGTACCCAGGGGTGGATCTCCGCGGGCTTGTTCGGACCCGGTGCGCGGGCCGTGGGGCGGGTCATGGCGGTTCCTCCTTGGATGTGTTCGAGATTCAGGTCCGAGCTGTTGCGGTCCCAGTGCCGGGTCGGCTGTTGCTCAACCGAGCCTCAGCGCCTTGCCGGCGCAGGCAAGCAGGATGTATTCCATCAGCAGCCAGGGGTCGCGGGCGTTGGCGCCCTTGATCGCCGCGTCGCTCTCCTGGCAAAGCGCCAGCAGGCGGTTCAGGTGCGCCGTGCGCAGACGCCGGAGGCCCTGTTTGAGCAGACCCTTGCGCTTGTCCCAGACTCGCGCCTGGGCCATGGCCTGGTCGACCGAGCGTCCGGCGTCGACCGCGGCGGCGATGCCGGAGAGCAGGCGGAACTCGCGGGTCAGGGCCCAGAGCACCACCGGCGCGGCGATGCCCTCCTGGCGCAGCCCGGTGAGGATACGCACGCAGCGCCTGGCCTCACCGGCGAGCGCGCTGTCGACCAGGTCGAAGACGTCGAAGCGGGCGCTGTCGGCGACGCTCTGGGCGAGCTGTTCCAGCGTGACCACGCCCGGGCCGTGGGTCAGCAGCAGCTTCTCGATCTCCTGGCGGGCGGCCAGCAGATTGCCCTCGACCCGATCGGCCAGCAGAGCGGCCGCGCCGCGCTCGGGCGCCAGGCCGGCAGCGCGCATGCGCTGCTCCAGCCAGGGCAGCAGGCGATCGCCCTCGATCGGCCAGATCTGGATCAACACGCCGAGCCCCTCCAGGGCCTTGCACCACTTGCCGTTGAGCTGGCTGCGGTCGAGTTTCGGCAGGCGGACCAGCAGCAGGGTATCGGCCGGCGGGCGCTCGCAGTAGGCGCTCAAGGCGGCGCCGCCCTCTCGGCCCGGTTTGCCTGAGGGGATGCGCAGATCGATGACCCGCTTGTCGGCGAACAGAGACAGGGCGTCGGCCTCGGCGGCGAGCCGGTTCCAGTCGAACCTGGCGTCGGCCTCGAGTACATCGCGGCTGAGGTAGTCCTGCTCGCGTGCCGCGGCGCGGATGGCATCGGCGCTCTCGCCGAGCTGCAGCGGCTCGTCGCCGCTCAGGACATAGACCGGAGCCAGCGGCTGTTGCAGGTGACGCCCGAGTTGGTCGACGCGCAGACGCATGCTCGCAGGGCGCTCAGTACTGCGCCGCGATCCGGTTGAGGATCTTCCTGGCCAGGTCGCGGCGCATGTCGGCGCGGATCTCGTCGATCTCGCGGCTGTAGCCGAGCACGCCGCTGGGCGGAGCGAATGCGATGCGCAGGACGCGCACCCGCTGGTCCTCGACGCGGATGGTCCCGTCCGGTTCGGTCAGCCGGAACCGGAGCGCCTGCTCCAGCTCGTATTCGATCACCTTGGCGCTGCTGTCCAGGGTGAGGACACGTCGCTCGATCAGTTGATCGAAGAGGTGCAGCACGGCATCGGCCTCGGACGATTCGCCGACCGTGCTCGACCCGACCCGGCTCAGCTCGCTGGAGAGGGTTCGGTAGAGCGGGTCGTAGGTCGACAGGCCGTTGATCATGATCCGCCCCGGAACCTCGCCGGTGGACGGGTTGCTGCCGCGGGGCTGAAAGCCGCAGCCGCCCAGCAGCCCGGTCAGTGCCAGGCTGACAACCAGGGACGGAACAACGATGATGAGACGTCGGATTCGGTTCATTTGGCGACAATGTTGACCAGCTTGCCGGGGACCACGATGACCTTGACGATCTGCTTGCCTTCGGTGAAGCGCTGCACATTTTCATCGCCCTTGGCCGCAGCCTCGACGCTCGCCTTGTCGGCGTCGGCGGCGATCTGGACCTTGGCGCGGACCTTGCCGTTGACCTGGACCACGTATTCGATCCTGTCCTGCTGCAGCGCCGACTCGTCGATCTGAGGCCAGCCGTCCCGAGGATGTCGTCGCCGTATCCGAGTGCCCGCCACAGGTAATGGCTGAGGTGCGGCGCGATCGGCGCCAGCAGACGCAGTACGATGCCCAGACCCTCGTCCAGCACGCTTTCGGTCGCCGGGTTGAGCGTCGAGCCTGTTGAGTATGTTGACCATGGTCATGCAGGCCGAGACCACGGTGTTGAACTGCTGGCGCTCGTAGTCGAACAGGGCCTTTTTCAGGGCCGACGTGGATCTCGCGCCGGGCGGCTTGTTGGTCTTCGTCGAGCGCGGCGTCGGGTCTGGCCGGGCTGCGGCCGCCGCCCTGCGCGAATCGTTGCGCCAGGGCCCAGAGCCGCTTGAGGAAGCGGTGCGCGCCCTCGACGCCCTCGTCGGACCACTCCAGCGACTGGTCGGGCGGCGCGGTGAACATGGTGTACAGGCGCACGGTGTCGGCGCCGTAAGCGGTCGATCAGCTGCTGCGGATCGACGCCGTTGTTCTTGGACTTGGACATCTTCTCGATGCCGCCGGCGATCACCGGCCGACCGTCGCGCCTCGAGCAGCGCCTTGACGGCGCGGCCCTTGTCGTCGCGCTCGACCTCGACATCGGCCGGATTGAACCACTGCTTGCGGCCGTCCGCGTTTTCGCGGTAGTAGGTCTCGGCCACCACCATGCCCTGGGTCAGCAGGCGGGTGAAGGGCTCGTCGCAGTCGACCAGACCCTCGTCGCGCATCAGCTTGTTGAAGAAGCGGGCGTACAGCAGGTGCAGGATGGCGTGCTCGATGCCGCCGATGTACTGGTCCACCGGCAGCCAGTAGTTGGCCCGCTCGTCGAGCATGGCCTGGTCGCAGTCCGGGCAGCAGTAGCGGGCGTAGTACCAGGACGACTCGATGAAGGTGTCGAAGGTGTCGGTCTCGCGCTCGCGTCGCCGCCGCCGGGCAGGTCGAAGAACTCGGGCATCTTCTTGAGCGGCGAGCCGGCGCCATCGACCACCACGTCCTCGGGCAGCAGCACCGGCAGCTCGGTCGCCGGCACCGGCACGTGCCGCCGTCCGCGCAGTGGATCACCGGGATCGGGCAGCCCCAGTAGCGCTGGCGCGACACGCCCCAGTCGCGCAGGCGGAAGTTGACCTGTTTGGCGCCGCGGCCGCGTTTCGCCAGCCAGGCGGCGATGGCATCGAAGGCCGCCTCCGAGGTCAGGCCGTCGAACGGGCCGGAGTTCTCCAGCACGCCCTTGTCGACGTAACGCGGCCGCCTCGATGCCGCAGGGCGAGCCGTCCTCGGCGTCGATGACCTGCTTGCTCGGCTACGCCGTATTTCTCGGCGAACTCCCAGTCGCGCTGGTCGTGCGCCGGCACCGCCATCACCGCGCCGGTGCCGTAGCCCATCAGCACGAAGTTGGCGACCCAGATCGGCACCGGCTCGCCGGTGAGCGGATGCAGTGGCGTTGATGCCGAGCGGCATGCCCTTCTTCTCCATGGTCTCCAGCTCGGCCTCGGCGACCCCGCCGCTGCTTGCACTCCTCGATGAAGGCGGCCAGTTCGGCGTTGCCCTCGGCGGCCTGCATGCGCCAGCGGATGCTCGGCGGCGACCGCGCATGTAGGTGACGCCCATCAGGGTGTCGGGCCGGGTGGTGTAGATCTCCAGGGTCTCGTCCCGGCCCTCCAGGCCGAAATGCATCTGCACGCCCTCGGAGCGGCCGATCCAGTTGCGCTGCATGGTGCGCACCTGCTCCGGCCAGCCGTCCAGCTGGTCGAGGTCGTCCAGCAGTTCCTCGGCGTAGTCGGTGATCTTGACGAACCACTGCTCGATCTCGCGCTTCTCCACCGGCGCGCCGGAGCGCCAGCCGCTGCCGTCGATCACCTGCTCGTTGGCCAGCACGGTCTGGTCGACCGGATCCCAGTTGCACCGCGGCCTTCTTGCGGTAGACCAGGCCCTTTTCCAACAGCCGGGTGAACAGCCACTGCTCCCAGCGGTAGTAGTCGGCGTCGCAGGTGGCCAGTTCCCGGTCCCAGTCGTAGCCGAAGCCCAGGCGCTTGAGCTGCTGCTTCATGTAGTCGATGTTCTCGTAGGTCCACTCCGCCGGCGGGCGGCCGTTCTTGATCGCCGCGTTCTCCGCCGGCAGGCCGAAGGCGTCCCAGCCCATCGGCTGCAGCACGTTCTTGCCCTGCATGCGCTGGTAGCGGGCGATCACGTCGCCGATGGTGTAGTTGCGCACATGCCCCATGTGCAGCTTGCCGCTGGGGTAGGGGAACATCGACAGGCAGTAGAACTTCTCCCGCGCGGGGTCCTCAACGGCCTTGAAGGACTGTTGGCGCTGCCAGTAGTGCCGTGCTTGCTGCTCGATCTGATCGGGGTCGTACTGCGATTCCATGGCCGTGGCTGTGTTACTCGAAGGCGGGGGCTGGGCTGGGTGAGTGGACGATTTGCCGAAGGATACCGCACCGGCCCGCTCGGGGGCGACTTGCCTCGCGACCGGGGGCGTTCCAGACTATGATTAAACAGCGCCAAATCGTGGAGGTACGTGATGAGCAACAACGAGAATAAAGATGCCGTCGAACGCATTGTCGAGGCCTATGAGCGAATGCTCGAGCGGGTCCACGACGTGGTCGACACCACCGAGAAGCGCACCGTGCCACTTTTGCGCGAAGCGGTCACCGAGGCGCGCGAGAAAGCGGTCGAACTCGGCGAGTTGACCCGCGAGGAGGCCGAGAAGGTCTCCGCCTATCTGGAGCGGGACATGCGCGACGCGGCCGAATTCATCAACGAGACGGGTCAGGAGTTCCGTGACTGGTTCCGATTCGACTGGCAACTGGTCAGCAACCGCTTGTTCGACATGTTCGCCGGAGTTGCCGATCAGACCAGCCTGGCTCTGCGCGAGGTGGCCGAGCGCGCCCGGCAGGCAAGCCTGTATCACGCCGAGGAGGTTACCGGCCCCGGGTCGCTGGTCTGTGAACGCTGCGGTGAGGTGGTGCACTTCCGCCACGTCAGCCGTATCCCGCCCTGCCCGAACTGTCACCACACGGCCTTCCACCGGGCCTCGGGAATGCAGGAGGCCCGGGACGGCGTCGACCAGGGCGACGTCGACGGCGACTGATCCAAGGCCCTGTCAATAGATCGCCGACGCAGGCCATGGCGGGCATCTATGCGCGGTTCAGACAGCTCCCGGTCGGCAAGAAGGTCATCGTCGTGGTGTTTCTGGTCTGGGCCGTGCAGGCAATCCCGAAATGGTCGGCGGCGATCATGGCCGACGGGGAGATGTCGGCGCGGATTATGAAGGTGTTTATCACGCCTCGATAGGGCTCTGGATTTGAGATTCCCAGGTTTTTTTTGTGCCGCTACAGGGCTCAAAATATCCCACTGCCGGCCGGGTTCTCCCGCCGCATACGTACGAGCATCCGATCGAACTCCAGGCCCCAGCGGATCTGTCGGTCTGCCAACCTGCTCCGTAGCGTGTCGAGATCCGGAGGAGAGCGAAAAGCGAGCACCAGGACATTATCGTGTTCCGGGACGCTCAGACACAGGGTGTGCCGCTCGAACACTTCACGGATGTTGTACAGCTGCAGGGCGAAGTCTTCGGCGCCGCGCGGCAGCAGATTGACCGTCAGCACACCGTGCTCGGTCAGGGTTCTGCGGCATTGTCGGAGAAATCCCGGTTCGCTGACCCAGACCGGGTTGTAACCCTGTTCGGCGATATCGACCAGGATGAAATCCCGGGACGGACCTTGCTCGAATAGCCAATCGCGGACGTCGCCCAACATCAGCTCCCAGTTCTGCTCCGAGCTCGGGAAGTGAAAATACTCACGGGCGATCTGCGCTACTCGCGCTGAACGTTCGACCGCCACGCCGCGCACCTGTGGGGCATGGGCAGCGAACCAGCGGGCGATGCCGCCACCCCCGCAGCCGGCCAGCAGGATCTGGCTTGGCTCCTGGCCGAACATCAGGTGCGCCAGCATCGCGCGGTTGGCAGCGTTTGGCAGGCGTGCCGGACTGCTCAGGTAGATCTCGCTCTGCAGCACATCGTCGTCGAACCACAGGCTGCGTCGATCTCCGTCCTGCCACACCTCCAGCCAACCGTCAGCGGTCGTTTGATGCAATAGACATTCGGGCATCAGAGGAGGAAGGCGGTCGCCAGGCCGAGAAAGGCGAAGAACCCGACCACATCGGTGACCGTGGTCAACAGCACCGAGCCGGCCAGAGCCGGGTCGACACCCATACGCTGCAGGGCCAGCGGAAGCAAGGCGCCGGAGAAGGCGGCGGCCAGCAGATTGATGGTGATCGCCACACCGATCAACAGAGCGATCTGGCTGCTGCGGAACCATAGTCCCGCGATGGCGCCGACCACCAGGGCCCAGATCAGCCCGTTCAGTGCGCCCACGGCCATCTCCTTGCCTAGCAGATGGCGGGCGTTTTGAGCCGATAACTGGCCGAGCGCGATGCCGCGTATCGCCAGCGTCAAGGTCTGGCTGCCGGCGATACCGCCCATGCTGGCCACGATCGGCATCAGTACCGCCAGGGCGACGACTTGCTCGATGGTTGCCTCGAAGCGGCCGATCACCCAGGAGGCAAGCAGTGCGGTGAGCAGATTGACCCCGAGCCACAAGGCGCGGCGTCGAGTGCTCGACAGCACCGGGGCGAACATATCCTCTTCCTCGGAAAGACCGGCCCGCCCCATGAACTGGTGCTCGCCCTCTTCGCGGATAAGGTCGATGACGTCGTCGACCGTGATCCGGCCGAGCAGGCGGCCGCCGTCGTCGACCACCGGTGCGGAGATCAGATCGAAGCGCTCGAACCGGCGGGTGACTTCGGTCTCCGGAGTACTGGCACTGAGCGCCTTGACGTCGAGGCTCATCGCCTCGGCCACGGTATCGTCCGGATCGCGAGCCAGTAAAACGGCGAGCTTCAGTACGCCGAGGTATTCGTCATCGCGGTTGACCACGAACAGGCTATCGGTGTCGGCCGGGAGAGTGTTGCCCAGACGGCGCAGGTAGCGGCTGACGGTGTCCAGCGTGACCTCGGGCCGCACCGTGACCGTGTCGGTATTCATGATGCCGCCGGCGGTGTCCTCGGGATAGGACAACACGGCCTCGAGTCGCTTACGGTGCTGAACGTCGAGAGATTCGATCACCTCGCGGGTAACCGCCTCGGGCAGGTCCTGGATCAGGTCGGCCAGATCGTCGGGGTCGAGGTTCTCGGTCGCGGAGAGTAGTTCGGCCGGATCCATCCGCCGAATGAGACCGGTGCGCACCTCGTCGGTGACCAGCAGCAGGATTTCACCGTCGTGATCCTCATCGACCAGGCCCCAGACGATCTCCCGTTCGGTCGGTGGCACGGCCTCGAGCAGGTGGGCGATCTCGGCCGGAGCGAGCGACTTGATCAGCCGTCCCGCCTCGCGCATCGCCCCCGATTCCAGGATGCCTCGCAGCCGCCGCAGGCGTTCGTCGTGATGGTTCTCGGCAGCGCTCATAGTGCGGCGGCTCCTCCCGGCGGCGTGGTCCATGCCTGCGTCGAGTGTAGCAATCGGGTTGCGCCAATTGCAGGCTCGAAGTCACGCAGAGCGCATGGGCTGTGCGCTCGAAAGGCGGGTAAGGTCAACCGATCAATTCGAGCAGCGCTTCGTTCGGGTCGCTGAATTCGAGGCGCTCCATGAATGCCGGGATACGCTGTTGCAGTTTTCCGGCGTCGAGTTCGCGGACGATGCGCTTGGCGTCGAGCAGCGAGTTCGCTTGCATGCTGAACGAGCGCAGTCCCATGCCGATCAGCAGGGGGATATAGCGAATGTCGCCGGCCATCTCGCCGCACATTCCGACCTCGATGCCGTGGCGTTTGCCCGCGGCGAGTACGAGTTGAATCAGCTGCAGCACCGCGGGATGCATCGGGTCGTAGAGGTAGTTGACCTCGTCATCGATACGATCGATGGCCAGGGTGTATTGAATCAGGTCGTTGGTGCCGATCGACAGAAAGTCGAGCTGCTTCGCCAGGCTGTCGGCCGTCAGCGCCGCCGCCGGAACCTCGATCATACCGCCGATCGACAGGTTCTCATCGAAGGCGATGCCGGCGTTGCTGAGACTGCGCATCTCATCTTCGATCAGAGCCCTTGCCTGCAGGGCCTCCCAGACATTGGTCAGCATGGGCAGCATCAGCTTGACCGGGCCGACTGTCGATGCGCGCAGGATGGCGCGTATCTGCGGTCGGAACAGTTCGGGTTCCTTCAGGCAAAGGCGGATGGCGCGCAGGCCGAGCGCCGGGTTGCTGGCGACGATGGGGCCTGCGCCGTCGACGTTCTTGTCGGCGCCGAGGTCGAGGGTGCGTATGGTGATCGGCTTGCCCTTGAGGCGGGCGATTACCGCGGAATAGGCCTCGAACTGTTCCTCCTCGTCCGGCGGCTCGATCCGGTTCATGTAGAGAAACTCGGTGCGATACAGGCCGACTCCGGCCGCGCCGTTGTCGAGCGCGGTCGCGGCGTCCTGGGGCAATTCGATATTGGCCAGCAGTTCCAGCTCGACCCCGTCGCGGGTGGACGCCGGGACATGGCGCAGCAGCTTCAGCTCGCGGACATGGTCGCGAGCTCGAGACTGTTTGGCCTGATAGTACTGCCGGGTCGGGAGGTCGAAATCGGCCAGGGCCACGTCCGTTGTGGCGTCTAGAATTACCTCCTCGTTGTGGTGCAGGCAGCGGGTGGCACCGCGCGCTCCGATCAGGGCGGGCAGGCTGAGACTGCGCGCCAGAATCGCAGTGTGTGACATGGGGCCGCCGTACTCGGTGATGAAGCCGGCGATGCCGCGGTGGTGGAACAGGATGGCGTCGGCCGGGGTGATGTCTTCGGCGACGACGATGCGCCCGCTCACGTCCTGGGTCGATTCGTCCGGGTTCGCCGATAGCGCGGTCTGGATCCGTTGCACGACATGGTCGAGGTCGTCCTTGCGGGTGCGCAGATACGGGTCTTCCATCGCCTCGAACACCCGTACCAGGGCGTCGCGGCGCACCTGCAGCGCCCATTCGGCCGAGTAGCCCTCGGTGCGGATGATCTCCGTCGGGCCCTCGGTCAGGGCCTTGTCTTCCATCATCAACAGATGGGTGTCGATGAACTCGACGATATCTGCCGGCGTGTTGCTCGGGACCCGGTCGCGCACCGACTGCAGTCGGTCGATCGCCAGATCTACGGCGGCGCGGTAGCGCTCGACCTCGGCCTCGATCTCGGCCGCAGTCACCGAGCGGGGGCGGGCCGGCTCCAGACCGCGTTGCAGCAGGAAGGTCCGACCGATGGCGGTGCCCAGGCCGGAGGCGATCCCGATGCCGCTGCAGGCGAGCACTACTCGTCCTCACCGAAACGGTTGTTGATCAACTCGGCCAGGGCTGCCAGCGCCTCGTTTTCGTCCTCGCCATCCACATGCAGAGTGATCTCCGACCCCTGGCTGGCGGCGAGCATCATGACCCCCATGATGCTTTTGCCGTTGACCCGGTGGCCTTGTTTGTCGATCTGGATTTCGGCGGCAAACCCGCTGGCGGTCGTGACCAGCTTGGCCGCGGCCCGGGCGTGCAAGCCGAGCTTGTTGATGATGGTGATCGATTGCGAGGTCATGCGTTGCTCGGGGCCATATCGCGGCAGCCCTGGTAGACGTGTATGCCGCGCGAGCCGCCCTCGGCCGCCTTCTCGGCGAGTGCGTGCAGTTCATCGGCAGGATAGTTGAATGCCCGCAGCAGCATCGGCAGATTCAGCCCGGCTACCACCACGGCACGCCCGGTATCGGTCAGTCGGCAGGCCAGGTTGCTCGGGGTGGCTCCGAACAGGTCGCTCAGCACCAGCACGCCGTCACCCTGATCCAGCGTCACCAGTTGCTCGGCGGCCTGCTTGAGCAGCGTGTCGACCTCGCTGCCGATCGGTACTTCGAGGCACTTGGTGCGCAGCGGGCATTCACCGAGAACTCGGGTGGCGGTGTGCAACAAGGCGGTACCCACACCGGGATGGGTCATAAGAAGGATACCGATGGTCACTCGAGCTCCCGGTGGCTGGACAGCACCTGACGTCCTTCGCCGAGAAAATAGGCCGCGAGCTGCTCGGTGAGGAAGACGGAGCGGTGCTGGCCGCCGGTGCAGCCGATGGCGACGGTCAGGTAGCTGCGGCCCTCACTCTCGAAACAGGGCACCCAATACGTCAAGAAGGTCTTGATTTGTTCGAGGTATTCGAGTGCGCGCGAGTCGGCCAGGAGGAATTCAGCGACCGCTCGGTCCCGACCGCTCAGCGGCCGCAGCTCGGCTTGCCAATGCGGATTGGGCAGGCAGCGGGCGTCGAAGACGAAGTCGGCATTGTTCGGAATGCCCTGCTTGAAACCGAACGATTGGATCAGCAGTGACATCTGGCCGAGTTCGTGACCACCGACCCGCTGGCGGATCATCTCGCGCAGCTGGTGCAGATTGGTGCGGGTGGTGTCGATGCGCAGATCGGCGCTGGCCAGGAGCGGATCGAGCAACTGGCGCTCGAAGGCGATGGCCGCCTGCAGTGATCGCCGCTGGTCGGTGAGTGGATGGCGGCGGCGGGTCTCGCTGAAGCGCTGGATCAGAATGCTGTCATCGGCATCGAGGAAAAGGATTTCGCAGCCGATGTCGTTGTCGCGCAGTCGAGCCGCGAGGGTCGCGACCAGCGGGAGGTTCTTTCCTTCGTTGCGGGCGTCGATGCCGATGGCGACCTGGGTGTAGCGATCTGCATCGACGCTCATCTCCTGCGTGAAGGCCTCGAACAGCGACACCGGCAGATTGTCGATGCAGTAGAAACCGAGATCCTCCAGAGCATGCAGAGCAATACTCTTACCGGAGCCGGACAGTCCGGTAACCACCACCAGTCTTCGTGCGGCTTTGCTCATCATTCTCGGTCGCTAGCGACAGAAACCCTAGAGTATAGAGGCGGATGGACGGGGCTTCAGCCGTTTTCGCGAATGGCCTGTTGCTGGCGGTCGATAAAGGATTCGGCGGCGTCGTAGCCTTTGAGTTTGAGCAGGTGATTGCGCACCGCGGTCTCGACCAGTATCGCAAGGTTGCGCCCGGGGGCGACCGGTACCGTGACCTCGGGGATGGGCACGCCGAGCATCTCGTCGGTGCGATAGGTGCCGGTCAGGCGATCCATTGAGGTCAGCTCCTGATCGTTCATTCGTTTCAGGCGCACGATTAGACGCAGATACTTGCTGCGTTTGATGGAGTTGTCGCCAAACATGGCGCGAACGTTGAGGATCCCGAGCCCTCGGACCTCGATAAACTCGCGCAGCAACGGCGGGCAGGAACCGCTGATGACATCCGGTGCGATGCGAGAGAACTCGGGGACGTCGTCGGCGATCAGTCGGTTGCCGCGCGACAACAGTTCCAGCGCCAGTTCGCTCTTGCCGACCGCGGCGTCGCCGGTCAGCAGCACGCCCATCCCCAGCACCTCCATGAACACCCCGTGGACGGTGGTCTTCTCGGCCAGATGCATGGTGCCGAAATGCAGCAGATTGTCGAGCACCTCGTTGTCGCTGCGCGGCGAGCTCAGCAGCGGTATGCGCGTCCTGTCGGAGATGCCGATGATCTCTTTGCCGGCGGGGACCCGATTCGCCAGCATCACCACGGCGGGATTGAGGTTGAACAGCAGCTCAAGGGCCTCGAGCCGTTTGGCGGCGTCCAGCGCCTCGAGATAGTCGTTTTCGGCGGGGCCGATCAGCTGCACCCGGTTGGGGTGGATGAAATTCAGTGGCGCCGCGATTACCCGCGGGATGTCATCGTTTTCCGAGTCGATCAGGCGACGCAGCCTGCCCTCGTGCCCGGCCAGCCACTCGAGCTCGAGTCGGCTATGCAGGAAGTCGAAGAGATCCTGAACCGTTACCCGATGCGGCATGGTCGTCGGCGGGGTCGCACAACAGGCGGAAGACGGTTTCAGGCCTATCGGCCTGGCGCAATTGGGCGCAATTGTCGGCTTGGCTGAATATCTCGGCCAGGTTGGCGAGCAGTTGCAGGTGTTCCTCGGTGGCCTCTTGCGGGACCAGCAAGGCGAATACCAGGTCGACCGGCTGATCGTCCATGCTCTCGAATTCGACGGCCTCGGCCAGGCGCAGAAAGGCGCCGCGGGCCTCTGTTACACCGGGCATGCGGGCGTGTGGCAAGGCCACGCCACCCCCAAGCCCGGTGCTGCCCAGGCGTTCTCGCTCCAGCAGGCGCTCGAAGATCTGCTCGGAGGTCGGCTCTTCGAGCGCGACGCCGAGCAGTTGGGCGGCCTGTTCGAGCACCCGCTTCTTGCTGGATATGCTCAGGTCCACGGCGATGCGGTCAAGGGCCAGTAGAGCGGTGGGCAACATTATCTTGCTCCGTCAGGTTGGGGTTACGCTGCTGGCGGCGTTGCGCGTACCGCTGTTGCGGCGGGTCTTGATCTTTTCTTTGTGCTTGAGTACCTGCCGGTCCAGCTTGTCGGCGAGCGCGTCGATCGCGGCATACATATCTTCATGCACGGCGTCGGCGAATACGGCGGCACCGGCGATGTGCACCGTGGCCTCGGCCTTCTGTTCCAGTTTCTCAACGCTCAGGATGACATGCACGTTCGACACATGGTCGAAATGCCGCTCCAGACGTTCCAGCTTCTCGTTGACATAGTTCCGTAAAGAGTCGGTGATGTCGACGTGATGACCGGTGAGGTTTAGTTGCATGGTTGTCTCCTAATTGATCGCGGAGGATCGGCAGTTTCCTTGTACCGCTTGGCCGAGCGCAGTGGCAAGGTGAAATCCATAATTACCTTGGGCTTTGCACGGGCGTGTCGCGACGATACCTGCTTCGGTCTCTGTCTGAACCCCCCCCATGGTCGCGCCTAAGCGAGGCGCTTTCTTTCGTTCGACGGCGGAATGGCCATCGATTCCCGATACTTGGCAATGGTGCGCCGGGCCACCCGGATGCCCTGGTCGCCGAGTATGGCAGCGATCTTGTTGTCCGAGAGCGGCTTGCTGGGTTTTTCGGCGGCGACCAGTTTCTTGATCAGGGCTCGGATTGCGATGGCCGAGGCCTCGCCGCCGTTGGCCGTGCTGACGTGGCTGGAGAAGAAATACTTGAAGTCCAGCGTGCCGCGCGGCGTGTACATGTACTTCTGCGTGGTCACCCGTGAGATGGTCGACTCGTGCATCTCGAGCGCCTCGGCAATATCGCGCAAAACCAGAGGTTTCATGGCTTCTTCGCCATATTCGAAGAAGTTTCGCTGCAGTTCGACGATTTTCGACGCGACTCTCAACAGTGTGTCGTTGCGGCTCTGGAGGCTCTTGATGAACCACCGGGCCTCCTGCAGGTGATTCTTCAGGGTGGTGTTGTCCGCACTGCTGTCGGCGCGCCGGATCAGGCCGGCGTAACTGGAGTTGACGCGCAGCTTGGGGGCAGCCTCGGAATTGAGTTCGACGTGCCAGCGGCCGTTGCTCTTGTGGACGAAGACATCCGGTTCGACGTAGGACGGCTCGCTGGTCGCCACCGAGGTGCCGGGGCGCGGGTTGAGACTGCGGATCAGTCGGGCGGCCTCGCGGATCTGCTCTGCGGTGACCTTCAGTTTGCGCCGCAACTGGGTCTCGTCCTGCTTGCCGAACAGTTCGAAGTGCTCCGCGACGATGGTCTGGGCCAGTTGCAGATACTCGGTCTCGATCGGGATTTGGCGCAGTTGCAGCAGCAGACACTCGCGCAGGTCGCGGGCCGCCACGCCTGCCGGATCAAAGGCCTGGATGCGGTGCAGAACGGCCTCGACCTCTTCGATCTCGACCCCGGTATCGTCCAACGCGGCGACGATCTCGTCGAGCGACGTGGTCAGATAGCCGTTCTCGTCCACGCTTTCGATAATCATGGTGGCGATCGCCCGGTCCTCTTCACTGAAAGGTGTCAGGTTCAATTGCCAGTTTAGATGATCGAGCAGGGACTGATCGCGGGATTGCTGGGCGAGGAAATCCCCGCTGTCGTCGCTCGGGCCCGAGGCGCTGCTGGTGACGACGCTGTCATAGAGATCGTCCCAGACCGTGTCGACGGGGAGTTCTTCGGGCATGGATTCCGAGTCGACCTTGATCTCGCGTTCGTTATTTACGTCGTTGACCGAGTTTTCGGCAGCGTCGGACTCCGGGGCAGTCCGTTCGGTCTCGCCTTGTTGGTCGCGCAGCAGGCCGTCTTCCTCGGTCTCGAGCATCAGGTTGGACTCGAGGGCCTCTTGAATCTCCTGTTTCAGATCGAGCGTCGACAGTTGCAGCAGGCGGATAGCCTGCTGCAACTGGGGCGTCATGGTGAGATGTTGTCCGAGGCGAAGCTGAATTGTCGGCTTCATGTACGACTCGTTCGGATTTGGTATGTAATTTGTATGGTCCCTTTTAGACTTATTCTAGCCCAAAAGACCCGGCTGTCGTCACTTGTTGGGTTTGATCTGGGTCTGATTCTGTTTCGGCGCCTTTTTTCGCTTCTGGAATATTCGTTCCGAACCCCGGCGCCCGGGGCCTACAGGCGGAAGTGCTCGCCGAGATATACGGCCCGCACCTGGGGGTCGTTGAGGATGGAATCCGGTTCCCCCTCGGCCAGGACCGCACCCTCACTGATGATGTAGGCCCGCTGGCAGATGCCCAGCGTCTCGCGCACATTGTGATCGGTGATCAGTACGCCGATATTGCGTTCGGCCAACTGTTGGATGATGCGCTGAATGTCCACGATCGAGATCGGGTCGATTCCGGCGAAGGGTTCGTCGAGCAGAATGAAGCGGGGTTCGGCCGCCAGCGCCCGGGCGATCTCCAGCCGCCGGCGCTCCCCGCCGGACAGGGAGATCGCGGAGTTATCGTGCAAGTGGCGGATATTGAACTCGTGCAGCAGTTGCTCGCACAGTTCGAGTCGCTGCGGCTTATCCAGGTCGCGGCGGGTCTCGAGCACCGCCAGGACATTCTGGGCAACGCTCAGGCGACGGAACACCGAGGGCTCCTGCGCCAGATAGCCCAGGCCGAGGCGCGCCCTGGCGTGCATTGGCAGGCGGGTGACCTCCTGGCCGCCAATCGACACGCTGCCGCCGTCGGCGGCGATCAGTCCGACCATCATGTAGAAGCAGGTGGTCTTGCCGGCACCGTTCGGGCCGAGCAGACCGACCACCTCGCCCTCACGGATGTGCAGACTGACGCCGTCGACCACCCGGCGGTCGCGGTAGCACTTGATCAGACCTTCCGCCGCCAGTGTGCTCATCAGAGCGGTGCGATCGGATTCGGCCAACGCGTTGAACGGCAGAGACAAGGCGGAGGATTGGTCACGGGCTTTCGCAGTGGCCTATTCGTTGACTTCGGCGGTGTCTTTTTTCGGTTGGAAGGTCATCTTGACGCGTGCTTTGCCTTCGGCGGCGCGACCGCCCTTGACCTTGCCCTGGACCCTGTCCCAGATGATCCGGTCGCTGCGCATGGTGTCCTTGCCCTGCAGCACCACGGCCTGATCGATCAAGGTGACCAGGTCACCCTGGATCAGGTATTCCATCCGTTGCGCCCGGGCCTGCATCGGTGTGTTGCCCCTGTCCGGCATCTGGCGGAACTTGGCCGGGTTGCCGACGGCCACGAATTTGTCAGGATCACCGCCGGGGTGAAACACGGTGACCTGGTCGGCCAGCAGCCGAATGCTGCCCTGGGTGACCTGGACATTGCCGCGGTAGACGCTCCGGCCCCTGATCTCGTCGATGTCGACGCTGTCGGCCTCGATATCGATCGGTTGCTCCTTGTCGCTTGCCAGGGCCAGTGCGGTCGCGGCCGGGAACAGCGTCAGCAAGCCGATCAGGGCGGCGATCGCCAGGTCATTGCGGTGCGGCATAGTGTCCTCTGACTTGCGAAAGAAACTTGATGCGGCCCGGGTCGCTCAACCAGGCCTGCATGCCAACGGAATCGATACGGTCATTCAGGCTGGTAACCCTAACCGCTTCGTCGGTTTCCGCATAGTCGCGCCCGGGCTCGACCCGCAGGTCCCGGGTCACGATCCGCATCGGCCGTACGCCCTCGCCGGCGTCGCGTTCGATGAGGACCCGGCCCTGCAGGCGCAGCAACTCCCCGTTCGAGGACACCCATCCGGAGTCCGAACGCACCCGCCAGGGCGGTCGACCTGGCTTGAAGACGACCAGCCGAGGGGCATCGAGCTCGGTGCTGTCGTCGTCCGGATAGTGACGCAGTTCAGGCGCTTTGAGTGCCCGGGCCGGATCGCCCTGCGCGGAGTAGGTGACGAAATCGAGATCTCGCAGGTAGTAGTCGACCGACCGGGCGCCGTCCGGACCGTCGGCCAGTCGCAACTCGTCTTCGGTATTGCCTGCCAGCCACCAGGTCGCCGCCGCGATCATGGCGAGTACCACGCCGATAAGAAGTTTACGTTGCAAGCGACTAGCCCAAGTAGCGTGCGAGCGCCGGTTGCAGATTGCCCTGCGAGTCCATCAGCAGCTCGCACAGCTCGCGCGCGGCGCCGCGGCCGCCGTCCGACGGTGTTACCCAGTGGGCATGCTGCTTCACCAGGGCGTGGGCGTCCTGCACGGCGACAGCCAGGCCGACCCGCACCATCACCGGCAGATCGACCACATCGTCGCCGACATAGGCGATTTGCTCATCGGTCAGGCCCAGTTCGTCCTTGAGTTCGTCGTAGGCGTGACCACCATGCAGAAAGATCCATTTCAAAGGAGATCCGTCTGCGGGCAGACGGCTTGGCGAAGATCATGGCCATGGAATGGTCCTTGAATGGTTTGTAGTCCTACCGGCGTTTGAGACGCGCCTTGACCTCCTTGGCCAGGGCGAAGGTTGCCTGGATCTCGTCGGCACTGGAATCGGTGACATGCAGAAAATCGCGTTTCACGGGTTTTCCTCCTTTATGCTTTCATCACCGCATCGATCTGTTCCAGTGCCCAGTCCACTTCCTCTTTTTTGATAACCAGGGGCGGGGCGAAGCGGATGGTATTCTCATGGGTTTCCTTGCAGAGCATACCCCTGTCGGCCAGCTTGTAGCAGAACGGTCTGGCACCGCCCGTTTCTTGATTCAGCTCCATGGCTAACATCAGACCACGGCCGCGGACCTCTTTGATGTGTGGGCTCTGGATTTTTTTCAGACCGGCGAGGAAATAATCACCCATTTCGCTGGCGTTTTCAATCATCTTTTCTTCGACGAGCACCCGGATGGCGGTGCGGGCGATGGCGCAGGCCAGTGGGTTGCCACCGAAGGTCGATCCGTGCTCGCCGGGCTGCAGTACATCCATGACCTCTTTATTGGACAGGACGGCGGATACCGGATAATAGCCGCCGGACAGGGCTTTCCCGCCGGGTGAGATATTGGCTTCGATGCCCTCGTGCTCTTCAGCCGAAAGTAGACCGGTGCGGCCCAGGCCGGTCTGATTTTCGTCGAGAATCAGCACGACGTTGTGGCGGTCGCAGATTTCGCCGGCGGTTTTGAAGTAACCGGCCTTTCCGTATGATGACGCCGGCTTCACCCTGGATGGGCTCTACAGAAAACCGGCGGTGTTGGGAGTGATGGCCGCTTCGAGGGCATCGGCG
>CAVXWS010000007.1:0-88751 GCA_963765415.1 uncultured Gammaproteobacteria bacterium
CCATCATCGAGGCCTCCTGTCAGCGTCTGCGCGCGGTGCTGCTGACCTCGTTGACCACCATCGCCGGTTTGACCCCGTTGCTGTTCGAGACTTCGTTGCAGGCTCAATTCCTGATCCCGATGGCGGTCTCGATCAGCTTCGGTCTGGCATTGGCCACCTTCCTGGTGTTGATCATCGTGCCGGTCCTGCTGAGCGCCATGGAGCAGGCCAAGCAGCGCCTGGGGATCGGGATAAGGCAGGTGGTTCTTTCCCCCGGCGAGTCCTAAACTTTCGAGTTCGAGTTCGAGTTCACTGGAGATGAGAGCATGGCAGATGACAAAGGGGTATGGGTCGCTCAGCCGCTGGTGACCAAGCTGGGTGAGGCCGAGGCGACCGAAATCGCCGGCGGCGTGAAGACCCGCATGCAGATGCTGATCAGTCCCGAGCAAGCGCCGAACTTCGCCATGCGCTGTTTCACCATCGAGCCCGGCGGCAGCATGCCGGCGCACACCAACAGCATCGAACACGAACAATACGTCCTGGGTGGAAGGGCCGAGGTCGGGATCGGGGATATGGTCTACGACCTGGGCGAGGGTGATGTGCTGTTCATCCCGGCCGGGGTGCCGCACTGGTATCGCACCACCAGCGAGGACGAGCCCTATCGCTTCCTTTGTCTGGTGCCGAACGCGCCGGATCGGATTGACTTGCTCGAAGGGTGAGATGTTCGGGGTCGTGTTCGGCCGCGAATCTGCTCAGAGGCAAACTCAGACGACCAGAACCGGCAACTCCTCGGCGATCTAACCTGCATACCGAGGGGTTCGGGATTTCCGGGAAATCTGGCTATGCAGCTCGTTCGATCGGCCGACGAGGCATAGCCGCAGCTATGGGTGAGCCGGGACCGTCTGTCCGGGGGACAGACGCGGCCTGGCGAACGGGCATGCCAGAGATGGCATGCCCTGGACCAGAGCGCGGAGCCGGAACGCGAAGCGCGATCGGAGGGGGCGTCGCTCCCGGCGTCCTGCCTCCGGCGACACTTGCGCCTCCGTGCGCGTCGTCGGGCGAGGGGCAACGCCAGATTGTTTCAGAAAACCAATCAGGACAAAACCTACCGTCAAAGACAAGGGCCTCCACAGAAGCGGAAACCCGTGACACATGCGGCAAGGCATCCGTATGGTGTCCGCCCTCGTGCAATATGCAGGCTAACGGAAGGTTCCTGAGCGCGAGGGTCAGGGCGCCTGGTGCGTCTCGGGTTCGATCCTCGCAGGGAAGGCGACAAGGCAGTCGCAGAGTTCAGGTATCGGCGAAAAGACGGCAGGTCTCGATCATTGCCCGACCGGCGTTCGACAGAGTGCGATCGGCGTGTGAGACCAGGCCGAGACGGCGGGTCGGTCGAAGTCTCGGGATCGGCAGAGCGATGACCTCCGAATCGAGCATGTTTTCCGGCAGCAACGACCAGCCGAGGCCGATCGAGACAAGCATTTTCAGCGTCTCGAGATAGTTGGTCGTCATCCCGACCCTCAGCTTGGTGCCGTGCTGACGCATCTCCCGTTCGAGAATGCTGCGGGTGTAGGTGTTGGGGCCGGGCAGCACTGCCGGTTGATGTGCAAGATCGCTGAGTGACGGCCGCTTGGTCGCGGCCAGGGGATGTTCCGCGGAGACAGCAAAACGCAGCTGGTCGATCCATATGGTCTCCAGGTCCAGTCCACTCGGGATCTGCTCGGGGGGCAGGGTGACGATCGCCAGTTCCAGTTCGCCGATCTGCACCGCCCGGCAGGCGGCCTCGGAGTCCATGAAGCGGATGTCGAGCTGAACGTCCGGGTAAGCGCCGGGTGAATCGCGCAGCACCGGCGGCAGCCGGTGCAGGCCGATATGGTGGCTGGTGGCCATGGTCAGGGTGCCATGCACCTCGCCGGACAGATTGCCGAGCACGCGTTTCAGGTCGTCGGCCTCTTCGAGCAGTCGCTGGGCGCGCGGCAGCAGGGCCTCGCCGGCCTCGGTCAGGCTGATCCGTCGGCCGATGCGGTCGAACAGCCGGGTATCGAGCTGTTGTTCGAGCACGGCGATGCGTTTGCTGACCGCCGGTTGGGTCAGGAACAGCGTCTCGGCCGCCGCGGAGAACGAACCGCGACGCGCAACCTCGATGAAGGCCTGCAGGGCGTTGAGATCCATATATTCCTATATAGGAATATAAAAAATGAAAAAGATGAATTTGTTTTATGCATGGTAGCCCACTATCTTTCGCGACGAACTCAGAATCCGCCGCGGGCAAGGCGGCACTCTCCGAAGGAGACCGATTCAGCCATGAGCGCACGAACACTCTACGACAAGCTCTGGGACGCACACGTCGTGCGCGCCGAGGACGGACGGCACCGCCCTGCTCTACATCGACCGCCACCTGGTGCACGAGGTCACCTCGCCGCAGGCCTTCGAGGGCCTGCGGCTGGCCGGGCGCAAGCCCTGGCGGGTCGAGCGCCAATCTCGCCACCGCCGACCACAACGTGCCGACGACCGACCGGTCGCACGGCATCGCCGACCCGGTCTCGCGCCTGCAGGTCGAGACCCTGGACCCGAACTGCGCCGACTTCGGCATCACCGAGTTCGGCATGGACGATCCGCGCCAGGGCATCGTCCACGTGATCGGCCCGGAGCAGGGCGCCACCCTGCCGGGCATGACCGTGGTCTGCGGCGATTCCCACACCTCCACCCACGGCGCCTTCGGCGCGCTGGCCTTCGGCATCGGCACCTCCGAGGTCGAGCACGTGCTGGCCACCCAGTGCCTGATCCAGAAGAAGTCGAAGACCATGCTGGTCGTGGTCGACGGCGCGCTCGGCCCGGGCGTCACCGCCAAGGACATCGTGCTGGCCATCATCGGCAAGATCGGCACCGCCGGCGGCACCGGCTACGCCATCGAGTTCGGCGGCGAGGCGATCCGCGCCCTGTCCATGGAAGGCCGCATGACGGTCTGCAACATGGCGATCGAGGCCGGCGCCCGCGCCGGCATGGTCGCGGTCGACGAGAAGACCATCGACTACGTCAAGGGCCGGCCGTTCGCGCCGACCGGCGAGCATGTGGGAGCAGGCGGTCGCCGCACTGGCGCGACGCTGCACAGCGACGCCGGCGCCGAGTTCGACCGAGGTGGTCGCGCTCGACGCCGCGACGATCGAGCCGCAGGTCACCTGGGGCACCTCGCCGGAGATGGTGGTGCCGGTCGACGGCCGCGTGCCGGACCCGGCGCGGAGACGCGACGCGGTCAAGGCGCGAGGGCATGCGACCGCGCGCTCGCCTACATGGGCCTGGAGGCCGGCACGCCGATCACCGACATCCGCATCGACAAGGTGTTCATCGGCTCCTGCACCAATTCGCGCATCGAGGATCTGCGCGCCGCCGCGGCGGTGGCCAGAGGGCGCAAGGTCGCCGCCAGCGTCAAGCTGGCGCTGGTGGTGCCGGGCTCCGGCCTGGTCAAGGCGCAGGCCGAGCAGGAAGGGCTGGACGAGATCTTCATCGACGGCCGGTTTCGAGTGGCGCGAGCCGGGCTGTTCCATGTGCCTGGCGATGAACGCCGACCGGCTGGAGCCGGGCGAGCGCTGCGCCTCGACCTCCAACCGCAATTTCGAGGGCCGCCAGGGCACGGGCGGCCGCACCCACCTGGTCAGCCCGGCGATGGCGGCCGCGGCGGCGATCGCCGGCCATTTCGTCGATGTGCGGGAGCTCTGAGCAATGGAAAAATTCACGAGCTTCATCGGCGTCGTCTGCCCGCTGGACCGCGCCAACGTCGACACCGACGCCATCATCCCCAAGCAGTTCCTGAAGTCGATCAAGCGCACCGGCTTCGGCCCCAACCTGTTCGACGAGTGGCGCTACCTGGACCACGGCGAGCCCGGCATGGACAACAGCCAGCGGCCGCTGAACCCGGACTTCGTGCTCAACGAGCCGCGCTACCGGGGCGCCAGCATCCTGCTGGCGCGCGAGAACTTCGGCTGCGGCTCGTCGCGCGAGCACGCGCCCTGGGCGCTGGCCGACTACGGTTTCCGGGTCATCATCGCGCCGAGCTTCGCCGACATCTTCTTCAACAACTGCTTCAAGAACGGCCTGTTGCCGATCGTGCTTGACTGCCGCAACAGATCGACGCCCTGTTCGTCCTTGCGGGCAGGCGAGCAGGCGCTGCGGCTGACAGGTCGACCTGCCGCATCAGAACCTCGGCATTCCGACGGTCGAGCCATCGCCTTCGAGGTCGATCCGTTCCGCAAGCACTGCCTGCTCGACGGCCTGGACGACATCGGCCTGACCCTGCAGCACGTCGACGACATCCGGGCCTACGAGACGCAGCGCCGGGCGCAGGCGCCCTGGCTGTTCGCCCGGGGCTGAACTCGGAACCTACGAAGAGGTACCCAGCACGGGGATTGCAAATGACAAAGAAGATCTTGGTACTGCCCGGCGACGGCATCGGTCCGGAGATCGTCGCCGAGGCGGTCAAGGTCCTGGACATGCTGACGGGCGGATCCGAGCTGGACGTCGAGCTTGACGAGGGTCTGGTCGGCGGCGCGGCCTACGACGCGGTCGGCGATCCGCTGCCGGAGGCGACTCTGGCACTGGCCCGCGACGCCGACGCCGTCCTGCTCGGCGCGGTCGGTGGACCGAAGTGGGAGCCGCTGGACATCTCGATGCGGCCGGAAAAGGGCCTGCTCGGTACTGCGCACGGAACTCGGGCTGTTCGCCAACCTGCGCCCGGCGATCCTCTATCCGCAGCTGGCCGAGGCCTCGACCCTGAAGCCGGAGGTGGTCGCCGGACTCGACATCATGATCGTGCGCGAGCTGACCGGCGGCATCTATTTCGGCCAGCCGCGCGGCATCCGCGACCCTGGAGAACGGCGAGCGCGAGGGCTTCAACACCCTGGTCTACCGCGAATCGGAGATCGAGCGCATCGTGCGCTCGGCCTTCGAGATCGCCATGAAGCGCGGCAAGCAGCTGTGTTCGGTCGACAAGGCCAATGTGCTGGAGTGCACCGAGCTGTGGCGCGAGGTCGCCGATCCGGGTCGCCGAGCAGGATTACCCGGAGGTCGAACTCAGCCACATGTACGTCGACAACGCCGCCATGCAGCTGGTGAAGGGGCCCAAGCAGTTCGACGTGATGGTCACCACCAACATGTTCGGCGACATCCTTTCCGATTGCGCGGCCATGCTGACCGGCTCGATCGGCATGCTGCCCTCGGCCTCGCTGAACGAGAAGGGCAAGGGCATGTACGAACCGATCCACGGCTCGGCGCCCGGACATCGCCGGCAAGGGCATCGCCAATCCGCTGGCGACCATCCTGTCGGTGGCCATGATGCTGCGTTACAGCCTGGATAGGCCCGAGCTCGCCGACCGCATCGAGGCGGCCGTAAACAGGGTCTTGGACGATGGTCTTCGCACGCCCGATATCATGTCGGCCGGGCGGACAGAGGTCATTACCGAACAGATGGGCGACGCGGTGGTCGCGGCCCTGCGCAGCTGAATATTTTCTTTGGCCAGGCGTAAGGTGCGTGGCAAACGAGGCGTAGAGAGATGAAACGAGTTGGATTCGTAGGTTGGCGCGGTATGGTCGGGTCGGTCCTGATGGAGCGCATGCGCGAGGAGAAGGATTTCACCGAGATAGACGAGCCGGTGTTTTTCACCACCTCGCAGGTGGGCGAGGAAGGCCCGAACATCGGCAAGCCGATTCCGGCCCTGAAGGACGCGGGCGATCTCGACGAGCTGCGACAGATGGACGCCATCGTCACCTGCCAGGGCGGCAGTTACACGGCCGGGGTGTTCGGCGCCCTGCGGGCTTCCGGCTGGAACGGCTATTGGATCGATGCCGCCTCGTCGCTGCGAATGAAGGATCACGCCACCGTCATCCTGGATCCGGTCAATCGCCCAGTAATCGATAAGGCCCTGGCCGACGGTAAGAAGGACTTTATCGGCGGAAACTGCACGGTGAGCCTGATGCTGATGGCCCTTGGCGGTCTGTTCCGAACCGGACTGGTTGACTGGGCTACGGCCATGACCTACCAGGCCGCCTCCGGCGCCGGAGCGAAAAATATGCGTGAGCTGTTGCAGCAGATGGGCGCACTCGAGGCCTCGGTGGCGACCGAGCTGAGCGACCCCGGCTCGGCCATTCTCGAGATCGATCGCCGCGTGACCGAGACCATGCGCAGCGCCGAATTTCCTCACGAGAACTTCGGCGCCCCGCTTGCTGGCAACCTGATGCCTTGGATCGACACTCAACTGGACAGCGGTCAGAGCCGGGAGGAATGGAAAGGCAGCGTCGAGACCAATAAAATTCTAGGTCGTGAGGCTAACCCGGTGCCGATCGATGGTCTGTGCGTGCGGATCGGGGCGATGCGCTCACACAGTCAGGCATTGACCATCAAGCTCAGCAAGAACGTGCCGATGGATGAGGTCGAGGATTTGCTTTCTTCGGCTAACGACTGGGTGAAGGTCGTGCCGAATGATCGCGAAGTGACCCTGCGCGAGCTGACTCCGGCAGCGATCACGGGCACCTTGACCGTGCCGGTCGGGCGTTTGCGAAAGCTGAACATGGGTCCAGAGTATCTGTCTGCCTTTACGGTTGGTGATCAGTTGCTCTGGGGTGCCGCGGAACCTCTGCGCCGGATGGTACGTATTCTGCTGGAACGCTAGGCCTGCGGCAGAATCGGATTCACTTCTTGCCTCGGTGCCACGGGCTGTTGTTTCGGCCACTGATTGGTGAAAGTATCGCTGTGGGCTATAGTTAGCTCCGAATTATCACAACGGTTCTCAATAAGGCAAGACGGTTTCCCCAGGCATGAGATTCCCGGAGACATGTCCGCTAGCGTCAGGAAGTACTAGGAGGTTTCATGGTTCATAAGTTGGCTCTAGCTGTATCCCTGGCGTTGGGCGGGATCTCGATCACCGCGCATGGATTGGGTCTGGGGGATATCAATGCCGGCTCCGTGCTGAACCAGAATTTCAATGCGGATATCAAACTGCTGTCGGCGAGCGAAGCGGAGCTGGACAATCTCAAGGTGCGCCTCGCCTCCCCGGAGGCCTTCGCCAAGGCCGGCGTCGATCGCCCTTTCTACCTGTCCATGCTGAGGTTCACCCCTGGCGAGGGTTCGGACGGGGCTTTTTACGTCAAGGTCACCTCGGATTTCCCGATCCGTGAACCCTTTTTGAATTTTCTTATCGAGCTGAACTGGCCCAACGGCCGCCTGGTGCGTGAATACACCGTCTTGCTCGACCCACCGACTACGGTGCGCCGTGCGCCGCCGCCGATCGTCGCCCCGGTTCGTCAGGCCGAGGTGACTCCATCCAGACCGGCAGCGAAACCCGCGCCGGTCAGGCGGGCGCCGGCACCGACACGGGCCGCGCCGCCGCGACCGGCACCCGCGGTCGTCAGCGCCACGCCCGGCGAATACGGTCCGGTCCGTTCGGGGGAGACGGCCTGGCGAATCGCCGAACGATTGCGGCCACAAGGCGCCAGCGTCGTGCAGACGATGATGGCTCTGCATCGGGCCAACCCGGAAGCCTTCATCAACAACAACATCAACAAGTTGCGTCGCGGCAAAATCCTCCGCGTGCCCTCGCGCGACGAGATCATGGAGATGTCGGTCGCTGAGGCCCGGGTCGCGTTCAAAGCGTCGCAGCGAGACGGACTTGCCCAAGCGCCGGCGCCGATCCCGAAGAAACCCGAGCCGGCGGAACGCGTCGTGCCGATTGTGCGTGATACCGAAACGGTGGCGGCGGATACGCCGGGACCGGCCGTCGTTCCCGAAGTCGAAGGTGGCCGTTTGAAGATCGCCACCGCCCGCCCGCAGGCTGAAGGACAGGCCGGCGCCGAAGGTGACGCGACCCAGACTCCCGACGTCTCGGCCGAGATCCAGCAACAATTGATGATCGCCCAGGAGAACGCCGAGACCTCGCGTCAAGAGGCGGAGAATCTGCGCGATCGGGTCGATGATCTCGAACTGCAGTTGCGCGATCTGCAGCGCCTGCTGACGGTCAAAGATGGTCAGTTCGCCCGCATACAGGCGGGTATGGCCGAGGTCGACGGTGTGGCCGGGGGCCTGGACACGCCGGACACGCCGGCTGGTATGGAAATCGCGGCCGCGGAACTGGAGCAGACTTTGGCAGCGGCGGAACGCTCAGCCGAATCGGCGCTGGAACTGGTCACGGATGGTTCTGAACCTTCGACCGAGGAGCCCTTGCCGAGCGATTTGGAAGCGGCCGTGGAAGAGGCTCTGGCCGCGACGGAAGCGGACACCGGATCCGAAGCCGCGGCGGCCGAGTCATCGGTTGAATCCGCCGCCGAGACACCTGCCGAGCCCGCCGTCGAGCCCCCGGCTACCGTGGCGACCCCCGAACCGCAACCGAGCGTCACCGAGGTTGCGCCGGTTGAACCGGAGCCGCCGAGTAAGCCCCAGGCCAAGGCGGAGACGCAGCCGTTCGGCATGGTCTGGCTGCAACAGAATTGGCCGTTCGTCGCCGGTGGCGTTGGCGGCCTGGCGGGACTGGGGATTCTGCTTGGTTTGTTGCTGGGTCGGCGCAAGGAAAGTGAGGTACCCGACGACACGGTGACCTCGAACAAGGTCGATGAAGCCGAACTCAAGGCTGCTGCGGATACAGACGCGGGGGCCGAAGTCGATGCGGCGATCGCTGCCGTCACCCAAGAGTATGGTGACGAGGCCGGGGCTTCCGTGGGTGAGGAGCCGCTTGCTTCGGCGACCAAGTCTTCGGCGAGCGACGTCGATCCGCTGTCCGAGGCCGATGTCTACATAGCCTACGGTCGTTACCAGCAGGCCGAGGGGCTGCTCAAGCAGGCGACCCAGCGCGAGCCGCAGCGTCTCGATTTGAAACTCAAGCTGCTCGAGGTCTACTTCGCCACGCGCAACCGAAGTGCCTATGTCGCGCTGGCCAGCCGGATGGCCGACGCCGGTGAAGATCGAATCGATGTCAGCTCCTGGGATCGGGTACAGGACTGGGGCCGCGAGTTGGATCCCGAGAACAGCCTGTTCGAGGCGTCGGCCAGTCGGTCCGGCGCCTTCGCGGCGGCCTCCGGAATGATGGCGGCCGGTGTGGCGGCGGCCAGTTCGGTGGACGATGACGATCTGTCTCTGGACGATCTGGAGATCTCCGAGCTTGCCTCCGACCTCAATGCGGAAACCGATATCGACGACGACATCGGCGCCGATGAATTGGACATGGCGCTGGACCTGGACGACGTCGACAGTGCTGAAGCGCCGGATCAGGCCGGACAATTTGCCGAGTCGCTCGACGACCTCGACAGTCTCGAGCTCGACCTGCCCGAACTGGACAAGGACGAGGAAGAATCGCTACAGGTTGCCGAGGACTCCGACGACGAGTTTACTCGGCGTAAGGACGACCAGGCGGAAGCACTCGATGAATTCGCAGAGGACGAAGAGGAACATTCGCCGCAAGCGGTAGCGGTAGATGAGGAGTCGATTCTCAACATCGACACCGAACTGGACGCCGATGAACTGCAGGCGCAGCTCGATGAGCTCAGTGATTTGTCCATGCTCGACACGGAAATGGTGAATGCGCCTGCCGCCGAAGAGACTCTCGATCAACCGATCGATCTCGAGGCGGCGCTGGCCAATCTCGGCGGTGATTCGGAACTCTTGAACGAGTCCCTGGATGCCCATGCCGAACCCGACGATGTCGATGAAGAAGATGTCGAGACCAAGCTTGATCTGGCTCGGGCCTACAAGGAGATGGGCGACGGTGAAGGAGCCCGCAGTCTATTGGCCGAGGTCCGGCAAGAGGGTACCGAGGAGCAGAAGACGGCCGCCGCCAAGCTGCTCGAAGAGGTCGAAGCCGAGGTCTGATCCGGCGCCGGTCAAATGCAGCGGCTCGCCTGTCCGGCGAGCCGCTGCGCATTTCTGATGAGCACCCTGTCAGTGGCTTTGCCATGCGAATAGCCTTGGGCGTCGAGTACGACGGTCGCGCATTCAAGGGTTGGCAGGCGCAGCGCCCCGGGGTGCGGACGGTTCAGGGTGAACTGGAGCAGGCCTTGTCCAGGGTCGCTGACCACCCTGTGCGCGTAGCCTGCGCGGGACGAACCGATACCGGGGTCCATGCGTTCGGCCAAGTTGTGCATTTCGACACCGATGCCGAACGCGAATCACACAATTGGCTGCTCGGCACCAATGTCAATCTGGCCTCCGATGTCAGCGTCGCCTGGGTCCGGCCGGTCAGTGTCGAATTCCATGCCCGATACCGGGCGATCGGGCGCTGCTATCGTTACCTGATCCTGAATCGGGCCGCGCGCTCCGGTCTGCTCGCCGGACGGGCAACCTGGGTTCACCGATCGCTCGATTCCGCGCTGATGAATGAGGCCGGGCAGGCGCTGGTCGGGACTCATGATTTTTCCAGCTATCGGGCGCTCGGATGCCAGGCCAAGAGCCCGGTTCGCTGCGTGCGCCGCCTCGATATCGAGCAGCGCGGTGAGCTGATCGAGATGCGGGTCGAGGCCGACGGCTTCCTGCATCACATGATCCGCAACATCGCCGGTGTGCTGCTCGCGATCGGCAGCGGCGATCGACCGATGGATTGGGCCGCTGAGGTGCTTGAGCTGCGCGATCGGACCCTGGGTGGGGTGACGGCACGCCCCGACGGCTTGTATTTCGCTCGCGTGGACTATCCAGAGTCTTTCGCCATCCCCGAACCGCCGGCGCATGAGTTCCTGCTCTGACCGTATTCGGAGACGGGCGCCTGTCACGTAGCGCCTGAGCGCCATTATCCGGTAAACTGCGCAGTTTTCTGAGCCGACTGAACTTGCGTACTCGAGTTAAGATCTGCGGAATCACCACACCAGAGGATGCGCGGCTCGCGGCGTATGCCGGTGCCGACGCCATCGGTCTGGTGTTTTACGCCAAGAGTCCGCGCTCGGTGGCGATCGCACAGGCGAAGCGGGTGGTTGGCGTCTTACCGCCGTTCGTGACCCCGGTCGGTCTGTTCGTAGATGCCGAGCCGGTCGAGATCGAGCGCGTTCTGACATCGGTTCCCCTGGGGCTGTTGCAGTTTCACGGCGACGAGCCCGCCCGGTTCTGCAATCAGTTCGGATTGCCTTGGATCAAGGCGGTACGCATGAAACCCGGCTTGGATCTGCGTGCGACCGTCGAACGCTATGCCTTCGGAAGCGGTCTGTTGTTAGACGCCTATCGGCAAGGCGTGCCGGGCGGCACCGGTGAGACATTCGACTGGGACCAAATCCCGGCGGATTTGGCAGAGCGGATTATTTTGGCCGGCGGTTTGACGCCGGAAAATGTGACAGAGGCGATTCGACGCGTACGACCTTACGCGGTCGATGTGAGTGGTGGGGTCGAGGCGCGCAAGGGCGTCAAAGATCCGGCCAAAATTTCAGCCTTTATGCGAGGTGTGCGCCTTGGACAGCAGTAAGATCAACTTCAGCAATTTCCCCGACGCCGAAGGTCACTTCGGCCCTTACGGCGGAGTCTTCGTATCGGAGACTCTGATGGAGCCCCTAGAGGAACTCAAGGCGGCCTACGACCGGTTTCGTCAGGACCCCGAGTTTCAGGCTGAGATCGACGCCGATCTGCACCATTATGTCGGGCGGCCGTCGCCGATCTATCACGCGGAACGCTTGAGCCGCGAGACCGGCGGCGCGCAGATCTTTCTCAAGCGCGAAGACCTGAACCATACCGGCGCGCACAAGGTGAACAACACCATCGGTCAGGGGCTGCTGGCCAAACGGATGGGTAAGACCCGCATCATCGCAGAGACCGGCGCCGGGCAGCATGGTGTCGCCACCGCGACGGTCGCCGCGCGGATGGGACTGGAGTGCATCGTCTATATGGGTGAGGTTGACGTCGCCCGGCAGGAGGCGAATGTCTATCGGATGCGACTGCTCGGTGCTGAAGTCCGTCCCGTCTCATCCGGTTCCAAGACCTTGAAAGATGCCCTCAATGAGGCGATGCGCGATTGGGTCACCAATGTCGACAATACCTTTTACATCATTGGTACCGTCGCCGGGCCGCATCCCTATCCAGCGATGGTGCGTGACTTTCAGGCGGTGATCGGGCGCGAGTCAAGACAGCAGATGCTGGATATGACCGGTCGCCTGCCCGATGCCCTGGTAGCCTGCGTCGGCGGCGGCTCGAATGCAATCGGCCTGTTCCATCCGTTCCTCGACGATGCCGGGGTCAGGATCTACGGCGTCGAGGCCGCGGGAGACGGGCTGCAGACCGGGCGCCACGCCGCTCCGCTGTGCGCCGGTAAACCGGGCGTGCTGCACGGTAATCGCACCTATCTGATGGAAAGCAAGGATGGGCAGATCATCGAGACCCATTCTGTGTCGGCCGGGCTGGACTACCCGGGCGTCGGCCCGGAGCACGCCTGGCTCAAAGATATCCACCGTGCGACTTACACATCGGTCACCGACGCTCAGGCGCTCGCGGCTTTCCATCTGCTGACCCGCACCGAAGGGATTATCCCGGCGCTGGAATCCAGCCATGCCGTGGCCTACGCCGTCGAATTGGCCGAGACCATGAACAAGGACCAGTCGATTCTTATCAACCTCTCGGGGCGGGGAGACAAGGACATGCACACCGTCGCGGCCGTCGAGGGCCTCAAGTTATGAGTCGCATCGCGGCCCGCTTTCAAGAACTCAGAGAGGCCGGCAATACGGCCTTGATCCCCTTCGTCACCGCGGGCGACCCGAATCCGGAGATCACGGTGCCGCTGATGCACACTCTGGTTAGGTCCGGCGCCGACATCATCGAGCTGGGCGTGCCGTTCTCCGACCCCATGGCCGACGGTCCTGTGATTCAGCGGGCCTCCGAGCGCGCCCTGGCGCACGCGCGTGTCGCTGCACGATGTGCTCGAGATGGTTCGTCGATTCCGAAAGGAGGACGCGCGGACTCCGGTGGTACTGATGGGCTATCTCAACCCGATCGAGGTGATGGGCTACGAGAGCTTCGCCACGCAGGCGGACGAGGCCGGTGTCGATGGGGTGCTGACGGTCGATTGTCCGCCGGAGGAGGGTCACGATCTGGTCGCCGCGCTGCGCAACAAGGAGATCGATCCGATCTTTTTGATCGCCCCGACCAGCCATCTCGCCCGCATCGAGCGAATCACCCGGGCGGCCAGTGGTTTCGTCTACTATGTCTCCCTGAAGGGCGTCACCGGAGCGGCAAATCTGGCGGTGGACGGCGTTGCCGCGAAGCTCGCCGAGATCCGCTCGGTGACCGATCTGCCGCTCGGAGTCGGGTTTGGCATCAAGGATGCCGACATGGCCGCACGCATGGCGCAGGTCGCCGATGCGGTGGTGGTCGGCAGTGCGCTGGTATCCCGGATCGAGGCCAACGCGGATGACCCCGAGCGCATCCACGCCGAGATTGGCGATCTGCTGAGCGGGATGCGCACGGCAATGAATGCAGTGCCGGCCTGAGCGGGCGCTGGGCGGTATAGAGATAAACGGTCGCGTTCGATCCACAGGCATTCCCAGGAACTGAAATGAGCTGGTTTGACATTCTGCTCCCGTCGCGCATCCGTACCGAGGGAGGTACGAAGAAGGCGGTCCCCGAGGGGCTGTGGAAGAAGTGTCCGGGATGTTCGGCCGTGCTCTATCGCGCCGAGATGGAACGCAGTCTCGAGGTCTGCCCCAAGTGCGGTCATCATGGTCGGATCGGCGGGCGCCGCCGGCTGGATGTCTTTCTAGATCCGGAACCGCGGGAAGAGATCGGCGCTGAAATCGAGTCGGGCGACCCGCTCAAATTCAAAGACAGTAAGAAGTACCGTGATCGGCTCAGTGCGGCGCAGAAGAGTACCGGCGAGAAAGACGCCCTGATCGTCATGCGCGGCCAGCTCAACGGCATCGATCTCGTGGTCGCGGCATTTGAGTTCAGCTTCCTGGGCGGCTCGATGGGATCGGTGGTCGGCGAACGCTTTATTCGCGGGGTCAACGTCTGCCTCGAACGTAACATCCCGATGGTCTGTTTCAGCGCCAGCGGCGGTGCGCGTATGCAGGAGTCGCTGTTCTCCCTGCTGCAGATGGCCAAGACCTCCGCGGGCCTGAGCCGAATGAATCGGCGCGGAATCCCTTTCATCTCGGTGATGACCGATCCGACCATGGGTGGCGTCTCCGCCAGTCTGGCGATGCTTGGTGACCTGAACGTCGCCGAACCGGGGGCGCTGATCGGCTTTGCCGGCCCGCGGGTGATCGAGCAGACCGTGCGCGAGACCCTGCCGGAGGGCTTCCAGCGCAGCGAGTTCCTGGTCGAGCATGGCGCCGTCGATTTGATCATCGACCGCCGCGAGATGCGCGATCGTCTGACCAACATCCTCGGTATGTTGATGAGCAACAGCCACGCCAACTGAACGCCGCGCCGATACCACTCACTCCATGACCGTCGATCCACTCGACGCCTGGCTGCAGGCCCACGCCGGCGACCCGCGCGACATCGAACTCGGACTCGATCGGGTGGCTGCGGTCCATACGGATATGGGGTGTCCGGTGCTGGCCGGGCGCGTCGTCACCATCGGCGGAACGAATGGCAAGGGTTCGAGCGCCGCCATGCTCGAGGCGATCTACGAGGCCGCCGGTTACCGGACCGGAGCCTACACCTCCCCACACCTGCACGAATACCGCGAGCGGGTCCGCTTGCGCGGCGAGGCGGTCGCCGAGGCCCGGATGCTCTCGGCGCTGGAGGCAGTGGAGGCCGTCCGCCACGGCCGGCCGCTGACCTATTTTGAGTTCGGCACGCTGGCGGCCTTCTGGCTGTTCGCTCAGCAGGCGCTCGATGTGGTCCTGCTCGAGGTCGGGTTGGGCGGCCGCCTCGACGCGGTCAATCTGATCGATGCCGATGTCGCGTTGGTGACCAATGTCGCGCTCGACCACCAGGCCTGGCTGGGCGATGACCGCGAGAAGATCGGCCGGGAGAAGGCCGGTATCTTTCGCCCCGGACGCCCGGCCATCTGTGGCGAGAGCGCTCCCCCGGCGAGTCTGGTGCGGGTCGCGGACGAATTGGGCGCGGATCTGCGCCTCGCCGGACGCGACTTCCACCACCAGTCCCGGGCCGATGCCTGGGAGTGGTCCGGGCGCGCCTCGGAGCGCAATGCCTTGCCGTTGCCGAGTCTGCGCGGTTCGCACCAGCTAAACAATGCCGCCGCCGCGCTGGCCGTACTGGAGGCCTTGCAGGCCGATCTGCCGGTTGACCAGCGCGGTGTCCGGGCCGGGCTGTTGGCGGCGCGCCTGCCGGGGCGGGCGGAGGTTTGGCCGGGAACACTCGCGACCTGGGTGCTGGACGTCGCCCACAATCCCGCGGCCGCCGCCTGCCTGGCGCAGACCCTGGGAGATCAATACGTCAGCGGCAAGACCTACGCCGTACTCGGTGCGTTGGCGGACAAGGACGTCGCCGGTATGATCGACGCGCTCGTCGAGCGGATTGACCACTGGATCCTGTGCGGTATCGCCGAGGGACGGGGCCTGAGCGCCGAGCAACTCGCCTTCAAGGTGTCACCGGATATCGAGCACTCGCTGCATGAGGACGTCGAGCAGGGCTTGAATCAACTGGCCGACAAACTGCGCGGTGAAGATCGGGTCGTGGTGCTCGGTTCCTTCCTCACCGTGGCCGCCGCGCGGGACTGGCTGAATCGGGTCCCTGCAGCACCCCGGTCCTCGGTATAATCAACCGCACTCATTTTCCCGGAATCCCGCAACCTCGAATCTGCTCGTGGACGAACAGTTGAAACGCCGCCTGGTCGGCGCAGTCGTGCTGGTAGCGCTTGCCGTTATCGCCATCCCCACTTTGATCGGGAAACGTCCTGCCGGGGGCGCTGATCGGCTCGATGTAGAGCTTCCACCCGGTGAACTGGCGCCGTTCGATTCGCGTCTCCTGCATGATGAGATACCCGGCCCCGAGACGGTGATCATTGCCCCGGCGACGGTGGTGAGGCCCTTTCAGACGCCGCCGAATCCGCCGACGGTGGTCAGAAAACCGGTGTCGCCTGAGCCGAAGCCCACGAAAGGGCCGCCAGAGGAGCCGGAACCTAGCGAGACCCCGCCGGGCCCGAAGCTCTCAGCCTGGGTGATCCAGGTCGGCAGTTTTTCCCAGCTGGACAACGCCAGCGATCTGGTCGGGCGTTTGCGCCAAGCAGGCTTCGACACCATGGAGCCGGAATCGGCGATCGTCGGTGGCAAGACGGTATATCGGGTGCAGGTTGGACCCGAGGCCGATCGCAGGCGTGCCGAGCAGTTGGTGCCGAAGATCAAGCAGGTGGCCAAGCTGACCGGCACGGTAATGAGTTACCCCTAGGGCCTGTTTACACGACGATGTACTGGCTCGACTACGTGATTCTTGGTGTCATCGCGATCTCGACGCTGATCAGTCTGATGCGCGGGTTCGTTCGGGAGGCCTTCTCTCTGGCCATCTGGCTGCTGGCCTTCTGGGTCAGCTGGAGTTATTTCCGCCAACTCAAACCGCATCTCGAGCCCTTGCTCGATGCCCCGGACCAAGTGCTGCTCGGGGCCGCGTTCGGCATTCTCATGATCTTGTCCCTGTCGATCGGCGGACTGGTCAATTATCTGATCATTCGTCTCGTGGAAAAGACCGGACTCAGCGGCACCGACCGCTTCATAGGAATGGTTTTCGGTGCCGCCCGCGGCGGCATCATGGTGGTGATTCTGGTAATGTTGGCCGGGTTGACGGCTATTCCCCAGGAGCCCTGGTGGCAGCAGTCCATGTTGATCGGCTACTTCGAAGAGGCGGCAATGCTGCTGCGTGATCATCTTCCCGAGCAAGTGGCGCAATGGTTCAACTATTCCGATCACGCCTCCAGTTCTGCCCGAACCCGCTAGCGAGGAAGGTTTGATATGTGTGGCATCGTAGGCATTGTCGGCCGCGGATCCGTCAATCAGGCGCTGTACGATGCGCTGCTGGTGCTGCAGCACCGCGGGCAGGACGCCGCCGGCATCGTCACCTGCGAAGACGGCAAGCTGCATCTGCGCAAGGACAACGGTCTGGTGCGCGACGTCTTCGACACCGCGCACATGATCAACCTGCGCGGCAACATGGGCATCGGGCATGTGCGCTACCCGACCGCCGGTTGTTCGTCCTCCGCCGAGGCGCAGCCGTTCTACGTCAACTCGCCGTACGGCATCACCCTGGCCCACAACGGCAATCTGACCAACGCCGAGGAGCTCAAGCGCGAGCTGTTTCGCGAGGACCTGCGCCACATCAACACCGATTCCGACTCCGAGATCCTGCTCAACGTCTTCGCCCATGAACTGCATGCCGGGGCGACCAGGCTGCAGATCGACGAGAACGATATCTTCCGCGCCGTCGCCGGGGTGCATCGGCGCTGCCGCGGCGGCTATGCCGCGGTGGCCATGATCCCGGGCTACGGCGTGCTCGCGTTCCGCGATCCCCACGGGATTCGGCCGCTCGTATTCGGCGTGCGCGACACCGAAGTCGGCTCGGAATTGATGGTCGCCTCGGAGAGCGTGGCGCTGGATACCCTGGGCTTCGAGCTGATTCGCGACGTGGCGCCGGGCGAGGCGTGTCGTGTTCACCGTGGACGGCAAGCTGCACACCCGCCAGTGCGCCGACAATCCGCTCAAATCGCCCTGCATCTTCGAGTTCGTCTATTTCGCCCGGCCGGACTCGATGATCGACGACGTCTTCGTCCACAAGGCGCGGCTGCGCATGGGCAAGAAGCTGGCGAAGAAGATCAAGACGCGTCTGGCCCGATCACGACATCGACGTGGTGATCCCGATCCCGGATACCAGCCGCACCGCGGCCCTGCAGCTGGCGCACGAATCTGGGCGTGCGGTATCGCGGAGGGCTTCATCAAGAACCGCTACATCGGCCGGACCTTCATCATGCCCGGGCAGACGGCGCGGAAGAAATCGGTGCGCCAGAAGCTCAACGCGATCGATGTCGAGTTCAAGGGCAAGAACGTGCTGCTGGTCGACGACTCCATCGTGCGCGGCACCACCTCCAAGCAGATCGTGCAGATGGCGCGTGACGCGGGGGCGGCGCAGGTCTATTTCGCCTCGGCAGCGCCGCCGGTGCGCTATCCCAACGTCTACGGCATCGACATGCCGTCGGCCGCTGAGCTGGTCGCGCATGGACGCTCGGACGAAGAGGTGAAGGAGATCATCGGTGCCGACCGCCTGATCTATCAGGATCTCGAGGACCTGATCGATGCGGTTCAGAAAAAGGGCAAGACCAAGGTCGATCGCTTCGATACCTCTGTGTTCAGCGGCGACTACGTCACCGGCGACGTCACCGAGGACTACCTGGCCCAGCTCGAGGCCGAACGCAACGATGGCGCCAAACAACAGCGCGACAGTGAACTGGGCAACAACGTCATCGATCTGCACAACCAGGCGTGATTTCGCGCGGCCAGCGGCGCGGCAGGGTTTCGAGTTTCCGCCGGACTTACAGCAGTTGACAGGGTGACACTGCCTGCCTAGCCTGCAGATTGAACGAGGGCGGACACGATACCGATGTCCTGCCGCAGGTATCCCGGGTTTCAGGTTCTGTGGAGGCCCTTGTCTTGGGCGGTACGTTTTGTCCTGATCGGTTTTCTGAAAAATCCGGCGTTGCCTCTCGCCCGATCCCCCTCGAGCCATAGCGACGGCTATGCCTCGTCGGCTCGATCGAACGAGCTGCTTAGCCATATTCCCCAGAAATTCCGATCCCCTCACGCAATATGCAGGCCAGCCTTGACCGAAAGCGCCGATTTGGCTCCGATTACGGGCGCTGAATAACTGCCGCTGAAGCGACGGGAAACCTGCTACGGACCACCGGACGGGTTTTTTTGTGCCGGCGGTTCCCTCGCAGGGAGTGACGCCTTGGACGCGGGTATTGGAGATGGCAAATGAGCAACTATGACCCCGACTGGGGCAGCGCCACCCGTGCGATCCGGGTCGGTCACGAGCGCAGCGCCGAGGGCGAGCATTCGGAGCCGATTCATCTGACCTCGAGTTTTGTCTTCGCCAGCGCGGCGGAGGCCGCCGCAAGGTTTGCCGGCGACCAGCCGGGCAACATCTACTCGCGCTTCACCAATCCCACCGTACGCGCCTTCGAACAGCGCCTGGCGGCACTGGAGGGGGGGGAATCCTGCGTCGCCACTGCCTCGGGGATGTCGGCGGTTCTGGCGACCTGCATGGGCCTGCTGCGGCAGGGAGACCGCATCCTGTCCTCGCGCAGCGTCTTCGGCAGCACGGTGATGTTGTTTGACAAGTATCTGACTCGGTTCGGTATCACTACCGACTATGTACCGCTCGCCGATCTCGCCGCCTGGGAAGGGGCGATTCGCCCCGAGACGCGAATGTTGTTTCTCGAGACGCCGTCGAACCCGTTGACCGAACTCGGCGATATCCGCGCGCTGGCGGACCTGGCCCAAGCCAAGAGCTGTGTGCTGGTGGTCGACAATTGCTTTTGTACCCCGGCGCTGCAGCGCCCCTTGGAGTTGGGCGCCGATATCGTGATTCATTCGGCGACCAAGTATCTCGACGGTCAGGGTCGCTGCGTCGGCGGCGCCGTGATCGGCAACGCCCGGCAAGTCGGCGAAGAGGTGTTCGGCGTGTTGCGAACCGCCGGACCGACCATGAGCCCGTTCAACGCCTGGGTATTTCTCAAGGGCCTGGAGACGCTCGAGCTGCGTATGCAGGCACATTCGCGCAACGCCGAACAGCTGGCGCTCTGGCTGCAGGACCATTCGGTGATTACTCGAGTGCACTATCCGGGCCTGAGCGGGCATCCACAGCATCAGCTCGCGATGGCGCAACAGAGCGCGGCCGGCGGCATCGTCGCGTTCGAAGTGCAGGGCGGTCGTGAGCAGGCCTGGCGGGTGATCGATCAGACCCGGATGCTGTCGATTACCGCCAACCTGGGTGATGCCAAGACCACGATCACCCATCCGGCGACCACAACGCACGGCCGTTTGTCGGATGAGCAACGCGAATCGGCCGGAATTCGCCAGAGCCTGATTCGAGTCGCGGTGGGTCTGGAAAACATCGAGGACATTCAGGCAGATCTGGACCGAGGCTTGAACGCTTGAGCTCCACCGATGAGGAGCGCCGCCGAGTCTGGGAGCAACGCCACGCCGATAGCGAGGATCACGGGCGCGTTGCGCAGGTCCTGCTGCGCAATGTGCATCTGCTGCCGGCCGACGGTCGGGTCCTGGATCTGGCGTGTGGACGCGGCGCCAATGCCCTCTATCTGGCGGAACGCGGTCTGCAGGTCGACGCCTGGGATTTTTCCGCGACCGCGATTGCACGGCTTGAACGGGCGGCTCGGGAGCGGGGGCTCGAGATCGCCGCCGAGGTCCGGGACGTGGTCGCCCAGCCTCCGCCGTGCGCGATCTACGATGTGGTCCTGGTCAGCTACTTTCTCGAGCGCACTCTGGCGCCGGCGCTCATGGCGGCGCTGCGGCCCGGTGGCCTGATGTTCTACGAAACCTTCGCTGCCGAGGCGGTCCGTGAGCCAGGGCCGAACAATCCCGACTATCGTTTGCACCCGGGCGAACTGCTGAACCTGTTCTCGCCTCTGCAGGCCCGGTATTACCGTGAAGACGGTTTGCTCGGTGACCTGGACGAAGGGGTGCGCGACGTCGCGCTGTTGGTCGGCGAGCGACGCGAGGCGTAGTTTTTCCGACGTACCGATAGTGCCCGCACCAACCGCGCCCGTCAGGCTGCCTCGCTGAACGATCACAGACACGGCATGGCCGGGCGCGTCGCCGTTGCGATGGTGCGCTCCGACCTGGTCGTACTCGGGTCCGAGCAGATCCGGATTCAGCCAAAGATGGACGAGAAGGCCCGCCGCATAGCCCGGAGCGATTTTTTACCAGGTCGGCAACAATCCATCCGACACCCTCCTGTGCGAGCAGTATGCCGTGAGCGATCGGGCAGGCTCACCACGACCCGGTCGTATCGAATCGGCCCGCGCCTCCGACCGCGGGGGCCGCCCGGGTTCAAAAGACCAGGTTCATCATGGCGATCATGACCACCAGGAAGAGGATGGTCATGATCCCGCCGGCGCGCATGAAGTCGATGACCCGGTAGCCGGCTGGACCCATGATCAGTGCATTGACCTGATGGGTCGGGATCAGGAACGAGTTGGACGTGGCGATGGCCACCGTCAGGGCGAATACCGCCGGGTTGGCGCCTGCACCGATTGCGATGTTGACCGCCAAGGGTACGAGTAGGACGGTTGCGCCGACGTTCGACATGACCAGGGTGAAAAAGGTTGCCAGCACGGCGACCGCCGACTGGATGACCCAGATCGGCATATCGCCAACCACTGCCAGGACCTGTTCGGCGATCCATTTCGCCGTGCCGGTCGTCTCTACCGCCAGCCCGAGCGGGATCAGCGAGGCCAGCAGGAATACCGTCTTCCAGCTGACCGCCTCATAGGCCTCCTCGATCTTGAGAACCCCGGACAGCACCATGCCCATGGCGCCGGTCAGCAGGGCGATCGACAGGCGGATATCGGTGAACAGCACCATCATCAGGGCGATGCTGAAGAACGTGGCGGCGGCAACGACCTTGTGGGGACGCAACTCTTCGCGTGGATATTCCGTGGTCACGACCACGAAGTCACGGTTGTTCTCGATTCGAGCGAGCGCATCCCAGGCGGTATGCACCACGAGGGTGTCGCCGGCCTGCAGCGGAGTGTTGCGGATGTCATCACCCTCGCGAAGGGTCTTGCCGCTTCGGTGCAGGCCGATCAAGGCCAGCCCATAGACCTTGCGCATCCAGACGTCGCGGGCGCTCTTTCCGATCAGCTTGGACCCCGGCGGAATGACGAGCTCGGCGATACCCGCTTTGGTGGTCGACAGGTCCTCGACGAATTCGCGCAGCTCGGGCCTTTTCTGCAGGTCGTACTTCTCGATGAAACGCCCGAGGTCCTGCGGATCAGCCACCACGCCGAGCACCGTACGACCCTGAATTGCGACGTCGCGGGCCAAGGCTCCGGGGCCTACTCGGGTCATTTCTCCCGGGCGCTTGGTCGCGATCACCCGAATACGGTCGACCGTCTCGACGTCGTCGAATACCTTGCCGACCAGATCGCTGTCTTCCGGCACGACCAATTCATGCATCGTGTAATCCACTCCGTAGACGTCGTGGAAGTATCTCATCGGGTCGGAACCGACGGTGCTGCTCTCGCTCTTGGTCGTCGGCAGGACGAAACGGCTTGCGAGCACGAAGTAGATGATCCCTGTGGCGACCAGCGCGAGCCCGACCGGAGTTACCGAGAACAGACCCCAGGCTTCCATCTGCTGTTCCTTCGGTAACGCCCGGTTGGAGGTCAGAATCAGGTCGTTGAGCAGGATCAGGGGACTGGATCCGACCATGGTCATGGTCCCACCCAGAATGGCGGTGAAGCCCATGGGCATCAGCAGTCGTGACATCGGCAGTCCGGAGCGGGCTGAGATTCTCGACACCACGGGCAGAAACAGGGCGGCGGCGCCGACGTTCTGCATGAACGAGGAAATCACCCCGACCGTTGCGGATATGATCGGAATGATGCGCGATTCGGTGGTTCCGCCGACCCTCAGAATAAAGGATGCGACTTGACTCATCAGGCCGGTCTTGTCCAGCCCGGCGCCGATAATCATGACGGCGATGATCGAGATCACAGCATTGGAAGAGAAGCCGTCGAAAAGATGCACTGGATCGACCAGTCCCGTGCTCAGCCCCATGACCGGCGCGAGCAGCGAGGTCAGACCGAGCAGCACCATCACCGTCGCCGCCGCAACGTCGACACTGACCACTTCGAAGACGAAGAGATAAATGGTGAACAGGAGTACGAAGCTGACCCAGGCGACCTCGATACTGGGAACGATGGTGGCCAGATAGCCCGCGACCGCGAGGAACACGACCGCGGCGATCACCAGTTTCCAGTCCAGGCAGTTCAGGAAAGAACCTTCGCACCGGGGCTCGTCGCCGCTGACTCGGGCGTTTGGAGCGGGCCCGGCGGCGGAATTGGTGTCGGACATCAACGTACTCCTGCAGAAAACGGCGCACTTGGCGAGAGTGGATAGGAAACCGAGAAGTATGTGTTCTGCACCCCGGTTCTGGCTAATGAATATTTAAATGATAATATTCCAATATGGAATATAAAAGTCTCCCGGATCTGAAGTATCTCGCGACTTTGCGGGCGGTCGTAGAGCAAGGTGGGGTGAATACCGCGGCCCGCAGCATGAACATCGGCCAACCGGCGGTCACCAAGCGTCTGCGCGCGCTGGAGTCTTGTTACGGCATCGACCTGGTGGAACGCCGCGGTGGCCGGCTGAGCCTGACCGAGGCGGGCGAGCGGGTCTATGCCTTTGCCCGCCTGGCCCTCGACCACCAGGCGCTGCTGCTGGAAGACCTGGCCGCGATGCACACCGGGCGTAACAGTCTGCGGCTTGAGGTATCCCTGGCGATCGGCGAACACCTCCTGCCGGATCTCCTGCTGCGTTTCGCCGCGGCCCATCCGGAGTACCACATCGTCAGTCGCATGGGCTACGGGCGACGCATTCAGACGCGCCTGGCTACCGGTCTGGCGGATCTGGCGTTGCTCGAGCAGGCCCCGGACCATCCGGAGGTGTTGGTGCAGAAATGGCTCGACGACGAAATCCTGCTGGTCTGCGGCGCCGGACATCGTTTGGCCGGGGTCGGGATGTTGTCCCTGGACGAGTTGGCGTCGCTCAGCTTCGTCCTGCGGGAGAAGGAATCGGCCATGCGCCTGACCCTGGACAAGGTGCTGGGCGACGTCGGCATCGGCGAGCTGCGGGTAATCATGGAAGTGGGGTCGACCGACACCATCGTCGAGATGCTCGGCCAGGGTGCACACCTGAGTTTCTTGCCGCGCTTCGCCGTCGCCGAGTCGCTGGCGCAGCAGCGGCTGCATCACGTGAAGATCCGCGGACTGCGGATCATGCGGACCTTGTGGATCGCCCGCACCAGATCGAATCTTAATAACCCGGTGATCGAGGCCTTCATTGAGCTGCTGCGACAGCCTGCCGGTGAGCGACTGCTGAGCAAGCGCCTCGGAGATGGCTGACTCGCCCGACTCGTCGCCGGCAAGTCTTGCTCTCGTTCGCTTCGGTGCGACAATCGCGCTAGGATACTTGCTCCTAATGAATACCGCTTCCAATCCGGCGCCGATCCGGACGCACGTGGGCACAGGATATTTTGACCGATGTCAACGACGCGCTACGAAAGCCCATAGATAATTACCAATCAATATCGAAGATAGGATCAATTGGACCAACCTGTCCGATTCTTCCTATGCTACCCACCGTTCAAACAGATTCCGTATTTTAGATCTGAAACCCAGCAACCGAACAGGAGTTGACCATGGCAGCTAAAGCGTATGACGCGGGCGTCAAAGAATACCGCGACATGTACTGGACTCCGGACTATGTACCGCTCGATACAGACCTGCTGGCCTGCTTCAAAGTGCACGGGCCAACCGGAAGTGCCGCGTGAAGAGGTCGCCGCCGCCGTGGCCGCCGAATCTTCGACCGGCACCTGGAGTACGGTCTGGTCCGAACTCCTGACCGATCTCGAGTACTACAAGGGCCGCGCTTACCGCATCGAAGACGTGCCGGGCGACTCCGAGTCGTTCTACGCCTTCGTCGCCTACCCGATCGACCTGTTCGAAGAGGGTTCGGTCGTCAACGTGCTGACCTCGCTGGTCGGTAACGTGTTCGGATTCAAGGCGCTGCAAGCACCTGCGTCTGGAAGACATCCGCTTCCCGATCGCCTACATCAAGACCTGCGGCGGCCCGCCGGCCGGTATCTCGCTCGAGCGCGATCGCCTGAACAAGTACGGCCGTCCGATGCTGGGCGCGACCATCAAGCCGAAGCTGGGCCTGTCGGCCAAGAACTACGGCCGTGCCGTCTACGAGTGCCTGCGCGGCGGCTTGGACATGACCAAGGACGACGAGAACGTCAACTCGCAGCCGTTCATGCGCTGGCGTGACCGCTTCGAGTTCGTCGGTGAGGCCATTCAGAAGGCCGAGCAGGAGACCGGTGAGCGCAAGGGTCACTACCTGAACGTTACCGCCGCCACGCCGGAGGAGATGTACAAGCGTGCCGAGTTCGCGAAGGAAGTCGGGCTCCCCCATCCTGATGCACGACTTCCTGACCGGTGGTTTCACGGCCAATACGGGTCTGGCCAACTGGTGTCGTGAAAACGGCATGCTGCTGCACATCCACCGCGCCATGCACGCGGTCATCGACCGTCATCCGAAGCATGGCATCCACTTCCGAGTGCTGGCCAAGTGCCTGCGCCTGTCCGGCGGAGACCATCTGCACACCGGTACCGTTGTCGGCAAGCTCGAAGGCGACCGTCAGTCCACGCTGGGCTTTGTCGACCAATTGCGCGAATCGTTCGTGCCGGAAGACCGCTCGCGCGGCGTGTTCTTCGACCAGGACTGGGGTTCGATGCCGGGCGTCTTCGCCGTCGCCTCCGGTGGTATCCACGTCTGGCACATGCCGGCGCTGGTCACCATCTTCGGTGATGATTCCATGCTCCAGTTCGGTGGTGGTACCCAGGGTCACCCGTGGGGCAACGCCGCTGGCGCCGCTGCCAACCGTGTCGCGCTGGAGGCGTCGGTCAAGGCCCGCAACGAGGGTCGCGAGATCGAAAAAGAGGCCCGTGACATCCTCACCGAGGCCGCCAAGCACAGCCCGGAACTCGCGATCGCCATGGAGACGTGGAAAGAGATCAAGTTCGAGTTCGAGACCGTGGACAAGCTGGACGTCGGTTGATCCGGCAGTAACAGCAACTCAACCAAGTCACGAATATAGATAGAGGAATACGCAATGTCAAACGGCCATGAGATTGGTGACTACCAGACCGCGCAAACGCTGGAGACCTTTGGTTTCCTGCCCAAGCTGAGCCAGGAAGAGGTCTACGACCAGATTGCCTACCTGGTAGCTCAGGGACTTACCCCGGCCATCGAGCACGAGCACCCGAGCCGCTCGATGGATCACTACTGGACGATGTGGAAGCTCCCGTTCTTCGGAGAGAAGGACATAAACAACATCATCGCCGAGTTGGAGGCCTGTCATCGTACGTATCCGGATCATCATGTCCGCCTGATCGGCTATGACAACTACACCCAGAGCCAGGGTGTCTGTTTCGTGGTCTACGAAGGCCGCGGCTGATCCACACAGGGGCGCACTTGCGTCAGAACCTGACGGGCAGAAGACGACTTACACGGGAAACACTATGGCACAGAGCCAAAGCACCAGAGCGTTAGCACTGGCAAGGCGTAAGGCCTTGTCCAGTGGCGGTAAAGGCGCGATGTCGGGCAGCAGCCCGGAGCGCATCCGCACGGATACGGAAATCGCGACCACTGCGGCGCCGACACCGGTGCCAACTGCTGCCGCGGCCAAGCCTCGTGCCCGATATGTCGTTGCGCCTACCCAATCAGGCAACCGCTTCGCGGGCTGTCGCGCTCGCTCGCCGCAAGGCGCTCTCGACGCAAGGTAAGCGAGCCGACAACAGTGCCGATCGCACGGCGACCGGTGGTCCCAAGGCGCGCAAAGTCGCGGCGATGGCCGACGCTGTTCAACCGGCGGCGAAAGAGGGTGACTGCGGTTGTGGCTGCAAAGGCGAGACGCGTGAGGCGGCAAACACCCCGAAGCGGAGCAACAAACGTGCGGTCAAGGGTATGGTCGCTCGCCGCTCCTCGGCGCAGAGCAATCCAACCCGAGCAGCGGCGCTGGCGCGGCGCAAGGCGCAATCGACGCGTGGCAAGGCTGGCGTTAGGAACGGCACCGTAAGTGCCGCGCAGACCGCTCGTGCGGTCAACCCGGACCTGAGCAGTCGTGAGCTTGCTCGCGAGTTACGTGAATTGCGCAGTCGCAACGGCAAGTCAGGCGTAACGCAAAAGTGCGGCGATTGCAGTGGCCGGCGTCGTCAACGCCCCAAGGAGAGCGAGCAGGGCGCCGCACAGGACCAGAGCTGGAAAGTCGGTGTCAGCGAGACGAGCCACGGTCAGCCCGTGACCGGCACGATGGTCGGACGCAGCCGGTCGGTGACCGGTGACGAGCCGAGCACCTGCCGCTCGGTAACCGGTACGGAGTACATGGGGGCCGATATGTTCCGCGAGTTCTGCCACAGCGAGCCCGCCAAGACGCCCATGCGCGTTGGCGTCAGCTCGACTCGTGGCGACATGACCGTGACCGGCAACGAGGTAGGCCGCAGCGAGAAGGTTACCGGTGACGAGCCCGGAACCTGTAAGCGCATCACCGGCAACGACTACATCAGCCCGGGACAGACTCAGGCCTTTTGTGGCACCAAGCCGGAGCCGAACCCGTCCAAGGTTACCCGTGTCGAGACGATGAAGGGCAAGGGCGTCACAGGTAGCAACGTCGGTCGCTCGACAAAGGTTACAGGGGATGAGGCCGGCGCCGATCGATTAACGACCGGAACCCAGTACACCGGGCCGAGTGACATCGGTGCCGCGCCGAAAAAAGTCCGTGCCAGCGCCACCCTGCGCGGCGGTGCTGTGACCGGCACCACGGTGGGCCGCCGCCAGAAAATGACCGGGGATGAGGCTGGCAGTTGCCGCAACGTGACCGGTGACGATTACACCAGCCGGGAACAGTATGACGACTTCTGCGAGGCCGCCCCGACGCCGCAGGATCAAAAGGTCGGTCTGTCCCGGACCGCAGGCGGCAAAGGCGTCACCGGAACCATGACGGGTCGCTCCGGAAGAGTTACCGGCGACGAGCCCGGTACCTGCAAGGCCATCACGGGTACGCCCTATGCCGGCCTCGAGCAGGCGACTGACTTCTGCGAGGCACCGCAGCAGCAGGAGGTTCAAAAGCGCACGCGCCCTAGTGCACGCCAGGCTGGTATGCCCATGACCGGTCAGCAGCCTGGCGTTGGCGGCAAGATGACCGGTGCAGACAAGGGGGCCTGTGAAACTGTGAGCGGCACGCCCTATGTGGGCGTCGACCAGATGGTGGGTGTCTGTCCGGCGACGCCGGCACAGCCCGGCAGTCCCGACTTTCCGCAACCGCTGGGTGATGTGCCGTGGGGTGATTTCAGCGTTGAATCGCCGGCGCATGCCGCAGACGGACAGCGCCAGACCTCGGCCGTGACCGGTTCGCGCTACGAGCAGGGACGCATCACCGGTCCGTTCGGTATGGCCACTGGCAAGGTCACGGGCACCGAGGAGAAGCGCTTCGGTGCGGCTGCTGGTGCGGCTCCGGAGGTGCCTGACACGCGCCCTGAAATTGAGGGGCGCGTTGTGTCCCGTGTCACCGGAGAGGGCATGGATGCGGGTATGCGCATCACCGGCGATGATTGGGATCGAGGCGATCACGTGACCGGGACCGAGGGAAGCTCGGCGACGCGTCGTAATCCGACCCGCCGCGGTGGTGGTCCGGTGAGCGCAATGAACTTCCGCAGCCTGGAACCGCGCAACGACCAGTTGCCAGAACCGGTGAGCAAGGTGACTGGCAGCAGCGGCAACACCGAAGTCGGCTCGCTGGTCACCTATAGCGGTGGCGCGCGCGGCTAGGCGCCGGGCAGCAACAACCGGATCTGCAAGCGAATAGCACCGATATGCAACGCGTTCACCCAAATCGCGCCAGACAACACGGTCGGGGGCCGGGTCGTGCACCCTTGCGCCGGCCCGGTGGCGCCGACTCGGTAGCGTCGCGGACTGCACGCGCCAGCGGTGCGGAACATCCGCTGGTCGACAGCCGTGAGAACGCGCGCCTGTTCCAGTACGAAGATGGCGTAAAGCAGTCGTTCGACAGGATCAAGCCCGTGCTGAGGGAGATCTCGGCGTTCGAGCACGACGCGGATTTTGAGCACCAGGCGCAGAAGAAGGCCGAGCAAGAACTCGGCTTCAATCTGCCGCAGGAGATTCTCGCTGACGCTTGGATCAGCCAGCTCGACATGAGACGTCTGTTCGCCTGGTGCGTTTTCGAGACCTACCGCCGCTACTGCGACGGGTTCTTCAGCCAGGATCCGCTTGCGCTGGATAGTGCCGAGGACTTCGCTGAGTTTCTCCAGGGTTGCGGATTTCACACCCTGGACATCTCGCCTTGCGCCGATGGTCGCGTGGCCCACGTGATTCGCTATGTGCTGCGACTGCCGCAGGATCAGGTGCGCCGAAAATCATACGCCGGTGCGACCTTTGATGTGGAAGACAGCATTCAGAAATGGGTTGAGGTCGAGATGCTGCGCTACCGGGAAGGCCGCCCCAATCTGGCCGATGCACCGACGCGATACCTGAAGACAGTGGTTTATCATTTCAGTTCGGTCGATCCCGAGCATCAGGGCTGCGCCGCACATGGATCGGATACCAAACTGGCGGCTGCGGAAGGTCTGAAGCGACTCGAAGCCTTTCGCGAGGCCATCGAGAACAGCTACTGCTGCGGTGCATCGATCGATCTTCTCCTGATCGGTATGGACACCGATACGGACTCGATCCGGGTGCACGTGCCGGATGGGCGGGGCCAGACAGATCTGAGCACTCACGTCGACAGCAGCGCGCTGTTCATTGAAACCGCGCGTTTGGGCCCGAGCGAGGCGCTGGCCGCAATCGAGCGGTTTGTTGCCGCCGCCGCCAACGATACTTCGAGCGGCATGCAACGCTTCATCGTGCGGCTGCTGCAGAACAATTTTTCGCAGATCGCCTATGTGCGCGCCTTTCACGGATCGAGCTATCACGATATTGGCCATGCCGAACGTTTCATCGGAGCCGGTATCGGCTTCGAGGAAGCGCAGTTGCGCAACCTGATGTATTTCGCCTACCTCAACACCGTTGAGGAAGCGGCCAAGGATATGGATGTCGGCGTCAAGATCTTTTCGGGTCTGAATGCCGCTCATGGGTTGCCGATTCCGATCGTGGTGCGCTTCGACTACCACGGCCAGGTGCCCGGAGCGAAAGAGCGCGCCGTCGAACGATGCGCTCAGGTCGCCAAAGCAGTGACCTCGCGTTACACAAAGATATTCGAGCGCGGATTGTTGCACGTCATGCAGGTCGTGCGGGATTGCACCGGCACGGGTCCGATCGAGGTTATCGACTGTTCGGTAACGGCCAGTGAATTTGCAGGGGCGCACTGATGAAGATCTGCCAGGTCGAGCGTCCTCTGGTCGCGACCAACCGAATCGCGATGATGGAGCACAAGCACCTGCAGGTGGTGATCGACGGCTCCTCCAGGTTGGTGGCAGTGGATGCTGTCGGAGCGAAGCCCGGTGATTGGGTGATCTGCGTGGGCAGTTCGGCCGCACGTGAGGCTGCCGGCAGCAAGGGTTATCCGAGCGACCTGACGATCGTCGGCATCATCGACCGCTGGCCGCCGGAAGTTGACGGCGGCGACGCGCACGACGATGCAGGGATAAAGGACCGCGGAGCGAGCGATGAAATCGATCGGCCGGCGGGTGCGGGCTGATGGAGATCTTTCAAGTGGAAGGCACGCTGGTGTGCACCCAGCGGGTCGAAGGACTGAGGCACTCCAGCCTTCGCGTGTTGAAAAACGCGAGTGGCAATCTGCAGGTTGCCGTCGATCCGGTCGGCGTCAACCCAGGCAATTGGGTGTTTACGGCGAGTGGGTCGGCCGCGCGCTACGCGGCGGAGAGTTTCGAGGTGCTCACCGATTTGACCGTCTGCGGAATCATCGACCAATGGCCGCCGCCGGAAGAGACGCCAGATTTGGCTGATGCCCCGGCATCGGCGTGAGGCTTACAAGTTTAACTGACAATCGAGTCACTAGGAGACACGACCATGGCAACTGATATCAACGGCATTGCACTGGGCATGATTGAGACGCGCGGGCTGGTGCCTGCCATTGAGGCTGCCGATGCCATGACCAAGTCGGCAGAGGTACGGTTGATCGGTCGAGATTTTGTCGGTGGCGGCTATGTCACCGTAATGGTTCGTGGCGAGACCGGCGCGGTCAATGCCGCGGTAAGAGCTGGAGCCGATGCCTGCGAGCGGGTCGGTGATGGTCTGGTGGCCGCGCACATCATTGCGCGTCCGCATCGCGAGGTCGAGTCGGTGCTCGGCAACAACTGATTTACGACGACTGCGTCAGGGCGCGGTCGGTCGACTGTCAAAAATCCACTGAGATAACGGAGATACGACGATGGCAAGTGAAAACTACGGGATTGCATTGGGCATGATCGAGACCCGCGGCCTGGTGCCGGCAATCGAGGCGGCGGACGCGATGACCAAGGCCGCTGAGGTTCGCCTGATCGGCCGGGAGTTCGTTGGCGGCGGTTATGTGACCGTTTTGGTGCGCGGTGAGACCGGGGCGGTCAACGCCGCCGTTCGTGCCGGCGCCGATGCCTGCGAGCGAGTGGGTGACGGCCTGGTGGCCGCGCACATCATTGCCCGTCCGCATCGCGAGGTCGAACCGGTTCTGCCGAAGGGCAGTCGCCGACGCTGCGGCTTAAGCTTGATGGATTGCCCCTCGCTAGAGGGGCGATTATTCGGTAGGCATGACGTTGCATACGACAACAGACCCAACCGTACTCGGCTATCTAGGGCGGGCGCTTAGCCTGGAGTTATCGGCGGTTCAACTCTACACGGCGCAGGCCCGACTGGTCGACAATTGGGGTTTAGCGGAACCGGCCGAACGGCTTCGCGCCGAGGCGCATGAAGAAATGACTCATGTCGAACGGGTCATTGCTCGCATGCTCGCGCACGGAGCCGCGCCGGCTGCCTCGCAGCTGCGCCCTGTCAATCTGGGCCGGGATCTGGCGGAGTTGCTGCGCCACGATCAGGCCTTCGAGCAGGACCTGGTTCGTCTTTACGACGATGCCACGCGTTACTGTGCGCGTGCCGGACGTCACGACGACCGGCAGTTTTTCGAGAAGCTGCTCGTCGAGGAGCAGGCGCACGCACGTGAACTGGCGGATTGGCTGGACCAGCTGCAGTCGATCTCCGGCCGCACTCACACCGCCGTCGTTGGCGTTGCCAGGAAGGGGAGATCATGACCCACCAGTGGCAAGAGCGCGGTCGGCCACCCAGGCTCGAGCGGCGCTACGAGTTCAGTGACTACAGCGAGCTGCGCGATTTCCTCGATCGCGCTGCAGAGGTCTCCGAACGCGAGGGACTCTACCCCGACATGGGCTTTGGTCGTGACTACGTCAACATGACTATTCATTCCGACGAAGACAGTGGCGTACTGGAGCCTTTGCAGCACCGCCTGGCCGAGGCGTTCGATCGTCTCAACGGCGGCGTAGCAGAAGACTGAACGGCACTAATGGCGAAGATCGCACTGGTCGGTAACAAGGGCGGTGCGGGCAAGACCACCCTCACCTTAAACCTGGCCAGGGCGCTCAAACGTCAGGCCGATACCGTCGTTCTCGATGCCGATCCGCAGCGCTCGGTGCTACAGTGGCGCGCTATGGGCGATGAACAATCGGATCTTCCGGTTCTGGATGCGGTCGACGATCTCGAATCGACCCTGCGCGACGCTGCCCTCATCCACACGCATGTGGTTGTCGACTGCCCGCCTTCGGTAGAGGCCTCGCAGACCCGCAGTGCGTTGCGCCTCGTCGACATAGCCTTGATACCTGTGCAACCCTCGCCACTGGACATCTGGGCGACCGTGCACATAGAGCATGAGGTGGAAACCGCACGGCGGGAAAATCCAGGTCTCAAGGCCTTGCTGGTGATCAACCAACTCGAGCCGCAGACGCGGCTGTCGAAGATGGTGCGCGTGGCCCTGGAGGAGCTCACGGTACCCGCTGCACAGACCGCGATCCGGCGCCGTATGGCGTATCGTATGAGTGCACTTGAAGGCCGCAGCGTGTTCGACTTCGGTAGCCGGGGTGCGGCGGCCAGCGAAGAAATTCAACAACTGACCGACGAGGTAATGAGGCTATGACGACCTCAGACAAGACCGGCGAGAAGCTAACGGCATCAATTCGCAAGACCAAGGCGAGCGCGGAGGGTAAGGTGGCGGCGACCACGACCCGCAAGGCAGCACCGAATCGCGCTGCCAAGGCAACACCCAAGGCGGCGCCGAGAACCACAACTAGGGCCTCCAGTCCTGCTAAGCGGACTGCCGGCAGCGATACCGCTGACAGTTACCGACACGGTAGCAGGGTGTGGCCGGATTGAAGCCTGGTCCCTATTGCAGCCGAGAAGGTCCGTACAACAACCAGTGATCCGACTCTGCCGGGATGGCGGAAACCGGGCGAGGTCGGCTCGAACTACCTCCTGAATTCGACCTTGCCGGCCGGAGAGGCAGCCAGATGCGCACACCGACCGAACAGGACCACGCACCGGCAGCGGCAATGCCCGACTATCTGATCCGGCATGCGACGCTACGCCAGTTTCAGGTGTTCGAAGCGATTGTCCGACTCGGCAGCTTCACGCGGGCGGCGGACGAGTTGTTTTTGACCCAGCCCACGGTTTCCATGCAGATCAAGAAACTCGCTGATTCGCTCGGTCTGCCTCTGTTCGAGCATGTCGGCCGTAACGTGCGTCCGACTGAGGCCGGGCTGGAATTGTACGAGTCGTGTCGCAGGATCTTCGAGATCCTGGCCAATCTAGAGATGAAGGTGGCCGATCTCAAAGGCATCAAGCGCGGCCGTCTGCGCCTCGGTGTCATTACCAATGCAAAGTACTTCACGCCGGAGTTGCTGGGTGAGTTCTGTCAGCTGTATCCGGGGATCGAGGTCGCGTTGAAGGTCTCCAACCGTGACCGAATCATCGAACGCATCAATGCCAACGAGGATGACCTCTACATCATGGGTCAGGTGCCGGCCGGCCAGTTCGAGGTGAAGTCCTTCCCGATTGCGCCTAATCCATTGGTGGTCATGGCCCCTCGTGACCACCCCCTGGTTGGTAAAAAGAAGATCCCGCTCGCACGGGTCGCCGAGGAACCGCTGATCCTGCGAGAGCCTGGTTCGGGGATTCGCGATGCGACCTTGAAGGCTTTCGAAAAGCTCGGACTAAAACCCAATGTGCGCATGGAACTGGGTAGCAACGAGGCAATAAAGCATGCCATCGTCGGCGGTCTGGGGCTGTCGGTGCTGTCGTTGCACTCTCTTACGCTCGAGGGCCCGGATGGCCCGGTCGCTATCCTCGATGTCGAGGATTTCCCGATCATGCGCCAATGGTATTTGGTCTATCCGAAGAGAAAGGAGCTCTCACTCGTCGCGCAGGCCTTTCGCGACTTTGCACTCGAAGTCGAGCCGCGCACACGCGACCGGATCGAAACCATGTGGCCGATGTTGAAGAAACACATCAAAGTGGCGAAGAAGTCCGGCAGGACAAAGAAGAAATAGGGCACTTTGAACCGCGGCGGGCAGTAGGCCGCCCCACTGTCACTGGGCTAAGTCACTGATGCTCATGTGCCACGTAGGCGGCGGGTCTTTTCGACCATACGGTAGGTCGAACGGTTGTTGTTGAAGCGGGGTACGTCGCGAAGTGCCACCCACAAGACCTGATGCGACTCGTCGTTGCCTGGAATCTCCAGGTCGTCATCCATCTCCACGAGAAAGCGAATATCGATGTGTTCGTGACGCGGACCGCGCGCGCTGGCGGGTATCGTGTGGATATCGACGTCGAAGACGCTGCCCTCGACCAGTCGTATGTGCGTAGGGTCGAGTCCGGTTTCTTCCGAGGTTTCGCGCAGGGCGACGCGGAGGATATCGGCATCGCCGTCTGCATGGCCACCAGGTTGGAACCACTGATCATGTTTTCGGTGATGTAACAGCAGCACGTGGTCACGACGCGGGTTCACCACCCACGCCGACCCCGTGACATGACCCGGCCAAAGATCGCAATAGAAGCAGTCTTCGTGCTCCATGACAAAGTCTCGCGCCTGCCTGATATAGGCGGCCTCGTCCATGCAGCGCGTGCTGTGATGATCAAGTAGGGTAAGAAGTTCCTGGCGATGCATGATGGTGGGTCGGAGCTCAGGTTCCGGACGGATTCTGGATGGCCGCAATCGCGGCGGCCGCGGCCTCATCAACGTCGCCTTCGCGACCGGACAAAACCAGTCGCCCGAAGGCTCCGACTGCACGGACATCGATCAGCGTGATACTGGCGGCCTTTTCCGCCTGATTTGCCGCATAAATGACGTAGCCGGCAGGCTCTGCCTCGAGAATGAACATGCTCTGACCGGGTAGAATCATAGATCCGCGACGATCCTGGCGGTTGATCAATACCGTGTGATCCGGAGTCATGCCACGAATCACTTCCTGCCACGCGATGATCGGCATCTGGCGGTCTTGCTGGGATGCCCCCATCTTGGCCAGGACCAGACGACCGGCCTCGAGCACATCGCTCTGGTCGCGTTGATGGATCACCATGGACCCGTAGGCGCGTTCCACCACCTGCTGGGCCAGATGGACGCGGGTGGCTTTCAGGGCCATATCGGTCAAGCGGTGAACTGCCATGCCGGGCGATACCTCTACCCACAGACAGGCATCACCCGGCACCGGGAGAAACCCCTGCGATACGGTTGCCATGTAAGCCGCGAGCTGGGGTTGCAGCGAATCGATGTAGACGTAAGTTCGGAGCTTTATGGTCGGCATTTTCTATTGGCGTCCCTGAGGCTCCCGGCACCGGACGTCGGCGTTGCGGTTCGTACCCGGTGTGTGCGCGGTCATTTGGGGCAGGGCAGCTGCGTCTGAGTCCGTGCGGTACACCCGCGGCTCGCGGCGCGCGGCAGTGAATCCACCATCGGTAGGACAAGGAAGATTGAAAAGACTACACGGCATTGTACTGGATTCAGGCGACTTCGGCTGAGTCACCGGGCTGTCGCTCGAGAATCTTCCGGTCGAGGAGTTGATTGGCTATTACCAATGCTTCCTGTCGAGTTTCTACGATGTGTTCCGCCGGCAATCGATCGAGAACTCCCAGCTTGAGCAGACGTTCCTTGACTTCGCCGGTAGCACCCACGATGAACACAGGTCGTTGTTTTTGCAGATCCTCGAGCACCATGTTTTCCAAGGCCAGTGAGGAGGAAACCCCAAGTGTCGGCACGCCGGTGAAATCGATAATCAGGATTTGGTGCTCGGTCAATACGGCGTATTTGCGCGAGATGGCCTTGGCGAGTCCGAAGATCAACGGTCCGCACAACGAGAACACCAAGATTTTCCCCTTTGCCTGTTCCAACAGGGTCTGTTCGTCCCTAGTCAGATCATCGCTCTCGCCGGGATGCTGAATGGCCTTCATCGAGCCACTCTGGACCCGTACCATGCGTTCGATGGTCAAAACGTTGGCGATGAAGACACCCAGCGCGACGGCCGTGATCAGGTCGACCAAGACCGTCAAAGCGATCACGCCGTACATGATCCAGGCGGCTTTCACAGAGACTCGGTGGGCGCGCTGCAGGAACGACCAGTCGATGATATCGAACCCGACTTTCAACGCGATGCCGGCCAGCACGGCCAGCGGAATATGCGCCGTCAAATCCGCGGCCCAGAGCACGACGATCAACAGCAGCAGCGCGCGGGTCAAACCGGACAAGGCGCTTCGACCGCCGGTCTGGATATTAACGACAGTGCCCATTGTCGCTCCGGCGCCGGGGATGCCGCCAAACAGACCGGATGCAAGATTACCCATACCCTGACCGAATAGATCTTTATTAGCGCTGTGTTGCTTTCGAGTCAGGTTCTCGGCAATCACCGAAGTCAGCAGGGCGTCGATGCTCCCCAGCATGGCGAGAACGGCGGCATCCATCACCATGAGTTGCCATTGGTCGACGGAAAACACCGGCACTTGCAGTTCCGGTAGACCCATCGGTATCTCGCCGATACGCCGAAGCCCCAGATCAGACAGGAGGAATACCGAAATCAGGGATCCGACGACCAAGGCCAGCAATTGCGGCGGCATCAAACGTCTCAGACGTTTTGGGAATAGAACGATGAGTGCGAAAGTGAGGGCGGCGAGGGCCGTTTCCGCGGGTTTGATGTCGGCGACCAGTGCCGGCAGTGCCTCAAGCGTACCCAGGACGCCGCCAGGCGGTGTCGCGTGACCCAAAAACGGCCCCAACTGCAAAAGGATGAGAATGACGCCGATCCCGGTCATGAATCCGGAAACGACGGTGTACGGCATCATGGTCACATAGTGGCCAAGCTTCAGCGCCCCAAACAGCATCTGGAAAACGCCGGCAAGCATGACCACGGTGAATGCCATCGCCATGCCTTGATCCGGACTTGCCGCGAGCAGATTGGCGATCACGGCCGTGAACACAACCGTCATCGGTCCGGTCGGCTCCGATATCAGCGTTGGCGTGCCACCAAACAACGCAGCAAACAGGCCGACCAGGACCGCGCCGTAGAGGCCAGCGGCCGGTCCGGCCCCCGAGGCCACGCCGAAGGCGAGGGCCATGGGTAGTGCGATGACGGCAGCGGTCACACCCCCGAACAGGTCACCGCGCAGATTGTCGAAGCGAATTTCGTTTAGGATTCTCACGTCGAGCTACCGTCAAAGATAATACCGAATACTCCTTTATAAGGCACTGTTCGATCGTTATAAAGTCGATAGTTTCAATTCTATTTATCGATTATCGTAAATGTATTATCGAGAGGCCCTGGGTGCCTGCCGGGCCATGGGATGAATGCCGGCCGATCTCGGGAGGATGGCACTCGATACATGGCCCATCGCTGCCGTAATCCCTTTATTGATCGTTAACAAACATAAGTCGAAAACGATCGATACTATTCGAAATGTCTATGTATCTCGATTCGAACTGTCCTTAGACTGTTTTCGGTATAGAGATCGTAACCGATCTTGAGGACCCGGCCAGCGGAGTTGACGATGCCCGGAACGGAGAAACGCCAAGACCTGGAGAGCGGCGTCACCAGACCCGTAACGCCCTGTGTCGACGGAAGATAGCCGAAGATGATCGAGGGCTTGGTCGCATTACTCCCGGCGCTGTCGTTATTGTCGGCGCTGCTGGTGCAAGTTACGCAGAATTCGCTGGGTCTGCGGGTTGCCCGGATCAGCGTGGCCGCGGCGATCCTGACGTTTCTATTGGCAGCGGCCTTGTTGTGGTTGACCCTGTCTGGTTACGGACCTCTGCAGGTCAGCGTCCAAGGCTCGTGGGGTTCCTTGATGTTGGATCCCCTGAGTACGCTGATGGGGCTCGTCATCGCCGGGATCAGCCTGATCGTTCGCCTGTATTCCGTGCGCTACATGGCCGAGGAGCCGGGCTACGGCCGCTTCTTCACGCTGCTCGATCTCATGACCGCCGCGCTGCTGGTCATGGTCGCGGCGGCCGATATGGTCACCTTGCTGGTGGCCTGGCATCTGATCGGGGTGCTGCTCTACTTCCTGCTCGGACACGACACCCGAAGTCATTCGGCGTACCGCAAGGCCTTCTGGACTTTTATTACCTATCGCGTCGGTGACCTGCCGCTCGTCCTCGCGGCCGCGGTGCTCTACCATGCCTACGGCACCTGGTCGCTGCCGGAAATCTTCGAACGCATCGCCGCCGACCCGGGTGCCGAGACGCTGCTCGGTCTGCCGCTGGTCGAGGTCGTGGGCGCGTTGGTGGCCTTTGCCGCCTTTGCGCGATCGGCTCAGTTTCTGCTGCATACCTGGCTGCCTTACACCATGGGCGGGCCGACGCCGGTCTCGGCCCTGATGCATGCCGGTATCGTCAATGCGGGCGGTTTCCTGATCAATCGTTTCGTACCGGTTTATGTCCATACCGGCGACGTCCTGCACTGGATATTCATCGTCGGCCTGGTCACCGCAGTCACCGGCTCTGTGCTGATGTTGACGCAGAACGACGTGAAGAAGTCGCTCGGCTACTCGACCATGGGACAGATGGGCTTCATGATCATGGAATGCGGGGTCGGAGCATTCTCTCTGGCGGTTTACCATCTGATTGCCCACGGCCTGTTCAAAGGCACGCTGTTTCTCGGCGCCGGCGGCGTAATCAGCGAGGCCCGAGCAGACGACGGCGTTCCCAAGGACGACCTCTACACCTTCGTCGTCGAGCGCCGCCCGGCCCGGCGTCGTCAGCCCTGGTTGTTGATGGCGGCGCTCACCCTGGCGGTGCCGGTGACGATCCTGATTCTCGCGCACTGGCTCGTTGCCCAGGATTTCTTTCAGAAGCAGGGGGCCGTCGTTCTGCTGTTCTTCGGCTGGATGACGGGGACACAATTGTTGTTCGCCACCTATCGAATGCGGACCGAAAATCTGTGGCGATTGGTGACCCTGATCATCTTCTCCTTTGCCGTCGTGGTGCTCGGCTATACCCTGATCAGTCACGCATTCGACCTGTTTCTGTATCCTGACCCGGACTTCCGAGCACGCATCTATGCCGCTGCGGGCATCGACCTGGTCTGGTTCGACCTACTCGTGGGCCTGATGACTGCGGTCATCGTACTCGGCTGGTTGTTGACCTATTATTCGGAACGGAGCGGCGGATGGGGGCGCAAGCACGTCGGCCGTCTGTGGATGAATTTCTACGCACTGGTCTCGCGCGAGTTCTATGTGATCGATCTCTACGCCTGGCTGACGCGGAGTCTGTTGGCGCTAGCCGCCCGGCTGAACGTCTGGCTGAGGTGGACCTGACTTGTCGCAACTGCTGATTCTACTCGCCGGACTCTTTCTGCCGCTGTTTCCACTCAGCATGGCCTTCAACGCCGCGTTGGCGAGGTTGCGTAATCCGCTGCTGCGCGGTGCGCTGCTACTGGTCTGGCCGCAGATCGGACTCTCGCTGCTGTCGGTCGCGAGCCTGGATCCGCCCGCGTGGATCACGGTTTGGGCGCTTTTCACCTCGGCGCTGTATGCGCTTCGGGCACTCGCTCTGCGCGAGGTTGGTCTGTGGACCGGTTTTCTCGGCACCTCGGCGTGGGCCTTGCTTTGGGTCGCCGCGCTCGCCGGCACGCCAGAGGGCTCGCTGAGATTGCATGCCTTGGGCTTCAGCGCCCCACTGGTGTTGCTCGCCCTGCTCGGTGCCGGCCTGGAGCAGCGCTTCGGCGCGGCCTACACAGGCCTCTACGGCGGGCTGGCGCAGACGCTGCCGCGTTTTTCCGGTGTGTTGGTGCTGGTCGTGCTCGCGGTTATCGCGACCCCCTTGTTTCCCGGTTTCTTCAGCATGCTGGCTACCCTGCTAGTGGCTACCCCGGGCGCGGCCGTCAGCCTGGTGGGCATCTGGCTGCTTTGGAGCTGGACCGGCGCCCGGCTGCTGCAGGGCCTGATCGTCGGTCCGGACAGAAACCAGCGCGTGCCGGATCTCAGTCTCACCGAGACCTGGTTTTACGCCGTCGCGTTGACGGCCCTGGTCGCCGTTGGCGTCTATCTGACGGGTGACCTGTCATGAGCCTTTCTCTGGGGCGCAAGCTGAAGATCCGCGCCATGATCTACGTGGCCGGCGAGTCGATCCCCTTCTTCTGGCCGATGCGCTCGTTCATCCATCACAACCCGCTGCACGGCCTGGAACATCTGACGTTCGATGCCGCCGTCAAGGAAGGCAGCCGGCTGTTCCACGGTCGGGGCTATCTGCCACGCCCGGTTTATCAGCGCTATCTGGCGCAGGGCAAGGTGGATAGAGAGGAGCTCGCCGCCCGGGTTCAGACGTTCGTTGACCAGCACGGAGAGATCGGCGGGATTGACCTGAAGCGCTGGTTGATGATCCTGCTGACCGAAACCGCGGAGCCGGTGAGTAGGGGCTTGGCGCTGGCCGAGGTCGCCGAACTGCATGCCGAATTGACCGACGCAGTGCCACCGGAAACTGACCTCGCCACCGACGGTCTGGCCGGGCGGCTGGGCAACGAGCTGCTGGGCGATCGTCCGGTCTACGAGGCCGTGGATGCACTGTACGGTACCGAGATCGGCTGTGAACTGGATGAGTTGGTGGTGAAGAGTTGCCTCGACTTCTTCGACGAAGGTCAGTCGGTCTGGGGTATGCCGGGGCGCGAATCAGGTTTCTTCGCCGCCTGGCGCGAGGTCGCCCGCCGCAACGTGCGGCTGTTCCTGCGCGGCTTGCACATCAACCGCATACTGGCTGCCGACGATCACCCTGAGGGCATTATCGCCCACGTCATGGGGGCGCTGCAGATCCCGGAAGAGCAGTGGGTGGGTTACTTCACCCGCGAGCTCGTCCATCTGCACGGTTGGGCCGGTTTCATCCGCTGGCGATCGAGTGCCAAGCACTACTATTGGAACCAGCGCTACCCGGGTGATCTGGTGGATTTCATCGCGGTCCGCCTGACGCTCGGCTTGGCGCTGTTGAACGAGCGCGGTCTGCGGAGAATGGCTTGCACGAGAAGGGCTGTCCACGAGGCCATAGACACCCGCACAGCGGAGACCTATCTGCGTCACGAACTGCACGGCGGCGACATCCTGCCGGCAATGGCGCTGCGGGTAGAGCAGGTTTTGGCGCGCGGCCGCGAGGCCGAGATCGCGAGGGTGTTCGCCGGGTATGTGGTGCGCAAGCGTCGTCATGAGGTCGAGCGCCAGGCCGGACGTCTTCGCAGTCTGGCCGAACAGGCCGGAGGCGCCGAGGCTCTGAGGCGGTTGCCGGCTGAAGCCTTGAGCTGTCTTCTGGAGGTGTTGGAGGGATTTGAACAGCGCGAGGGGCTGATATGGCTGCAAGCGATGGAGGCGCATGCCATCCAGAGTCTGCTCACGGGAGTCAGCCTGACACCGCCGGCGCCGCGCGAGAAGCGTCCCTTCGTTCAGGCGTTGTTCTGTATCGATACTCGCTCCGAGCGCATCCGGCGCCATCTCGAGTCGGTGGGCGACTATCAGACCTTTGGTATAGCCGGGTTCTTTGGTGTGCCAGTCAGTTTTATGGAACTCGGCAAGGGCAGCGAAAACCATCTCTGCCCGGTATTGCTGACCCCGAAGAACCTGGTACTGGAGATGACCGCTGTCGCTGCCCAGGACGAGGCCGCCTTGACCACCCTGGAAAAGGCGATGCACGAACTCAAAGAGTCGGTGCTGACGCCCTTTGTCACGGTCGAGGCGATCGGCCTGCTGTTTGGTTTCGACATGGTCGGCAAGACGGTCGCCCCGCAGAGCTATAACCGCTGGCGCAAGCGGCTGCACTCGGAAAAGCCGACGACCCGATTGCTGCTCGACAAGCTCAGCCGCGATCAGGCGGATTCTATCGTCCGCGCCGTCCAGCGCGCCCTGATCGTCAAGGCCGTTGAACAGGAATTTGCGCTGGCCCCGGAACGCATCACAGACGACATGATCCGGGAGCTGCGCGAGTCCGCCGTGGGCAAGCAACAGACACCTCTTCGTCACGCCGGTGAGCTGGGCCTGACCCGGGTCGAGGAGCAGTCCTTCGTCGAGCGTCTGAACAAGGCCTATCGCATCAACCCGTCGTTCGCCCAACTGCAACTCAAGCGACTCGGACGCATTGGTTTCAGCCTCGAGGAGCAGACGCTGTTCGTCGCTCAGGCGCTGCGCTCGATTGGTCTGACCTCGGGCTTTTCGCGCTTCGTCCTCTTGGTCGGGCACGGCAGCACGTCAGAGAACAATCCCTACGAATCGGCGCTGGACTGCGGCGCCTGTGGCGGCAGTCACGGTCTGGTCAGTGCGCGGGTGCTCGCACAGATGGCCAACAAACCGGAGGTTCGCCGGCGCCTGCGTCGGCAGGGTGTCGATATCGCCGATGACGCCTGGTTCACGCCCGCCCTGCACAACACCACTACCGACGAAGTCAGATTAGTCGATCTCGATCTGATGCCGCCGTCGCACCTGGTGTACCTGGACCGTCTGCGCAGCGGCCTGACCGCCGCGGCCAGGCTCTGTGCCCACGAACGGCTGCCGAGTCTGGAGGCAAGTCCAGCGAAGACCCTGGATCCAACATCAGCCTATCGCCGCACGCAACGCAACGCCATGGATTGGTCGCAGGTGCGGCCCGAGTGGGGCCTGTCGCGCAATGCCTATTTCATCATCGGTCGCCGCTCGCTGACTCGGCAGTGTCCCCTGGGCGGTCGGGCCTTCTTGCATTCCTACGACTATCGTCTGGACTCGAAACGCCGGCTGTTGGAAAACATTCTCACCGGACCGCTGGTCGTGGGTCAGTGGATCAATATGGAGCACTATTTTTCTACTGTCGACAATGAGCGTTACGGCAGCGGCAGCAAGGTGTATCACAATGTCGCCGGACGTTTCGGGGTCATGACCGGAAACCTCAGTGATCTGCGCACCGGCCTGCCGTCGCAGACGGTGCTCAAAGACGGGCTGCCGTATCACGAACCGCTGCGTCTCATGACGTTCATCGAGGCACCATTCGAACAGGCGCGACGAGCCGTTGAAGGTGTCATCACCGTCAAGCATCTGGTCCACAATGGCTGGATACGGATGATGGTCATCGACCCTGAGACGGCCGAAGTGTGGATCTATGACGACGGCCAATGGCGCAGCAGAGCGCATTCATACGCTACCGATCTGGCATTGTTTGAGGAGCCGAGTGCATCATGACGAATCTCAACCTGAGCCCGCTGAAGAAGCTCGAGATCATCCTCGAAGGCGAACACCAGGAGTTTGCCACCGACCTGCTCGATCGAGCCGGGGTCAAGGGCTACACCATCATCAACAACCTCTCCGGCAAAGGCAGTCATGGATTCCATGAAGGCCACCTGATGTTCAATGAGGACGACGTGCTGATCATGATCATCGCCGCGGTACCGGACGACCTTGTCGAACCCATCCTGGAAGGTTTCGAACCCTTCTACAATGCGCACTCGGGCGTCGTCTTCATCTCGGACATTCAAGTCACGCGGCTGGTGAAGTTTCGGAGTTGACCTCGAAAAGCCACGACCCTGGACGCGGGTTGCAGAAACCGGGTTCGAGCCTTTGCCGCCGCGGTGCTCGGGTCGGAGCACGACGACCGTCTCGCAATGCATGCCTTATCTGGGGTCGTTTTACCTCAATTGTCACTGTCGAGCAGTCGTTCGGGATCCCAGCCCTTGTCTCTGGCTCGGCGAATCGCCTCGGCGTAGATTCGTTGGTGTCGGCTGCGCAGCTCCGGCGGCAATCGCGACGCCAGATGGCCGTAGGGTTCCCAGGCCGAGCTTACCTGGCCGTACAGGGCCTCTAGGCGTTGTCGCGTCCAACCTGCGCAGTCCTCCGCCTCTGGAATCAATTCGAACACCCAGGCGTCCCGGATGATATTGCCGGTCGGATTCATGGCCCCGAGAGGGTCATTGTGGATGCCCTCATACTTCTTGTTCTTCATAGCACTTTGCTCCTTCGAGATCGTAAGGCTACCGAAATGCAGGAAGTGGATGTCGTCGTCGGCAGTCCATGCGGGACCGGAAGTTAGGGAGCAGCTACTTCGGCCGTGACCGATCGGGCGGCCAGGGCGGGCCTTCGGGGTGTCGCGACAAGATTTCTTGACCCCTGCCGCGACACCCTATGTCTAGTGTACGGTGCCAAACGATTCGTTGGTTGTACCAAGCGGCAGCGGGATGCCGGCAATCGTGCTCGCCTGGAGCACCGGTCCACCGGGAAATTGCTTGTACAGCCAGCGTTTGCCGCCGTCCTCGGCGTATTCTTTCTCCAGCGCGTTCATAATCTCCCGAGCCGGGGCGTCAGCGCCGCGACCGCGATAATAGTCGCGGACGAACAAGACGATATCCCAGCGATTTTCGGTCAACTCGATTCCCAGCGCCTCGGCGCGGCGAACGGCATCTTGCTCGGACCAGGAATCGATGTCTAACAAATTACCGTCCGGGTCGTTGTTGTTACTGCCGCGGTGGCGGATATGTTTCAGGATGTCGGCCATGGTGTGTCTTCCTCCTAACGGATGACGTCGGTTTGACGCCGATCAGTGGCTCTGTCACTCGCTAAGGATAGACGTTTGGCGTGATCTGGATAGGCGATTTCAGGCGAATTTTCGGTAGCGCCGAGAGGAATGACTATCGCATCCACACGGACGTTTCCGCCCGTGCTGGGATTTGTCGTCGGAAGGGGGCCGACTCCCGATCAATGATCTCGGGGATTTGTGACTTCGCTGGCATCGACCGGTTGCCGGGATTGATCCTGGGCGACGTCGTAGACCTCCAGGGGGTCCATCTGTAAGGTCGCCCACTGACCCTCCGTATGGGTCTGTGTCCAGCCGTCACGAATGTAGGATTCACAGGCCGGGCTGTTCAACGGAACACGAATGCGATAGCCCATGTCTTTGTCCTCCTGTCACTGCCTGATTTTGGTGCAGCATCAAGCGTGCCAGGCAACGCCAAGGGTGGAGCCGGACGTCGGCCTTCTCACCGGATAAGCCGCTGAATTTACGAGTCAAGAACCGAAAAAGGGAACAATATCGGTAGCTTCCGAAGCGCCTTTCGTTCGGTTTTCGTTGCCTCGCGACTGCGCCCCTGTAAAGTAAATCGACACCAGGGGCCCTCAGAGCCCTCGTTCGGCATTAGCACACTTTGATAGTCTGCAGTTCTCGGCCGCGAAGCCGCGAAATAGCGCGTCGTGATCTCGTGCCCACGAATCGACACCCGCCGGGCTTGTGCCGGTTCATCGAATAAACATCTCCGTTTGGGTGGGATAGTCGAATATCTTCGGTTCGCTGAATGTCAGCAGCGTGAGGGGCGATCGTCGCCAGTGCGATGAGGGGAAGCGAGCAATATCGCTGTGTGGCTGGCCCGAGTAGATGGATCGGCCAGGTATCCGGCGCGACCAAGAGCGTGGTCCGCCAAGGCGCATGCTGGGTTTCATGAGCCTTTTCAAGCGTCTATATGTGGTCAAATACTGACGCCGGTTACGCGGCGTCAGCGAATGAATACGAAGCGAGCCCGGTCCGTTCCGACGCTGTTACTCGCTTGGGCCCTTAGGAGGTTGTCGGCCCGGATCGAGTTCGTCGAACTCAGGCGATGGTGACGTCGGGCGACAGGTAGACGTCCTGTATCGCGTTGAGCAGTCCGACCCCTTCGGTCATCGGCCGCTGGAAGGCTTTGCGGCCGGAGATCAGTCCCATACCGCCGGCACGTTTGTTGATCACGGCAGTGCGCACCGCCTGGTGCAGATCATCCTTACCGCTCGGTCCGCCGGAGTTAATCATTCCGGCACGGCCCATATAGCAATTGGCCACCTGATAGCGCACCCGATCAATCGGGTGGGCGCCGGACAACTCGTCATAGATCCGCTGGTGTGTCTTGCCAAAATTGACCGCCTTGAAGCCGCCGTCGGCGGTCGCTTGTTTCTGCTTGACGATATCGGCCTCGATGGTCACTGCCAGGTGATTGGCCTGTCCCGTAAGGTCGGCCGCGGCATGGTAATCGTTGCCGCCGGTCTTGAATGCCGGGTTGCGCAGGTAGGCCCAGAGGACCGTGGCCATGCCCAGTTCATGGGCGCGATGGAAGGCCTCGCTGACCTCCTGGATCTGACGGCGCGATTCTGGCGAACCGAAATACACGGTCGCGCCAACGGCGACGGCGCCCATGTCGAAGGCCTGTTCGACGTCGGCGAACAGGGTCTGGTCGTAGATGGTCGGGTAGGTCAACATCTCGTTGTGGTTGAATTTGACCAGGAAGGGGATCTTGTGGGCGTACTTGCGCGCCACCGACCCCAATACCCCGAGGGTTGAGGCGACCGCATTGCAACCGCCTTCGATGGCCAGTTCGACGATCGCCGCCGGGTCGAAATAAATCGGGTTGGGAGCGAAGGAGGCGCCGCCGGAGTGCTCCACGCCCTGGTCGACCGGCAGAATTGAGAGATAGCCGGTGCCGGCCAGTCGGCCGTGGTTGAACATGGTCTGCAGATTGCGCATCACGGTCGGGCCGCGGTCGCTGTACGCCATGACCCGATCGACATAGTCGGGTCCGGGGAGATAAAGAGCGTCCTGATGGATGCCCTTGCAGACGTGGCGTAACAGGTCCTCCGCTTCTTCGCCGAGTACGGTCTGAATGTCTGACATGGTGATCTTCCTCCGGGTGGTGCGCGGCACACAGGAACAGAAGCGGGCGACGAACGCTCGCAGCAGTCATTATCCTAGGCGGAATTTCGCCTCGATGTTATTGATCTGCATTGGGACCCACGTCGAAAAAGCTTACGCCGCAAGCCGGCGCGGAGCCAGCGGCATAGGAAGTCTGTCGACGACGCGCACGGAGGCGCAAGTGTCGCCGGAGGCAGGACGCCGGAAGCGACGCCCCTCTAATCGCGCTTCGCGTTCCGGCTGCACGCGCGGGTCCAGGGCATGTCATCCCTGACATGCCCGTTCGCCAGGCTGCGTCTGCTCCCCGGACAGACGGTCCCGGCTCACCCATAGCGACGGCTATGGCCGTTATTCCGGGCGTCCTGCCCTCCACCCCTTCGGGGCCCGTGCTTTGCACGGTGCCCATTCGCTCCCGGCGAATGGGCCAGTCGATCGACCAAACTGCTTAGCCAGATTTCCCGGAAACTCCGATCCCCTCATGCAATATGCGGGCTGACAAAAACCCCCAGGCATTCGCGCTGGAGATCCAGGTGGGCGAGCGGGCCCGCCTGGCCGGATCGGGCGGGCGAGGCGGCGCGGCGCACATGCCTACAGTGCCCCGATCTTCTCGGCCTGGGCGGCGAGATTATCGAGCGCCCGGCGCGAGGCCGCGAGCCGCTCCTTCTCTTTGCCGACGACCTCCTCCGGGGCCTTGTCGACAAAGTTCGGATTCTGCAGCTTCTTTTCGATCCGCTCCAGGTCCTGTTTTAGCTTGCCCATCTCCTTCTCCAGCCGTGCCAGTTCCGCGTCCTTGTCGATCAGCCCGGCGAGCGGGATCAGCACCTTCATCTCGCCGACCAGGGTCATGGCGGATTCCGGCCCCTCGTCGCCGGGTGGCAGCAACTCGACCGATTCGGTGCGGGCGAGGAAGTCGAGATAGGGCCGGGCCTTTGCGGCCCACTTGGCATCCTGGGCCGAGGTATTCGCCAGCAGCACCGGCAGCGGCTTGCCGGGCGTGATGTTCATCTCACCCTTGATCTTGCGGATACCGAGGATGAACTGCATCACCCATTCCATTTCGGCGACGGCCGCGGCATCGATCAGTGCCTCGTCGGCCTGCGGGTAGGGCTGGCGCATGATGGTCTCGCCTGAGGCCCCGGCCAGCGGCGCGACCCTCTGCCAGATCTCCTCGGTGATGAAGGGCATGATCGGGTGGACAGGCGCAGCAGGGTTTCCAGCACCCGCACCAGGGTGCGGCGGGTGCCGCGCTTGGCCGCCTCGCTCGCCTCGCGATCGGTCAGCACCGGCTTGGACAGCTCCAGGTACCAGTCGCAGTACTCGTTCCAGGTGAACTCGTAGATCGCCTGTGCGGCCAGGTCGAAGCGGTAGCCGTCCAGTGCAGTGCGGGTCTCGCCGATGGTCTGCTGCAGGCGCGACAGGATCCAGCGGTCGGCGACCGACAGCTCGACGTCACCGCCGGTCTGGCCGCAGTCCTGGCCTTCGGCGTTCATCAGCACGTAGCGCGCGGCGTTCCAGAGCTTGTTGCAGAAGTTGCGGTAGCCCTCGATGCGCCCCATGTCGAACTTGATGTCGCGCCCGGTCGCGGCCAGGGCGGCGAAGGTGAAGCGCAGCGCGTCGGTGCCGAAGCCCGGGATGCCGTCCGGGAACTCCTTGCGCGTCTGCTTCTCGATCTTCTTGCGCCAGTTGCGGCTGCATCATGCCGCCGGTGCGCTTGGCCACCAGGGCCTCGAGCTCGATGCCGTCGATCAGGTCGATCGGGTCGAGCACGTTGCCCTTGGACTTGGACATCTTCTGGCCCTGGGCGTCGCGCACCAGGCCGTGGATGTAGACCTCGCGGAACGGCACCTCGCCCATGAACTTGAGCCCCATCATGATCATCCGGGCGACCCAGAAGAAGATGATGTCGAAGCCGGTGACCAGCACGCTGGTCGGGTAGAAATGCTTCAGGCGCTCGGTCTCCTCCGGCCAGCCCAGCGTCGAGAACGGCCACAGCGCCGAGCGAGAACCAGGTGTCGAGCACGTCCTCGTCCTGGCGCAGCGCGTAGTCGGCGGCGAGCTCGTGCTTGGCGCGCACCTCGGCCTCGCTGCGGCCGACGTAGACGTTGCCCTCGGTCGTCGTACCAGGCCGGGATGCGATGGCCCCACCAGATCTGGCGGCTGATGCACCAGTCCTGGATGTTGCGCATCCACTCGAAGTAGGTGTTCTCCCAGTTCTCCGGCACGAAGCGGATGCCGCCCGTTCTCGACCGCCTCGATCGCCGGCTTCGGCCAGCGGGCGCGACCTTGACGTACCACTGGTCGGTGAGGAACGGCTCGATGACCGCGCCGGAGCGGTCGCCGCGCGGCACCATCAGCTTGTGATCGTCGATCTTCTCCAGCAGGCCCTGCGGCCTCCAGGTCGGCGACGATCCGCTTGCGCGCCTCGAAGCGGTCCAGGCCGCGGTAGGCCGCCGGGATCAGCTCGCCCTCTTCGGCGTCGTTCTCGCGGATCGCGGCGTCGGCGGTGAAGATGTTGATCAGGCCGCCGTGCGCCTGCCGGCTGATCGGCAGTTCGTCGCGGTGGCGCTGCCAGACCTCGTAGTCGTTGAAGTCGTGGGCCGGCGTGATCTTGACGCAGCCGGTGCCGAACTCGGGGTCGACGTACTCGTCGGCGATGATCGGGATCCGGCGGCCGGTCAGCGGCAGCTCCACCAGCTCGCCGATCAGGTGCTGGTAGCGCTCGTCCTCCGGGTGCACCGCCACCGCGCTGTCGCCGAGCATGGTCTCCGGGCGGGTGGTGGCGACCACCAGGTGCCCGCTGGCCGTCGGTCGAGCGGGATAGCGCATGTGCCACATGTGGCCGCTCTCCTCCTCGGAGACGACCTCCAGGTCGGAGACCGCGGTGTGCAGCTCCGGGTCCCAGTTGACCAGGCGCTTGCCGCGGTAGATCAGGCCCTCCTCGTAGAGCCGGACGAAGACCTCCCTGACCGCGTCGGACAGGCCCTCGTCCATGGTGAAGCGCTCGCGCGCCCAGTCCAGCGAGGCGCCCAGGCGGCGCAGCTGGCGGGTGATGGTGCCGCCGGACTCGCCCTCCACTCCCAGACGCGCTCGACGAAGGCCTCGCGGCCCAGGTCGTGGCGGGTCTTGCCCTCGGCCTCCAGCTGGCGCTCGACCACCATCTGGGTGGCGATGCCGGCGTGGTCGGTGCCCGGCTGCCACAGCGTCGGTGTCGCCGCTCATGCGGTGGTAGCGGATCAGGGTGTCCATGATGGTGTTCTTGAAGGCGTGGCCCATGTGCAGGCTGCCGGTGACGTTGGGCGGCGGGATCATGATGCAGTAGGGCGTGCCTGTCGCCGGCGCTTGGCGCGAAGTAGCCCTTGCTCTTCCCAGGTCTGGTACCAGCGTTGCTCGATGGCGTGGGGGTCGTAGGTCTTTTCCATGGAACTGAGGATTCGGGGTTGGCAAAAGCGGCATTATAACGGCATGTTCGGGCGATTCGCTCGCCGCTTCCCGGCCGATGACGGCATCTCCGGCGACGTTAACGGTGAGTGCCGCGGTCCCGGAATCGCGTTGCCGGAGACCCCTGCGGTTCGCGTCTGCGGGCACGGGCATTAGAAAAAAACATGTTCTTTGTTAGCTTTGGCCTGCCTCTCAATGGCCGGTTTTATGTGACAGCGGTGACCTCATTAGGCTAGATTCCTGACGTCGGCCATTGTATTTCCACGATCCGGCAAACAAGACACAACGAGAAACCGGGACAAGCGCGTCGCTCCGGCGACGTGGTTCCAGACCAAACAAGAAATATCGGAGTGAGGATGCGATGAGTGTCGCCGCGGAATTATCACACCTGCCCGGAGTATTCGCCGCCGGCGAATACTCCTACCGGGGTGATCGCTTCACGTTCAAGGGCCACATCAACGATGAGATGGCCCGTATGGCCGCCATTATGTGCCGGGCCACCACCATGAGCGAGCACATGCAGGTCGACATGCTGGAGAGTTTTTGTCCTGATTGCGGCAGCACGCCGCCACGGGGCTGGATCGTACGCGGCCCGGCCTACACCGTGTGCAACATCGCTAATGTGTTCTGTTTTCTCGACAACCATGAGGCCTCGGTCAACGAGGTCATAGCGCTGATGCAGAAGCGGCTGGCGAACGCCACTCATGATCTCGTTTGAGGCGGCACTCCGGAGACGAACCGCCAGTAAGCAACGTACCTTAACAAGAGGAGTAGAGGATGGCTGATCTCAATCAGCTCATGGCGCTCAAAGGCGCAATCGCGGCGTTCCAAATGAACGATCGCGGCGAGTTGCAGGACAAGTTCATCAGCGAGGACAGCGCCCTGAATGACACGGCGCTGGACCTGCTCAGCCACATGTGTGTCGCCAACATCGCCATTGCCACGATGCAGGCACGGGGCTGGGAGGCCTTGTCGGACAACCGGGGATTCTATCCGATCAACAGTTTCACCCTGGTCGGGTTCGAATGGTCCGCGGTGACCGACGGGCGCAGCGGTGTCGTCCTGGCCAACCAGGACGCCGACTATCAGGCCGCCTATGATCTGCTCGGGCAGACCGGGGGTGCGGTGTGATCAAGCGACTTCTGGCGCTGGATGGTGTGCTCGCCATCAGTCAGTTTCGCGATGATGGTTCGTTCGTCGACGGCTATGGCTTGCTACCCCCCACCGAGATCAGGTCTCTGGCGCACTTTGCCCACGACTACAAACGGATCGTCCAGGGCAATGCCGATCAACTCGCTATGTTTACCCAGGTCAACGGCTGGACGCCGCCCCGCGGCTGGGTGGTGCGCGGTTCCGGGATGAGCGTTTGCAGCGTCGGCAACCTGGTCTGCATCGTCGACAACAGCGAGGGCAATGTGAACGACGTAATGCACGCGCTGCGTGAGGCGGCGTCTTACTGAGCTTGCCCTTCGCCTCCGATCGGTGCGTACTGCCGCTCCAAGAGGCTCTTGGCCCGTGACTCGATGCTTGTCCTGCTGCCGATTCCGGGCTGGGCTCGGCTGCGCAGGCTGGCCAAGTCCCACACCTGACGCAGGGCCTTGAAGATGGCCCGGCACGCTTGAATCTCGCTGGACGGATCGGCCAACTGCGTCCTGCCAAGTGCCGACAGTACATGTATGATTGGGCCACCAATGCTGAGCGCTCTCTTCCGCCTTATACGACCAAACCCCCGGTCAGGGAATACCTCTATCGCCACGCCCACCGTCATTCCGCGATCTGAACACAGTATCTCGCGCGCCAGTATCTCTGAGAGCGCGCTGAAGGTGCTGTACCGTCTAAAGGACGCCGGTTATCAGGCGCATCTGGTGGGGGGCGGAGTTCGTGACCTGCTGCTCGGCCGGGAACCGAAGGACTTCGACGTTGCCACCGATGCGACGCCGGAACAGGTCAAGGCGGTGTTCCGCAGCTGTCGGTTGATCGGTCGGCGTTTCCGTCTGGCGCATGTGCGTTTCGGTCGCGACATCATAGAAGTGGCGACCTTTCGCAGCCTGCGCGAGTTGGACGACCCGGAAGACCGGGTCAGCGCCGACGGGATGATCCTTGCCGACAACACCTACGGCACGATCGAGGAAGACGCTATTCGGCGCGACTTCACCATTAATGCTCTGTATTACAACATCGCCGATTTCTCCCTGATCGACTACGCCGGCGGCCTGCGTGATCTGCGCGAGGGACGTATCCGCCTGCTCGGAGACCCCGAGAGCCGCTACCGCGAGGATCCGGTGAGGATGCTGCGCGCGGCGCGGTTCGCGGCCAAATTGGGCTTTCAGATCGACCCTGCCAGCGAGGCACCGATCTATGCGATCGGTAATATGCTCGACAATGTGCCACCGGCCCGACTGTATGAGGAGGTGTTGAAACTTTTCCTTGGCGGAACGGCAGTCGGTACCTTCGAGAAGCTGCGTCATTATGACCTGTTCGAATGCCTGTTCCCGCATACCGAAGAAGCTCTGAGCCACGAGGAGCATGAATTCCCGCTGACCCTGGTGCTCAAGGGCTTGGAGAACACGGATACCCGGATCGCCGAAGGCAAGCCGGTGACCCCGGCCTTCCTGTTCGCGGTGCTGCTCTGGGAGCCGGTGCGGCGTCTGGCCGAACAGCGTCAGAGTCGTGGCGAGGCCCCTCATTCGGCGCTCCAGGAGGCGGCCAGCACGGTTCTGGAGCGACAGATCCAGCGGGTGTCGATACCGCGTCGATTCAGCGTGCCGATGCGCGAGATCTGGGGGCTGCAGTCGCGTTTTGCGCAGACCAAGGGTAAGCGGCCGCAGCGTCTGGCGACGCATCCGCGCTTTCGCGCCGCCTACGATTTTCTTCTGCTGCGCGCGGCCGCCGGCGAGGCCGAGCCGGACCTGGCCGACTGGTGGACCCGCTTTCAGCAGCAATCCGACATCGAGCCTGCCGCCGAGCGCCCCCCGAGTTCGCGCCGGCGACGCGGTGGACGGCGGCGGCGGTCGCGTTCGGCCGCGCCCGTCGACGAGAGTTCATGACCGGTGGTGATTTGGTCGATGTCTTCATTGGCCTGGGGAGTAATCTTGACCACCCCGAACGGCAGATCCGCCGGGCGCTGGAGGGGCTGGCCGCGTTGCCGGGGGTGGCACTCGCACAGACCTCGCCGCTGTATCTGAGCGACCCCCTTGGGCCGCCGGGGCAACCCGACTACGTCAATGCCGTGGCAGCGCTGCGGACCGATCTCGATCCGCTGCCTCTGTTGGATCAACTGCAGGCCATCGAGGATCAACACGGCCGCGAGCGTCATGAACGCTGGGGCGCGCGCACCCTTGATCTGGACCTGCTGCTTTTCGGTCAGCGAGAGATCCGGCATCCGCGCTTGACCGTCCCCCATCCGCGCCTGTTCGAGCGCCGCTTCGTCCTGCAGCCGCTGGCCGATGTTGCCCCGGAGCTGAGTCTGCCGGACGGCCGTCGTATCGTGGACCTGCTTGCCACCTGCCCACCCTGGGGCATGAAGCGATTACGGCAATGAGCGACCCGCTTGCCGCATTGCGTCCACCGGGATTCGTCGTGGTGGAAGGTCCGATCGGGGTGGGCAAGACCAGCTTGGTGCAGCGCCTGGCCGAAAGCTTCTCCTGCGCCAGTCTGCTCGAGCGGGCCGAGGAAAACCCCTTTCTCGACCGCTTCTACAGTGATCCGCGCCGCGCCGCCTTGCCGGCGCAACTTTTCTTTCTGTTTCAACGCAGCCGTCAACTGGAGGGGCTGCGCCAGGGCGACCTGTTTCGCGGCGCCTTGATCTCCGACTTCATGTTCGAGAAGGACAGGTTGTTCGCCGAGCTGAACCTCGATCGGCACGAACTCGATCTGTATCGCACGGTCTATGCGCAATTGGCGATGGAGACGCCGGTGCCGGATCTGGTGGTTTATCTGCAGGCGCCGGTCGAGGTGCTGCAGGAGCGGATCGTACGCCGCGATCGCAGCATCGAACGGCGCATTGATCCCGACTATCTGCACCGCCTTACTGCGGCTTACACGGAGTTCTTTTACCACTACAGCGCTGCGCCGCTGCTGATTGTCAATGCCGCGCAGATCAACCCGATCGACAGCGACGCCGATTACCAGCAGTTGCTGCGCCAGATCTGCGGCGCCGGCCCCGGCAAGCACTATTTCAATCCCCTTCCCTTGGGCTTGGGTTAAGCTTGACCAGGGAAACCGCACGGGCAGGAGAAGACATGGCGAAGGTCACCATCACCACCTTGAATCGGATGAAGCGCGAGGGTAGGAAGATCGCCATGTTGACCAGCTACGACGCCAGCTTCACGGTGTTGGCCGAACGCGCCGGCGCCGATGTCCTGCTGGTCGGCGATTCGCTGGGCATGGTGGTTCAGGGGCACGAGAGCACCTTGCCGGTCACGGTGTCGGACATGGTCTACCACACGGCAAATGTCATGCGAGCCAGCGAACGGGCGATGGTGATCGGCGACATGCCGTTCATGAGCCACGGTACACCGCAGCAGGCGCTCGAGACCGCCGGACGCCTGATGAAGGAGGGCGGCGCCCACATGGTGAAAATCGAGGGCGGCGCGCCGCAGTTGGATACGGTTCGCCACCTGACCGCACGGGCCGTGCCGGTCTGTGCCCATCTCGGTCTCTTGCCGCAGTCGATCCACCAGCTCGGCGGCTACCGGGTGCAGGGCCGTGACGAAGAGACAGCGCACCATATTCTCAACGACGCCCGGGCGCTGCAGGACGCCGGTGCGCAGATGTTGGTGCTCGAATGCATCCCCCGACTGCTGGCCGCCGAGATCACCGCGGCGCTGGATATCCCGGTGATCGGTATCGGCGCCGGGCCGGAGTGCGACGGTCAGGTCCTCGTGATCTACGACATGCTCGGCATGAATCCGCACAAGCCGCCGAGTTTCGTTGCCGATTTCATGGCGGCAACCGGCTCGGTCCCGGCCGCGCTCGAGGCCTATGTCGAGGCGGTGCGCAATCTCAGCTTCCCTGCCGAGGAGCACTGCTTCAAGTGAAACTGGTTCACGAGGTCGCACAACTGCGCGCGAAAGTGGCCGGGTGGCGGCGCGACAGCCTCGAGGTCGCCTTCGTCCCGACGATGGGCAATCTACACGCCGGCCACCTGGCCCTGATCGAGGAGGCACGACGACACGCCGAGCGGGTCGTCTCCAGCTTGTTCGTCAATCCCATGCAGTTCGGTGAGGGTGAGGACTTCGAGGCCTATCCCCGCACCCTGGAAGAGGATCGGGCCCGGCTCGAGGCGGTCGGCACGGATCTGCTGTTCGCGCCGCCGGTCGAGGTGATGTACCCGCGTCCGGCCGAAGAACAGACGCGAGTCGCGGTCCCGGGACTGTCGGATATCCTCTGCGGGGCCTCACGGCCGGGTCATTTCGTCGGCGTCGCGACGGTCGTCTGCAAGCTCTTCAACCTGGTGCAGCCGGACGTGGCGGTATTCGGAAAGAAGGACTACCAGCAACTGATGGTAATCCGGCGCATGGTCGAGGACCTGAATCTGCCGATCGAGATTATCGGCCTGGACACCGTTCGCGAGGCCGACGGTCTGGCGATGAGTTCGCGCAACGGTTATCTCAGCGCCGAGGAGCGCGACCGCGCGCCGCTGCTCTACCAATGTCTGCAGCAGTCGGCCGAGCAGATCGCCGCTGGAGCCGATGATTTCGAGATGCTGAGGCGAGAGGCCGAGCAGCGTCTTCGAGGCGGCGGATTCCGACCGGACTATTTCACCGTGCGGAGTGCCCGTGATCTGTCGGATGCCGATGCGAATGATCGAGAATTGGTACTGCTGGCGGCAGCGTATCTCGGCAAGGCGCGCTTGATCGACAATCTCGAGGTGGTGCGGCGCTGAACCCCGGGTTCAGCGGGTTTCCCAGGCGTCCAGCGCGTCCGGTATCGGACTGAAGGAGAAGGGGTCGGTGGCGGTCTGATCGATCCGAACCATGACACCGCCAACCCTCGGGTGGCCCTGGACCTCGAGTCGCTGGACCCTGGCCAGCAACGGATCGTCCGCATAGGGCCGATCGATCTTCAGCGAGTGGGTGTCACCGTGGATCAACAGCACCGGGCGCCCAAAGGCTCGGGCAAAGTCCTGCAGCGCGGCGACGAACCCTCGATAGGCCGGGTGGGGCATGCTGCGCTTCAGACCGGGGTTGGCGTGAAACAGCAGCACCGCGCTGCGGATCGCTTCGGATTCTGCCTGCTCAAGGGCGCGCGCGAGCAGGCGTCGGTTAGCCGATTGGCGCGCCTCGTGCTCCTTCACCGCCCCCGGGATCCTGGGACGATAGTTGTCGTAGGTGCCGACCACGTGCAGGACGACGAACAGGGTTCCATCGGCGCTGAAAATCTGCAGTTCGGGGTAGTCGGATTCCGGTTGTTCGAACGCGAAGCGCTCGGCGATCCGTCCGAGCCGCAAGGCGCCGGGGTCGCCGTAGAAGAGTCGGCGCAGGTACGCGAGGCGTTCCTCAGGATCGTAGCCTCCGGCCTCCTTGCGTCGGCAGTCGGTCCATTCATTGTCCCCCGGAGTGTAGATAACCGGAACGGACTGACGGGCGAAGAGCCGCTGAACGGTCTGGTAGGCGCTGTCGTCGCAGCGCCGCGACCCCGCCTTTATGTCGCCGATATGGACGATAAACTCCGCACCCTCGCGGCTCGCACGATCGAGCAGATTGACCATCTGCAACAGCGCACCGTGATGATAGGGTGCGTCACCCATGGCGAAAAAGGTCAGGGCCGGACTCGCCGGACTCAGGGCAAGGAGTAATATCGCCAGCCCGAACCATGAACCTTGGCTCCACCTTGCAGCACCCGGTACGATCATTAGAATCTCCAACCTCGTGAAATCCGTAGTTAGCAGTAGATTATGCGTTTAGATCGATTTATTTTCTTGCGTCTGATGCCCATTTTCACGGGCTTACTCAACATCTCCGCTACCGGCGTCTATCGACCAAGTTCGGCCTGGCCTACGACACGCCGCCGGAGAAGATCGAGGCCTTCTGCGAGGGGGTGCGCGAGATCGTCCGCCAGCACCGGTACATGCGCAAAGACTATTTCCACATCTATCTCAACGGTTTGGGAGATTCCTTGCTCAAGGTGCTGATCTATGTCTTCTGGGAGACTCCCGACTGAAGTACGGAGCTGCGCGAGCGACTTCGTTTTCTGCTCGATTGTCTGCGTCTGGCCGATCAGCTTGGGATCGAGTATGCCTTTCCGACACAGACCCTGTACCTGTGGCAGGAATCGAACCCGGATGCGCCGGCCGGAGGTGCGACGAGTGCGCTGATCTGGTCGCGCAGGCCCGTGAGCAGGCGCGCGCGATCGTCGAACGGCATACCGGCCTCGACCAGCGGCCACCGCCGGTGAGCTTCGGTTGAGAACCGGCGAGGGGGGTCGGGATTCGATTCTGACCGAGATGGCGTGAAAGTTGAGTGATAACGGCCGATACAGGGGCAATTGCGGTCGCTGCGCCGGCGCCGATAAGGGTATCGACGGGTGCTGCCGCTCGAATACTTATCGATTGTCAATCGGGTGGACAGGCAATGACCTACAATGGCAGCCCCATACTGGATTCTTGATCTTATGGCCGACTCTAGACCGTTCAGCCGCAGAATCGCAATGCGACGTTCTCTGCACACCGGATTGGCGGTATCCGGGTCGCCGCTCCATGCCGTCCACGCCTCATGACACAAGGCTCCTGGCCGGATAAAAGCAACCCCTGATTCATGTATTACAAATACTATAATTTCCACTCAGATCCCTTCCGGCTCAGTCCTGATCATTCGTTCTGCTACCGGCACCCCAGTTACTCCAAGGGTCGAGCCTACATGGAGTACGCGCTCGACGCCGCGGAAGGTTTTGTCGTGGTCACGGGGAAGCCAGGCATGGGTAAGACCACGCTGATCAACGATCTGCTGGCCAATTCCAGCCTGTCGCAATACCTGGTCGCCAGTATCGTGACGACGCGGCTGGAAGCCGACGATCTGCTGCGTTCGATCGCCTACGAGTTCTGTCTCAGCGTCGAGGATGCGGACAAGGCCACGGTCATTCAAAAACTCAAGCGGCTGTTTATTCTCAGTACGCGCAATGCCCGGCCGCCGCTGCTGATCGTCGACGAAGCCCAGAATCTCAGCTTGGACGCCTTGGAAGAGTTACGCCTGCTGACCAACATGCAGTACGAAGGGCTGCCGCTGCTACAGATCTTCCTCCTCGGGCAGGACGAATTGCGCGAAAAGCTGCTCGACCCGAAGCTCGAGCAGCTTCGCCAGCGGGTTACCGCGGCCACGCAGCTGGAACCCTTATCGGAAGAACACACCGCCTCCTATGTGCTGCATCGATTGCGGGTAGTGGGTTGGACGAATCGTCCGAAGATCAGTCGTGCCGCAATCAAGGTGCTGCATCAGACTTGCCACGGAGTCCCTCGGCGGGTCAATCAGTTCTGCAGCCGCTGGTTCTTGTTGGGCGCCGGCGAGGAGCGGGAGAGACTGACGGTGCAGGATGCCCAACAGGTATCGCTCGAGCTGAGCGAAGAGGGTCTTACGCCAAGGTCCCTCGAGGAATCCGCAGCGGCTACGGCAATCGAAGACGATGGCGGTGATCTGGGCGCGGAGTTGTTTCAAGATCCCGAGCGGCGCGGTGAAGAACCTGGGCCTGGCGACGATCAGGATCAGCCTGTTTCCTCGAAATCGGTCCATCGGGTCGAGGATCTCGAGTTTCCGGATCCGCTCAAGAGTATGCCGGTGAGGACAGCCGCGCCCGCCGCGGTTGAAGAACACCAGCCTGTGATTGTTGACGCGCCGATGGCCGCAGCCCGTGCCTCGCGTGCTCCGAACCGCTTGGACGAGCCATCTCATGAATCGCGAGTCGAGCCGACATCGGCGTCGGCACGATCCGTCGGTGAGCCGGCCAACGACGATGGCGTCGTGCGGCATTTCGTCGCACCCGAGCGGCGACGCGCCGCGGCCGAGCAACCGATCCCGGATCTATCGAATGAAGATGCAGACTATCTGGACGACGAGGATTCGTCGCGAGGTGGATCCGGCGTAACTCGGGTGCTGTTGATATTGTTGTTGACGGTCAGTCTGGCGCTGCTGTTCCTCGATTGGCAGACTGAGCTCAAGAGCTGGTTCTCGGCCCATTCAGGGGATCTCATGGCGGATATCCGGTCCGTGACGAAATTGAGTGACGATCCGCCTCGGTTCCAGGAGTCGCAGGAGCCGCAGGAGTCGAACGACGGGTTCGATGATCCCGCTACGTATCCGATCGCAGGGGGTTCGGCGCTGCCTTCGGACGAAGGACGCGTAATTCGGGGGACAACGGAAGCGGACGATCCGATAGGCGCAACCCGCTTGGAGACAACGAAACCGGCCCGTTCGGAGGCGCCGTCTGAGCAGCGGACCTCGACCGCCCGGCGTACCGCGGAACCGTCGCCGGATTTGAGCGCAGGCCCAAGCCCGCTCAGTGAGTCCAGGATCGGAGTCTTGCCCCCTGCGGCGGGATCGACCACCTCTTACGATTCGGAGATATTGAACCAGATCCGTTCAAGCTCACTGGCTCAACAAAGACCCGAGCCACCCGTGAGACGGACCCCCGCCGCGGCGCAACGCCCTGACTTAAGGGTGCTCGGAGAGATTCGGTTCGGTTTCGACAGCAGCGAACTGGATGCCGACGCCACCCGGACTCTGGATGCAGTGGCAAGCGATCTGAAAAAGCGAGCTTCCGCCGTGGCAATCCTGGTCGGACATACCGATGACATGGGCCCCGCAGACTATAATCGGCAGCTTTCCGGGCAGCGCGCCGCGGCCGTAGCGGATTACCTCGCCGCCCTCGGCATCGGCTCGAGTCAGATGGTGATTGGTGACTCGGAGCGGGGGGCGGCCGCGGCCCTCGGGAGACAGGTGCCGAAGCCGGCGTCTAAACGCTCGGTTCAGATCATCGTCGCCGACACCTCTCAGGTCGCGCCTGAGCCACGATAGGCGACTGGCCGAAAGGACTGAACGGTTCTTCCGGACCGGATCTCGACAGCATGCCGGTTCACGGTCGCTATCGGATGACGAGTTCGTGCGCTTTGTCGAGCTGTCCGTTTTCGTCGAGTACGGCGAGGTTGTTGCCAGTCGGGTCACTCACGACCACCACCAGGTCCTCGAACAAGGGCCGCCGAACCAGCTTGATCGACCAGCCGAAGCTCTCCAGGCGTGCCAGAGTCAGACGCTGAAGTTCGGTCAGGCGCGCGGGAATGTCATCCGGAACGGCCTTCTGGCCCTGACGACGTTCCCGATCCATAGCCGTGTTCTTCACGATGCTCCGCCCCCCAAGATTTCCAGTGTCGACGTGTTCACTTACGGGGCTATCGGCACCGGGTGGACGATCTTGACCACGAGGGGCCGGGCCAGAATCGGGTTCGGGCGATCTTTCGGTGATCGCCGCGACATCAATACGCGGCGCGGAGCCCGGTAGCGGTTCCACTCGCGCAGGTTGACTCAGCCTTAGCCGGTATTTCTCATCCCTGCCGCAATCGCATTGATCGAACGCAGAAGTGGATCGAGATTCGCCTCCCGTTCCGCTTCGCTGAGCTTCGGGTCGCGGTAGCGACGCAGCAGTTCGAGTTGAATGTGGTTTAGCGGATCGAGATAGGGGTCTCGACGCCCGAGCGACAGTTTCAGCAAAGGGTTGTCGTCGAGCAATTCATCCAGGCCGGCTACTTGCACGATCTGTTCGCTGGTGCGTACAAACTCTTCCTTGATCTTGTTGAAGATCGCATCGGCCGTATCGCGCTCTTCGCACAATTCGGCGTATTCCTCTGCGATGTCCATACAGGCCTTGACCAGCGCCATTTGGGTGTTGCTGAGCAGGGCCCGAAAGAACGGCCAGTCCCGGTACATGGCTTGAACTTGCCGTAGGCGATCCGGATCGTCGCCGCGCCACTGTTCCAACGCCGTTCCGATGCCGTACCAGGCCGGCAGATTCTGACGAGACTGGGCCCAGGCGAACACCCAGGCGATGGCGCGAATCGACGACTTGGAGCGATCGCCCTTGGCGCGATGTGAAGGCCGCGAGCCGATGTTCAGCAGGGCGATCTCGTCGACCGGCGTGGCCTCGTAGAAGTAATCCATGAAGCCGGAGGTCTGCTCGCAGATTTCGCGATAGCAGGTCTCGCCCAAGTGAGCCAGTTCGGCCATGGTCTGCAGATGCTCGGGGTTGTCGGCGGCGGGTGCGCGCAACAGCGACTTGCTCGCCTCAATCAGACCGGTCAGGCCCATGGTCAGCTCGAACACGGCGGTCTCACGGTTACTGTAGCGATTTGACAGCACCTCGCCCTGTTCAGTGATCTTTATCTGGCCCTGCACTGTACCCGCCGGCTGCGCCAGGATGGCATCGTGGGTTGGGCCTCCGCCGCGGCCGACGGTGCCGCCTCGACCATGGAACAGGCGAATCCGCAGACCCTCGCGCTGGGCGAGATCGACGATCCGGCGTTGTGCCCGATAGAGGTGCCACACCGAGGCCAGAATGCCGCCGTCCTTGGCCGAGTCCGAATAACCCAGCATGACCTCCTGGAGATCGTCTTGATCGTGGAGCAGCTCGCGATAGATCGGCAGACCGAACAGCCCCGCCATCACCGGCTCGATATGGTCGAGGTCGTCGACGGTCTCGAACAAGGGTGAGACGCCGATGCGGCAGAATCGCTTTGACCCCGAAAGCCCGACCAGTCCCTCCTGCGTGGCGAGAAACAGAACCGCGAGGACGTCGGACACGGAATGCGTCATGGAGACCACGTAGCGGCCTACGGCGCGTGGGCTGACCTCCTTGCGCGTCCGCTTGATCAGCGCAAATACCGCGAGCAACTCGACGGTCTCGACCTGGAGTCGATCGCGGCTCAGGTCGAGCGGCCCGCGCTCGATCAGTCCGGCGAGCAGATTGATCCTTTGTTCCTCGGCCAGATCGAGATAGCCGTTCTCTATACCGGTCTCCTGCAGTACGTCTGCCACCGCCCGGGCATGCACCGCCGACTCCTGGCGGATATCCAGGCGCGCCAGGAAGAAACCGAAGGTGCGGGTCAGGCGCTGCAGGTCGAGCAGTTCGCCCCTCGCCGCCTCGCTGTCGCCGTGCGAGATCAGTGACCGGCCGATCAACTCCAGGTCGGCAAGGAAATCGTCCTCGCGCTGATAGCCCGGCACGGGCAGGTCGGCGGATTCGTCCGTCAGTGCCTGCTTGGCGCGCGCCAGGTTCTGTTCCAGCCGCAAGCGCATCACATAGAGCTTGCGTCGGTAAGGCTCCTCGGGGAACGGCAGGTTACGCCGCAGTTGCTCCCGGCAATAGTCCTCGTCGATCTTCAGGCTCGCCACCAAGGTCTCGCTCGGGGTGCAGAATTTGTCCGAGAAGGTGAGGGTTGCGATCAACGGGTCGAGTCGCTCGATATAAGCGCGCAGGATCGTGATCTGCTGCATCCGGAAGGCTTCGGCGGTGAGCTTCGCCGTGACGTTCGGGTTGCCGTCGCGGTCGCCGCCGATCCAGGAGCCGAACCGGATCATCGCCGGCACGTCGATGCCGTTGAACTCCGGGTGATCACCGTAGATCCGCTTGACCGCGGCGGTCAGGCGGCGATACAGCTCGGGCAGGGCGTCGAACAGGCTCTCGTGAAAATAGTGCAGGCCCATGCGGATCTCGTTGCGCACCTCGGGCCGGGCCGGGCGAACCTCGTCGGTCTTCCACAGGGTCTGGATGCTGGTGCGCAGCGCCCGCTGCATTCGTTCCTTGTGATCGATGGTCTGGGCGCGTTCGCCCAGCCCCTCGTTAGCGCGAAAGATCCGCCGCAGCTGCAGCATGATGGCGCGCCGTTTGGACTCGGTCGGGTGTGCGGTGAAGACCGGCATGTACAGAATATCGTCGAACAGCTCCTGCAACTCGTCGGGCGCGACCCCGGACTGGCGCAGATCGCGCAGGCAGGCATCCAGCGAGCCGTGCCACAGTTCTCCGCCTTTGGCCGCGATGCGCCGCCGCTGACGATGCTGGAAGCCTTCCTCGACCGTATTGACCATCTGGAAGTAGACCTGGAAGGCTCGAATAATCGGCCGCAGACCCTCCGGATTCAGTTTTGCGATGTAGTTCTTCAGCCGCGCCAGGCGCTGCGGGTCGGGTTCCTTGCGCAGCCGCAGAAAGCCCTTGCGCAGCCGCTCGACGGTACGGAAGATGTCCTCGCCGGCCTGCGACTGCAACACCTCGCCGAGCAGACGGCCGAGCAGCTTGACCCGGGCGCGCAACTCCCGGTCGTGTTGCAGGCAGGCATTGATGAACGGGTCCTGTTGCGGTTTCATGCGACCACGGTCGAGCTGCCGCGGGTCTGCGCGAGTGCCAGGCGGTAGAGATCGAGATAGCGGTTGGCGCGATTGCGCCAACTGGCGTCGCTGTGCATTCCCGCGAGCATCAGTTTCTCCCACCAGATCGACGGCCGACGACGGAACTCGATGGCCCGCCGGATCGCCCACCACAGTCCGTCGCTGGTCGGGTGCTCGAAGACGAAGCCGTTGGCGCGGCTGTCGAGCACGGTGTGGCTGTTGGTGTCGACCACGGTATCGGCCAGACCACCGGTTCGATGCACGATCGGCACTGTGCCGTAGCGCAGGCTGTACATTTGATTCAGACCGCAGGGCTCGAAGCGCGATGGCATCAGAAAGCAGTCGCTGCCGGCCTCGATCAGATGCGACAGGGGCTCGTCGTAGCCGATGTGGGCGGCGACCCGGCCGGGATAACGTTCGGCCGCGGCTTCGATGGCCGACTCCAGTCCGGCCTCGCCGCTGCCGAGAATCACCAGCTGGACATGCGGTTCGGCCATCAACAGCGGCAGGATGTCGACGATCAGATCGACGCCTTTCTGCCCGACCAGGCGCCCGATGTGGCCGAACAGCAGGGCATCGTCGTCGACCTCCAGCCCCATCTTCTTCTGCACCGCGCGTTTGTTGTCCAGCTTCGGTGTGAGGTCGCTCCAATCGTAGTGGGCGGCGAGATGGACATCGCTGCTAGGGTCCCAGATGTGGGAGTCGATGCCGTTGAGGACACCGAATAGGCGGTCGCGCCGATGGCGCAGCAGTCCGTCCAGACCGTAGCCAAGTTCCGGTGAGCAGATCTCGCGCGCATAGGTCGGACTGACCGTGTTGATCACGTCGGCGTAGGCGATCCCGCCCTTGATGAAGCTGAGGTTGCCGAAAAACTCCAGGCCGTCCGGGTGCCAGAGTTCGTTCGGCAGCTCCAGCGCCTGATGCGTCGCCGGACCGTAGACTCCCTGGTAGGCCAGGTTGTGAATGGTGAACAGCGTCGCGGGGCGCTGCGGCTGAGACGACAACAGCGCCGGCACCAGGCCGGTTTGCCAGTCGTTGCAATGCACCAGATCGGGTCGCCAGTCACCGAGGGCCGTCCCAGTCGCAAGCGCGACGATGCTGCGCGAAAAGGCGGCGAAACGCTGCGGGTTGTCGCCGTACTCATGGCCGCGGCTGTCGAGATAGGGGTTGCCGGGGCGGTCGAACCACTCGGGGATGTCGACCAACAGGATCTCCAGCGGTTGTCCGGGCAGTCTGCCGCTGAAGATCTGCACCGGATCGGTGCGTCGTGCGATCTCGACAGTGGCGCGTTTCTCCACCGAGTCGAATCTTTCCGTCAGGCCCTGATAGGCCGGCAGTATCAATTTGACGTCGACGTCGTGATCGAGCAAGGCGCTCGGCAGGGCGCCGGAGACGTCTGCGAGTCCGCCGGTCTTGATCAGGGGGATGGCTTCGCTACAGGCAAACAGTGTTTTCACGGCAATGGACGAATTTGTTTTACTTGATTTGTGATCGATTTGGGCCGGGTAACCGAGGATACGGCGCGGGATTGATATACTCTAGCGCACTCGTCGCTGCCGCGAACAGCAGCACCCATCATTTGTCCCTGGAGACCGATTTTCGACCATGAGTCCATTCGATCAGAGCCCGCAGTGGGAGGCGCTGGAGGCGCATTGGGGTAAATTGCAGAGCGTGCACATGCGCGATTTGTTTGCTCGGGACGCCGGTCGTTGCGAGCGCTATCAGGTGACGGCGGCCGGTCTGAACCTGGACTATGCGAAGAACCGTATCACCGATGAGACGCTCGAAAAACTCCTGGCTCTGGCGGAAGCGGCCGACCTGGAGGGGCAGCGTGCCAGGTTGATCGGTGGCGAGCGGATAAACACCACCGAACACCGCGCTGTGCTGCATATGGCGCTGCGTAACCGTGGACCGCGGGTGTATACCTGCGACGGCGAAGACGTCATGCCCGGCGTCGAGCGGGTACTGCGACAGATGCGTGAATTCAGCGCTGCGGTGCGTCAGGGCGACTGGCTGGGTTTTACCGGGCGGGGGATCACCGACGTGGTCAACATCGGCATCGGTGGGTCGAACCTGGGTCCGCTGATGGTGAGCGCGGCGCTGATGCCGTACCAGAACCCGAGGTTGCGAGTCCACTTCGTCTCCAATGTCGATGCGACACATATCGCCGAGACATTGCAGGGATTGGATCCTGAGACGACCTTGTTCGTGGTTGCCTCCAAGACCTTCACCACCGAGGAGACCCTGACCAACGCCTTGACGGCGCGGCAGTGGTGTCTGGATACGCTGTCCGATGCGGCAGCGATCGCGCGGCATTTCGTCGCCGTATCGACCCACGCCGAAGCGGTGGCTGAATTCGGCATCGATACGGCCAATATGTTCGAATTTTGGGACTGGGTGGGTGGCCGCTATTCGCTTTGGTCGGCCATCGGACTGCCGATTGCGCTGGCGGTCGGTATGGATGCGTTCGAGGAACTCCTGGCGGGCGCTCATGCCATGGACGAACATTTCATCACCGCCGAAGCAGGCGAGAATATGCCGGTGCTGCTCGCCCTGCTCGGCGTCTGGTACTCCAATTTCGCCGGCGCCGAGAGCCTGGCGGTGCTCCCTTACGATCAATCCTTGCGCTACCTGCCTGCCTATCTGCAACAGGCGGACATGGAAAGCAACGGCAAGCGGGTGAGACGAGACGGCGAGGCGGTGAGCTACCAGACGGGGCCGATCGTCTGGGGTCAGGCCGGCACCGACGGGCAGCATGCGTTTTACCAGTTGATCCACCAGGGGACTCGCCTGATCCCGTGCGACTTCATCGTTCCGCTGCGCAGCCATCACCCGATTTCCGATCACCACGACAAACTGGTGGCGAATTGTTTCGCCCAGGCCGAGGCGCTGATGCTCGGGCGTACCGAGGGCGAGGCGCGCGCCGAGGTGCTGGAACGCGGTCTGCCGGAGTGCCTGATTCCGCATCGGGTATTTCCGGGAAACCGGCCGAGCAATATGCTTGTGATGGAGCAACTGACCCCGTTCACGCTCGGTGCCTTGATCGCCATGTACGAGCACAAGATCTTTGTCCAGGGGGTGATCTGGGGGGTGAACTCCTACGACCAGTGGGGCGTGGAACTCGGTAAACAACTGGCCGGCACCATCCTGCGCGAGATCTCGAGCGAGGCCGGAGAGCACGATTGCTCGACCACTGCCCTGATTAAACGTTATCGAGCTTGTCTCCATGCGGATGATTAGTCGCTTAAGGCAAGATCGAATTGACAGCCGTTCCGACCCGCGGCCGGGCCGACCCTGGCCGGGCGTTCGCCGCGCTGCGTTGGTCCACTGGACCAACGGTCCGCAATAAGCCGGGGTTTGGGTCAGGTGCCAGCCATCCCTGGCGCAGCGATTCGACGATTCCGATCCCCGGCCCGGCCATCCGTGGCCGGGCGTTCGCCGCGCTGCGTTGGTCCACAGGACCAACGGTCCGCAACAAGCCGGGGTTTGGGCGGAGTGCCAGCCATCCCTGGCGCAGCGCTTTGACGATTCTGACCCCCGGCCCGGCCATCCGTGGCCGGGCGTTCGCCGCGCTGCGTTGGTCCACAGGACCAACGGTCCGCAACAAGCCGGGGTTTGGGCGGAGTGCCAGCCATCCCTGGCGCAGCGCTTTGACGATTCTGACCCCCGGCCCGGCCATCCGTGGCCGGGCGTTCGCCGCGCTGCGTTGGTCCACAGGACCAACGGTCGCGGCTCACCCCTGCCAGCTGAGGACGACGGCGGCCATTGGGGGAAGCGTGACCTTGGCCGAGTAGGGCCGTCCCATCCAAGGTTCGGCTTCGGCCTGCAGGCCGCCGCCGTTACCCATATTGGTGCCCCAGAAGAACTCGGAATCGGTGTTGATCGATTCGCGCCAGAAACCGCCTTGCGGCAGGCCGATGCGGTATTCCTCTCGGGGTATCGGCGTGAAGTTCAGAAGCACGGCGGTGAAATGACCGTTGTTGTCTTTGCGCAGATAGCTGAGCACGGACTGACTGCTGTCATGGCAATCGATCCATTCGAAACCGACCGAATCGAAGTCCAGTACGTGCAACGCGGGGTCGTCGCGGTAGGCTCTATTGAGCTCCCGCACCAAGGCCTGGACCCCGCGATGCGAGTCGTGTTCGAGCAGATGCCATTGGATGGATTCGGCGTGATTCCATTCGTCGCGCTGGGCGAATTCGGAGCCCATGAACAGTAGCTTCTTGCCCGGATAGGTCCAGAGCATGGCATACAGCAGACGCAGGTTGGCGAACTGCTGCCATTCGTCGCCGGGCATCTTGCCGATCATCGAGCCCTTGCCGTGCACCACTTCGTCGTGCGAGAAGGGCAGCACGAAATTTTCCGAGTAGGCATAGAGCATGCCGAAGGTCAGCAGGTCATGGTGGTAGTGGCGATGGATCGGGTCCTTGGTCATATAAGCCAAAGTGTCGTGCATCCAGCCCATGTTCCATTTCATGCTGAAGCCCAGTCCGCCGAGCCAGGTCGGTCGCGACACCTGCGGCCAGGCAGTGCTCTCTTCGGCGATCATCAGGGCGCCGGGGAAGCGCTCGTGCAGCACCTCGTTGAGTTGCCGCAGGAAGGCGACGGCCTCGAGGTTCTCCCGCCCGCCGTACTCGTTCGGTACCCAGTCGCCGGCCTCGCGCGAGTAGTCGAGGTACAGCATGGAGGCGACCGCATCGACCCGCAGCCCGTCGATATGGAACTCTTCGAGCCAGAAAATCGCGTTGGTCAGCAGGAAGTTTTTCACTTCGTTGCGACCGTAGTTGAAGATCAGGGTGCCCCAGTCGCGGTGTTCGCCGCGGCGCGGATCGGCGTGCTCGTAAAGAGGCGTGCCGTCGAACCGGGCGAGGGCGAACTCATCGCGGGGAAAATGCGCCGGCACCCAGTCGAGGATGACCCCGATGCCGCGCTGGTGCAGGTAATCGACGAAAAAGCGGAAGTCGTCGGGGGTGCCGAAGCGACTGGTCGGGGCGAAATAGCCGGTGGTCTGATAGCCCCAGGATGCATCGAGCGGATGTTCGGTGACCGGCAGCAATTCGACATGCGTGAAGCCCATGTCGAGCATGTAGGGCGCCAGTCGCTCGGCCAGGGTGCGGTAATCGACGAAATCGTCGTTTTCCCGCAGCCAGGAGCCCAGGTGCAGTTCGTAGATCGACATCGGCCGGTGCTGCCAGTCGAAATGCCCGCGCTGCTGCAGCCAGTCGTCGTCGCCCCAGTCATGACCGACCTCTCCGGTCACCACGCAGGCGGTCTCCGGGCGCTGTTGAAACTGGCGGGCGTAGGGATCGGCCTTGACCAGCAGATCGCCGCCGCGGGAGCGGATCTCGAACTTGTAGAAGACACCGGGCTGAAAGCCGGGGATGAACAACTCCCACAACCCGGAACCGCCGCGACTGCGCATCGGGTGGGCGCGCCCATCCCAACGGTTGAAGTCGCCGATTACGCTGACCCGCTCGGCATTGGGTGCCCAGACGGCGAAGCGGACGCCATCGATGCCATCGGCCTGATGCGGGTGCGCGCCGAGGAATCGGTAGGCATGCCAGTGCTGGCCGTTGGCGAAGAGATGAAGGTCCAGGTCGCCGACCTGCGGAGTAAAGCAATAGGGATCAAAGCCGCTGAACTCGCGACCGTCGATGTCCTGCCATTGAATGCGGTATCTTTCCGGGACCAGATCCGCCGAACCATACCACTCGAATGCATCCGTCCCCTCGATTCGCTCCAGTTCGATGTCCTGGTCCGGCAAACGCGCAGAGCGTGCTGCCGGAAGATAGGCCGAAATTCGAATCCCCTTGCCGTAGGGATGACGACCAAGTCGTTGAAACGGATCGTGATGCCGGGCCTCGATAACGAGGCGGAGTGACTCTTCAACGACGCTTTGCGCTGCGGATTTGACGGGAGACATTAACAACGTCACCTCTATAGGGTATATACGGGGTGGCGAATTGATGCATCAAGATCGCCAGCAGTTGGATATATTCTCGCACGGGAGCCGCTTGCAATGAGTTTTGACGACAATCCACGTTTCGTCAGCCGCCTTACCCGCAACACCCTGGCCCTGATTCTTGCCGGTGGCCGCGGGTCACGACTCAAACATCTCACCAAGTGGCGCTCCAAGCCGTCCGTGCCGTTCGGCGGCAAGTTTCGCATCATCGATTTTCCGCTCTCCAACTGTATCAATTCGGGCATCCGCCGGATCGGCGTGCTGACCCAGTACAAGGCGCACTCGCTGATCTTGCACATCCAGCGTGGCTGGGGATTTCTGCGCGGCGAATTCGGCGAGTTCGTCGAACTGCTGCCGGCCCAGCAGCGGATCGAGAGCAACTGGTACGCGGGCACGGCCGATGCCGTCTACCAGAACCTGGACATTATCCGCAACCACGATCCGGATTATGTGCTGATTCTGGCCGGCGACCATATCTACAAGATGGACTACGGCACGATGATCGCCCATCACGTGGAGAGCGGCGCCGACATGACCGTCGGCTGCCTCGAAGTCGACCTGGAGACCGCCAAGGCCTTCGGCGTGATGCAGGTCGATGAGGCCGGGCGGGTGATCGATTTCGAGGAAAAGCCGACCAAGCCGAAGCCGATCCCCGGTCAGACCGATATCGCTCTGGCTTCGATGGGCATCTACGTGTTCAACACGAGCTTTCTGTTCGAGCAGCTGATCACGGATGCCGATACGCCAAAATCCAGCCACGATTTCGGCAAGGACATCATTCCGCACGTGATCGAGCAGTACCGGGTCATGGCCTATCCCGTTCCGCGATCCGCAGACCGGCGAGCAGGCCTACTGGCGCGACGTCGGTACCGTCGACGCCTTCTGGGAGGCCAACCTGGAGCTGATCGGCGTGACCCCGCCAGCTCAATCTGTACGACGAAGACTGGCCGATCTGGACCTACCAGGAGCAGCTGCCGCCGGCCAAGTTCGTGTTCGACGAGCGGATCGCCGCGGCATGGCCGTCGATTCGATGGTCTCCGGCGGCTGCATCATCTCCGGCGCCATGGTTCGCCATTCGTTGCTGTTTTCGAACGTCCGGATCAATTCCTTCTCGAACATCGAACATTCCGTGATTCTGCCGAAGGTCGAAATCAACCGCAATTGCAGCATCAAGAAGGCGGTGATCGACCAGGGTTGCGTTATCCCCGAGGGCACGGTGATCGGTGAGGATCGTGCGGCGGACGAGGAGCGATTTCTGGTGACCGAGAATGGCATCGTCCTGGTCACGCCCGAAATGCTGGGTCAGGATCTGCACTATGTCCGATGAGCCGAAGCTGAATGTGGTGCTGTACTGGCACATGCATCAGCCCGACTATCGAGGACCGGATCACAGCGACTACCAGCTACCATGGGTGTATCTACACGGTATCAAGGACTACGTAGATATGGCCTATCACCTCGAGGAAAATCCCGAGGCCAAGGCCGTAGTCAACTTCACTCCGATTCTGCTCGAGCAGATCGACGATTACGTGGCGCAGATCAACGCCTGGGAGTCGCGCGGCCGGCGTATACGCGATCCGCTGTTGTCGGCCTTGGCCGGCCCCGGCCTGCCAATCGATCTCCAATCGCGCGCGGCCCTGGTCAACGCCTGCCGCCGTGCCAACGAGGGCCAGTTGATCAATCGCTTTCCGGTATATCGCGACCTGGTCGACCTGGCGGTCAGCGCGCGCGAGCCTGCCGAGCACCTGAGTTATCTCAACGATCAATTTCTGGTCGATCTTCTGGTCTGGTACCACCTGGCCTGGATGGGGGAATCCGCGCGGGAAAATGATCCGCGGATCATGTCCCTGCAGCTGAAGGAGCGGAACTTCAGCAATGATGATCGTTTCCGGCTTGTCACCGCGATTCGCGATGAGCTCAAGTCCATCACCCCCCGCTACAAGCGCCTGGCCCGGACAGGACAGGTCGAGTTGTCGTTCACGCCGCATGCTCATCCGATACTGCCTTTGCTGCTCGATATCGACAGCGCCCGGGAAGCCGTACCCGATATGAGCATGCCGGAGCTCAAGGACTACCCGGGCGGGGAGCCACGCGCCCGTTGGCATATCCGTCGCGGCATCGAGGTCTTTCGGAAGCATTTCGGCTTCAAGCCGCGCGGCTGCTGGCCGGCCGAAGGCGCGGTCAGTGAAGATACGCTGCGCTTGCTGGAGGAGGAGGGGCTGGTTTGGACGGCGAGCGGCCAGCAGGTGCTGAGCAATAGTCTGGATGCCGCCAAGCTACCGGACGGACGCCCGACGCATTGGCCGCACAGACCCTATCGTTTCGGCCACGGAAAGATCGTCAGCTTCTTTCGGGACGAAGGCCTGTCGGATCTGATCGGTTTCACCTACGCCGACTGGCATGCCGAGGACGCGGTCAACAACCTCCTGCAGAATATTGAAAACATCGCCCTGGGTACCGAGAAGGATCCGGACGCCATCGTCGCCATCATCATGGACGGCGAGAATGCCTGGGAGTATTACCCGCGCAACGGTGCTTTTTTCCTCGATACCCTGTACAAACGCCTCGCCGAACATCCCCGACTGCATCTGACCACTTTCGGTGAGTATCTGCGTCGGCGTCGCGTCGAGGCCGTCCGGCTGCCTAAGATCGTCGCCGGGAGTTGGGTCTACGGCACCCTGTCGACCTGGATTGGAGACAGGGACAAGAACCGCGCCTGGGACATGCTCGGCGATGCCAAGAACCGGTTCGACGCCGTGATCGCTTCCGGCAGTCTGACCAAGCGTCAAGTCGAAAAGGCGGAGATTCAACTTGCCACTTGTGAGGGCTCCGATTGGTTCTGGTGGTTTGGTGACTACAACCCCGGTGATACCGTCAGTGATTTCGAGCAACTCTTCCGCAAGCAGCTGACGCATCTCTATACCTTGCTCGGCGAACCGCCACCGGCATATCTTGCCGAGGTTTTTGCCCATGGTACGGGCGTTCCGTCGCGCGGAGGAGTGATGAGGTCGGCGCATTGAAACCCCCTAGATTCACAGCAAGAGGACATGCTCAATTGATCGCCAGCCGGGTATGAGCCTCAAGCCACACACTTGTCTCGATCGCCGCCGGGCCGGCGTCCTTCTGCACATCACCTCATTGCCGGGAGACGGCACGAACGGCGACCTGGGATTCGAGGCGTACCGGTTCGTCGATTTCCTGGCCTCGTGTGGTTTCTCGGTCTGGCAGACCCTGCCGGTCGTACCGGCCGCACCCGACGGTTCGCCCTACCAGTCAAGCTCGGCGCATGCCGGTGACTCGCGCCTGATTTCGGTCGCTTCGCTGGCCGAAGAAGGCTGGATCGATCCCCGCGACGTGCACTGCGCCTTGAGCGACGTCTCCAGTCGCTGCGAACTCTTGCGTTGGGCGCATATCGGCTTCAATCGCTATGCCGAAGAACAAGATCGCACAGCCTTGAGCCAGTTCTCGCAGGACAACGCCTACTGGCTGGACGACTACGTACTGTTCCAGGCGCTGCACGAGGAGCAACTCGGCCCTTGGTGGGAGTGGCCGGATGCGCTGCTGTTGCGTAAACCGCAGGCCTTGGCCGAGGCCCGGGCACGGCTCTCGGCGAGACTCGACGAGTTGCGATTCGAACAGTTCGTATTCTTCCGCCAATGGCGCCGGCTGCACGACTATGCCCGGTCCAAAGGCGTGCGGCTGTTCGGCGACATTCCGATTTTTGTCGCCCATGACAGCGCCGAGGTTTGGGCGCATCCGGAATATTTCCAGCTGGACGATCACGGCCACACCACGGTCGTCGCCGGAGTCCCGCCGGACTATTTTTCCGAACTCGGCCAGCGTTGGGGCAACCCGCTGTATCTCTGGGAAGTGATGCAAGCCGACGGTTACTCTTTCTGGGTCGATCGTATGCGCACCCAGTTGCGGTTATTCGATCTGGTGCGGATTGATCATTTTCGCGGTTTCGAGGCCTGCTGGGAGATACCGGCCGCGGAACCGAACGCGATCCACGGCCGTTGGGTCGCCGGCCCCGGCGACGCGCTGTTCGACCGTCTGCGCCAGGAGTTCGGTGAACTGCCCCTGGTCGCCGAGGATCTGGGCGTGATTACCGAGGAGGTGAGGGGGCTGCGCGACCGGCAGGCCATGCCGGGGATGAAGATCCTTCAGTTCGCTTTCTCCGGCGGGCCCGACAACCCCTATCTGCTGTTCAACCATCCCGAGAACTCGGTCGTGTACACCGGGACTCATGACAACGACACCACGCTTTCCTGGTATCAGGGCCTGAGTGATGCCGAGCGCGCCTGGGTCGATGAAAACCTGGGCCGCTCACGCGATCCCATGCCTTGGCCGCTGATCCACTGGGCGCTGATCTCGCCCGCCCGACTGGCGATCGTGCCAATGCAGGATGTGCTCGGGCTGGGTGAATCGCATCGCATGAACCTGCCCGGTACCACCAGCGGCAACTGGCAATGGCGATTCGACTGGCATCAGCTGCCGAAAGACCTGCAGGAGCGGTTGCGCCGTCGAATCGAGATGAGCGGCCGCGTGGCCGACTAGGTAGATCTGGCGGATGCCGAGGGTTACCCGATTCGAGTGTGATCCGGGGGTCGGCCGAACAGTTGCTGCAGTCGGGCCCGGATCGTATCCGGTAGTTCGTCCCCCGTTCGGTCGAGATACCAGTCCAGGGCCGCCTTCAACATTACCCGCTGACGGCGCGGAAACTCGATCTCCGTCGCCGGTGCCCGCTGATGGGCCTGAGCGATCGCCCGGGCGGAATCGTTCAAGGCCTCGTGTGCCACCTGAGCGCATTCTGATCCGCCGGGCGGATAGGCGGCCTCGGCATACCGGCGTATCGCTTCGGCGAACACCCCGGCGGTCTCCGGATCACAATTGAGACGGATGGTCTTTCTGGTCGCCATGTCCGTGTCATGAAAGCCGCGCGAAATCCACCTAGCTGCGGCCGTAGACGGGGACGGCCGCGCCGGTGACCGATCGACTGGCCGGCCCGGAGAGGAACAGGATCACCTCGGCCAGATCGGCCGGCGGCACCCAGCTGGCATGATCGGCATCGGGCATGGCGGCGCGGTTCTCGGGTGTGTCCACGGTTCCGGGCAGGATGCAGTTGACGTTGATCGCGTCGTTCTTGTGCTCCTCCGCGAGCGCCTCGGTCAGGGTGATGACGGCGGCCTTGGATGCGCAGTACGGCCCCATGGTGCCGACGCCCTTGAGCGCTGCCCGAGCACCGATGTTGACGATTCGCCCTTGCTTCGCGGCGAGCATGTGCGGGACCACCGCCCGGCACATGTTGAACACCGAGCGGGTGTTCAGATCAAACATGAAGTTCCAATCCTTGTCCGCTGTCTCGTGAATCGGCGGCCCCATGGTGAAGCCGCCGGCAATATTCGCCAAGACGTCTATCCGGCCGAACTGCCGGTGCGCGGCCTCGACCTGGGCGCGGATCGATTCCGGGTCGATCAGATCCACCGCGTAGCTGTATGCATCGGCACTTGGGCCGAGGCGGTCCTGCAGTGCGCTGAGCTTGTCGGTATTGCGATCGAACAACGCCAGCCTGGCGCCGCGTTGGGCGAAGGCGGTTGCGGTCGCATTGCCGAGGTTGCCCGCGGCCCCAGTGATCAGTACGACTTGATCGGCGAAATCGTTCATGGTGTGTTCCTTGCTCGTTCGTTTCGGTGTTTGGATCTGCCGGCAAGGTTAACCAATGCCCGGCGTGCGGAACAGCCGCTTAGAGCAGGGATTCGAGTTGGCACGTTGCATGCAACCGGTAAGGGGCAGAATCGACCCGAAGCCGAGGACACTCCATGCAGCAGTTGCCGATGGCCTTCATCAATATCGCCCTGGGCGGTAAGAATGCGGCCTTGAATAGTCTGGGTAAGTCCCTGTCGAACGACGACTTTGGTCAGATCCTGGGCTCTGTTCAGGACGGTGAGGACTGGTTGCGACAGAGTCTGGTCGATCACCTGGACCCGGAGCAACTCGCAGAGCTGGAGCGTCAGCTGGCGGGAGGCATGAGTTTGCCGGAGGCGGCAAGTATCTACCTCCAGCAACAGCGCCAGGCCGCGGATCTGCCGCCAGTACCGATAGAGAATATGCCCGACGGCGAAACGACGCCCGGCGGGCGAGCGCGCCGTCAGACCGGTCTACCCTGGCCATTGTCACAATATCTGTCGGTGACACCGGAGCCGGCGGAATCCGCACCTTCGGCGGTTCCACCGCCAGGACCAGCGGCCGAAGAGGCCGCGCCGGTCGCTCCTCTGGTGGTCCCTGTGGCGCCGATCGCGGCGGCAGAGGTGCCGGCGGGCGAGGCATCCCCTGGGTTACGCCCGTCGCCGGCTGAGTCGTTGACCTCAGTGGCGGCGTCGGCTTCGCGTGTGCCGCCGCACCTCGAGACCGGACCGACCCAGCCCGGCAAAGTGACTGCGCGTTTCGTAGTCGAGGCGGCAAGCTCGAGCCCGCCCATTTCATCCAAGGTCCTCGAATCGCCGCCTGGGCCCGGGTCGTATCGAACGGTCGAAGACGCCCCACAGGATACGCTGCCCGCGCCGCGTCCGGGCGCGGTACGGATTCCCATGGAGACGATTCCGCCGACGTCGCCCACGGTTTCGCGTCCCGTCTCGCCCGCGATGGCGCCCGTTCCGCCGGATCCGATCGTCAACCCCCGGGCTGTGGGCCGAACACCGGGCTCGCCCGTCGTCCCGGCCGCTGAGACTGGCGAAACCGTGTTGCCGACGGCAGCGCCGCTGGTTAGTACGCTGAGGGCCCTGTGGCGACAAAACGAGCCCTCGCTGCTGAACGTGGCGCGTTCTGCGGTGGAGGTGGCACCGCCCCCAGGCTCGGCAGGGCCGGCGCCGGTCGTATCCGCAGCCGCTGTCGCACCGCACACCGCGCCGCTGCCTGAGTTGCCCTTCGGTTTCCTTGCCCGTGAGGGGCAGAGTGCGCCCAACCCGCAGCCCGCCGCGCATCCTCGAGGCGGGATCGCGGGGGCGAATCCATTGGCCGAACTGGTCGCTGATTTACTGCCGAATCCGTCTGCCGCGAGATCGGAATTCTCCGGCCCGGCAGACAGGCTGGTCATGAACGTCCTCGGCGTCGCGACCGGTACCGAGGCAGCCGGCGCCGGCGTCTCGCGCACTGCCGCAGCGCCAGTATCGGTGCTGGCGGTGCCACAGCGCCTGCACGAGGCCGGTTGGTCGCAGGCCCTCGGCGAGCGTCTGGTGCTGATGGCGGGGCGCGAACAGCAGACCGCAGAAATCAAGCTCAACCCGGCCCATCTCGGTCCGCTCGAGGTGAAGTTGTCGCTGCAGCAGGACCAGGCAAGCGTATCGTTCTTGTCGCAACACGCCCCGGTTCGCGAGGCCCTCGAGCAGGCGATTCCGCGTCTGCGCGAGATGTTCAACCAGCAGGATCTGCAGTTGGTGAATGTCGACGTCGGTCAACGCCGCGAGCAGGCGCACGGCGGCGACGGTACGGGGCGGGGTCATGGCCGCGAATCGAGTCACAACCGCCCGGTCGCGGATTCGGAATCTGCGCTGGTGATCGACGTTCCGATCAGTACTCGGGGTGAAGATTCGGATCGGCGCCTGGATCTGTACGCCTGAACCAGGGTGACCGGTTGGCGAAATTTCGCCAATAAGAACTCAACAGCCGAGCGATCAAGCCTCTATCATACGCACCGAGTGAACTCGTTCAGACTGAAGGGGGCGTCTCGGTGCTCAGGCTGGTCAAATTTTTCTTTCTGCTGCTGGTGGCCCTGGCCGGGGCTGTTTTTGCCTACAACAACCCGGGTGACGTCAGCGTGTCCTACTACTTCGGCGAGTTGACCCTGCCGCTCGGTATTCTGATCTTTATCCTGCTCGGACTCGGTGTGTTGATGGGTGTCCTCGGTAGCCTGTTGATGTTCATCGGCATCCGTCGCGAGAACCGGCGCTTGAAGCGTCAGATCGGTCTGGCGCAACAAGAGGTCGCCAACCTGCGCAGCATTCCCTTGCAGGACCGCTAGGCTTGGTCGTAGAGCTGCTCTCGCTGCTGTTGCCAGTTGCCGCTGCCTCTGGGTGGTGGGCGGCGCGACGACATGGCGCTGCGGGTTGCAGTGCGGTTCGGCGCGACTCGGATCCGATCTACTACGAGGGCTTGAACTACCTGCTAAACGAAGAGCCGGATAAGGCGATCGACGCCTTCATCCAGATGCTCGAGGTCGACAGTGATACGGTCGAGACCCATCTGGCACTCGGCAATCTCTTCCGTCGGCGCGGCGAGGTCGAACGGGCCATTCGCCTTCATCAGAACCTGATTGCCCGCACCTCCCTGAGCAGCCAACAACGTGGTCAGGCCTTGCTGGAACTCGGCAAGGACTATATGCGTGCAGGGCTGTTCGATCGCGCCGAGAACCTCTTCCGAGAATTGAAGGGCGCCAAGATGCACGTCAGTTCGGCGTTGCAGAACCTGCGTCAGATCTATCAGCAGGAGCGCGACTGGAAGGCCTGTTTGAGCGTTTCCGATGAGCTGCGGCCTTTCGTTGACGAACCTTTGGCGTTGGAACGCTCCCATTATTTCTGCGAGCTGGCTGTCGAGGCGATGCAGAGCGGCGCCTACGACCAAGCCAAGGGCCTGTTGAAAAAGGCCAAGGGTGAAACGTCCAGTTGCGTCCGGGCGGCACAGCTCGAAGGGGACATCGCTGCGGCCGAGGACGACTGCCGGGCCGCCGTCCGCCTCTACGCCGGCGCCGCCGAGAGCGACGCCGACTATCTGCCCGAGATCCTCCCGAACCTCGTCGAGTGCTACCAACGACTCGGTGATCTCGAGGGCCTGAAGGTCTATCTGAAGGACCTGATCGAGCGACAACCGAGCGTGCCGGTCGATCTCACCATGGCTGATTTACTCAGGGATACCGACGGCGATCAGGCGGCCATCGAGTTTCTGCGCAAGCGAATTCAATTGGCCCCGAACCTGCGCACCTTGCTGCGATTGGTCGAGATCAACGGCGACGAGCCCGACCCTGACCAGGCGCTCGAGACCCTGCGCAATCTGCGCCACCCCCTGAGGCGGCAGCTGGCCGAGCGTTCCCCCTATCAGTGCGGCAAGTGCGGCTTTGTGGCCAAATCCATGCATTGGCAGTGCCCCAGTTGCCGCGGTTGGAGCAGTATCAAACGCAGACCCGACATCGAGGAGCAGAACTCAGCAAGACTATGAGCACCGATAGAACCGATCCAAGAGTCATCGTCGCCCTGGACTTCCCCGACGCCAATGCCGCGCTGACGCTGGTCTCGCGGCTCGAGCCCGGCCTGTGCCGTCTGAAGGTCGGCAAGGAATTGTTTACTCGCAGCGGTCCGGGTCTGGTCGAACGGTTGGGCGAGCGAGGGTTCGAGGTCTTTCTCGATCTCAAATATCACGACATCCCCAACACGGCCGCCGCCGCCTGCGCCGCCGCCGCCGATCTGGGAGTATGGATGATCAACCTGCACGCCAGCGGCGGTAGGCGCATGATGGAGACCGCGCGCGAGCGGCTTGAGAATCGATCTTCCCGCCCGTTGCTGATCGCGGTCACGGTTTTGACCAGTCTGGGTGAGGAAGACCTTGCCGAGATCGGTTTCAGCGGCTCTCCGGCGGCGAATGTCGGCCGCCTGGCGGCGCTCACCGAGAGCGCAGGACTCGACGGGGTGGTTTGTTCGCCGCTCGAGGCCCAACGTCTGAGTGCCGAACGGGGCAAAGGTTTTCTCCTCGTCACTCCGGGCGTTCGGCCGCCAAGCGCGGCCTTGAATGATCAGAAGCGGGTCATGACCCCCGGTGACGCCATGCGCGCCGGTGCGAGCTATCTGGTTGTGGGGCGACCGATTACGGGCGCGCCGGACCCGCTGGCGAGCCTGCGCGCCATCGACCAAGAGGTGCGTGCCGCGCTCGCTTAAGTTTTGCACGCATAAATAGAACCTTGGGGCACAAACCCCAGGGTTTTGATAGTTTTGTCCCCCAGGTATGGAAAGCGCTTCTCGTAGCCGAATATAAAACCAAGAAAAACTGTCGCTTGCTGCGCATTTCTAAATCTAATTCTCTCACTCGGCGGGTCCTTGAGCCTGCCAAACCCTAATTCACGGAGGCCCGCGAATGATCAAGCCTATTGGCTCTGACGAACTGCAACCGCGTTTTGTCTACGACCCGGAACGACATCACCAACTGGCGAAAGAGGCCGAGTCACTGCCGTCGGTGGTGATCAGCTCGCAGTCCGCCGGCAACGCGGTCATGATGGGCGCCGGTTATTTCAGTCCTCTCGAGGGCTTCATGAACGTCGCCGACGCGGTCAGCGTCGCCCAGACCATGAAGACCGCCGATGGCCGTTTCTTCCCGGTGCCGGTGCTTTGTTTGCTGGAGTCGGTGGACGCTATTCAGGGCGCCGGCCGGATCGCCCTGCGTGACCCCAACGTCGACGGCAATCCGGTCATCGCGGTGATGGACATCGCCGCCATCGAGCAGGTCTCGGACGAGCAGATGGCGCTGATGACCGATAAGGTCTATCGCACCGACGACCCGGAGCACCCGGGCGTAGCGACCTTCAACAGCCAAGGGCGCTATGCGGTATCCGGTCCGATTCAGGTCCTGAGCTTTTCTTATTTCCAGGCGGATTTTCCCGACACCTTCCGCACTGCGGTCGAGATCCGCAACGAGATCAAGGAGCACGGCTGGAAGAAGATCGTCGCCTTCCAGACCCGTAACCCGATGCACCGCGCCCACGAAGAGCTGTGCAAGATGGCCATGGATGCGGTCGATGCCGACGGCGTCGTCATTCACATGCTGCTCGGCAAGCTGAAGCCGGGCGATATTCCCGCCCCGGTGCGCGATGCGGCCATCCGCAAAATGGCCGAGCTGTATTTCCCGCCGAACACCGTGATGATCACCGGATACGGCTTCGACATGCTCTACGCCGGTCCGCGCGAGGCGGTGCTGCACGCCTATTTCCGTCAGAACATGGGTGCCACGCACTTCATCATCGGCCGCGACCATGCCGGTGTGGGGGACTACTACGGGGCGTTCGACGCCCAGACCATCTTCGACGAGGAGGTCCCGGAGGGTGCGTTGGAGATCGAGATCTTCAGTGCCGATCACACGGCCTATTCGAAGAAGCTGAACAAGGTCGTGATGATGCGTGACGCCCCGGATCACTCGAAGGAAGACTTCGTCCTGCTGTCCGGCACCAAGGTGCGCGAGATGCTCGGTAACGGTGAGGCGCCGCCGCCCGAATTCTCGCGACCGGAGGTGGCGCATATCCTGATGGACTACTACCAGTCGATTAACTGATCCGAGGTGCGCGTCGCCGCGACGCGCGGCGCCGATCGACCCAGCCGCTCCCCCGAATCGGGGCGAGCGGCTTTTTCGTCATTGCGCTGCCACGGATTGCTACCTGTTCGATTTATTGGTGTCAGCGGACCGATCAGCGCCCTGCCGATGCGGGACGTCCGCGGCCGACATGGCCTTCGAAATCTGCTCATGGCTGATACATTGGGTGGTCTTCGACCACTCACAGATCAGTCTAAAGCGCCATGAAGTTCGATATCCTCGCGACCGACAACATCTTCTCCGGTTTCCTGCGGCTTTGCCGCCGACGCATTCGCCATGAGAGTTTTCACGGCGGTTGGTGCGCCGAGATCGTACGCGAACGGATCGAGGGACTGAGCGCCGCGGCAGTGCTGCTGTACGACCCGGACCTCGATCAAGTTGTCCTGGTCGAGCAGTTCCGGGTCGGTGCGCTCGAGGATCCGACCGGGCCCTGGCTGCTGGAGACTGTCGGCGGTTATCGACCGCCCGGGGAATCGGCGGCCGAGGTAGCACGACGCGAGGCCCTGGAAGAGGCCGGTTGCGAGATCGACGAGTTAATCCACATCGGCGACTTTTTCGTCAGTCCGGGTCTTTCCGGCGAGCAGATCTCTTTGTTCTGTGGCCGTGTCGATTCCACTAAGGTCGGCGGCATCCACGGCCTTCAAGAGGAGGGGGAGGAGGTCCGGGTGGTCGTGCTGCCATTTGCTGTGGCCCGGGCCGAACTGTTTGCACGCATCAATTCGACCAGCGTGATCATCGCCATGCAGTGGTTGGCCGGTGAGCGGCAAGCACTGCTGGAGCGCTGGCGGACTTAGTCGAGCTCGGTCACCCGAATCTGATAACGCCTGTCGTTCTTACCCGTGGTCTGGACCGAATAGGCGATGCCCTGATTGCTCAAGTGTGCATCGCGTTGCACGCCGCCGAACTCGATCCATTCGCCGATCTGGCCTTGCACCCGGCTGCCGGCATCCTGCCGCGTGAAGGCGCGGCCGTCGGGAGCGAGCCGCTGCGCATGTCGGGTGATGTCGAGCAGCACACGATCGTCCTGCACCTGAGGGCGGACATAAAACCCGACCGTCGCATCCCGGTACTCGGTGTGCCGCTCGCGATAGGTGCGTCGACCGTCAGAGTAGCTCGAGCTGTGCTGGATCGGGATCGATTCTCCGGTCAGGAGATAGGCGGGCCGCCCCTCAATGGTCTGTACCCGCTGGACGATGGCGTTCCGGCCTTGGGTCTGGGCGTGACGTCCATCGAGATGCACGCCTTTGCGACGATCACGGCCGAGGGCGATATCAGCCTGGTCGGTGATATCGATACGGCCGCTCGCCTCGATGGAGGACTGAGCGCCGCTTTCGAGCGCGACCTCGCGAAATTCGATCATCAGGCGTCGAGCCGGTCGATCGAGCCGGGCGATAGTGGAGGCGATCTCGGCCAGCTGAAGCCGTTCGGCCTTGACCACCAGTTTGTTACCGATTCGGCTCATCACCACGTCGGGACCCAGCAGCGGCTGCAGCGCCGGCAGCATCTCCTCAGGCATGCGATGTCTGAGCTCGAAGACCTGGATCTTCTGGCTCGCGTTCGCGACGCCGAGCGCGAAGACGGAGATCATCAGGACGGCAAGAAGACTTGGCATGGCCATGAGTTTAATCGGGTTGAGCGCAGTGGAATGCATCATTTCGTTCGCCTACAGCGACAGGGTGCGAAGCTCGGGATGGATCTCGGCGGTCAGCCAGATCTCGTCAAACAGGGCGGCCAGGCGATCCGCCTCGCCCCTGTCACTACCCTCGAGCCAGTCGTGATGAGCCGGAGACAGGCGACGTAAGTAGCCGCGGCGATCGATGAGCATGAAGTTCTCCTGCCGCTCGCGTTGGATCTCGGCCGCCTGCCGTAATTCGATGCGGCTGGGCAGGTGCGTCAACAGGCCGAACAGACGCGGGCACGCCGCACGGGCGCGATCGACGTTCTGCAGGCAGATACGTAATCGATTGTTCGGGTGTGCCAGCAGCAGTTGCTTTGCCGCCGACAGGAAGCCAGGGTCATCGAGCAGGTCGCCATCGAGCCGGTGGAGGAAGAGATCGATCGCGTGCCGGCCTTTGGCCACCAGGCGGGCGAGCGCGGCCGCTATTGAGTCAGAGCGGTGATTCGAGCCATCCGGCGACAGCGTCTTGTGCATCCGAAGATGCGGGATTCCGGCGTCCAGGAACTCCCCTCCATCGGCGACAAAGCCGTGCCGCTGATAAAACGGCAGGGCCTCGACCTGAGCATTGAGGAAGATCTGATCCAGTCCCTTGCCGTCGGCGGCCGCGATCAGCTGTCGCAGAATCTCGCTGCCGATGCCCTGGCGGCGATCGTTCGGGAGCACCGCCATGCGGCCGATGTGACCGTCCTCGAGCAGCCGGCCGGTGCCGGCGGGACGGCCGGTCGAAGCACGGGCCAACGCATGCACGGCCGCCTCATCCAGACCATCCCATTCGAGTCCCTCGGGCACACCTTGCTCGTCAACGAACACCTTGCGCCGCAATTCGCGCAGGGTCTGGTGTGCCTCGGACCATTGGACCAGTGAGACTTCAATCCGATTCGTTTTCAAAACCAAAATACCCGGCGTTATAAAGATCGGTGATCAATTCTATACAATCAGGATACTCCAGCCATTCGGCGAGAAAGCCTTGGTGCAGGACCCGATTGTGGACCAATGCCAGGACGAAGCCGCGATGGCGTACGGACAGTTCGAAGGCATGGCCGCTGACGAACAGGGCGGTGGTCTGCCCATCCAGGTCGGCAAAGGCCAGCTTGGCGTAAGGGTGGCGTTGCAGCGGAGTGCGTTCGACGAGCTGACGCTGAAATTCGAGGGTCTGCAGTTCAACCTCGCGTGGTTCGATAAACAGATGCGGCTTTGTCTGGGTGGCCAGGCGGCCAAACCAACGCCGGCGATCTTCCCGCGTAGAGGTGAGCAACTCGTCGAGTATCCGGTCAGCGACGTCAAAGGCCGAATCGGCGATCAGACCCTGCGGTGCCGCCGGGTCTATTGGCGGATCGCGAAAACAGACCTCGGGATCGACCTGGTCCAGGCGTTGTTCACACCAGTCGGCCAGCATTTCCGAATACGAAGGCGCATGGAAACCGATCGAGTAGGTGATGCAGTCGTCGACGGCGGTGCCCCAGTGCGGCATGCCCGGTGGCAGGTAAAGAACGTCCCCTGGCTCCAGCACGACATCGCATTCGGGTTCGAAGTCCGACAGAATCCGCAACTCTGAATCGGGTATCAAGGCCGCATGTGCAACAGGCGCCGCGCCGTATTGCCAGCGTCGACGGCCTGCGACCTGCAACAAAAATACGTCGTACTGATCTGTGTGCGGCCCGACCGAGCCCCCCGGATTGGCGAAACTGACCATGACATCGTCGATCCGCCATGCGGGCAGAAATTGAAATGCTGCCAGCAGCCGGGCGAGTTCCGGCACGTATTTGTCGACGTCCTGCACCAGCAGAGTCCAGGGGCTGTCATCCGGCAAAGCGGCGAACCCGGCCTCGTCGAACGGACCTCGGCGCAGTTCCCAGGCGGTGGCGCCTTGTTCGAGGACGATGCGCGCCTCTACTCCAGGCTCGCAGGCGAGACCGGCCAGTTCGTCGACGGACAGCTCACCGAGGTAGCCGGCCATGGCCTGGCGCATCAGCAAGGGCTTTTTCTGCCAGATCAGGCGGAGAAAGCTCTCTCGGCTGACACCCTCGGGGAACTGCAACTCGAAATTGCGGGCCGATCGCTGAGTCATGTCGCTGCAAGTCTAACCCGCTTATTGGACGAGGGCGGACACCGTGCTGAGGTTTTATTGCACCAATCACGGGTTTTGGAGTTCGCTGAGGCCACCGGCTTCGACGATACGTTTTGTCCTGATCGGTTTTCTGAAAAATCCGGCGTTACCTCTCGCCCGACGACGCGCACGGAGGCGCACGGAGGCTCAAGTGTCGCGGGAGGCAGGACGCCGGCAGCGACGCCCCCTCCCATCGTGCTTCGCGTTCCGGACTACTCGCGCTCCCTGGCCTGCCCGTTCGCCAGGCTGCGTTTGTCCCCCGGACAGACGGTCCCGGCTCACCCGTAGGTAAGGCTATGCCTGTTATTCCGGGCGTCCTGCCCTCCACCCCTGCGGAGCCCGTGCCATTTCTTTTTGCCTCGCAGGTACATTCGGAAGGCGATCGAGATGCTGTTCATCAACAGCACCATACCGATCAGCACCAGAGCCACGCCGTAGGGCAGGGTCTCGGGTACGCCGGGCACCTGGGTCGAGACCACGAACAGGTGCAGCGACAGGGCCATGGTCTGGTCGAAGACGCCCTGCGGCAGGAAGGGAGTGAAGAATGCGGCGCCGGTAAACATGATCGGGGCTGTCTCGCCTGTGGTGCGTGAAACTTCGAGGATAACACCGGTCAGGATACCGCTGACCGCATTCGGTAACACCACGCGGCGTATCGTCTGCCAGCGCGTCGCACCCATGTTCCAGCAGGCCTCGCGGAAGGCCATCGGTACTGCCTGCAACGATTCGCGCGTGGCGACAATGACCACAGGTAGCGTCATGATCGCCAGCGTCAGGCTGGCGGCGAGGATACTGGTGCCGAAGCCGAAGAAAATGACGAAGGCACCGACGCCGAACAGTGCATGGACAATGGATGGTACGCCGGCCAGGTTGATGATGGCCAGGTTGATAATACGTGTGAGCCAGTTGTCCGACGCATACTCGCTCAGATAGATCGCGGCTGCGATACCTATCGGTACGGATATCAGCAATGCCACGGCCACCAGCCAGATAGTGCCCAGCAGGGGCGGGAAGATACCGCCTGCTGTCATGCCGTCGGTGGGTGCGGTAAACAGGAAGTCAAGGGATAGCACCGAGCCACCCTTGTAGATCAGCGTGCCGAGGATGATCAGCACCGGCAGGATCAGTAGTGCCGTCATCACCATGAACAGGGTGCGATACAGGGTCTGTATTTTCTTGTCTTTGACGTTACGCGATGTTTCCTCAAACATGGTGCATTACCCCTTACGCACGCCTCGCACCACCAGGTCGGCGGTGAGATTGATGATGAAGGTGATCAGGAACAGGAAAATGCCGATGGTGAAAAGTGCCTGGTAGTGATCAGATCCCACGGCGGTCTCCCCGAGCTCGGCGGCGATAGTCGCCGTTAGCGCCCGTACCGAATCGAAGATGCTGTTAGGGATATTGACGGCGTGACCGGTGGCCATCAATACCGCCATGGTTTCACCGAAGCCGCGGCCGATACCCAGCAGCACTGCGCCGAGCAGCCCGTTTTTGGCGGCAGGCAATACCACTTTGAAAATTACCTGCCAGCGCGTTGCACCCATCGCTTCGGCGGCTTCACGGTAACGGTCGGGCACTGCCTTGAGCGCATCTTCGGCAATTGATGTCATGATCGGTGCGGCCATCAGGCCCAGGATGAGACCGGCATTGAGCACAGTGAGCCCGACGGGAACATCGAACACCTTGATGATCAGCGGGTTCAGAATGGTGAGTCCGATAAAGCCCCACACCACCGACGGGATTGCCGCCAGCAGTTCCACCAGGACTTTGAGAAATTCGCGTGTCTTGCCGGTGGCAAATTCACCGATAAAGATGGCGGCGCCGAGTGAAAAAGGGATCGCAACAACAAGCGCCAGCCCGGTCACGCTGGCAGTACCGGCGACCAGCGCGAGTATGCCGTATTCCGGGGCGTCTTCATCGCTCGGTTCCCAGTAGGGCGACAGGAAAAACTCCCTGACATCCATGGTATTCAGCACAAAGCCGATACCTTCCTTGGTAATGAAAACGAAAATACCAATAATAAAAACGATAGCCGAGATGCCACCGATAAACACCAGCATCTGCACCAGTTTATCGATATACCAGTCACTATTGCGCCGGTCGAAATTATTTTCGTCATGCGGGATCATGGTCGTTTTAGAGCCAGCCTAGGGCGCATCTTCACCGCGCAGTGTGTGGATGAGGTCGCTCACCTCGGTGGCGATCTGTCGGTAAATGGTTTCCAGCTGTTCGGTCGTCAGGTTTGCGCGCTCGCCGGGTGGTGGTGCATCGATATCCCATATGGTGCAGGTGGTGTGAAACGGGATCACTGGAAGGTGGTCCTTGATGCGGCCGTCCAGGCTGACAATAACGTGCTTTTCGGCAAGCTCATGGTGAGTCAGATCCAGCGGCTTTGGCGCAGCATTGTCCAGATCGAAGCCGTGCGCTTGCATGAATTCCACCATGGCGGGGTGCAGTGCATCGGCGGGGTGTATTCCGCCACTACTGTATTTACCGCTACCGGGAAACGTCTTTGCCGCAACTGCTTCGGCAATCTGGCTCAGGCAGCTGTTGTCCTCATCCACGAACAGAATGTTATAGACCTTGGGCGCCTTGGTTTCACCGGTGGCTGCGAACACAGTATCTTCGCACAGGTTCTTGGCCTGGTCGGCGACACGCTTCAAGTGCGTAAATATGATGAACACGGCAAGCATGTTCTTGACTTTTTCGCGTTCACTGTTGGCCATTAGTTCCGCGTAGATGGCATCCAGGTCAAATTCCATTTCTTTTTCCATCACCATGGTGGCCCGGGCCGCTTCGGGATTAAGGTTATTGAAGGCGGAAATTGCCTGGTGGAACATGACCATTGCTTCGTTGGCAATGCGCGCCAGTTCAATCGCCATATGGCCCTCGGGGACAGAGGACAACTGTTGGCTTACCCGTGAGATGGTGACGGCGTAGTCGCCGATACGTTCAAGCGCAATGTTTACGCGGATGACTGCGGATAGCAGGCGCAGATGGCCGGCGCTGGGAAGGTGAACAGCGATAAAAGCATGACACAGACGGTCGATTTCGCGCATTCTGCGATTGATCGGGTGGTCAGCCAGAATGGTTGCGGAAGCCAACTTGTAATCGCCGGCCTTCAGGGACCGAATGGCGTTAGCCAGGCTTTCCTCGACCCAGGTGCCCATCTCGGCGACCCGGCTGCGGATATTCAGCAGGTCTTTCTCCAGCCGTTCTTCGTAGTGACTCATCCCTATCGCTCCAGGTTGTTTTTTGCGAGGTTAATAAACCCGCGCAGTGAACACCAGCCAGGCTTGCATCTTTGTCTTATTTACAGGTGACATCCTTCAGTGGTGCATAGCCTTTCTTCTTGATAATGCACTGGCCGGTATCACTGAGCACCCAGTCAAGATACGCTTTGGTGTCGCCTTCCGGTTCGCCGCTGGTGTACATAAACAGCGGGCGGGCGATGGGATAACTTTTATCCGAGGCAGTTTTTTCCGAGGGCAGAACACATGCCTGGTCTTCAGCGGTGGCGATACAGGCCATTTTAATATGGTCGGTGGCATAGGCCAGTCCGCTGTAGCCAATGGCGCAAGGTGTCTTCTCGACCAGGTCGACCACGTCCTTTGATCCGTGCATGTCGAGCGTGCCCTGGCGATACTTGCCTTTCTTGCCGAGAACGGCTTTCTTGAAATAGACATAGGTGCCTGAGTTGTTCTGGCGGCTCACAACGACGATCTGTTGGTCCTTGCAGCCAGGCACTTCTACTCCGAGATCGGTCCATTTGGTGAATTTTCCGCCGCGGCCAAAAATTTCCCTGATCTGGGGGATTGTCAGTGTACTGGCCGGGTTGGCACCGTTGATGTAAACCGCAAGGGCGTCATAACCGACAATATGCTCGACGGGGTGCACACCCCGCTTTTCAGCCATCTGGATTTCCTTGGTCTTCATTTTACGGCTGGCGTTGGCAATGTCCACGGTGCCGTTGATCAGTGCCGCGATACCTGTGCCCGAGCCACCGCCTGATACCGCCACTGCGACGTCCGGGTTGACCTGCT
>CAVXWS010000008.1:0-15607 GCA_963765415.1 uncultured Gammaproteobacteria bacterium
GACATACCAAACATGCGCGCGGGCCACACGACACGATCGACCGCAGCGGCAAATGGGTTCGGCAACAGCCCAGACTGATTCCCTACACCGGACGCGAGGGACATTTTCGCTATCTGTCCTACGCCGATGTGCTCAACGGCCGGGTCGATATGGAACAGCTGCGCGACCGCTACGTCCTGGTCGGCGCCACGGCTGCAGGCCTGGGCGACGCCGTCTCCACGCCGATGGCGCAGGCCTACAGCCGCATGCCCGGCGTCGAGTTGAACGCCAACGTGCTGGCCGGCCTGCTGCGACAGCATCTGGTTACTGAGGTCCCGGTCTGGATACGCAATCTGCTCACCGTCCTGCTGGTCGGGGTGCCGCTGACCGTCCTGATCGCTCGGGGCAATCGGCGTGTGCTGCTGTTCCTCGGTGGCGCTGAACTGCTGACTCTGCTGGTGTCAGCTTTGCTCCTGTACGGACCGGGCTTCTGGTTTCCGCCCGGCGCCGCACTCGCCACCCTGGCACTCGCCTTTGTGCTGATGAACTGGCTGCGCCTGCGGCGCACGGTGCAGGAAGCGGCGCAGAGCACGCGCCACAACTGGCGGGTGACCAAGCTCGACAGTCTCACCGGCCTGCCGAGCCGCGAGAGGCTGCGCGAATCGCTGCAAGAGGCCCTGCCTAAGGTCATGAGCGAAGGCAGAATGCTCGGCCTGCTGGTGCTGAATCTGAAGCGCTTCAAGACCGTGAACGCCCGATTCGGCATCACCACAGCCGATCGCCTGCTGGCGCAGGCGGCCAAGCGGGTGCGCAAGGTGGTTCGCCAGAGCGATCTCATGGTGCGCCTGGGCAGCGACGAGTTCGCCGTCATGATGGCGGGGCTGGAAAACCGTCAACCGCTGAAGGAACTGGCCAAGCGCATCGAAAAAACGCTGGGAGAACCGTTCGACACCGAGTTGGAGCCGCTGAGCCTGTCCGCCCATCTCGGCGCGACACTGTTTCCGGCCGACGGCAAGGACGGCGACACCCTGCTGCACAACGCCATCGCCGCCACCCACCACGCCCGTGAACGCCGCCTGCAGGAACTGACCTTCTACTCAGAAGAGCTGCGAGCGAACGTGGCCATTCGCTCCGATCTCGAGCTGTCGCTGCAGGGCGCGCTGGAGCGCGACGAGCTGGAGGTCCGCTACCAGCCGCAGATCTCCGCCCAGAGTGGCCGGGTGGTCGGTGTCGAGGCCCTGCTGCGCTGGCACAGCCCGCGCCACGGCAACGTGCCGCCCGCGCAGTTCATCCCCATCGCCGAGCGCACCGGCCAGATCGTTCCGATCGGTGCCTGGGTGCTCGAGCAGGCCTGCCGCCAGGCCCAGTACTGGGAGACACACGATCTGCCCGGGCTGCGCATGTCGGTCAATCTGTCGGCGGTGCAATTCGCCCGCTCCGGTCTGATCGACACCGTCCGTCAGATCCTGGGGCGCACCGACATGGACGCCCGGCGGCTCGAACTGGAACTGACCGAGGGGGTTTTGATCGAGGACATGGACGCCACCCTGAAGACCCTGTCGACACTCAAAGAAATGGGTGTACGAATCTCGGTCGACGACTTCGGCACCGGCTATTCGTCGCTGAGCTATCTGAAACGATTCCCACTCGACCGAATCAAGATCGACCGCTCCTTCATCACCGAGATCGGACAGGCCAGCGAGACTGCGGACATCACCCTGGCGATCATCTCGATGGCTCATCAGCTGAAGCTGGATGTGGTCGCCGAGGGGGTCGAGACCGAGCCCCAGCAGACCTTCCTGCTCGACCACGAGTGCGACGAATTGCAGGGCTTTCTGTTCGCCAAGGCCCTGCCGGCCGACGAGGTGGAAGCAGTGCTCCGGCAGGGCTTCCACCTGGTGCCCCGCGGTGAACCGCCACCTCTGCCCGCTTGAGCCGGCCTACTGGGCCGCCCCCTGCAGCGCGGCGCGAATGGTCTGCTCGGTATCCATGCCACTCTGGTAGACCGCGCGCACCATGCGGCTGGCCTCGCTGCCCTTGTAACCGAGCGCGATCAGGGCGCTGACCGCATCGGCATCCGCAGAGCCGGTCGTCGCGGCCACCGGCGCGCCACCGGTGACCGACGAACCTGCGCCGCCCAGATCGAGCTTCTCCAGCCGGTCGCGCATCTCGATCACCAGGCGCTCAGCGGTCTTTTTGCCGATCCCGGGCAGCCGGGTCAGTGCCACGGTGTCGCCGGACTGGACACAGAGCGCGAACTCCTCGGCGGTCATACCCGAGAGGATCGCCAGCGCCATCTTGCCGCCCACGCCGCTGACCCTGAGCAGATCGCGGAACAACTGCCGGTCACCGGGCCGGGCGAAGCCGTAAAGCACATGGGCATCGTCGCGGATCGCCAGATGGGTGTGCAGGATGATCGGCTCGTCGCCGGCGGGCAGGACGTAGAAGGTCGACATCGGCGCCTCGATCTCGTAGCCGACGCCGTTGACGTCGAGCAGCAGGAACGGCGGCTGTTTGTGCACCACCCGACCGCGCAGACGACCGATCATGCCGAACCCCCAAGGCGCCGGGTGTTACCCAGGGTGTGGGCATGACACAGGGCCACGGCCAGCGCGTCGGAGGCATCCAGCGGCAGGCTTTGTTGAATACCGAGAATCAATCGCACCATGTGTTGCACCTGCTCCTTCTCAGCGCCGCCGGTCCCGACCAGGGCCTGCTTGACCGAGCGCGGGGTGTATTCGAACACCGGCAGCTCGGCCGTGACCAGCGCCGCGATCGCCGCCCCCCGGGCGTGGCCGAGCTTCAGGGCAGAGGCTGCGTTCTTGGCCATGAACACCTGCTCGACCGCGACTTCGGCCGGTCTCTCGGCACTGACCAATTCGCTCAGCCCGGTGAAGATACGACCCAGCCTGGCGCTGAATTCACCCTCCTGCGTGCGGATGCAACCACTGCTCAGATAGCGGCTGCGGCGACCATCGCTCTCGATCAGGCCATAGCCGGTGACCCTCGAGCCAGGGTCGATGCCGAGGATGCGCACAAGGCTCACCGGTCAGCCCGCTAACCGTCGATCGCCTCCAGGATCTCGTCGGAGATGTCGGCGTTGGTGAAGACCTCCTGCACGTCGTCCAGGTCTTCCAGGACATCGACCATCTTCAGCAGCTTCTCGGCCGCCTCCTGGTCGAGCGGCGACTTGGTCTCGGCCTCGTAGGTGATCTCGGCATTGCCCGGCTCGCGCCCGGCCTCGATCATCGCCCGTTTGACCGACTCGTAGTCCTCGGGCGTGGTGTAGACATCGATCGAGCCGTCGTCGGCGGTCACCACGTCCTCGGCGCCGGCCTCCAGGGCCGCCTCCATGATGGCGTCCTCGTCGGCGCCGGGCTCGTAACTGAGGATACCGCGGCGGGCGAACATGTAGGCCACCGAACCGTCGGTGCCCAGGTTGCCGCCGTGCTTGGTGAACGCGTGGCGCACCTCGGAGGCGGTGCGGTTGCGGTTGTCGGTCATGCAGTCGACCATCACCGCCGCGCCGCCGGGGCCATAGCCCTCGTAGCGGATCTCTTCGTAGTCGTCGCCCTCGGCGCCGCCGGCGCCGCGCTGGATGGCGCGTTCGATGGTGTCTTTGGGCATGTTCGCGCCCTGCGCCTTGTCGACCGCCAGGCGCAGGCGCGGATTGACCTCGATCTCGCCACCGCCGTCTTTGGCCGCCACCGTGACCTCACGGATCAGCTTGGTCCACAGCTTGCCGCGCTTCTTGTCGGTCGCCGCCTTCTTGTGCTTGATGTTGGCCCATTTACTGTGACCGGCCATGCCTCACCTCTAAGTCATCCGCTAATGTGCTGCCCGTCAGGACCGCGCCGCGGTCCTGCAATCGGTTGAAATTCAATCAAGTGCGCGAGTTTACCACCGTCGTCGCAACAGCCCCAGACGGGGCTTTCGAGGAGTCGCCGGGCGGTGTGGGGCAAGCGCTTAAATCCTAAAGAACGCGTCCGCAGGGCCGAACCTGTAGGCACCGGTGGTTTGCTCAAGACAGCAACCCCGACCGACTTCCCTGACCCGCCTGTTGCATGAGGGTATCGGAATTTCTCGGAAATCCGGCTGAGCAGTCTGGTCGATCGGCCGATGAGCCATAGCCGTCGCTATGGGAAAGCCGGGACCGTCGGTCCGGGGGACAGACGCGGCCTGGCGAACGGGCATGCCAGGGAAGGCATGCCCTTGATCAGCACGCGCAGCGGGAACGCAAAGCGCGATGGGAGGGGGCGTCGCTCCCGGCGTCCTGCCTCCCGCGACACTTGCGCCTCCGTGCGCGTCGTCGGACGAGAGGCAACGCCAGATCTTGCGGAAAACCGATCAGGACATAAAGTAACGCCGAAGACAATGACCTCAACGGACCCCAAGACCCGTAACTCGTGCACTGAAGCCTCGGCATGGTGTCCGCCCTCGTGCAATCTGCGGGCTGATGGCCACCAATAATCCGCGCATCGTCGAGGCCCATGTGCCGATCATGGCGATGACGGCACTGGACCTGCGCCGATTGCTGGGACGACGCACTACCCGCAACCTCGATCTGCAGCGGGTGGTCCTGCGCGACCCGGCGGTCGCCGTGGCCTTGTTTCGCTATGTCCGCCGCAAGCGTCGGGACGCCTCGGAAGAACTGATCGATGCCGGCCATGCAGTATCGATGATCGGCTTCGATGCCGTTCGCCGCCTGCTGCGGCAACTGCCGACGCTGAAGCCCGGCGAACAGGACTGGCTTGCTCCGACGCAGGTCTTTCAGGCGAGCATCGCCGCCCATGCCGCCTACTACGCCCGTTTCTTTGCCGTGCAGTACGACCTGCTGGGCGCCGAAGAGATCGCCAACGCCGCACTGTTGCAGGAACCGGCGGTGCTGGCGCTGTGGTCGACCGAACAGCAGGCCGCGGCCGATGCCGCCGGCCAGGTGCGGGCCGGCCGGCCATTCGACGAGGCCTATGCCGAGCCACTCGGCGAACCGCTGCACGAGGCCAACCAATGGGTGGCTAAATCCTGGGGGTTGCCGTCGCTGACCGTCGAGGCCATTGGCGGTGACCCGGGCATGGACCGGCGCGCCCGACTGGCGCGCTTGTGCGCCGATCTGGCGCGCGCCTCGGCTTTTGATTGGGGCTCTGCCGCGGACCACCGGGCTGATCGAACAGTTGGCTGACTTCCTGCATCGGCCGGTCGAGCGAATATCAGCGCAGCTGCACCGCGCCACGGCGCAGGCGGCCCGCGATCTGCGCCCATTCGGTTATCCGGTCGCCGCGTTCAGTTGCCTGTATCTGCCCGCGGAACCGGCGAGTCACGGCCCGGAGACCCGCCCGCCCGTCGAGTCCGCGCCGGCTGATGATCGCTTCGACGGCGCCCTGCTCGACACCCTGCAGCGGCTGCTGCGCGACGCCGGCCTGCGGCGGGTCGCCTTCGTCGCGCTGGACCGGTCGCGCGGCCAATTGCTCACCCACCTGGCCCTGGACGTCGCGCCGGATGAACCGTTGCACGATCTGGCGATACCGAGCGCCGAGTGTAATCTGTTCAGCCTGTTGATCGCCAAGCCCCAGGCGGTCTGGCTCAATGCCGGCAATCGCGAACGCTACGCCCCCTATCTGACCGCCGAACTGAGTGGCGCTCTGAACACCGACAACTGCTTCGCCATGTCGCTGTTCGCCGGGGGCGAGCCGCTCGGGCTGATCTGCGGCGACGGATTCGACCTCGGCGGTGACGCGTACGACACCTTCCGGCGACTGATCCGCGAGGCCGGGCAGCGGTTCAGCCGCGTGGACTGACGTCAATCTCCCCCGGGACGCCGTTGCCACGCAACGCGACCGCTGCGCTCAGCACCTCCTATGGCACTCAAACGCCCCCGACGTAACGCTCGATCGCCCGACGATTGGTCCAGGAGAATGCCATTCGCGCCCCACGTGCCGCCGGCACCCAGCGATAGCTGCGATGCTCGCTTGATTGGAGACGGATCAGACGTCGCCCCTCCAGACGCAGAGCGTACCAGTGCTCGGTGTTGAACCGGTCCGTGCGGGCGTAACGCGCCCGCCACGGCGGCATGATGCGGAAGCGTTCGGTGTGGCGCAGATCGATCAAGCGACCGCCGGCGCGCAGACCGGTCTCTTCGTACAACTCGCGCTCGGCGGCGCGCAAAGGGGTCTCCCGCCACTCGAGTGATCCGGTGACCGATTGCCAGAAACCGGCCGGCTCCCGACGCTCGAGCATCAGCACCTCGGCGCCGGTCGTGTACACCAATACCAGGACAGACTCCGGGCGTTTGAAGCTGTACCGGGAGTCCGCTGCGGCGGCGGACCCAGTCTGTGCCCCGCGCGGGCTCTCGGCTGTCGACCCCCGGGTCGAATCCGCGGCCACCGCCGCCCGCCTCACGAGCTCCTCAGCTCTCGGCCTGACCGGCTTCGGCCGGGGCCTTTTCGGCCTCCGGCCGGCGCACCCGGATGTGCAGCTCGCGCAGCTGGTTCGCCGGCACTTCGGACGGGGCCTCGGTCAGCAGACAGGCGGCGGTCTGGGTCTTGGGGAAGGCGATGACGTCGCGGATCGACTCGGCGCCGGCCATCAGCATCACCAGGCGGTCGAGGCCGAAGGCGATGCCGCCGTGCGGCGGGCAGCCGTACTGCAGCGCTCGAGCAGGAAGCCGAACTTCTGCTCGGCCTCCTCGTCGCCGATGCCGAGCAGCTCGAACACCTTCTGCTGCACCTCGGGCGGTGGATACGGATCGAGCCGCCGCCGATCTCCGAGCCGTTCAGCACCATGTCGTAGGCCGCGACAGACAGCGCCCGGATCGGTCTCGCATGCAGTGCTCGACGTGCTCGTCCTTGGGCGCGGTGAACGGATGGTGCAGGGCGGCCCAGCGCTTGCTCGTCGTCGTCCCACTCGAACATCGGGAAGTCCACCACCCAGAGCGGCCGCCAGCCGCCGCTCCAGCAGTCCGCGATCCTCGCCGAGCTTGACCCGCAGCGCGCCCAGCGCCTCGTTGACGACGCTCGGCCTTGTCGGCGCCGAAGAAGATCAGGTCGCCGTCCTCCGCCCCGGTGCGCTCCAGGATGCCGTCGACCGCCGCGTCGGGCAGGAACTTGAGGATCGGCGACTGCAGGCCCTCGCGGCCCTTGGCGCCGCGTCGTTGACCTTGATGTAGGCCAGGCCCCTGGCGCCGTAGATGCCGACGAACTTGGTGTAGTCGTCGATCTCCTTGCGGCTGAGCTCGCCGCCCCTGGGCACGCGCAGCGCCGCGACCCGGCCGTTCGGGTCCTTGGCCGGGCCGGCGAACACCTTGAACTCGACATCGTCCATCAGGTCGGCGACGTCGACCAGCTCCAGCGGGCACGCGCAGGTCCGGGCTGTCGGAGCCGAAGCGGCGCATGGCCTCGGCGTAGGTCATGCGCGGGAAGGGATCGGGCAGCTCGACGTCCAGCACCTCGCTTGAACAGCGTCGCGGATCATCTCCTCCATCAGGCCCATGATCTCGTCCTCGTCGAGGAACGAGGTCTCGATGTCGAGCTGGGTGAACTCCGGCTGGCGGTCGGCGCGCAGGTCCTCGTCGCGGAAGCAGCGCACGATCTGGTAGTAGCGGTCCATGCCCGACATCATCAGCAGCTGCTTGAACAGCTGCGGCGACTGCGGCAGCGCGAAGAACTTGCCGGCGTGGGTGCGGCTCGGCACCAGGTAGTCGCGCGCGCCCTCCGGGCGTCGCCTTGGTCAGCATCGGCGTCTCGATGTCGAGGAAGCCCTGGTCGTCGAGAAAGCGGCGCAGCGCCCGGGTGACGCGGGCGCGCAGCCGCAGGCGCTCCTGCATCTGCGGCGCGGCGCAGGTCGAGGTAGCGGTAGCGCAGGCGCAGTTCCTCCGAGGTGTCCTCGTCGTCGAGCTGGAACGGCGGCGTCTCGGCGCGGTTCAGGACCTCCAGCTCCTGGCCCAGCACCTCGATCTCGCCGGTCGGCAGGTCCGGGTTCTCGGTGCCCTCCGGGCGGCGCGCGCACCCGGCCGCTCACCCGCAGCACGAACTCGTTGCGCACCTGCTCGGCGGTCGCGAACACCTCGGGGCGGTCCGGATCGAAGACCACCTGCACCAGGCCCTCGCGGTCGCGCAGGTCGATGAAGATCACGCCGCCGTGGTCGCGGCGGCGATGCACCCAGCCGCAGAGTTCGACGGCCTGGTCGATATGTGTGGCGTTCAAGCTCGCCGCAGTAATGGCTGCGCATGTGGAAATCCTTGGGGCAAAACGTCAAACGCCCCGCTGAGTTGGGGCGTTTGACAAGGCTGAGTCGATCAACGGGATGGTACGGTCAGCTTCGGATGGCGACAAGCCCGATCAATCCGAGGCACCGGCCGGACAGCCTCCGGCACCGCCGCTTGGTGCCGCGTCACTCTTGCCGGTGTCGTGGGTGTTCTTTTTCGCCCCTTTCTTGAAGTCGGTCTCGTACCAGCCACCGCCCTTGAGGCGAAATCCGGCTGCCGAGATCAGCTTGACCAAGCCGGATTTGCCGCATTCGGGACATTCGCTCAGCGGCGCATCACTCATCTTCTGCAGGGCCTCGAGCTCGTGGCCGCAGGCGTCACAACGATATTCGTACAATGGCATTTGTATTCCTCACCATGCTGAGATCAAACATAAACCGGCAAACATTAACAGGTTCTTATGGACCTGTCGCGCAGCCATTGCTGTTCGCAGACTGGCCGCGCCGGCGATCCGATCCGAACATGGCGGGCAGCAGACGAATATTCAAGGATTTCTTGCGGCCGCCGGACGGGCGGTCATGCAATTGGCAGGTGCATCAGACCTTGAGCCGTAATGCGCCCCATACCGGCGGATGCGGTGCAATACGCTGCGCTATTGCACTCTGCGCTCGTTGTCGGCGTATCGGATGCAGGATACCGCGGAATGAGGTGCGTACATTAGCGGGCCGTGCGGGCAGGGCTTGTTGCCGAACGCGCGCCGCGCAGCCTCCGGCGTGGTCGTCACGTTTCGACGGGGCGGGAGATGACGCGTTCCTCTACCCGTCGTCCTGCTGCCCCTCCTGACGGGCCCGCAGAACGTCGCCCTGACGGCGCAGGACGTGGCGGATGATGGCCTCGCGCTCGGGCTCGCGGATATGGGTGAATTCGATTCGCACCATGTTAGCCCGCCCCTGTCGCTGTTGGTCTTCGTCCGAAGGTCCGGTTGAGATTACGGTGCCGTAAGTCAGCACCCCGGTGAACGAGGGAAACAACAGCATGCGGATCTCGACATGCTCGCCCGCGGCGTAGTCTTGATCAGTGGTCAGGCACAGGCCACCGGCGCTCAGATTGACCGCCTGGACCTTCTCCGTGAGCAGATCCTCCTGCTGTGACAGCATCGCCCGGCCGATCACCTCGAGCTTGCGGTCCAGACCCTTGAGGTAGGCCGCCACGTCCGGGCTGTCGGTCTCGATCCGGCGCATGTGCATCGCCATCTGCGTGGATATGGCGGCCAGGCTCGACATGACGGTGAAGTTGTCGATCGCTCCGTGGTCGCTCCGTTCGATCCGATCCTGGAGTTGTTCAGCCGTCAATCGGGCGAGGCTGACTCGGACCGTATCGTCGATTCGAAAGAACTGACGGCGGTCCTGCTGCGTCTTGGCTTGACCCGCAATTTGCTTTCCCATCGCTAATACCTATCTCACTTTATTGGGTGGCTCGAAGCACATCTTCGAGATCAACCATTTCCTGCTCGTCGCCTCGCAGCAGCACCAGTTCGACCCGGCGATTCTGCGCCCGATCGGCAGCGGTGTCGTTGGGGGCGATCGGCCGGGTATCGGCAAAGCCCTGCACCAGGACCCGGGCCGGGTCCATGGTCTGATCGCGCAGAAGGCCATGCAGCACGGTCACTGCACGTGCCGATGACAGCTCCCAGTTGGAGCGGAAGCGACCGGTGTTGATCGGGACATTATCGGTGTGCCCGGCGACGACGATCTGCCCCGGCTTGGCCGACAAGACATTGCTGATGCGTTCGAGAACATCGTAGAACTCGGGGTCCAGGCGCGCGCTGCCCGAATCGAACGAGCCCTTCTCGCGAATCCGGATCTTGATTCGCTGCCCTTCCTTCTCGATCACGACCAGGCCTTCCTCGAGCTCGTCGGCGAGCGACGAACGCAGTTCCTCGTATTGCTCGGCGAGGTCCTTCTCGATGATCGCCCGCGCCTCCTGCATGATCTGCTGCTCGCTGAGCTCGTGCAGGCTCAGACCGTCGTTCATCTCCAGATATTCCTGCCGGGTGTCGGAGGTCTGCTGACGGATCTCGTTGATGATCGCCGGATCGCCGGCCGAGGGACTCCATTCGGTCTTGATCACGCTGACACCGCGGACGATGTCAGTGGCGGGCATCTCCTGCTGAACACCGAAGGCGTCCTTCATGGAATCGGCCATGCGCTTGAAGCGAATGGCATCGATGGTGGCGAACGACAACAGCAAGACGAAGAAACACATCAGCAGCGACATCAGGTCGGCGAAAGTGGCCAACCACGGCGGCAGCCCCGCTTCACACTTTGGGCAATCGGCCATAATCGATCACTCGGTACCGCGCTTTGCCGACGGCAGGTAGCTCACCAGCAATTGTTCGAGGACCTTGGGATTCATGCCTTCCTGGATGCCCGTGATGGTCTCGAGGATCAGGGACTTGTTGGTTTTCTCCAGCTCAGAGGAACGGGCCAGTTTGTCCGCCATGGGCTGAGCGAAGGCGTTGGCAATGACCGCGCCGTACAGGGTGGTCAGCAGCGCGACGGCCATGGCCGGGCCGATACTGGCGGGATCGGACATGTTCGCCAGCATCTGCACCAGACCGATCAGGGTGCCGATCATGCCCATCGCCGGGGCCATGATCGCCATGCTCTTGAACATGCCCTGGCCGATCTCGTGGCGCTGGATGGTCAGATCGATGTCCTTGATCAGCATCTTCTGCACCAGGGCCGGATCGTGGCCGTCGACGCACAGGCTGATGCCCTTCTTCATGAAATCGTTGCTGATCTCCTGACCCTCCAGCGCCAGCAGGCCGTTCTTGCGGGCCACGTCGGCCAGCTGCACGGCCTCTTCGATCAGGGTCTTTGGATCATCGGTCTTGTACATGAAGGCCTTCATGGCGATCGAGAAAGAGCCGAGAAAATCGGTCAGCGAGACCTGCATCAGGGTGACGATGAAGGTGCCGCCGACCACGATCAGCAGCGACGGGACATTGACGAACAGCCATGAGATCGCCACCGGTGGCGATGGCCCCGATGATGATCCCGAATCCACCCAGTAGACCGATCAGGGTTGCGATATCCACGTACTCTGTTCTCCTACAATACCGCGCCGCGACACCCTTCCCCGCGAGTTGTCAGACCATTTCGTTATTGGTCCCGGTAACGGTCGAGTCGGGCAGAACTTGAGTCCTGAAATCGGGGCCAAAGCGGGTTAGAGTGCGGGACAAAGTCACCAGCCATCGAACCCAACCAACGTGACCAGCAACCCGTCCCCGTCGCCGAGATCCGTCCTCATCACCGGCTGCTGCAGCGGCATCGGGCTGGCCGTCGCCCGCGGCCTGCAGCAGCGCGGCTACCGGGTGTTCGCCAGCGCCCGCAGGCCCGCCGATGTCGAACGCCTGTCAGGCGAAGGCCTGAGCGCGGTACGACTCGACCTGGACGATGACGCCAGCATCGCCCATGCCCTGGATCAGGTGCTCGAGCAGACCCAGGGCAGACTGTTCGCGCTGTTCAACAACGGCGCCTACGGCCAGCCCGGCGCGGTGGAGGACCTGACCCGGGAGGTGCTGCGGGCCCAGTTCGAGACCAATCTGCTCGGCTGGCACGAACTGACCCGCCGGGTCGTCCCGGTCATGCGCCGCCAGGGGGAGGGGCGCATCGTGCAGAACAGTTCGATTCTGGGCCTGATCGCCATGCCCTACCGAGGCGCCTACAACTGCTCGAAGTACGCCCTGGAGGGCCTGACCGACACCCTGCGCCTGGAACTGCACGGCAGCGGCATCCACGTCTCGCTGATCGAACCCGGACCGATCGTGAGCCGCTTTCGCGACAATGCCCACCGGATGTTCCGCCGGAACATCGATCAGACCGACAGCTACCATCGCCAACAATACGCCGCGGCAGAACAGCGACTGGCGACCGAGGGACCGGTATCGCGTTTCACCCTGGAGCCGGAGGCCGTACTAAAGAAGGTGATCCACGCCCTGGAGAGCCCGCGCCCCAGGATCCGCTACTACGTCACCACCCCGACCCATGTCATGGCCCTGCTCAGGCGAGTCCTGCCGTATCGAATACTGGACCGGGTGCTGTTGGCGGCGAGCGGCGACGGGGCCGGTTGAATCGAACACGCCCGGGGCCATGGAGACGATGCCCTGGGGCTTGGATTTCCAGTGTACTGCGCCGCATTGGACGGCGCTTTGCATTAGAGCCCCCGAAATCGACGCAGGGTGCAATAGCACAGCGCATTGCACCGCATCCGGCGGCACACGGTGCATTACGGCTAACGCCTAATGCACCCCACACCTGTTGCATGACTGCTTGCCGATCACGGCGCCCCAACCTAAGTTCCACACGGAATGGCGCAGCGCACTCGGGAATCACCGACTGATGGACTTCATTAACCCGGGGCGACCATCGGTAACTGTCGATATTGAACGGAAGTGTTCCGTACTGACGCGGGAAAGACTTCGACGGGCAAACCGACACTCGCGCCCAATCACCGCATTCCCCGATTTACCTATCTCGCTCAATCAATTGCCTTAGAGCCCGATAGCTTGGAGGAGCAGCGCGAGGAATCGCCTCGGGCGCCGGCGCGCGCGTCCCTACGGGTGCGCTCACCCCGGTCAGGTCGCTTGGGCGGGAGCCATGGCAGACATCGAAGAACTGGAAAAACGCTTGCTCTACTCGGCCGATCTGCCCGGGGCCGATCTGGCCCTGACGACGCCCGAGCCGTCGAGCGCCATTTACCTCGACCTGGACCAATCCTCGGATCACGGCATCGCCGCCGAGACCGAACGTCGCGAACTGGTGATCGTCGACGCCCGAACACCCGACTACCAGCAACTGATCGACGGCCTGCAGGCGAGCAGCGAGCGCCAGTTCGAGGTCGTGATCCTGGATGCCGATCGCAGTGGGGTCGAACAGATCGGTTCCGTCCTGGCGGAACGGCAGAACCTCTCCGCCGTGCATCTCGTCTCCCACGGCGCGGCCGGCGAACTGACCCTCGGCAGCGACACGCTCGACAACAATAGCCTGCTCCGCCATGCCCAGGCGGTCGCCGGTTGGGGCGACAGCCTGACCCGGGACGGCGACCTGCTGATCTACGGCTGCGATCTGGCCTCTACCGACGCGGGTCAGGACTTCGTGCTGACGATGGCGCAGCTGACCGGCGCCGACGTCGCCGCTTCGGACGATCTGACCGGGCACGACTCGAAGGGCGGTGACTGGGAACTCGAGTACCGAGCGGGTGACGTCGACACTGATGTCGTCTTCGACATGCAGGATGCGGCGGACTGGGACGGCACCTTGGCCATTGCACAGGAGGGTACCGCCACTTCGTCCGCAACATCGGGGGCCGCCCCGAGCCTGAGCTGGTCGCATACGGTGGGTAGCGGCAGTGACCGATTGCTGGTCGTCGGCCTGTCGATGACCGGGGACAATTCCTCGACTGGCGTTACCTATGGCGGTCTCCCGATGACGCTGGTCGATCGAGGCGTGGGGTTTGGCCATACGATCGAGTTCTGGCGTCTGACCGCACCGACCGAAGGCACCGCCAGCATCGAAGCTACCTTCGCGTCGGCGGACGAGGTCATCGGTGGTGCCTTCAACCTGACCGGCGTCGATCAGGCGTCGCCGACCGGTACCTTTGTCGTCGACGGAGCCGAGAATGGCAACACCGTCGGTGTGACCGTCGCGAGCGCGCCGGGTGAAGTCGTCGTCTCCACGCTGTTCCTTGACGTGCCGGACGGTTCGACCGCGCCGTTTGCCGGCCAGGATACGCTGTGGGTGACGACAAACGGGCGTACCGGCGGCGGCAGCATCGAGGATGGCGCCGCTACTGTAGACATGCAATGGGATCTCGGGACCTCCGAGGAATGGGCCCTGGGCGCCGTTGCCATAAAACCGGTGGCTGCTCCCAGTACCGTTGAAGTCAACACGACGGCTGATGTTGCCGATGGTGATACCTCATCGATCGCCGCATTGAACGCGGACAAGGGCGCCGACGGCAAGATCTCCTTGCGTGAGGCGATCGAGGCGGCCAACGCCACCCCGAACGGTGCCAGCCTTGACGAGATCTTGTTCAATATCGATTTGAGCGATCCCGGTCACTTTTACTATGAGGACGACGGTGTGGCCGGTTCGCTGTCGCTGGTCGCCACCACGACGCTCGCCGATGGCGCGATCACCGATTTCGACCCGGACTATCCGGCCGGCGGTTATAGCTGGTACAGCATCGACGTCCAGTCCGCTCTGCCGACCATCACCGAAGCCGTGTTGATCGACGGGACATCACAAACAGGCGCGGTGGCCGGGCGGCCGATCATCGAGCTCGACGGGAGTCACGACGGCAGTAACTTCGCCGCCGGTCGACGGGTCCAGCTGCCGTGGGGCGCAAACAATCTGGACGTCACGACGCTGACCGCCGATGGCCAGACCCTGATGCGGCGCTCCCTGGAGTGGGCCAGTGGACTCGGCACGCCCGGGAACCTGTTGCTGGTCGTCGACGACTCCGGCGCCCTCAATGCCCAGGACCTGGCGAAGAAGTCGATGATGGAGGGCTGGGGCTACACGGTCAATGTGATCGACTCCGGCGATTCGCAGGCCAACTTCGATGCCGCCCTCGGCGTCAACGACGTGGTCTTCGTTTCGGAAGACATCGTCTCGGGTGACCTGGGGAACAAGCTGCGCGAGGCCACGATCGGTGTCGTCACCGAGGAGGACAATCTCAGTGACGTAGAACTCGGTACCGCATCCAGCATCGCCTGGGACTCCGCGCGCACGACGATCAATATCGACGACAACAGCCATTACATCACGGCCCCCTTTGCGACCGGGTCACTGACCGTCTTCACCGCCGCAGAGTCGATGGCCTACATCGATGGCACCCCGGCGCCGGATCTCTCTGAACTGGCCAGTTCACCCGGCGGCACGGGGTTGTTCGCGATCGACACCGGACAGCAGCTCTATACGGGCACCAACTTCGGCGGCCTGCACATCACCGCTGACAACAGCACCGTCAGGGGATTGGTGGTCAATCGATTCAATTCCGGGATCTTCGTCGACGGCGGCGACGGCAATACCATCCTGGGGAACTACATCGGCACGGACGTCAGCGGCACGCTGGATTTCGGCAACTCCGGCAACGGCATGAACGCCGGATCCGGCGCCACGAACACCCTGATCGGCGGTGCGGCGGCAGGGGCGGGAAACCTGATCTCGGGTAACAGTGGTGACGCGGTGACGATCTGGGGCTCCGGTTCCGGTAACCAGGTCTTCGGCAACTATATCGGGACCGACATCACCGGAACCAAGGACCTGGGTAACGAGGGCAATGGCGTCGCCTTCAGCGGCTGGACCGTCAGCAATGAAGTTGGTGGCGTAAACCCGGGTGAGGGCAACATCATCGCCTTC
>CAVXWS010000009.1:0-17123 GCA_963765415.1 uncultured Gammaproteobacteria bacterium
GGGCATGTTCGGCCTGCACGTCGATCGCCACGCGCATGCCCAGGCCGAATTCGGCGGTGTCCTCGAACAGGGAGTTGTTCCAGGTCGGGCCGCGGCCCTCGGGATTGGTGGTGTAGGGTGTGGTGGGCAGGTTGCCGCCGTAGATGGACGAACAGCCGGTGGCGTTGGCGATCAGCATGCGGTCGCCGAACAACTGGGTGGCGAGCTTGATGTAGGGTGTCTCGCCGCAGCCCACGCAGGCGCCGGAGAACTCGAACAGGGGCTGCAGCATCATGGAGTGCTTGATCTTGCTGGGCTCCAGCTTGAGGCGGTCGAACTCCGGGAGCTCGAGGAAGAAGTCCCAGTTGGCGGCGCTCCTGCTCGCGGAATCTGCACGGACGGCGTCATGTTGATGGCCTTGTGCTTGGGATTCTTCTTGTCGCGGATGGGACAGACCTCCACGCACAGGCCGCAGCCGGTGCAGTCGTCCGGGGCCACCTGGTAGCTGATGTGGGTGCCGTCGGGGAAGTCCTTGCCGCCCTTGACCGGGACGTGCAGGAAAGCCCTCCGGGGCGTCGGCGGTCGGTCCTCACCGAACACCTTGGAGCGGATCGCCGCGTGGGGGCAGACCAGGGGGCACTTGCCGCAGTGGGTGCACAGGTCGGTCTCCCACTTGGGGAGCTCCAGCGCCAGCTTGCGTTTCTCGTAGGCGGCGGTGCCGAGCGGCCAGGTGCCGTCGGCGGAGATGGCGCTGACCGGCAGCGAATCGCCGCGACCGGCGATCAGGGTGGCGGTGACCTTCTGCACGAACTCCGGGGCGTTGGCCGCGACTGTCGGCGGCATCTCGATCGTGCTCGTGACCGAGGTCGGAACGGTGACCTGGTGCAGTCCGCCGAGCGCCGCGTTGATCGCCGCGTAGTTGCGCTCCAGCAGCCGGCGCCCCTTCCGTCCGTACGTCTTCTCGACCATCTGCTTGATCTTTTCGATCGCCTTGTCCGGATCGAGGATTCGGGTGATCGAGAAGAAGCAGGCCTGCATGATGGTATTGATGCGCCGGCCCATACCGGTCTGTTGAGCGATGCCGTAGGCGTCGATGACGTAGAGCTGCAGCCGCTTGTCGATGATCTGATGCTGCACGGCGCGCGGCAGGGCGTCCCAGGCCTTGTGCGCCGGCTCCGGTGAGTTGAGCAGGAACACCCCGCCCTTGGCGGCCTTCTCCAGGACCTCGTCCCGGGTCAGGAAGTTCGGCTGATGGCAGGCGACGAACTGGGCCTCGCCGGGGCCGATCAGATAGGTCGAGCGGATCGGATCGCGGCCAAAGCGCAGGTGCGAGACGGTAACCGCGCCGGCTTTCTTCGAGTCGTACTGGAAGTAGCCCTGGACATGCAGCTTGGTCTCGTCACCGATGATCTTGATTGAGTTCTTGTTGGCCGAGACCGTGCCGTCCGAACCCAGACCGTAAAAGATGCAGCGTGTCACGCCCTCGGCGCTGGCCGGCTTGAAGGACTCGTCCCACGCCAGGCTGGAGTGACCGACGTCGTCGTGGATGCCGACGGTGAAACCGTTCTTCGGCGCCGGCTTGGCCAACTCGGCGTAGACGCCGGCCACCATGGCTGGGGTGAACTCCTTCGACGACAGGCCGAAGCGACCGCCCACCACCCGCGGCATGCTATCGATCCGGCCTTCGGCGTGGGCCTGGGCCAGGGCCGTCAGTACGTCTTTGTACAGGGGTTCACCGTCAGCGCCGGGCTCCTTGGTGCGATCGAGCACAGCAAGCTTGAGTGCGGTCTTCGGCAACGCGGTGAGCAGGGCATCGGGGGCAAACGGTCGGTACAGTCGGACCTTCAGCAGGCCGACTTTCTCGCCCCGGCCGCTCAAGGTCTCCACGGTCTCCTCCGCGGCGCCGATTCCCGAACCCATCAGCAGGATCACCCGCTCGGCGTCCTCGGCGCCGAAGTATTCGAACAGCCGGTATTGGCGCCCGGTCAGGCCGGCGAACTTGTCCATGGTCTGCTGCAGGATGTCCGGCAGGGCCTGGTAGTACGGATTGACCGTCTCGCGACCCTGGAAATACACGTCCGGGTTCTGCGAGGTCCCGCGGATGACCGGGTGGTCGGGCGACATGGCCCGGCGGCGGTGGGCCAGCACCAGATCCTCGTCGATCATCTGCCGCGCGACTTCCTGGCTGATCTTGTCGATCTTGTTGACCTCGTGCGAGGTGCGGAAGCCGTCGAAGAAATGCAGGAAGGGGATGCGGCTCTCGAGGCTTGCGGCCTGCGAGATCAGGGCGAAGTCGGTGACCTCCTGGACGCCGGCCGAACAGAACATCGCGAATCCCGTGCCGCGGCAAGCCATCACGTCGGAGTGGTCGCCGAAGATCGACAGCGCCTGGGCCGCGAGCGAGCGGGCCGAGACGTGCAATACATGCGGTGTCAGCTCGCCGGCGATCTTGTACATGTTCGGGATCATCAACAGCAGGCCCTGCGAGGCGGTGAAGCCCGTCGCCAGGGCTCCGGCCTGCAGCGCGCCGTGGGTGGTGCCGGCGGCGCCGGCCTCGCTCTGCATCTCGATCACCTGGGGCACGCTGCCCCAGAGGTTCTTGATCTTCAGCGAGGACCACTCGTCGGACCACTCCCCCATGGGTGAGGCCGGGGTGATGGGGTAGATGGCGATCACCTCGTTGGTCAGGTGGGCGATCTGCGCAGCGGCTTCGTTGCCGTCCAGCGTGACCTTGGATTCAGCCATGGCGGCCCCCGGGTGGAAGAATGCGGTCCCGTCCAAGCTTGGGTTGCGGGTGGCCCGGCATCAACCGGACTGCCGACAACCATTGATACATATCAATCCGGGTGGTGAACCTCGATCGCGTGATGAATACCCTGTGCGATACGGGGGATTAGGTCGTGCGCCGTCGCGGCCAGATCCGGAGCCAGACCGAGGTCGCGCAATTGCGTGACCTCCATACCGATCAGGCCGCAAGGGTTGATTCGGCGAAAGGGTTCGAGGTCCATGTCGACGTTCAGGGCGAGGCCGTGGTAGGTGCAGCCGTGGCGCACCCGAAGCCCCAGCGAGGCCAGCTTGCGCCCTCGGACGTACACCCCGGGGGCGTCGCGGCGTGCCTCGGCGGGCACGTCGTGGCCGCCGAGCAGATCGATTACCGCTTGTTCCAGGGCGCCGACCAGGCCGCGTATGCCGAGCCCGGTATCGCGCAGCCGTACCATGAGGTAGATAACCAGTTGGCCCGGTCCGTGGTAGGTAACCTGACCGCCGCGGTCGGTCTGCACCACCGGGATGTCGCCGGGGGCGAGAAGATGCTCGGGCTTGCCGGCCTGGCCCTGGGTGAACACTGGCGGGTGCTCGACCTGCCAGAGCTCGGAGGGGGTGTCGGCGGTGCGCGCGTCGGTGAACTCGCGCATGGCGTGCCAGACCTCCTCGTAGGGGCAGCATCCCAGGTCTCGGATTATTAGGGGATGGGGGGCGATACTCACGTTAAGTGCCGGCTGAGTGGTCAGTATTTTGAGCTGGAAATCCGTCGGAAAACCGAAGCGGCTTTGTGCTCTTCGACACCCTACCTTGTCGTCCAGGAGGCAACTGTGCCTCATTGCGGCGGTATTGTTCCTGATGGAGCGTATCGCGCCCCTGCGGCGAGGTACTTTTATTGACTCGCGCCCTCCCTGGCGCGCGCCCTGCGGGCCAGCCTTCGGCGGTTCGGCGCGGCTCCTGCCGCACTCGTCGCCAAAGTACCCAAAAGCATTGCTCCGCCTCGCCACTCTCGCGTTGTGAGGGTTCCCTACCCCCAGCAGAGCACGCGACACTCAGGCTCCAAGACACTAGAGCCGCATCAGCACCTTCTCATGCGCGGTCAGATCGTCGTAGATGGCATCGAGCTGGTCGCGGTTGCTCGCTTCGATCGTGACGCTGACCGACAGGTACTTGCCGTTGCGGCTGGATTTGGTGCTGACGGTGTCGATGTCGAGGTCCGGCGCGTGCACCCGAATGATCTCGATGACGGTCGTCGTGAAGTCGGGTTCGGCGAGCCCCATGGCCTTAACCGCATACTCGCAGGGAAAATCGAATCCGCCTTGATCGTCGCTCATGGGCTAAGGTCTCCGGCCTTGCGCAGGCGCTGCTTGCAGTCTTGAAAGGCGTCGTTCATGCGTTGCCATGTGGGCCCACGCCGGCCATTTCCCACCTGCCGATCATCGCAGAGCTTCACTGGCATCTGCTCCCGGGTTGAGCTTTTCAGCCAGATCTCCTCGGCCCGGTCGACATCGGCCATCTCACCGGTGTAAATGACCTGCAGCGGCGCCTGGTCCATTCGGATAAAACGGCGCCTATTCGAACCACAGCCAGACGCTGTCGATCGCACTCCGGAACAGGCCGGCCTCCGGCGCCTCCCGCTGCGCCACCAGCGGCACCTCGGTGATCGGTTGGCCATGGAGTTCGACCACCAGCCGGCCGAGCGTCTGGCCCCTGCTCACCGGGGCCTCGATACGGTTGTCGAGCACAGTACGGGCCTGCAGTTCGTCGTATTGCCGGCGCGGGATGGTGACGTACAGAGGCTGGCTCAGCCCCAGGGTGATCTCCCCGGGATCGCCCTTCCAGACCCGTGTCTTGGTCAGGGCCTGATCGGCACCGTACAGGCGGTGGGTCTCGAAAAAGCGAAAACCATAATTGAGCAGCGACAGGCTTTCGCGCGCTCGGGATTCCTCGCTGTCGGTGCCCATGACCACCGAGATCAGGCGCATGCCGTCGCGCTTGGCCGATGAGACCAGGCAGTAGCCGGCGGCCTCGGTGTGACCGGTCTTGACCCCGTCGACCGAATCGTCGCGCCACAGTAACTTGTTGCGGTTCTGCTGGCGGATGTCGTTGAAGGTGAATTCCTTCACGGCGTACAACGCATACAGGTCCGGGAACTCGCGGATGGTCGCGGCCGTGACCTTGACGATATCGCGTGGGGTGGTGAAGTGATCCGAGTCGGGCAGACCGGTGGAGTTGACGAAGTGGGTGTCCAGCATACCGAGCCGCCGGGAGTGCTCATTCATCAGCCCGGCGAAGGTCTGTTCGCTGCCGGCGATGTGTTCGGCCAGGGCGACGCTGGCATCGTTGCCCGACTGGATCACCATGCCGTTCACCAGATCCTCGACCGAGACCCGCTTGCCCACCTCGATGAACATCCGCGAACCGCCGGTCTTCCAGGCCTTCTCGCTGACTAACACCTCGTCGTCGAGTTTCAGGTTGCCCTGTTGGATCTCCCGAAACACCACATAGGTGGTCATGATCTTGGTCAGGCTGGCGGGCTCCAGGCGCTGATCGGCATTGTCTTCGGTAATGACGTGGCCGCTGTCGATGTCGACCAGGAGGTGACCCTTGGCGGCGATGGCGGGTGCGGCCGGTACCGGGGGCGCGCTGTGGGCGACGTTGGACAACAGCAACAAGAGGATGAGGCTAGAGATTTTGCAGCACATGATTCTCGTTCGAGCGGCTGGAGGACGGCCCGGTTGCAAGCAACCGGATCCCGAAATGGGATTGGTTGCCGCTATTCTAAGGCTTCGGCGCAGGTCTGACAGCGGGGTCTATGTGAATGCGGTCTCGATTGCGCCCCTGGTGGGCCCTATTCAAGGCTCGACAGACGAGTTTTTTCGGGAGCGCGAGCGGGGAGCGACCTCGGTTCAGTCGATCACCACCCTGGGATTGCTTACGCCCAGGCGCTCGAGCTCCGCGGCCAGGGTGTCGACATGCCGAATCGAGTTCAACGGTCCGACCTGTACCCGATAGACCGGCCCCGCCGCGGCGCGGGCCGGGGTCACACGTACGCTGCGTTCGAGGTCTCGGCTCAGCCGTGTCTGCAGCTGGCGGGCATTGTGTTCGCTGGCGAAGGCCCCGGCCTGCAGAAAAAAGCCCTGCGAGCTTGCGGTTGCGTCAGCTGGGGTTGCAGACGCTGCGGCGGCCGTTGTCGCGGTCTGCCGGTCTGGCGCGACTGGCCGAAGCGGGTCTGGTTCGGTCGCGGACGGTCTCGGCGCCGGGGCGCCGGCGACGCGGGTAGCCCCTGGCCGACGTGGATCGATGGCCCGGATCTCCACCCGCGCCGTGCCCTTGCCGAGCATGCCGAGTTTACCGGCGGCGACATAGGACAAATCGATGATCCGACCGCCGTGGAACGGTCCCCGGTCGTTGACCCGGACCACCACGCTGCGCCGATTGTCGAGATTGGTGACCCGTACATAGGTTGGCAGCGGCAGGTGCTTGTGCGCGGCGGTCATCTGATACATGTCGTAGACCTCGCCGTTAGAGGTCCGGCGGCCGTGAAACTTGCGTCCGTACCAGGAGGCCGTCCCGCGTTCGGCGAATCCGGAACTGGAATCCATCACCCGATAACGGCGTCCGAAGACCTCGTAGCTCTCCGGATTGCCGCCGCGCGAGCGCGGTTCGATCCGCGGCTCGGCGTTGGGGATTCGACTGAGGTCGGGAGCTTCACGGGGTGGGCCGTCGCCGTCAGTGAAGTCCGGCGCGCGGGTCGTGCTGCAGCCGCCGATCAGCAGGCAGCCGGTCAGCGCCAAAACGACCAGGATCGCACCGAGCCTACCGGCGCTCGGCGACGACATTCTCAGTTTGCGCCAGGGACAGAACTTCACGACTGAGTTGGTAGACCGCCATCGCATACAGATTGGAGTGATTGTAGCGGGTAATTACGTAAAAGTTGTGCAGACCGAGCCAGTGCTCCTTGCCGTTGCGGTTGTCGAGTTCGATCAGGCTGGTGGCGAGCGGATCCTCGAGCGCCGCACCGATGTTGATCCCGTCCCTGCGCAGATCGCCAACGGTCAGCGTCGGTTTCATTCCGGCCTCGACATAGCGGGCGTGGCGGTCCTCGACGTCGTAGGCACGCGCGGTGATCGGCATGCCGCGCTGCCAGTCGTGCCGGGCGAAATAATTGCCGACGCTGCCGATCGCATCGGCGTTGTTCCGCCAGATGTCGCGCTTGCCGTCGCCATCGAAATCGACTGCATAGGCCCGATAGCTGGAGGGGATGAATTGCGGTCGGCCCATGGCGCCGGCGTAGGAGCCCAGCGGGCGGGTAGGATCGAGCGCCTCCTCGCGACTCAGCCGCAGGAATTCGCCGAGTTCCTTGCGGAAGAAACCGGCCCGTTTCGGGTAATAGAAACCCAGCGTGTGCAGGGCATCGAGCACCGGATAGCTGCCGGTGTTGCGGCCGTAGAAGGTCTCGACCCCGATAATGGCGACGATGATCTCCGGCGGCACACCGTATTCGAGCTCGGCCCGGTCCAGCGCGGCGCGATTGGCCCGCCAGTACTCCACCCCGGCCCGGGCGCGATCGTTCTTGAGGAAGATTCGGCGGTACCTCCACCAGGGCAGACCCTCGGCCGGGCGCGAAATCGCATCGAGGATCGACTGTCGTTTCTTGGCCCGGCTGAGAAGACGGGTCAGTTCGACGCGGTCGAAGCCGTCTTCGGCGACCAGTTCCTCGATGAACGCAGCACCCCCGGGCGGCAGTTGCGCCGCCGCTGCGGACCCGGGTGCGAGCATGACGAGGCCGAACAGGACGGCCGTCAAAGGCAGTGTCACGGTTAGTCGACGCGCGAGGCGCCCGGGCTGCTGGCTCATGTCAGGTCGGTAGTAGTTTTCGGTGGGTGTGAATGGACATCAGGATACCGAAGCCGGCCATCAGGGTCACCAGCGACGTCCCGCCGTAACTGACCAGCGGCAGCGGAACGCCGACCACCGGTAACAGCCCGGTCACCATGCCGGCATTGACGAACAGGTAGACGAAGAACACCAGGGTCAGCGCCCCGGCAAGCAGGCGGGTGTAGGTGTCCTGGGCCTCGGAGGCGATATGCAGCCCGCGCAGGATGATGAACAGGTATACCGCCAGCAGGGTCAGCGCTCCGGCCAGGCCGAACTCCTCGGAGAGCACGGCGAAGATGAAGTCGGTGTGGCGTTCGGGCAGGAAGTCGAGCTGCGACTGGGTGCCGTTCAGCCAGCCCTTGCCGTAGACCCCGCCCGAGCCGATGGCGATCTTCGACTGGATGATGTGATAGCCGGCGCCGAGTGGATCGCTCTCCGGGTTGAGAAAGGTCAGCACCCGCTGGCGCTGGTAGTCGCGCATCAAATACCAAAGCGCCGGTGCAGCGGCGCCCGCGACCACCACGGCGCCGCCGATCAGGCGCCAACTGACCCCGGCGAGAAACAACACGAAAAGACCGGCGCTGGCGACCAGGACCGAAGTGCCGAGATCCGGCTGCCGGGCGATCAGCAACACAGGTAGGATCAGCAGTGCCAGGGCGAGCGCAAGCCGCTTCCAGTTCGGCGGCAGTGGTTTTTCCGCCAGGTACCAGGCGATCATCATCGGCATTGCCAGTTTCATCAGCTCCGATGGCTGAAAGCGCAGGATGCCCAGACTCAGCCAGCGCTGCGCCCCCTTGCCGGCCTCGCCGAACATCATCACAGCCAGCAGCAGGACGACGCCGATGGCAAACAGCCAGGGGCTCCAGCGTTGCAGCGTGACCGGTGAGACCTGGGCCAGCAGCAGCATCACCACGATCGCCACCACCAGGCGGATCCCCTGGCGCTGCACTTGGGCGAGGTTCTCGCCCGAGGCCGAATACAGCACCACCAGGCCCAGCCCGCAGAGCACCAGGATCGCCGCCAGAAGCGGCAGATCGAGATGGAATCCCGCCAGTACGCCCTGACGGCGGTTCGGGTTGCTCGCCGGCAGGCCGCTGGGCGAACGCGGAACCGGGTTCTTCATTCTTCGCCCTCCTCCGGCGCAGGGCTTGTCGGCGGCTCACTCTCGGGCGTGATGCCGAGCAGATAGGCGTCCATGATCTGACGGGCTATCGGTGCCGCGACCGCGCCGCCGTGACCGCCGTTCTCGACGATCACCGCGACCGCGATGCGCGGCGCCTCGACCGGTGCATAGGCGACGAACAGGGCGTGGTCGCGCATCTTGCGGGCGACCTCCTCCTCGATGTATTCCTCGTCCTGTTTGACGGTGAACACCTGGGCGGTCCCGGTCTTGCCGGCGATCCGGTAATCGTCGCTGCGAATCCGCTTGGCGGTGCCGCGCGCGCCCTCGACCACATGGATCATCGCTTCTTGTACGTCGAACCAATTGCGTGCGTCGGTTACAGGGATCGGGCGTTCACGCGGATTGAGCGTGCGCGTTGCGCCGGTCTCGTTGTTATCGACCGAGGCCACCACCTGAGGGATGCGGTAAGTGCCGCCGTTGGCGATCGCGGCCGTGGCGGCCGCCAGTTGCACCGGGGTGGTGAGAAAGTAGCCCTGGCCGATGCCCAGGATCAGGGTTTCGCCCGGGTACCAGGGCTGGCGGCGGGTGCGACGCTTCCAGTCGCGCGAGGGCAGCAGTCCGGATAACTCGCCGACCAGGTCGATGCCGGTGCGTCGGCCGAAGCTGAACAGATCGAGATACTCGTGCAAGCGGTCGATGCCCATGTCGTAGGCGAGCTGATAGAAGAACACGTCGCAGGACTGGGTGATGGCCGCGTCCAGGTCCATTGAGCCGTGGCCGTACTTCTTCCAATCGCGGTAGCGGTGCTCGTGTCCGGGCAGTTGGTAGAAGCCGGGGCAGTACTTTGAGCTGTCGAAGGCGATAACGCTCGTCTCCAGGCCGCCGAGGCCGACGAACGGTTTTATGGTCGAACCCGGCGGATACTGACCGCGCAGCGCCCGATTGTAGAGCGGCTTGCGATCATCCTCGCGCAAGGCGGCGAAGTCTTTGCTGCTGATACCCTCGACGAACAGATTCGGGTCGAAGCCGGGCTTGCTCACCAGGGTCAGTACGCCGCCGGTATCCGGGTCGATGGCCACCGCAGCGCCGTCGTAGTCTCCGAAGGCCCGCAACGCGACCTCCTGCAGCCCGGTGTCGATATGCAGGCGCAGATTCTCGCCCGGCACCGGCGGGGTGTTCTCGAGAATACGGACCACCCGGCCCAGGGCATTGACCTCGACCTGCTGCAGCCCGACGGTGCCATGCAGCCAGTTCTCGTAGGTGCGCTCGACACCGATCTTCCCGATGTGCGTGGTGCCGGCGTAATCGGACTGATCGATCACCTCCAGGTCGGCCTCGCTGACCCGGCCGACGTAGCCGAGCACATGGGACATGGTCTGATCCTCGGGGTAGTTTCGCGACAGGCTGGCCTTGACGTCGACCCCAGGGAAACGATGTCGAACCACGGCGAATCGAGCGGCCTCCTCGAGGTCGAGATTAACTCGAATCGGTACGCTCTCGAAGCGGCGTTTCTGCCGCCGCAGGCGCGCGAAGCGCTCCAGATCGACCGGGCGGATCTCGATGATGTTGCCGAGTAATTGCAGGGTCTCGTCCATGTCCAAAACCCGCTCGGAGGTGATTTCCAGGCTGTACGAGGGCCGATTGCGCGCTACCAGCAGGCCGTTGCGGTCGTAAATCAATCCCCGGGTAGGCGGCAGCGGAACGACCTTGACGCGATTGTCCTGCGACAAGGTCGTGTAGTGTTCGTGTGCCATGACCTGGAGGAAAAACAGACGGGCGATGATCACCAGCACCAGGAGTATCAACAGGCTGCCCGCGCCCCAGGCGCGCCCGCGAAAACGGCGGGTTTCGCGGATGTAGTCCTTGATCTCCATGACTAGGGCCTGTTCATGCCGTGCCCATGTCCGGTTTTGGCTCTCCGAGGCGCCCGGACAAGGCGCGCTGAGTGCCGTTTGCTTGCCTCAAACAAGCGCGGCGCAACGCTGAATGGCCAACTTCGAGCGCCAACTCGGGGGGCCGGGGCCGGCTTTGCGAATGACCGCGTTGCACTTTCGCTCATGTACGGCACGTACACCAGACTCAACGCACGCTGAAGCGACGACGCAGGTCGCGCAGAATGACGAACATCCATGGCCACAGTGCGGCCCCGATCACGGGCACCAGCCAGTAGGACAATCCCGGCGGCTGCTTGCGCACTGCACCCATGACCCACAGCGTCAGCAGGTGTTCGAGCAGCAGCAGTATCAGCACGATCAGGGCCTGTTGCCAGAGCGGAAACAGGCGCACCCGCTGGTGCAGCTGGATGCCGATAAAGGCGACGATCGACAGTCCCAGCGCGTGCTGGCCGAGCAGCGTGCCGGTGAGCACATCGAGCAGGATGCCGCTCAGAAAGCCAATACCGACCCCGACGCGGTGCGGCGTAGCCAGGGTCCAGTAGATCAGCGTGAGGGTGACCCACTGAGGCCGAAAGGTCCGCGCCCAGTCCGGCAGCGGCAGGATCATCAGCATCAGGGCCGCGCAGAAGGTCAGGAAGATGACCAGTCCCCCCTGCCGCGGTGCAAGATTGCCGGTCACGGCGCCTCCTCGGTGGGCGCGTTCGCCGGCATGGTCCCGGATCCCGGGGCCGGGTCTGCCTCCGGCTCGGCGGCGGCGCCCGGGGGCGCGGTCGAGATCCCGGCTACCGGCGAGCCGGTCCACACCAGCAGGACCTCGCGGCTGCGGTCCAGGTGGGCACGGGGCGCGGCCGAGACGTCGGCGAACGGCTGATCCGGGGCGATCCGAACCCGGGTGACCTGGGCCACCGGATAGCCGGGCGGGAACTTGCCCCCGAGCCCCGAGGTGACCAGCAGATCACCCTCGCGGATATCGGCATTGTTGGTCAGATAGGGCAGCTCCAGACGGTCGATCTGGCCGCTGCCGATGGCAATGGTGCGCAGGCCGTTGCGGAGCACTTGCACGGGCAGGGCATGGCTGGCGTCGGTGATCAGCAACACCGTCGAGGAGAAGGGATTGACGTGCACCACCTGGCCCATCACGGCGTTGGCGTCGAGCACCGGCTGGCCTTCGAACACCCCCGAGGCGCCGCCTTTGTCGATAACGATCTGCTGCCGGTAGGGGTCGAGGTCGACCGCCGAGAGCTCGGCGATCAACACCCGGTCGCCGACCTTGATCGACGACTCGAGCAGATCACGCAGACGCAGATTCTCCGCCTGCAGGGATTCGAATTTCTGCAGCCGGGCGCGCAGCTTCAGATTGTCGGCGTGCAATCGCTGGTTCTCCTCGCTCAGCCGCTCGCGGGTAGCAAAGGTCTCGGCGACCCAGTCTTTCGCGGTGATGGGCAGATCGGCGAGGAACTGCAGGGGATAGGTGATCACCGCCAGCGTCGAACGCAGGTTGTGCAGGTGGTGAAAGTGATGGTCAATCACCATCAGCGCGATCGACAACACCACGGCCGCGACCGCCCGGGTGGTGTGCGCTGGTCCCTCGGTGAAGAGGAGTTTGATGGGGCTGGCTCCTCAGTCGGTGGCAAAATGTGAAGTCTCGTTGGCCGGCCTGTTCGGGCGGAGCAGGTCTACTCCAGGGTAAAGACGTCGCCGCCGCGCTCGTCGATCAGCTCCAGGGCCCGACCGCCACCGCGGGCGACGCAGGTCAGCGGGTCCTCGGCGATGATCACCGGCAGCCCGGTCTCCTCCTCGATGCAGTCGGTCGAGGTCGCGCAGCAGCGCGCCGCCGCCGGTCAGCACGATGCCGCGTTCGGCGACGTCGGCGCCGAGCTCCGGCGGGGTCTGCTCCAGCGCCTTCTTGACCGCGCCGACGATACCGGACAGCGGCTCCTGCAGGGCCTCGAGGATCTCGTTGCTGTTCAGGGTGAAGCTGCGCGGTACGCCCTCGGCCAGGTTGCGGCCCTTGACCTCGATCTCCTTGCACCTCGTTGCCCGGGTAGGCGGAGCCGATCTCCTTCTTGATGCGCTCGGCGGTCGCCTCGCCGATCAGCGTGCCGTAGTTGCGCCGCACGTAGTTGATGATGGCCTCGTCGAAGTGGTCGCCGCCGATGCGCACCGAGTTGGAGTAGACGATGCCGTTCAGCGAGATGACCGCCACCTCGGAGGTGCCGCCGCCGATGTCGAGCACCATCGAGCCGCGCGCCTCGTCGACCGGCAGGCCGGCGCCGATCGCGGCCGACATCGGCTCCTCGATCAGGTACACCTCGCGCGCGCCGGCGCCGGCGGCCGATTCCTGGATCGCACGCCGCTCCACCTGGGTCGAGCCGCAGGGCACGCAGACCAGCACCCGCGGGCTGGGCCGGATGATCTTGCGTCTCGTGCACCTTGTGGATGAAGTATTGCAGCATCTTCTCGGTGACCGTGAAGTCGGCGATGACGCCTTCCTTCAGCGGGCGGATGGCGGTGATGTTGTTCGGCGTGCGGCCGAGCATCTGCTTGGCTTCTTCGCCGACCGCGGCCACCGATTTTGCGCCGCCGGGACCGCGGTCCTGGCGAATGGCGACCACGGATGGTTCGTTCAGCACGATGCCCTGGCCGCGGGCATAGATCAGGGTGTTGGCGGTGCCCAGGTCGATGGACAGGTCGTTCGAGAACATACCGCGAATGCGTCTAAAGAACATGAATAACTTCCGGTGAGTGGGTGGTCAGGGAGTCGACGGCGTGAAACTCGGTTCGCCCAGAGGCGCGTAATTTAGTGTACTGCACTACTCTTGTCGACCTATTAAGAGCCCCCGAGACGCGCCGAGGCCTGGCGCGGTGCGCCGCCCGCGCCCAGCGCCACGACGCCGTCTCAGTGCTTTCGGGGCTCCCGCCGGGCGAGCTGCAGACCTGCCATCCGCAGGTATTGCGTCCACGTGAAGAGCAATGGTCATTTGTGCGAGGACGCGCCTTGCATCTGACCGATCTGCGACTCGCTGAAAGGGTCGACAAGAATGCCGACGTACACTAGCAACGGCGCCCGGCTTGAGCAAGAAGGAACAATCCGGAGTGAGCTGCACAGCACAGCCCCGATGTGGTAGCTTTTCGTGCTTTACACGCCTCTATAGATCTCGGCGAGGAACGAAGTATGTCCCTGGATCGCTCCGAAGTCGAAAAAATCGCTCATCTCGCCCGCCTGGCGGTGTCCGGGACGGAGGCCGAGTCGCTCTCGCGAGACCTCTCCAATATCCTCGATTTCGTCGCCCAGATGGATGCGATCGACACCGCCGGCGTCCAGCCCATGGCTCATCCCCTGGGCATGGTCCAGCGGCTGCGCCCGGACGAGGTCAGCGAGACCGACCGCCGCGAGGTCTTCCAGGGCATCGCCCCGCTCACCGAGAACGGCTTGTACCTGGTCCCCAAGGTCATCGAATAAGACCGAACCGACGCCGGGCTGCGTCGTCACCGGCCTAGGCTCGGCCAGGCCACCCCGCCGATCCGATCTCCAGAGCACAGCGAATACCGCGCAAATGGAACTACACGAACGAAGCATCAATGAGCTTGGCGCCGGTCTGCGTGCGGGCGAATTCAGCAGCGAGGAGCTGACCCGCCATTATCTCGAGCGGATCCGGACGCTCGGTCCGACGCTCAACGCCTTCATCACCGTCACCGAGGAGCGCGCCATCGCTCAGGCACGAGCGGCCGATGAGCGCTTGAGCGCCGATAACGCCGGGCCGCTGACCGGCATCCCGATCGCGCACAAGGACATCTTCTGTACCGAGGGCGTGCGCACCAGCTGCGGTTCGCGGATGCTGGACAATTTCGTCGCGCCCTACGACGCGACCGTGGTCGCAGCAGCTGGCAGCAGGCCGGGGTGGTCATGCTCGGCAAGACCAACATGGACGAGTTCGCCATGGGCTCGTCGAACGAGACCAGCTGGTACGGCCCGGTGCGCAATCCCTGGGATACCGAGACGGTGCCCGGCGGCTCCTCCGGCGGCTCGGCCGCGGCGGTCGCCGCCCGGCTGTGCGCCGGCCGCCACCGGCACCGACACCGGCGGTTCGATCCGCCAGCCCGCGGCCCTGACCGGGATCACCGGGCTGAAACCGACCTACGGCCGTTGCTCGCGCTACGGCATGATCGCCTTCGCCTCGAGCCTGGATCAGGCCGGACCCATGACGCGCTCGGCCGAGGACGCGGCCTTGATGCTCGCCGCCATGAGCGGTTTCGACCCCAGGGACTCGACCAGTGCGGACCGCCCCGTGGACGACTTTACCGGCGCACTGGGCCAGGATCTCCAGGGCCTGCGTATCGGTCTGGTGAAGGAGTTCTTCGGCGCCGGACTGGACGCCGCCGTGGCGCGCAGCATCGAGGCGGCAATCGAGGAGCTGAAGAAGCTCGGCGCCGAGATCAAGGAGGTCAGCCTGCCCAACTCGGCGCTGTCGGTGCCGGTCTACTACGTGGTCGCTCCGGCGGAGTGTTCGTCCAACCTGTCGCGTTTCGACGGGGTGCGCTTCGGTCACCGCTGCGAGGACCCGAAGGACCTGCAGGATCTCTACGAACGCTCGCGTTCCGAGGGCTTCGGCGCTGAGGTCAAGCGCCGCATCCTGATCGGCACCTACGCCCTGTCGGCCGGTTACTACGATGCCTACTACCTGAAGGCCCAGCAGATCCGCCGCCTGATCGCCGAGGACTTCGAGCGGGCCTTCGAACAGGTCGACGTCATTCTCGGTCCGACCTCGCCCAGTACGGCCTTCAAACTGGGTGAGAAGTCCGGTGACCCGGTGCAGATGTATCTGTCGGATATCTACACCATCGCCGTCAATTTGGCCGGTCTGCCGGGGATGTCGCTGCCGGTCGCTTCGGCCGGGGGCATGCCGGTCGGTCTGCAGCTGATCGGTGATTATTTCGAAGAGGGGCGGCTGCTGAACCTGGCCCACCGGCTGCAGCAGGCGACCGACTGGCATCGGGCCGCGCCGCCGCTGGATTAGGAATTGCCCGGGGGGCGCAGGAGCCGGGCTCGATATCTATTGCCGCTGCCGGACTTGGACGGTGCAACAAACCTGCGGCTGTTGCGCCCTGTGTTCTGGTGCATGGGGTGAGTTTCTGGCAGACTTCGCGCGCCGCGTTACCGTGGTAAACCCGATTCGATTCTCCAAATATCAGGTGAAAGGAAATGAAACTGGTCAAGAAAACTTCCGAGTACACCGTCTACCAGAAGCGCTCAGGGCGTTACGCGGTTCAGGGCGGCAAGCACAAAATGATCAATGGCGAAGAAAAGGCCAAGATCCTGCTGGCCGAGGGCCTGATCAAGCTGACCGAACCGAAGCCGAAGGAAGAGGCCCCGGCCGAAGAGCCGGCCGCCGAGGTCGAGGGTGGCGAGGGCGAAGCGGCCGCTGAATAAGGTTTATCCCGCGCCCTACGAGAAGCCCGGCATTACCGGGCTTTTTGCATTCTGGGACTCGGTTGAGGGCCACAGCCGGACTGTAGGTAAGAAATGTGCGAAACCCCCGGGGTCGGAGTCGTAGTCGGCTCCGACCTATCTACTTCAGCCGCCCAGTTGCGCCTTCAGTTCCCTGCGCCTGGCGTGCAGGGTCGGCTCGGTATAGCCGTTCGGCACCTCGCGGCCCTTGAAGATCAGGTCGCGGGCGGCGCTGAAGGCGACGCCGTCGAAAGTCGGGGCCATCGGACGGTAGAAGGGGTCGTCTTCGTTCTGGCGGTCGACCACCTCGGCCATGCGCTCGAGCGTCTCCAGCACCTGCCGTTCGCTGACGATGCCATGGTGCAGCCAGTTGGCCAGGTGCTGACTGGAGATGCGCAGGGTGGCGCGGTCCTCCATCAGACCGACGTCCTTGATGTCGGGCACCTTTGAGCAGCCCACGCCCGTGGTCGACCCAGCGTACGACATAGCCGAGGATGCCCTGGCAGTTGTTGTCCAGCTCCTGCTGGATCTGTTCCGCGGACCAGTTCGGTTCGAGCTCGACCGGGACGGTCAGGATGTCGTCCAGGCTGGCCCGTGGGCGCTTCGCCAGCTGTGTCTGGCGTTCGGCGACATTGACCTTGTGGTAGTGCATGGCGTGCAGGGTGGCCGCGGTCGGCGAGGGCACCCAGGCGGTGTTGGCGCCGGCCATGGGGTGGTCGATCTTGGTCTTGACCATGGCCGCCATCTCGTCCGGCATGGGCCACATGCCCTTGCCGATCTGGGCATGGCCGGGCAGGCCGCAGGCCAGACCGATATCGACGTTCCAGTCTTCGTAGGCCAGGATCCAGGGCTGCGCCTTCATGTCGCTCCTTGCGCATCATCGGCGCCGGCCTCCATCAGGTGTGGATCTCGTCGCCGGTGCGGTCCAGGAAGCCGGTGTTGATGAAGATCACCCGCTCGCGCGCGGCGCGGATGCATTCCTTGAGGTTGACCGTGGTGCGAGCAGTACGTAACGGAACCAGTAGTGGCGGAACAC
>CAVXWS010000010.1:0-14706 GCA_963765415.1 uncultured Gammaproteobacteria bacterium
CTGGGCAATGCCGACGACCGGTTCGCACTCGAGCGTCCGGACGAGGTGCCTGAGCAACGCCCGGGCCGGAGCAACGACGGATAAGCCCGGGAAATGGTAAGAATCCCCCCCGCCTTTCGGATCGCCTTTGCCTTGGTCGCGCTGACCGTGAGCATGCTGGTGACCGGCGATCTGTTCGGTCTGATCCCAGACCGGCGCGAGAGCGTGGCGGATGCGCGCAAGCAGGTCTCCGAGTCTCTCGCCTTGCAGTTCTCGCAACTCGCTCGACAAGGGAACGAAGAAGCGATCCGCTACATGCTCGACTCGATCGTCTTGCGCAGTGACGACATCGTCTCGGCGGGAATCCGCAAACCGGGAGGCGATCTGGCGGCCACCTTCGGCGAACACAGGCAGCTGTGGGAGAGTAACGCCAAGGAGCGATCGACACTGTCGCATGTTCAGGTGCCGGTGTTCCGCGGCGGTGAGCGCTGGGCGACGGTCGAGGTGAGATTCAAAGACGTCTTCACCGGTGGGCTGATCGAATTCCTGCGCGAGTCCCTGATCGGCCTGTTCATTTTTGTCAGCTTAATGGGCTTTCTGGTCTATGCCTTGTTCCTGCGCCGGGCCTTGCGTGAGCTTGACCCGAGTTCGGTGATACCCGACCGGGTTCGCTCGGCGTTCGACGTGATGGCCGAAGGCGTCATGATCCTCGATGAACAGCTTCAGATCGTGCTCGCCAATCAGGCGTTCGCCAATCGTCTTGATCAGAGTTCCGACGAACTGATTGGCCGCAGGATCGGAGACCTTCGCTGGCAGCCTGTGAACGAGTCGCAGACGGTCTTGCCCTGGCAGGCCTCGATCGAACAGAAGAAGCGCCAGGTCGGGGTGCCGGTCTGGCTGGAAAAGAGCGCCGGCGAGCGTTTCACCTTTATGGTTAACAGTGGACCGATCCTCGATTCCGGGGGCCATAGTCGCGGGGTCCTGATCACGCTTGACGACATGACCGTGCTGGAGCAGAAGAACGGCGAGCTGCAGCACGCGTTGACGCAGTTGCGTATGACCAAGGAGGAGATCGTTCGCCAGAACGAAGAACTGCGTCATCTGGCGATGCGTGATTCCCTGACCGGTGCGTTAAACCGCCGCGCCTTTTTCGCCCAGTTCGACGATGTCTTCTCCAGGGCGCGCAAAGCGAGCCTCGAACTGTGCTGCCTGATGATCGACATCGATCACTTCAAGTCGGTCAATGACAACTACGGGCATGCGATCGGCGACCAGGTCATCAAGATGGTCGCTCGCATCCTGACCGAACAGACGCGCGATCACGATCTGGTCGGCCGCTACGGCGGTGAGGAGTTCAGCGTGATACTGCCGGGCTTGACCATAGAGAGCGGCGCCGAGGTCGGCGAACGTATCCGCCGGGTGATCCGCAACGCTGTTGAAGAGCCGGATATACCGATAACGCGCCTGACCGTAAGTATCGGCGTGGCGACGATCCAGTCCGGGCATGATCAGCCGGGCGCCTTGCTCGAACATGCGGACGAGGCACTGTATGTCGCCAAAGAGACCGGTCGCAACCGTGTTGTGCGCGCTGACCGTCTGTCTCAAGTCGGTCATCTGGCGCACACGATAACCGACCCGGAGATCGAGCCCGGTCGGGAACCGGCATCAGTGGAGGGTGACTCTGACCAGGATTTGATGACGCGCGTGGTTCAACTCGAACGCTTGGCCGAAGAGCGCCGTCGCGCACTCGAGTACCAGTCCCTGCACGATGAACATACCGGCTTGCCGAATAATGTACTCCTCATCGACCGAATCAATCAGGCCATCGAACGGGGCAGACGGGAACGCAACGAAACCGCGGTGGTGTCCATCTATCTCGAGACCGTAGAGCGCATCAGTCAGGCCTATGACGAGCCGACCGCCGAGATACTGCTGATCGAGGCCGCCAATCGCTTGCAGAAACAGCTGCGCAGTACCGACACGGTAGCGACCCTGAATTCGGCCAAGACCATGGACAATCTGTCGGTCTATCGGGTCAGCAGCAGCGAGATCGGAATACTGCTCACCGACCTGACGTCGCCGCATGCGGTGGTCTGGATCATGAAGCGGCTCGACACCCTGTTGCGCAGTGAGTTCGAGGTCGAGGGTGAGGATGTCTTCCTCGACTTCCGAATTGGCGCCGCACTCAGTCCGCAAGACGGCTACGATGCCGAACTGCTGCTGCGTCACGCGCGCACCGCCACCCGCAGCGCCCCGGTCGAGGGTGCGGGTCAGATGAACTTCTACTCGGCGGATATGGCCGCGCTGCTCAGACAGCAGATATCGATCGAGTCGCAGCTCCATCACGCCCTGGAGAACGATGAGTTCGTTCTGCACTACCAGCCGAAGGTCGAGATCGGCAGCGGAAGAATCCTCAGTCTGGAGGCCTTGATCCGTTGGCGGCATCCCGAACAGGGCATGATCTACCCGGGCGATTTCATCCCGGTGGCCGAGCGCTCCGGTCTGATCAAAAAGATCGGCGACTGGGTGGTGAGGCGGGCCTGCCAACAGATCAAGGAGTGGCAGAGTGCCGGCCATTTGACGCGCAGCGTCGCGGTCAATGTCTCGCCGAATCAGTTTACCGATACGGACTTCGGCAATCGGGTCGAACAGATCCTCAACGAGATCGGGATCGCGCCCGAACTGCTGGAGGTCGAGATTACCGAGAGCACCTTGATCAGCGGCCTCGGCCGCGCGGTATCGACCATTCGCAGCCTGGCCGCACTGGGTGTGCGAATCTTCATGGACGACTTTGGTACCGGTTATTCTTCGCTCAGCAATCTGAAACATCTGCCGATCGACGCGGTGAAGATAGATCGCTCCTTCCTGGTCGACATCGTCGACCAGAAGGCCGATCAGGCCATCGTCAGCGCCGTGGTGGCGATGGCTCACAGTCTGGATATCAAGGTGGTCGCCGAAGGGGTCGAGACCGCCGAGCAGTTGGTGACCATGCACGAGCTCGGTTGCGACGAGGTGCAGGGCTTCCTGTTCGGCAAGCCCGCACCGGCGGTCGAGATCAGCCGGATGTCCGACAGCATCGACCTGGGTGGTTTCGGCATCTGGCCGGATCCGACCAGCCCGCGCCGTGAGGTTGGGGGTGGCGGGTAGTTTAATCTACTCGGCTTCGATTCACGTCTTTTGCGCCGAGGGGGCCGCGTCTTTCCGGACTCCTTCCAGCGTCCCCGATCAAGACACCGCGTTTCTCCCGAGATGACGCGGCTGTCGGTGCAAGCCCTGCCGCCCACAGGATGAGGTGAGTAACACGAACCGCATCGATCGCGATGTCCGCGCGTGCGGTCCGCGTTGCGGGGCGCTGTTGCCAGGTCACGGAACGCGAACGATGCAGCATCGCTGCGCTCAGCACATCCTACTGGCGTCTGGCCGGATCCGACCGGCCCGCGCCGTGAGGTCGGGCGCGGCCGGTGGTCGAACCTTCCCGGCCGATGCCGTGCCGGATCGCGCCGCTCGCATGCAACCGCCGTCCGGCGCAGGCGTTAGAATGCGCCGATGGACGTATCCCACCTGCTCGACGGCCTGAACGAGGCGCAACGCGACGCCGTCACCGCCCCTGCCGGCAGCGCCCTGGTGCTGGCCGGCGCCGGCTCTGGCAAGACCCGGGTGCTGGTGCACCGCATCGCCTGGCTGGTCCAGGTCGAAGGCGTCTCGCCCTGGGGCATCCTCGCGGTGACCTTCACCAACAAGGCGGCGCGCGAGATGCGCGACCGCATCGAGCAGCTGCTCGGCCAGCCGGTCGGCGGCATGTGGGTCGGCACCTTTCACGGTCTCGCTCATCGCTTGCTGCGCGCCCACTGGCAGGACGCCGGTCTGCCGCAAAGCTTCCAGATTCTCGACAGCGACGACCAGCAGCGCCTGGTCAAGCGGGTGATCCGCGAGCTGAACCTGGACGAGGCGCAAGTGGCCGCCGCGCCAGGCGCAGTGGTTCATCAACGGCAAAAGGACGAGGGCCGCCGGCCGCAGCACCTCGACGACGGCGGCGATCCGTTCCAGCGCCAGATGATCCGCATCTACGAGCGCCTACGAGGCGGCCTGCGACCGCGGCCGGGAGCGGTGGATTTCGCCGAGCTGCTGCTGCGCGCCCACGAGCTGTGGCGCGACCGCCCCGACATCCTGCATCACTACCGGCAGCGCTTTCGGCACGATCCTGGTCGACGAATTCCAGGACACCAACGCCATCCAGTACGCCTGGCTGCGGTTGCTCGCCGGCGAGCGCGACAACCTGTTCGTGGTCGGCGACGACGACCAGTCCATCTATGGCTGGCGCGGCGCCAGGGTCGAGAACATCCGCGACTTCGAGCGCGACTATCCCGCCGCCCAGACCATCCGCCTGGAGCAGAATTACCGCTCCACCGGCAACATCCTCAAGGCGGCCAACGCGGTGATCGCCAACAACCCCTCGCGGCTCGGCAAGGATCTGTGGACCGACGGACGGGGACGGCGAGCCGATCCGCGTCTACGCGCGCCTTCAACGAGGTCGACGAGGCGCGCTTCGTGGTCGATCGGCTGCAGGACTTCGTCGATCAGGGCGCTCGCCGCAGCGAGGTGGCGATCCTGTACCGCTCCAAGGCCCAGTCGCGGCTGTTCGAAGAGGCGCTGATCCAGGCAGGCATCCCCTACCGGGTCTACGGCGGCCTGCGTTTCTTCGAGCGGGCCGAGATCAAGGATGCCCTGGCCTACCTGCGCCTGGTTGACCTCGAATCGCCACGACGACGCCTCGTTCGAGCGCGTGGTCAATCAGCCGCCGCGCGGCATCGGCCCCAAGACGCTCGATGCGGTGCGCGATCACGCGCGCGATTTCGGCTGTTCACTGTGGCAAGCAAGTGAAGACTTACTTCGCGGCGGAGGCATGCCATCTCGAGCTGCCAATGCCTTGAGGGGTTTCCGCGAGCTGGTTGAAGAGATGGCTGTGGGCGGTGATGAACTGGCCTTTCCGGAGCTGGCCTCGCGAGTGATCGAGCACAGCGGTCTGGCCGGGCATTTCGCCAAGTCGCGAGACGGCAAGGGCCAGGACCGTATCGAGAACCTGCAGGAATTGGTCAACGCCGCCCGGCAGTTCGACAACCCGGGCCTGGACGCAGTGTCCCTGGGTCCGCTGGGAGACGGCGAAGGGCCCGAACTGACGATCGAGTTTGCCGACGGCGAGCTCAGCGACCTGGACGCCTTTCTCGCCCACGCCGCGCTCGAGGCCGGCGAGGGTCAGGCCGAGGAGTGGGAGGACTGCGTGCAGCTGATGACCCTGCACTCGGCCAAGGGTCTGGAGTTCCCGCTGGTGTTCATCGGCGGTGTGGAGGAGGGCCTGTTCCCGCACAGCATGTCGAGCGAAGACCCCGACCGGCTCGAGGAGGAGCGGCGGCTGTGCTACGTCGGCATGACCCGGGCGATGCGCCAGTTGTATCTGACCCACGCCGAATCGCGCCGCCTGCACGGCCAGGAGACCTACCCCCTGCCCTCGCGCTTTCTGCGCGAGATACCGGGCGAGGTCGTCGACGAGGTGCGCGCCTCGCCGCAGGTCTCCCGGCCCTATGCCGCGGGACTGGCCAGCGGCCGCTCGATCGCCGCCGAGATCGGCTACAACCTCGGCCAGCGGGTGCAGCACCCGAAGTTCGGCGAGGGTGTGGTACTCAACGCGGAGGGCCAGGGCGCGGCCGCCCGGGTGCAGGTCAACTTCGAGGCGGTCGGGGCCAAGTGGCTGGTGGTCGCCTACGCCAATCTGCACGCGGTCTGAGCGCCGCCAACTCGATCCAACGTTATCGGGCCCTTTTGGCGGCAGTGGCGTAATACGCCGGCTTCAAGGCTGGTCCTTGGCCGCGGCCTCGGCCAGGGCCTTGACCCGGGGGTCGCTGTCCTCGGTGGCGGCGGCCAGCAGCGTCTTCGCCGCGGGACTGGCGTGGCGCTGCAATTGCTGGGCGGCCAGCAGGCGCTCTTCGGCATCTTCGTGACCGTACAGCACCTGGCCGAGAATCTGCAGTGCCTGTTCGCTGCGCATTGTTGCCAGGGCGAGAATCGCCTCCCGGCGGATGGTCGCATCGGTCGACTCCAGCGCCTCGGACAACATCAGCGCCGTCTCCGGGGTGTCCTGCTGGGCCAGATTGGCCATCCCCTGCCGAGCGATTTCGATGCCCTGCTCGCCTTTGAGCGCCGAGCTGATCAGCGCCGACTGATCGGCGGGGCTGAGGTTCGCCGCGCGCTGCGGCCTTGCGCCGCCCCCTGCGCCGCTGCCGACCACGTTGGCGTAGACCACCACTTTCTTCAGCTGCCGCGGACCCTGGGTCGCCGGGAGGTACTCGGTGGCGACGATCAGACCCTCGGTCAACCGGTCGATCAGTCGTTCGGCGGTGATGTCGCGATAGTCGCGCCGGATCGGACTCGGCGGCAGGCCGACGGTGATCAATTCGAACGTCTCGAACTCGGCCAGGGCCTGCAACACGTCGCCCAGGGTCTGCTGCCGCCCGGCCAGGTCATAGCGACCCTCGGCATTGCGCTGCAGATAGGCCTCGGCGGCCTCGGCCCCATACCAGGGCGCGAGATAGAAGAGGGTCATGAAAAGAACGAGGCAGGTGGCAGAAGCACGCACGGTCGCAAGGCCTGTTGGCGATGATTTCCCGAAACATACCAACCAACGGCAAGGGATTGCCATACCTGAGGAAGCGAGCACCGAGCCACAGATCGAAGCGCGATTTTTGGCTAAGATGTCTATAAGGCGAACCAAAAGGAAGAAAATTCGACTAACTTTAGGTAGTTAGCTTACATTATTGCAGTCCAACCGGAACAATCGCTGACGTCTGTCAGCGCGCGGGGATAGGATGTGCGAACGATGAGCCTGGTTATCGACGATGGCGACACTAGCGTAGCACCGCTCTACGAGCTATCGCTGTCGATCGGCCGAAGTCTCGATCTCGAAACCCTCTGCCAGGACTTCCTCGACCTTCTGGTGCAACGCCAGCGACTGGATTTCGCCGCGGTCTGGATCGAGGCCGATCAGTTGCCCGACGAACCGACGTCGAGCGGCTTCCAGCTGATCTTCGCCCTGCCCGATTCGCGCGCGCAGTTGCGGCAACTGCCCGTGAATCACGCGAGTTTGCGCTTTGCCACCGGTCAGACACTTCGCGTTCTCAGCGCCGATAAAGAAGGCTTTCAGCAAGTGGTCGCCGAGCGCGACATCGACGGTGGAGCCTATGCCCTGCTGCGGCTCGGCGAGTTTGGGCTGTTGAAGTTGTACTCGGCCACCGCGGGCGCTCTCGATCGGCTTGCGCTGGCGCGACTCGGGCCCATCGTCGACAGGTTTGCCGTCGCCCTGCTCGGAGGCCTCGCCCATCGTCGGGCGGTGGCAGAGGCTGAGGCCCGCAAGTCCGTGCAGCGGACCCTGGAGCAGGAGCGTGCCCTGCTGCGCAGTCTGATTGACTCGGTTCCCGACCTGATCTCTATCAAGGACCGCAACGGCGTCTACCTCGGCTGCAACCGCGCCTTCGAGGATTACGCGGGTCGCGCCGAGGTCGATCTGATCGGCAGTACCGACCTCGACCTGTTCGCCCTGGAGCAGGCGAGGAAAGTCGCCGACACCGACCGGCAGGTGTTGGCCAACGGCAGTCCGCAGCGTACCGACCAGTGGCTCGAGTACCCGGACGGGCGCGGGGCGTTGCTCGATACCATCACGACGCCGTATCGCGATCCCCACGGCCGCACCCGCGGACTGATCGGCATCAGCCGCGACATCAGCGAGCAACACCGGGCCCGGCAGGACCAACGCGACAGCGAGGCGCGCTTCCGCGAGCTGGCCGAGCAGGTGCGCGCGATCCCCTGGGAGGCGCCGCTGGAGAAGCTCCGCTATACCTACGTCGGGCCGCAGGCTCAGGAGATGCTGGGGTATCCGCTCGAGTCCTGGCTGGAACCGCATTTCTGGCAGGACCACCTGCACCCGGAAGACCGCCTCTGGGCGCCGAATTTCTACGCCGAAAGAGCCGCTGAGACCGACCATTTCGAACTCGACTATCGGTTGATCGCCGATTCCGGCGCGGTCGTCTGGCTGCGCGACATCGTCAGCGTGGTCGAAGACAGCGCCGGCCCGCGGGTGCTGCGCGGCATCATGTTCGACATCACCGAACGCAAGGTGGCGGAGATCCAGCTGCGCGACTACGAGCGCATCGTCGCCGTATCGGGGGAGTACCTCGCCCTGATCGACTGGGAATATCGCCTGCGCGTGATCAACGACACCTTCGCCAAGGCGCTGGGTCACACCCCGCAGCAGGCCCTGGGCCAGCATGTCGCCGATCTGGTCGGCGCGGAGATGTTCGAACAGCGTGTGCGGCCGCTGTTCGATCAGGCCCTGGGCGGACAGCCGGCGTTTGCCGAGGACTGGTGGGACTGGCCCGAGGCCGGCCGACAGTTCTTTTCCGTGCATCTGTGGCCGGTACGCCGCGATGACGGCAGCATCGACGGGGTAGCCATCAACGGCATCGATCTGACCGAAAGGCGGCTGGACGAGGAGCGTCTGCGCCAGGCGGCCGTGGTGTTCGAAAGCACCGCCGAGGGCGTGATCATTCTCGATACCAGATACCGGGTAACGCGGGTGAACCGGGCCTTCGTCGAGATCACCGGCTTCGAGCCGAGCGAGTGCCGGGGGGAGTCGCTCGAGTTCATGGACGCTGGCCGGCACGGCACCGACGAATATCGCCAGATCCTCCGTGCCCTGCGTCGCGAAGGGCGTTGGCAGGGCGAATTGTGGGCGCGTCGCAAGGGCGGCGAGCTGTTTCCCCTGTGGGGCATGATCGGCGCCGTACGCGATCGGGACGGGCGGATCAGCGACTATGTCGCGGTGTTCTCGGACATCTCCGAATTCAAACGCTCCAAGGACCAGCTCGACTTCCTGGCCCATCACGACTCGATGACCGGGCTGCCCAACCGGCTGCTGCTCAGCAACCGCCTCAAACATGCCCTGGCGAGGGCGAAGCGCCGCAGCACCCGGGTCGCCGTGCTGTTTCTCGATCTCGATCGCTTCAAGAACATCAATGACAGTCTGGGCCACCCGGTGGGTGACGAGCTGTTGGTGGCGGTGGCCAACCGCCTCTCGACCCGACTGCGCGAAGAGGACACGCTGGCCCGGCTCGGCGGCGACGAATTCACCGTGCTGCTGGAGGGCCTGGAACGCCCGGACGACGCGGCCGAGGTGGCGGCCGACATCCTCAAGACCCTGCACATGCCGTTCGACTTGCCCAGCGGACACAATGTGTTCATCGATACCAGCATCGGCATCAGCATCTATCCGGAAGACGGCGACGACTGCATCAACCTGATCCGCAATGCCGATGCGGCCATGTACCTGGCCAAGCAGCAGGGACGCGGCACCTACCGTTTCTACACCGAGGACATGACCGATGCGGCGCGGGAGCGCCTGGGCCTGGAGACCGCCTTGCGCCAGGCCGCCGAACTCGGTCAGCTGCGACTCGACTATCAGCCGCAGTACGAACTCAGCAGCGGCCGGATCGTCGCGGTCGAGGCCCTGGTCCGCTGGCACGATTCGGTCTGGGGCGAGGTGCCGCCGGAGCGCTTCATACCCCTGGCCGAAGAGACCGGTCTGATCAACCGGCTCGGCGACTGGGTGCTCGATCAGGCCTGTGCGGACCTGGACCGGTGGCGCCGGCTCGGCTACGAACAGGTGCGTATGGCGGTCAATGTCTCGGCCCGGCAACTGGAGAGGCCGAAGTTCGTCGGTCGGATCGAGAAGCTGCTCAAGCGCTACCGGCTGCCGCCCGGAACCCTGGAACTGGAATTGACCGAGACCGGCATCATGAGCGGCAGCGAGCGCGGCTCGGAGACCTTGCAGGCGCTCGAGGCGATCGGTGTCTCGCTGGCGGTGGATGACTTCGGCACCGGCTACTCGTCGCTTGCCTATCTGAAGCGCCTTTCGGTCGACCGTCTGAAGATCGATCGCAGCTTCATCCAGGACATTCCGAAGCACGCCGACGACGCGGAAATCGCTGCCACCATCATCGCTATGGCCCGCCAGTTGAAGCTCTCGGTGGTGGCCGAAGGGGTAGAAACAGAGGCTCAGGAGGCCTTTCTGCGGCTGCAGGGTTGTGAATTGGTGCAGGGCTTCTATTACAGCCCGGCCCTTCCGATCGAGGCGCTGCTGGACCTGCTGGCAAGCTCGGCGGAACCGCAGCCCCGTCCTTCGGGCCGATCGTCGGATTAGCAGACCGGGCAGCGCGCCTGGCCGACACGCGCTCGACCGATCGGTCCTCTTCCAGGCCCTGTGGTAACCTCGCCGCCGTTCATTTGCGCCACATCGAATAGGAGACAGCGCGTGCAACGCCGTGACTTTCTGAAGAAGACCGGTGCCGGTTCCCTGGCGCTGGGCTCGGGCCTGGTTGCGAGCAAAGCGGCCGAAGCCAAGGCCGAGTACAAATGGAAGATGGTCACGACCTGGCCGAAGAATTTCCCCGGCCTGGGCACCGGCGCGGGCAACCTGGCCAAATTGATCACCGAGATGTCCGGCGGCCGCTATCCGGGTCAAGGTCTATGGCGCCAAAGAGCTGGTGCCGGCATTCGAGGTGTTCGACGCGGTCTCGCGCGGCACCGCCGAGATGGGCCATGGCGCGGCCTACTACTGGAAGGGCAAGGTCGCCCGCGGCGCAGTTCTTCGCCGCGATGCCCTTCGGTATGACCGCCCAGGAGTTCAACGGCTGGATCTACTACGGCGGCGGCCAGGAACTGTGGGACGAGGTCTATGGGCCATTTGGCCTGAAGGGCGTGCCGGCCGGCAACACCGGCGTGCAGATGGGCGGCTGGTTCAACAAAGAGATCCATCGCTGGATGACCTCAAGGGTCTGAAGATGCGCATACCGGGCCTGGGTGGCGAGGTCCTGAAGCGTCTTGGGCGGTACGCCGGTCAACCTGCCCGGCGGCGAGATCTTCACCTCGCTGCAGTCCGGCAACATCGATGCCACCGAATGGGTCGGCCCCTACAACGACCTGGCCTTCGGCCTGTACAAGGCGGCCAAGTATTACTACTACCCGGGCTTTCACGAGCCGGGTCCCTGTCTCGAGGCCGTGGTCAACAAAGCAGCCTTGGAGTCCCTGCCGAAAGACCTGCAGGCGATCGTCGATGAATGCCGCAAGGTGGTCAATCAGGACATGCTGGCCGAATACATGGCGCGCAACCCCGCGGCGATGAAGCAATTGATCGAGCAGCACGGCGTCGAACTGCGCCGCTTCCCGGACGATGTGTTGCAACAGCTGCGCAAGGTCTCGGCCGAGGTGGTGGCCGAGCCGGCGGCTAACGATCCCTTGTACAGGAAGGTCTACGAGGCCTACACCGGCTTTCTCACGCAGGTGCGCCCTTACACGGATATGTCTGAGCTGGCCTACCTCCAGGCGCGGGATACGTAATCGGGTCGAGCGACATCGGCGGCCCCGACTCTGCCTCGATCCCGTTTGCCCGCATGGCCCATCAGCCCCTGCAGCCAGAGACCTTCACGTCACGTGCATCTCCCGCCGCTCGCCCTTTACGTCCACATTCCCTGGTGTGTTCAGAAGTGTCCCTACTGCGACTTCAACTCGCATGCGCTCAAGCCGGGCGAGCCGGCCCTGGATCAAGCCGCCTATGTCGCTGCGCTGCTGGCCGATCTCGATCAGGACCTGGGCTGGCTGGACGCCCGGGGCGCGCGTCGCGATCGGCGCTTGCGGTCGATCTTCATCGGCGGCGGCACGCCCAGTCTGTTCGACGGGCCGCGGATCGATGCCCTGCTGCAGGGGGTGCGCGCGCGGCTGCCCTGGACGGACGACATCGAGGTCACCATCGAGGCCAACCCGGGCGCCGCCGAGGCCCATCGCTTCGCCGCCTACCGGGCCGCCGGAGTCAACCGCCTGTCGCTCGGCGTGCAGAGCTTCGCCGCGGACAAGCTGCGCGCCCTGGGCCGGATCCATGGCCCGGAGGAGGCCGTCGCCGCGGTATCCATGGCGCGCGCGGCCGGGTTCGAGCACCTGAATCTCGACCTGATGTTCGGTCTGCCCGGACAGACGCCTGGCGGGGCCCTGGCCGACCTGGAGCGGGCGATCGGGCTCGGCCCGTCGCACCTGTCCTGGTATCAGCTGACCATCGAAGCAAACACCGCCTTCGCTCGCCACCCGCCGCCGGTGCCGGACGAGGACAGCGTCTGGGAGATACAGCAGGCGGGTATGGCCCGCCTGTCGAGCGCCGGCTATCGCCAGTACGAGGTCTCGGCCTATGCCCAGGCCGGCCAGGAGAGCCGGCACAATCGCAACTACTGGGAGTTCGGCGACTATCTCGGGATAGGCGCCGGTGCGCACGGCAAGGTCAGCCTGGTCGACGGGTCGGTGCTGCGCCGCTGGAAGCCGCGACACCCGCGTGATTATCTGTGCAGCGCCGGCAGACCGGAGGGTGTCGCCGGCCAGCAGGCCTTGGGCAAGCGCGATCTGAGCTTCGAATTCATGCTCAATGCCCTGCGCCTGGTCGACGGCGTCGACCCGGAGCTGTTCCCGGCGCGGACCGGCCTCGACCTGGAGGTTGTCCGGATGCCGCTCGAACGGGCCCGCCGGCGCGGGCTGCTCGAGGCCGAGGGGCTGCGCCCGACCGAACTGGGCCGGCGTTTCCTCAATGATCTGGTCAATATGTTTGCCGATTCATGAACTCCGGACTGCACGAACACACGATCAGTTGCCCCTACTGTTTCGAGACCATCGAGGTGCTGCTGGACCTTTCGGCGGGCGACCAGGCCTATATCGAGGACTGCCAGGTCTGCTGCCGACCGATCGAATTCGATCTGCGGGTGTTTGGCGAGAGCTACGCATTGGAGGTGCGCCGCGATGACGAATGACTACCGGCCGATCGCCTGCGGTCTCTACGACCAGCTCGAGGTGTGGGCCAGTCATGCCGAGCCGCTCGAGCTGGAGGTCAGTGACGAACAAGGCCGGCGCCAGCGCCTGGTCGGGCGGACCCGAGACCTGCGGGTTCGTGAGGGCGCGGAGTATCTGCTGCTGGAGGACGAGACCGGCGGGCGCCACGAGCTGCGTCTCGACCGGTTGCTCTGGGTGCGCAGCCGGCTCGATGGCGAGACCCGGCGTCAGGAATCCGACGCTCCGAGAGAATATCCATAACTCACTGTTTTTATTATTAAATATACCGGAACCTGGGTCCCTAAATCGGCCTTTTTATTCCGCAAGACAAGTGGTTTTTTGCTGTGTTAGGGTCGAGACTCAAACCGAAGAAGCAACCGATGTGCGGAGGCCGTCGAGTAGCGATCTTCAGGAGCGAGGCGATGGATACTAATAACGACCGACCGATCGATTTTGATACCTGGGCAATGATGGCCAAAGAGCGTCCCGACGACTTCGAGGTCATGCGGCAGGCGGCACTGGAAGCGTTTTTCGCCAGGGTCCCGACCGATCACCGCGACCGGCTGCGGCGGCTGCAATGGCGGGTCGATCAGGAGCGCCGTCTGGCGCGGACGCCGATGGCGGCCTGCGTGCGGATCTCGCGCATGATGTGGCGCAGTCTGCTCGGCGAGGGAGGGCTGCGCGACAAACTCAACGGCCTGGAGGGCAATCTGCTCGATCCGCGCCCGTCCACCGAGACCGGTTCGACAGGGGCGATCTCACGGACCTCCAACGTCGTCGGATTTCGTCGCGCCTGAGCGTTGTGGCCGTGGGGCCGCTTGATAAGTCCGGCCGTTTGGGTTAATTTGCGCTGCTTTCCGCGCCATCGGGCGCGTGAGTACTAGAATCTACAGGTACGACGGCGACAGGCCGGGACATCGAAAAAATGAAAGCGGACATCCATCCCAAGTACAAAGAGATCAAGGTGACCTGCAGCTGTGGGAACAGCTTCGAGACCCGGTCGACTCTGGGTGACGACCTGCAGGTGGAGGTGTGTTCCTCCTGCCATCCGTTCTACACCGGGCAACAGAAAATCCTCGACTCCGGTGGTCGGGTCGACCAGTTCCGCAAGCGGTATCGCCGCTGATCGAGGCTCAAACTCAGGATCTCTCCAGATAAAGGCGCCCTCGGGCGCCTTTATGCTTTCTTGGGGCGGCTTTGCACAATCTTGGGGCGGCTTCGCATAATCTTGGGGCGGTTTTGCACAATGGGCGATCGCTGACTACACTCGGCACTTGTTGCAATGCAGCATCAGCAGAGATGACATCGAAACCAGGAGTTCCCGAATGAGTGAGGACAACGATCAGCAAGACGCGGATTTCGAGATCAACCGCGCCGCTCTGGACTATCACGCGAATCCCATACCGGGCAAGATCAGCGTCACCTTGACCAAACCGACGGCTACCCAGCGCGATCTTGCCCTGGCCTACACACCGGGGGTGGCCGAGCCGGTTCGGCGGATCGCCGAGAACGCCGAAGACGCCTACAAATATACGGCCAAGGGCAACCTGGTTGCGGTCATCACCGATGGCTCGGCCGTGCTGGGTCTGGGCAACGTCGGGGCGCTGGCGGGAAAGCCGGTGATGGAAGGCAAGGGCGTGTTGTTCAAGCATTTCGCCGACATCGACGTATTCGATATCGAGGTCAACGCCGAACACCCACAGGAATTTATCGAGACGGTGATGCGAATCGCCCCGACCTTCGGCGGCATCAACCTCGAGGACATCGCCGCGCCGCATTGCTTCGAGATCGAGGCGGCGTTGATCGAACAACTCGACA
>CAVXWS010000011.1:0-33188 GCA_963765415.1 uncultured Gammaproteobacteria bacterium
CCTTCGCCGATCGCGTAGGTGGCAAGCGCCAGGGCCGGCCAGTGCGGGCTGTCTATCCCGGCGTGCAGATACACCCGGCGACACAGACCGTCGATGTCGATCTCGAAATCGACATGCCCCAGGGCTGCGGCGGCCTGGGCAAATGCGGGCAGCGGCAGGGATTCGGCCAGATAATCGGCGCCGGCAAGCCGCTCCGGCGCCACCGCCAGGACCACGTTGCCGTTGCGGGCGATTGCCTCGGCGAGCGCCTGATCGGCGGCGGGGTCGCGCCGATCCGCTTCGCTCAGCAGGATATCGAGCGTCACCGCCCGGACGCCGGCCTCGGTGAGTCGCTCGATCAGCTGGGCGTGCACCTGCCTCGACCAGGGCCAGCGACCGATCTGCTGCAGGCTGGCCTCGTCGATGGCAACGACGACGATCTCTTCCGGTGGCGATTGACCTTGCCGGACGAGCAGCAGGTCGTAGACCAGCAGGTCGATCCGCTCCAGCCAGCCGCTGCGAGCCAGGCCGAGCGAGCCCAGCACCAGGAGGGCGGCCAGCAGCACAGCGAGCGACGGTTGGATGGTCAGAGGCTTCGGCATTTTACGCGTTTACAGAAACAGCAATCCGAGCAGGCCCGGCAGGACGACCATCCACCAGCTGTCGTCCGGCGGCGGATCGAGCTGCTGGGTACCGCCCCAGGGACCGAGATACCCGTCCGGTTCGATGACCCGGATACGCAGATATCGGACCTGCCCCGGGGTCGGCTCCAGCGGCAATCGCGACTCGGCGATTTCGATATCCGAGACGAGGTTGTTGAAATCCGGGTCGTCGGCGACCTGCACCTGGAAGCGTTGCCCACCCTGACCGGCCGGCCAGGTGGCGACCAGGGTTTCGTCCTCGGATTGGAACTTCGCCTCCATGGCCGCGGGGATCGGCCGCAGGGTCAGTTGTCGTGTGGCGCCGAAAGGACCCGGTCCGCCGTTCGCGTCGCTGCTGGCGATCCGCCAGTAATATTCGCCCGGCGCGTCGATGGACTCCGGTCGGAGTCGGGTGTCGGTCAGGCCGCTGCGATCGATCAGGAGCGTGGTGAAATCGGGCCGGTCGCTCAGTTGCAGGCGGTAGCTCGCGGCCTCGGCGGACGCGGTCCAGCGCAGTTCCGGGATAGCCCCGCGCAGCACGGCCGCGTCCGTGGGCGCGATCGGAAGCGGTGGTATCGGGTGCGTTGCGATGTGAATCGGCTCGACGGTATCCAGACCCTCGATACCCTCGGGGTCGACCGCCCGCACCTGCACGAAGTAGCGTCCGTTGGCCAGGTCCGGCAGGGCGACGCGGGCCGTCGAGGCGAGCCGCTGCCAGCGAACGGTGGTGAAATCGGCGGTGTCGGCGATCGTTACCCTGTAGGCGACGGCGCCGCCGATCGCAGCCCAGGTCAGCGCCCGGTTGAGTTGATCGATCCGGCGCGGAATCGGGTCGACGCTGGGGGCGGCCAGCAGCGGCCTCGGCGGATCGGGCGGCCGCTCGGGTTGAGCCGCCAGACCGAACGCTGCGCCGACGCTGCGGGTGGTGTTCGCGCCCGTGACCCCGACGCCACCTTCAAGCACCTCGACCGTGGAGGCGTCGCGTTCGGTTGAATGGGAGGTACGGTAGCGCGTGCCGCGCACGGCGCTGATCGCCGCCGGGGTTTCGATCTCGAAGCGCGAGCCGGGCCCCTGGGCCTTCTGCGCTCGGGTGTCGACCCGCCCTTGCTGCAGTCGCAGTCGGGTATCGATCATCGCATTGTCGCCATAGGCGCTGAGGTGATCGAAATCGACGATGCTGCGCTCGAACACCGAGACCAGGGAACCGTCGGCGAAGCGCACCGCAAGACTGGATGCCTCGCCAGTCTGGATGCGGGCCCCCAGACCGATCTCATCACCCTTCTTTAGAGGCGTCGTGGTCTCGCCGCCGTCGGTGGTCAGCGTCGCCTGACCGGTCAGCGCCTCGACCTGCGCCACCGCCGGGTTGATCGCCAGCCACTCCATGGGTATGCGCAGTTGCGTGCCCGGCTTCAGCAGATCGGGATTCTCGATCTGATTAATCCGCTGCAGCCGCTGCCAATAACCGGTGTGTTTGAGGTGCCGTACGCTCAGGTTCCACAGAGTGTCGTCCTCGACGACGGCGTAGACCCAATCGCCGGCCTGAGCCGGGAGGTTCAGCGCCAACAGCAGCACGAGCAGGCTGCGGCGTATAGATATCAATAGACCCATAGACCCATGACTTCGTTTCGATCTTGTTTTGATGCCGATAAATCCGATTTGCCGCAAGCATAGGCCGCTCTCCACCGGATGTCTGGGCGTTTTTTAGTCTTGTCGCGTCAAACTGTGAAGAGCGTATCTACTTCGGCTCAACGGTTTATCGACCCGACGCGCCGGAGTTGCAGGGCGAGTTTCTGGCGCCGCGGCTCGGCAGGACCGAAATCCCGCATCCGCCCGCTGCGAGACCCGGCGGGAGATATCCGGTGTTTCGTTCGGCCGCCTAAAACGCCGGTCGAAGCCGCGCCGAACATACTCCATAATGCCCCGCATGGATTTCCCAGGCTGCCCGCGATCTCGATGACCGAACCGGACCGATTGATCAGTCCCGCTGCCGCCGGCGACGATGCGGCGATCGACCGCGCCATCCGTCCCAAGACCCTGGCCGAGTATGTCGGCCAGCCGGCGGTGCGCGAGCAGATGGAGATCTTCATCGCCGCCGCCCGCGGGCGCGACGAGGCGCTGGATCATGTGCTGATCTTCGGTCCGCCGGGACTCGGCAAGACCACCCTGGCGCACATCGTCGCCAACGAGATGGCGGTCAATCTGCGCCAGACCTCCGGGCCGGTGCTGGAGAAACCGGGTGATCTGGCCGCCCTGCTGACCAATCTGGAACCGCACGACGTGCTGTTCGTCGACGAGATCCATCGTCTGAGCCCGGTGGTCGAGGAGGTGCTCTACCCGGCGATGGAGGACTATCAGCTCGACATCATGATCGGCGAGGGCCCGGCGGCGCGTTCGATCAAGCTGGACCTGCCGCCGTTCACCCTGATTGGTGCGACCACGCGGGCGGGGCTGCTGACCTCGCCGCTGCGCGATCGCTTCGGCATCGTCCAGCGCCTGGAGTTCTATTCGCACGAGGAACTGACGCATATCGTCGCGCCGCTCCGCCGAGATCCTGCAGGTGCCCATGGATCCGGCAGGGGCCACGGAGATCGCCCGACGCTCGCGAGGCACGCCGCGGATCGCCAACCGTCTGCTGCGCCGGGTGCGCGACTATGCCCAGGTCAAGGCCGACGGCGCGGTCAGCGTCGAGATCGCCGACGCCGCCCTGACCATGCTCAAGGTCGACGCCCACGGCTTCGATCATATGGACCGGCAGCTTGCTGACGACCCTGATCGAGAAGTTCGACGGCGGTCCGGTGGGTGTGGAGAGTCTCGCCGCGGCCATCGGCGAGGAGCGCGGCACCATCGAGGACGTGCTCGAGCCCTATCTGATCCAGCAGGGCTATCTGATGCGCACCCCGCGCGGGCGCATGGCGACCCGCTCGGCCTACAGCCGCTTCGGCTACGAGCTGCCGGAGTCGCTGCGCGCCGAGTCGGAGCCGGGCCTGTTCGGGGCGGAAGACTGAGCCAGATGCGGAGGCAATGGGCTTGAGGTGCGCTCCGACCCCGGACCGGATGTTGGACAGGGCAGCGGCGCGTGCTCGCACGATTGTGGTTCCGATCCTAAAGGCCGTTTTTTGAAAGAGTTCCGTTTTCCGATTCGGGTTTACTACGAAGATACCGATGCCGGGGGCGTGGTCTATTACGCCAACTATCTGAAGTTCATGGAGCGGGCGCGCACCGAGTGGTTGCGCAGCCTGGGCTTCGAACAGGATGCGTTGCGCGCCTCGGCCGGGGTGCTGTTCGCGGTGAGCCGGGTCGAGGTCGATTATCTGCGCCCGGCGCGTTTCAATGATGCGTTGACCACGGTCGCCCGGATCGCCCGGCTGGGGCGGGCCAGTATCGAGTTCGAGCAAGCGATCGAGCAGGCCGAGACGGCTGAGCCCTTGTGTCGCGGCCGGGTCAAGGTGGTCTGTATCGACGCCGAGCGCTTCCGTCCCAAACCCATGCCCGAACCCCTGCTGACGCTGTTACAGGAGCCGTAAGCGAGTGTCCTCCGATCTGAATTTTCTCCAACTGGTGTTCAACGCCAGCCCGCTGGTGCAGCTGGTGATGGCGGCGCTGGTTCTGGCCTCGGTGTTCTCCTGGATGATGATCTTCGACCGCTCCAAGGTGCTGCGCCGCGCCCGGCAGGAGGCCGAGGCCTTCGAGAGCCGCTTCTGGGCCGGCAACGACCTCGGTCAGCTGTACCGCGGCCTGGCGGCCGATCAGGAGAGCCTGCGCGGCCTGGCGACCATCTTCCACGCCGGTTTTCGCGAGTTCGCCCGGCTGCGAGAGAGCAGCGGGGTCGATCCGTCCGATATCGTCGAGGGTGCCCGTCGGGCGATGCGGGTGGCGATGAGCCGCGAGCTCGACGGGCTGGAACACTATCTGTCCTTCCTTGCCACGGTCGGCTCGACCAGCCCCTACGTCGGTCTGTTCGGCACCGTCTGGGGCATCATGAACGCCTTCAGCGCCCTGGGGAATGTCAAGCAGGCGACCCTGAATCTGGTCGCGCCCGGCATCGCCGAGGCCCTGATCGCCACCGCCATGGGGTTGTTCGCCGCCATCCCGGCGGTGGTCGCCTACAACAAATACGCCAACCAGGTGCAGCGCCTGGAGAATCGTTACGACGACTTCGTCGAGGAGTTTTCCAACATCCTGCAACGCCAGGCCTATGTGCGCTTGAAGCAGAAGGCCGGCTGAGATGTCGCGTCGCCGCCACACCCGCCGGCCCATGGCCGAGATCAATGTCGTGCCCTATATCGATGTGATGCTGGTGCTGCTGGTGATCTTCATGATCACCGCGCCGCTGCTCACCCAGGGGGTGAAGGTCGATCTGCCGCAGGCCGATGCCGCACCGCTCGAGGAAGACGCCAAGCGCCCACTGGTGGTCAGCGTCAACAAGGCCGGCGAGTTGTTCATTACCTACGACGACGATCGCAGCAAGGCCGTCGACGACGACACGCTGCTGCAGAACGCCGCCGCCATCATCAGGAACAACGAACAGATACCCGTACTGGTGCGCGGCGACCGCGACGTCGACTATGGCCGAGTGGTCGAGGCCATGCTGCTGCTCAAGCAGGCAGGGGCGCCTGCTGTCGGCCTGATCACCGAGCCGCCCGAACGCTGAGCTCATGCGCGATCTGCTCCGTCGCAACCCCCTGGCCGTCGTTCTGGCCGTGGTCATGCATCTGGCGATCCTGGTGTTTCTCGCCGTGGGGGTCGACTGGTGGCGCACCCCCAAGCCGATCGCCAGCGACGTCCAGGTGGTGCAGGCGCGCCTGATCGAGAGCGAGCCGCCAGCGGTGCCGCCGGCCTCTGTCAAGCCCGAGCCGGTTGAACCCGGCCCGACCCAGGCCGAACTCGATGCGCTGCGTGCGCGTGAAGAGGCGCGACAGCGTGCCGAGATCGAGCGCCGGCAGCAGCTCGCCGCCGAACAGGACGCCAAGCGCCGGGCCGAGGAAGAGGCGGCCAGGCGAGAGGCGGAACAGGAACGGCGTCGACTCGCCGAGTTGAAGAAACAACAGGAGGCCGAACGGCGCGTCAAGCTGGAGGCGGAGAAGAGGCGACAGGACCAGGAGCGACTGGCGGCGGAGAAGGCCAGAGCGGAGAAGGCCAAACAGGAGGCCGAGCGCAAGCGGGCGGAACTCGAGCGCCAGCGGAAACTCGACGCCGAGAAGAAACGTAAGGCCGAGGAAGCGCGTCGCCGCAAGGCCGAGGCCGCCGCCAAGGCAAAAGCCGAGGCTGAGGCAAGGGCCAGGTCGGAGGCCGCGGCGCGGGCGGCGCGCGAGGCGGACCTGGCCACGCGGCTGCAGGCCGAAGAGGACGCGCGCGAGCGCAATCGCGTGATCCTCGCCATTCAGCAAAAGGTCGAGCGCAACTGGCTGCGCCCGCCGGGGACCGCGCGCGGCGGACTGCTTTGTCGGGTGCGGGTGCGACTGAGCAGCACCGGTCTGGTGATTCTGGCAAGCGTGGTACAGTCGAGCGGGAACAGTGCCTTCGACCGCTCGGTGATCAGTGCGGTCGAGAAGGCCGAACCCCTGCCCATGCCGCGTTCTGCCAGCCTGGCGGCGGAGTTCCGCGATATTGTGTTCGAATTCGCTCCATCCGAATGACCAAACCAAACGACCCAATCGAATGATCAATCAATCGAGTATCTGCAGTTTCATCGTCGCCTGGTCGCTGCTGATATTCAGCTCGCTGGCGAACGCCTTGACCATAGAGATAACCCAGGGTGCCGAGGGGGCGCTGCCGATCGCCGTGGTGCCGATGCGCTGGCTGGGCGATCCGGGCAAACCTCCGGGCGAGGACCTGAGCGCGGTGGTCAGCGCCGATCTCGCCCGCAGCGGGCGTTTCAAACCGCTGCCGCGCGGTGACATGCTGGCCCGACCCGGCCAGGGCAGCGAGGTCGATTTCCGCGACTGGCGCGCGGTCAGTGTCGATACCCTGGTGGTCGGTCAGGTCAAGCCGAACGGTCCGGGCGGATATCTGGTGCGCTTCCAGTTGTTCGACGTCTACCGCGGCGAACAGCTGGCCGGCTACAGCATCCCGACCACGGCCGCCGATCTGCGCGCCACGGCGCACTCGATCGCCGACCTGATCTATGAGGCGCTGACCGGCGAGCCCGGCGCCTTCGCCACCCGCATCGCCTACATCTCGTCGATCGATACCGGCGAAGACAAGCGCCGGGTCGAGTTGCAGGTCGCCGACGCCGACGGCGAGAACCCGCAGACCATCGTCTCTTCGCTCGAACCCTTGCTGTCGCCGAGCTGGTCGCCGGACGGGCGCCGAATCGCCTACGTCTCCTTCGAGCAGGGCCGACCGGCGATCTGGCTGCAGGAGGTGTTTACCGGCCGGCGCGAGAAGCTGACCGGATTCAAGGGCATCAATGGCGCTCCGGCCTTCTCGCCGGACGGCCGGCGGCTGGCCCTGACCCTGTCCAAGGACGGCAACCCGGACATCTTCGTGCTCGATCTCGCCAGCCGCCAGCTCAAGGCCCTGACCCGACACTGGTCGATCGATACCGAGCCGGCCTGGTCGCCGGACGGCAAACAGATCGTGTTCACATCGGATCGCGGCGGCAGCCCGCAGATCTACCGCATGCCGGCCACCGGCGGCGAGCCGTCGCGTCTGACCTTCGAGGGCAGCTACAACGCCAAGGCCTCGTTCTCGCCGGACGGCAAACGCCTCGCGCTGGTGACTCGCGACAACGGCAGCTACCGTATCGGTGTGCTCGATCTGGCCAATCGCAGTCTGCAGATCGTCAGTGACGGCAAACTCGATGAGTCGCCGAGTTTCGCCCCCAATGGCAGCATGATAATTTACGGCTCGCGAGCGGACGGAAAGGGTGTGCTGGCCGCCGTGTCCACCGACGGCCGGGTGCGCCAGCGGCTGAGGCTGCGAACCGGCGATGTCCGGGAGCCGGTATGGTCGCCCTTCTACCAACGTCGCGTGACGGAATCGGACTGATCCGCCGGGCTCATCAAATCTGGGACAAGCAAAATGAACTGCAAGATCATCTGCTCGACCGTACTGCTTGGAATGGCCTTCACCCTAGGCGGTTGCGGCTCCGATCCGACCCGGGACGACGCGTCGCCGGCGCCGGTTGTCGAGGGCAGCGGCTTCGGCGGCGACCGTGGCGCCGAGGTCTCGGGTGCCCGGGAGGGCGGGGCCTGGTCCGGCAGCACGCTGCAAGGCGAAGCGGCGCTGCTCGGAACCCGGGTCATTTACTTCGACTTTGATCGCAGCGAGATCCGCCCGGAGTACTACGACGTGCTGCGTGCGCACGCTCAGAGGCTGAACCGCGAGCCGAACTCGCGGCTGGTGATCGAGGGCCATGCCGACGAGCGCGGATCGCGCGAGTACAACATCGCCCTGGGCGAGCGGCGGGCCAACGCGGTGCTGAGTTTCCTGCGCGCCGAGGGTGTCGCCGGGGGTCAACTGGCCAGTTTGAGCTACGGCGAAGAACAGCCGCTCGATCTCGGTCATGACGAGACGGCCTGGTCGGCCAATCGTCGTGCCGAACTGGTCGACGAGTAAGCGCGGCCGATGCGTCATTGCATGCGCTTATTGGCCCTGCTGTCGGGCATCGCCGTGGCCGCAACGGCGCAGGCGGATTTGTCGACCAAGGAACGGATCGAACTGCTAGAGCGCCGCGTTGACCGGATTACCGAGCTGACCGTGCAGGTCGAGGCGCTGCAGCGGGAAAACCGCGAACTGCGCGGTCAGCTCGAGGAGCAGGGCTTCGCCGTCGAGCGGCTGCAGCAAAAGCAGAAGGACATGTACCTCGATCTCGATCAGCGCATGGGCAATCTGAGCCGACCGAGCGAGCCTGCGCCGGCCGCACCGGCAGGCTCCGGGGCGATCGAGCCGGTCAAGCAGAGTGTGAGCCCGCCGCCGGTGGACGATCCCCAGGAGGCTTATCAGGCGGCTTACGATCTGTTGCGACCGGAGAGCCGGCAGTACGAACAGGCGGTGACGGCCTTCTCCGATTTTCTCCAGACCTATCCCAACAGCGATCTGGCCCCCAACGCCCAGTACTGGCTGGGCGAGGCCAACTACGTGCTGCAGAACAACGAGGCGGCGCTGCAGGCCTTCGAGCAGGTGGTCGAACGTTATCCGTTGAGCGCCAAGGTGCCGGGCGCTCTGTTGAAGATCGGTTATCTGCTGCACGCCAAGGGCGATTCCGCTGCGTCTGAGTCCGCCTTGGGCCGGGTCCTGAGCGAGTTCCCGGGCACGCCCGCGGCACAGATGGCGCAACAACGCATCGAGCGCATACGGCGGGAAAATCGCTGAGCCGGACTCCGCTCGGCGCTGTTCGGATCCACACACCCCAACGGCCGCACCGTGACGCAACTGCGCATCACCGAGATCTTTTATTCGCTGCAGGGCGAGGCCTGCACGGTCGGTCTGCCGACGGTGTTCGTTCGCCTGACCGGCTGCCCGTTGCGCTGTGGGTACTGCGATACCGCTTACGCCTTCAGGGGCGGTCAGCGGCTGGAACTGACCGATGTCCTCAACCGCGTCGCGGCCTTTGAACCGCGCTATGTCACGGTCACCGGCGGCGAGCCGCTGGCGCAGCGCGAATGCCTCGAACTGCTCAGCGCGCTGTGCGATGCCGGTTATCAGGTCTCGCTCGAGACCAGTGGCGCGCTGGACGTCGCCGAGGTCGATCCTCGAGTCGTCAAAGTGATGGATCTGAAGACCCCCGGTTCCGGCGAGGTCGAGCGCAATCTCTACAGCAACATCGAGCATCTCAATTCTGGTGACCAGGTCAAGTTCGTGATCTGTGACGAGCCCGATTACCGATGGAGTTGTGAGCAACTGGCCAGGCATTTGCTCGATCGGCGTTGCGAAGTCCTGTTTTCACCCTGTCACGGCGAACTGCCGCCGCGGCAACTGGCCGATTGGGTGCTTCGCGATCGATTGCCGGTACGCTTTCAGCTGCAGTTGCACAAGTATCTGTGGGGCGATGAGCCCGGACGATGAGCGCAAATCGAGACAAGGCGGTGGTGCTGCTCTCCGGGGGGCTGGATTCGGCTACGGCGCTCGCCATGGCAAGCGATCAGGGATATGCCTGCTATGCCTTGAGCCTCGATTACGGCCAGCGGCATGGCTCCGAACTGGGCGCGGCCTCGCGGGTCGCGGACATGCTGGGGGTGGTCGAACACAAGATCGTGCCGCTCGACTTGCGTGCCATCGGCGGTTCGGCGCTGACCGACTCGGGAATCGCGGTGCCGGAACGCCCGGGCGAGGGTATTCCGGTCACCTATGTCCCGGCCCGCAATACCGTGTTTCTGTCGATCGCCCTCGGTTGGGCCGAGGTGCTCGGCGCCCTCGATCTGTTCGTCGGTGTCAATGCGGTCGATTACTCCGGTTACCCGGATTGCCGGCCGGAGTTCATCACCGCCTTCGAAGCGCTCGCCAACCTCGCCACCAAGGCCGGGGTCGAGGGCCGGCGTTTCCAGGTCCACGCTCCCCTGATCGAGATGAGCAAGGCGGAGATCATTCGTGCCGGGTCGTCTCTCGGAGTGGATTACGGCCTGACCGTCTCCTGTTACCAGGCGGACGATCGGGGTCTGGCCTGTGGCCGCTGCGACTCCTGTCGGCTGCGCGCCGAGGGGTTCGCCGCCGCGGGCGTGGTGGATCCGACGCGCTATCAGAAGGCGGGCTGAAACGGGGCCGTGGCCCGCTTGAGTTTGTGATTTTCGATGATATACTGCGCGCTTCTCCGGCGTAGGCGATCATAACCTCGGCCCTGTGTCGACGGTAAATGCGGCATTGCTGATGTCCGCGATCTGCGGGATCGCTGTCCTGGCGGCGGAACAAAGTGGAGTCTTCGAGTGTAGACGGCGAGTGTTCGCCGGCCTTCGCAAGCAATGAATACCCCACGGGATCTTTATGGGTCGTTAGCTCAGTTGGTAGAGCAGTTGACTTTTAATCAATTGGTCGCAGGTTCGAATCCTGCACGACCCACCATACTCTCCAGTCCTGTCTCTTACCGCTACCGCGCCAGATGTCCGGCGGCAAGCGATCGCGTCGCTCCGTGTCTCAATGCCGCCGGTCGCCGGGCATGGATTTGAGTGCCCCGGCGCTGGCCGGGTTGCTCGCGTTGCCGATCGTACTGATCGGCCTGGGTATTATCGCCCTTCGCCGCTGGAGCGCGTGGCGCGAGCGGCGAGAACTGGAGCGCATCGGTCGGCGCCTGGCCTTCGATGAGTCCGGTCCGCGGCCTGAGTCGCTGCAAATCGATGCCGATTGCCTCGCCCAACTGTACCGACTGACCGCTCGAGCGGAACTGAAGGTCGCCGCCTTTGTGGCGCGACGGCGGCACGGTGAGGTGGATCTCGAGGAGAAGCAGAACAGTGCCATTCGGGCCTTGCGGCAGATCGTCGCATTCGCCGCCACGCAGACGTCGCTGGCTGTACCGGAGACGCGCGACGCGGATCTGGCGACACTGGTAGACCTGTGCGAAGAGTTGTTCGTGCTGTCTTCGCCGCGCGTCGATTCGAGCGATCGGGCCGGACTCGTGGTACAAAGCCGGACCTGGGATCGCTTGGCCGAAGCGCTGCAGCGATTGCGCGAGCGGTTGAAGCAAGAATTCAACGCAGGCGATGAGGATGTGGGTGCGCTATTCGAAGACGCTGCGCCCGGCCGGGCCGTGCGAGACGGCCGCGATCAGACAATGGCAGGGCCGCATGGGGAGCAATGAGCGAGGTGTTTCGGCCGATTCCGCCGGTTGAAGCTTGACTCACTTGTGGTCCTCTGGAAAACTGCTGCTATTTTATACGGTTAAGATCCTATCTGGTCGAATCGCTTGAGATTATTCGCGACGACGCGCCGTTGCTGTATCAGACCACTCGTGGATGGCCCGAGGAGTCTCAGCCGTGACGCTTCAGAATCGCGCACTTTGCCGCTAGGGGTTTACCATTCCCGTTTCTCACAAACCGAGGATCCCGATGGACTTGGCTAAGGGTCGTACCCTGCTCAGCGGCGCCGTCTGTGCCTCCCTGTGCATCATGGCGGGTTGTAAAGCCAATGCCGTGAGGTCGGAAAGCTCCGGGTCGCGTCCTCTGGCCTCGTCCGAGGTGGTCAACACCACGGCCTATCAGGGCTCGTACGTGGCCGCCGGTTCCGCCGGCGAATCGTACGCGCCGGTGACTTACTCGCCGCCGCCACGCGTCACACAAGCCAGCGTTGCGATGGCGCCGGTCAGGTATCAACCGATGATGCCGAGTTCCCAACAGACCGGACTGGCGACCGAGGGCGTGCCCCTGCGGGCCGATACCTCCTCCCTGTACGACCCCGACGGCATCGGCAACATACGATTTCAATGGCAGGTCGGCGATGGTCGCGGCGGCTGGTCCGATATCCCGCGGGCGAACACCTCGACCTACGTTCCCTCGCAGGGGGATGTCGGTCGGCAGTTACGCCTGGTCGTCAGCTATGTCGATGGCCAGGGCAACTTCGAGACCATCGTGACCGGCGCCTCGAACCCGGTGTTCAACGTCAACAATCCGCCCGCGGGCAACGCGACCATCGACGGCTTTGCCGAAGAGGATCAGCTGTTGGTCGTGGATACCGACGACATTCGTGACGAGGATGGCCTCGGTCGTTTCGATATCCGCTGGGAGAAGACCCTGGATCGGCACAGCTGGCGCAAAATCGACCGCGCTGTCGGCGATCGCCTGGTCCTCGATCAGAGCGATGTCGGCTACTACATCCGCGCGGTGGTGAGTTACACCGATGCCCAGGGTACGCGTGAGCAGCTCTACACCCTGCCAACCGAGGCCGTGCGCAACGTCGACGATCCGACCCAGGGGGAGATCCGCATCGTCGGTCAGCCGATGGAGAATCGCACCCTGGGTGTCGATGTGGCCTCGCTGGCGGATGAGGATGGAATGGGTGACGTCAGTGTGTCCTGGCAGATCTCGCACGATGGCAAGTTGTGGCGGGACCTGGCCGGTGAGACCGGCCCACAGGTCGTGCTCGCGCAGGACTACGTGGGCCAACGGCTGCGAGCCGTCGGCCATTATCGCGACAACTTCGGCACCGATTATTATCTGGCGAGCGAGTCGACCTCTCCGGTCGCCAACCTCAACGATGCGCCACGCGGCTCGGTTCGAATTATTGGACTGGGTGATTATCCGCTGGACCGGGCGACGAGCTCGGCGGCGAGCTTCAGTCCGCAAACCTCCACCGGTTCGTCGCGAATGGCGCCGACGCGGTCCAGACCGATACCGCAACCGGTCGCCACGGCAACGAGAACGGCCGCGCCGATGGTGCCTGCACCGGTTGCTTCGGCCCCGGTTCGGGTCGAGCAGCAGCCGGTGAGACCAGCCCCGGTGGCGGCGCCCGTGGCGCCGGTTGCAGTCGTTGCCGAACCCGAGGCCGTAACGCCCGAACCGGTAGTCGACCGGATGCCCGCGCCCAAGGCTGAGGAAGTGAAACCGGCCCCCGCCAAGACCGGCCGGCCGGCCCCGTTCCTGTCGACAGTGGTCGGTAAACTCGATCCGAAGCCCGAGCCGGCTGTGGTGGTCGAGAAAGCGGTGGAACCGGCCCCGGTGCCCGCTGTCGCGCTGCGTGAGGTCGAGCAACCTCGGAGCGATGTGGTGGCGCCGACCGCTGTGGTCATACCCCGGAGCGAGGTCGTTGTGGCGCCCGCGCCGGCGGTGACACCCAGTCAGACCCGCACGCAGGTGGCCGATCCGTTGCCTGATGCGGTGCTGCTGTCGACGCTCCCAACGGTGGATGAAGACAGCAGTCCCCAGACCATCACGATCAGCGATCTGGTGCCGACGGCCTTCCTGAAGGCCGGCGGTGAGGTCACGGGCCTGCAGTTGGCGGATCCGAGCTACGGGGTGTTGCGGCGCAGGACCGATAACACTTGGCAGTTCACCCCGGCGCTCGATTTCAACGGCGACGCGATCTTCCGCATCGATACCCGAGTCCCGATCGGCGGCGACAAGGTCTACAAGGCCAAGATGCCGATTCGGTCGGTGAACGACCCTCCTGCGCAGACCAAGGCGGTGCTCACGGTCAACGTGGTTGTGGGAGAGGGTGGATTCATCGCCGTTGGCAATCTGTTGGAGATCTTCGTCGACGCGGACGGCGATCGGCTCCAGCTGACCTCGGCATCGCTGCGCGATCTCGACGGCGGCCAGCTCAAGGTCGAACCGAACGGACAATTCGAACTGCGGTATCCCCACTCCAACGATGCCAGACCCGTGGTCAGGGTGGAGATCAGCGACGGCGTGGAGAAGGTCTCCGGTGTGGTGCGTCTGGCCTTGATGGCATCGAGGCCGCCACAGCGATAAGCCGCCGGGTTTCGCCGCGAGCGATTAGCGTGACGCAAGATAAAGGGCCCTGCGGGGCCCGTTTTTTCTCATACCTTGCAGCAATGCGTTTCGGAGCCGGAGTGCATGTCGTTTCCGTACCAACGATGGTGCCGGAACCTCAGCGAAGATACTGGCTGTTGTACCCCGACTCCTTCAACGCCCTCTCCGCCCACCAGGCTCCCGCCTCTATCGTCTGATGGGCGCGATAGAACTCGTGGCTCCTGCAGACATTGATGGGGACGGAGATCAGCAGGTCCGGGGTATAGGCGGCGAGGCGAAAACGACTGATAGCGCCCTGCATGGTGTCGAAGGCATTGATCAGGACGTCGGAGAGATTCATGACATGCTCCTCTTCCTCGTCGTCTTCCAGGCCCAGACTTTCCTGCACGGCATTGACGAAGGACTCGATCTTCTTGCGGTAGCTGGGAGTGGGCTTTGGATTGGTCTGCGCCTCGATCTCACCCAGCGGCCGGGCAACCCGCGCGCCCGTGACGTTGACGGCTATGGTCATGTCGGTGGCGTCGTCGGTGGTCGGTGCGACCGGGAGCGGATTGATCAGTCCACCGTCGACCAGCAGGCGGCCGTTGAGCTTGTGCGGGGTGAAGATGCCGGGTATGGCGATCGAGGCGCGAATGGCGTCGAACAAGTCACCGCTGCTCAGCCAGACCTCCTTACGGGTCTTGATGTCGGTGGCGATCGCGGTGAACGGGATCGGCAGGTCTTCGATCTGTTGCTCGCCGACCAGATCACGCAAGCTCTCGACCAATAGATCGCCCTTCATCAAACCCGAGCGCGCGGTCAACGAGATATCGAGAAAGCGCAGCACGTCGAGTTCGCGCAGCTCGCTGACCCAGTGCGTAAAGGCATCGAGTTTGTCGGCGGCATAAAAACCCCCGATCAATGCGCCCATCGAACAGCCGACCACCGAATGGATCTCGAAGCCGTGCTGTTCGAGCACGCGGATCGCCCCGATGTGCGCCAATCCACGGGCTCCACCGCTGCCGAGTACCAGAGAAACCGACTTTCCCATGCGCTGTGCCTCCCGATGTCCCCCGCATTCTGCGATGTGTCAGTCGTGTTTGCACGTTCAGTCTGAGTTCATTTGGCGCCTCTAGAGTGCCCAATAACGGGAGCCGTTCCCGTTGCAACCGGAGGAACGAACCATGAATTTCACGAAGACCATTGCACTCATTCCGATACTCGGCCTGCTCGCCGCGCCGGTTCTGGCCGAACGCGATCACGACCGTTTCGATCGGCGCCAGGACCGGCAGCATTCCCGCATCGAACAGGGCGTTCGCGGCGGCGAACTGACGCGTAAGGAGACCAAGGTGCTGCGCAAGGAACAACGGCATGTCGACCGGCTGGAGCGGAAGTTCAAGCGCGACGGGCATCTCGATCGCTTCGAGCGCCGCACCCTGAAGCGCGAGTACGATCACGCCGGCGGACATATCCGCAAGCTCAAGCACAACGATCGTTATCGTTACGGCCGTCACGACAAGCGCCGTTACTACGACGATCACGGTCATCGTTATGGCAAGCACAGCAAGCGACCCGATTGGCGCGGTCACAGACACGATCGTCGCGCGCACGACCGACGTTATGACGACAACGGCTGGTCACTCAGTCTCGGCCTGTGGGAGAGCTGGTGATCGCATACCGCCGATTGACGCAACCGATCCTTCGCCCTCAGGGAGAAGGTTTGGATGAGGGGATCAAAATAAAACGGATTGATCCTGATCCCCTCGCCGCGGCCCTCTCCAGGTGGGAGAGGGGAGGAATCGGCCGAATAGCCGATCGATTCGGCTTCTAGCCGGTAGCGTGTTCGCAACCTGATCAGAACCGCCCCATAAAACGGTGCGGTTCTTTCGATTGGGTTTTCCTGCCCAGCCGCCGGACAAACTGGCAAACTAAGCGACTCCTTACTGTGAAACCGGGAACCCTCTATGGAATCAGCGGATATCGCCGTCATTGGATTGGCCGTCATGGGACGCAACCTGGTCCTCAATCTGAGTGATCACGGCTATCGGGTAGCGGTCTACAACCGTACCTATGAGAAGACCGAAGAGTTTCTCGCTGGTGAGGCGGCGGGGCGTGAGATCCAGGGTGCGCGCGACCTGGCCGAACTGATTCAGGGTCTTGAGACACCGCGAGTGGTGATGCTCATGGTCAAGGCCGGTCCGGCCGTGGACAAGGTGATCGAGCAGCTCGAACCGCTGCTGCAGGCCGGGGACATCATCGTCGACGGCGGCAACACCCATTATCCGGACACCGATCGCCGCTATGCCGCGCTCAAGTCCAAGGGACTGAGGTTTCTCGGCATGGGTGTGTCCGGCGGAGAGGAGGGGGCGAGGCACGGCCCCTCGTTGATGCCGGGCGGCGATCCCGAGGCCTGGCCCCTCGTTCGGGAGATGTTTCAGGCGATCGCCGCCAAGGCCGACGGCGAGCCCTGCTGTCAGTGGGTCGGCGAGGGCGGCGCCGGTCACTATGTAAAGATGGTCCACAACGGTATCGAGTACGGTGATATGCAGTTGATCACTGAGGCCTACCAGCTGATGCGCGAGGGTCTGGGTATCGCTGCCGAGCGCCTGGCCGCGAGCTTCGAGGAATGGAACCAGGGGGTGCTCGAGTCCTATCTGATCGAGATCACCGCCGAGATACTCGCGGTCAAGGACCCGGACGGCTCGCCGCGGGTCGATCACATCCTCGACAGCGCCGGGCAGAAGGGCACCGGGAAATGGACCGCGATCGATGCGCTCGAACAGGGCATACCCCTGACCCTGATCGCCGAGGCGGTCAACGCCCGCTTCCTGTCGGCGCTGAAGAGCGAACGGGTCGCGGCTGCCGCGACGTTGGGCCAGGCGAAGACCCTGCCGTCGGAGGATATCGAGGCGGCGATCCAGGCCGTCCACGATGCCTTGTACGCGGCCAAGATCGTCTCCTACGCCCAGGGTTTCATGTTGATGCGTGCGGCGAGCGAGTCGCATGGCTGGAATCTCGCCTATGGCGACGTCGCGATGCTGTGGCGGGCCGGCTGCATCATCCGCAGCCGTTTTCTCGGCGACATCAAGACCGCCTACGAGCGCGATGGCGGATTGATCAATCTGCTGCTCGATCCGTTCTTCGTCGACGCCCTGCAGCAGGCCGAAGCCGGTTGGCGCAAAGCGGTGTTGCTCGGCGTCGAGCGGGGCATTCCGCTGCCGGCCTTCGGCGCGGCGCTGGCCTTCTTCGATGGTTATCGCCGGGCGTCGTTGCCGGCCAACCTGCTGCAGGCGCAGCGCGACTACTTCGGTGCGCACACCTATCGGCGTACGGACGTCGACGGTGTCTTCCACACCGATTGGGTCGGCAGCGGCGAGGAGGCCCGGGTCGATGACTGACTCGGCGACCTACGTCATCTTCGGCGCGACCGGTAATCTGTCGACCACCAAATTGCTGCCGGCGCTGTATCACCTGGATCGCGCCGGCCGGCTGGCGAGCGGGGTGCACATCCTGTGCTGCGGACGCCGGCCGTTCGAACGCGAGCAATGGCTGGAGCAGATCGAGCCGCAACTGCGCAAGCGCGCCCGCGGCGGGATCGACGAGGCGGTGCTGGAGCGCTTTCTCGGCCGGATCGGCTATTTTAAAGGCGATCTGCACGAGGCGGAGATGTACCAACGCCTGGCCGTCACGATTACCGAATCCGATTGTTCGTCGAACATCGCTTTTTACATGTCGATCAGCCCCAATCAATACGGCGAGGTGGTCGAGAATCTCAGCGCCGAAGGGCTGCTGGGTGAAGCCAAGGGCTGGCGTCGGGTGGTGGTTGAAAAGCCTTTCGGTTATGACCTTGAGAGTGCCCAGCAGTTACAGCGACGTCTGGTGCAGCATCTGGATGAATCGCAGATCTATCGGATCGACCACTATCTCGGCAAGGCGACGGTGCAGAACGTGTTGGTGTTCCGTTTCGCCAACCTGATGATGGAGCCGCTGTGGAACCGTAACTACATCGATCACGTGCAGATCACCCACTCGGAGACCCTCGGCCTGGGCAGTCGCGCCGGTTACTACGAGGGCAATGGCGCGCTGCGCGACATGATCCAGAGCCACCTGCTGCAGCTGATGACCCTGGTGGCCATGGAGCCGCCGGTGTCGATGGAGGCGGAGTCGCTGCGCGACGAGAAGGTCAAGGTGCTGAAGTCGGTCCGGCCGATCACCAAGCGCGCGGTGCACGCCCAGGCCTTCCGCGCCCAGTACGCCGCGGGCGAGGTCGGATGGCGAGGCGGTCCAGGCCTATCTGGAGGAGGACAAGGTCGATCCGCGCAGCGTCACCGAGACCTATGCCGCGCTGAAGCTCTATGTCGACAACTGGCGTTGGCGCGGCGTGCCCTTTTATCTGCGCACCGGCAAGCGCATGGCCGAGGCGCGTTCCATGGTGTCGATCTGTTTCAAGCACCCGCCACAGCAGTTCTTCCGCGGCACCCATGTCCAGCGTATGCACCCCAACTGGGTGATCCTCGGTATCCAGCCCGATGAGTGCTCTGCGCATGGAGATCACGGCCAAGGAGCCGGGCCTGGAGATGCGTACCCGGCAGATGAGTCTGGATGCGCATTTTCGCGGCGACGATCGCGAGCACACCGATGCCTACGAGGATCTGTTGCTCGACGTGTTGGAGGGCGATCGCTCGCTGTTTCTGCGCTACGACGAGGTCGAGTCGGCCTGGCGGGTGGTCGCGCCGGTGCTCGATGTGTGGGCGACCGAGCGCGATTACATCCATACCTATCGCTCCGGTAGCTGGGGACCGAAGGAATCGCGCCGGCTGTTCGACAAGGAAGAGCACGAATGGCGACACACGCTCGATCCGATGAAAGAGGAAGAGTGAGCATTTCTTCCCCGATCTGGACCGTGCTCGAGGACCCGGCGGCGGTCGCCGCCGCGATGGCCGAGCGCATCGCGGCGTCTGCGGCCCGGGCGATCGCCGAACGCGGGCGGTTTCGGCTGGTCCTGGCCGGGGGGCGTACACCGCAAGCCGCTTACGTTCTGATGTCCGGCAGCGATCAGGAATGGTCGCGCTGGGAGATATTCTTTGGCGACGAGCGCTGCCTGCCGGCCGATCACGACCAGCGAAACAGCCGTATGGCCGCCGCTGCGTTTCTCGACCGGGTGCCGATACCCGCGGACCGGGTCCATCCGATCCCGGCGGAACTCGGACCGGAGCAGGGCGCTCGGGCCTATGAGCGGATCGTCTCCGGGAGCCTGCCGTTCGATCTGGTGCTGCTCGGCATGGGAGAGGACGGCCATACCGCCAGTCTCTTCCCGGGCCACGAGATCGACCCGGCGGCTCTGGTCGTGCCGGTGCATGGCGCTCCCAAGCCGCCGCCGGAACGGATCAGTCTCGGACCGGCCGCGTTGAGGCGGACCGAACGCCTGCTGATTGTGGTCACGGGTCCGGACAAGCGTGAGGCGACCCGGCGCTGGCGGTCCGGAGAGGATCTGCCCATTGCCGCGGTCGGTGGTGGGGCGAACGTCGAGGTCTTGATCGACCGGGCGGCGATGCCGCCGGACTGAGGCATTGTCGGGCGGGTCAGGCCGAGGGGCGCTTGCTTTTCAGGGTTCCTGCACAAGATCAAGCGGGCTGACGTGACTTGTGGAAGGCCCGCCCTCGGGCCGATTTCGGCCTTCGGACGGGTTGTTCGCGGCGAGGCGCCCCTGCCACACGATGATTATGACCCGGCCAAGGGTTAATTATTCCTTTGAAAATAATTGGAATAAACTCCCCACCCGATGCACCAGTAATGAGTAGAGGACCGGGTCTTGAGCCGCACCCGGAGCCCGCAGGTCGCGCCGCAGAGGTGGCCGACAAAACGATACGAGACCGGGCGGTGAGCGGATGGCTCGCCGACCTGGCGATTGAGGGGGAGTGGGTGCCAGCCGATGGGGGCATTTGACTTTTTTTGCCAGACCCGATTTTCGAACGACTTGATCAACCGCAGCCGGGGGCGTTTGTACCGAATGGCGCTGGCCTGGAGTGGGGAACACGCGACCGCAGACGATTTGGTCCAGGAGGCACTGACCAAGGCGCTGCAAAACCGCGCGCAGTTGCGGGACCAGGACAAGCTGAATGCCTGGTTGTTCCGCATTCTCGCCAACTGTTGGCGGGAACATCTTCGGCGGCGGCGCACCGATGTGCCCTTCGAGGATGACCACGTCGTCAACTGGCATTGTCCGGAAAAGGAACACCAGGAGCGACAACTGGTCGCTCGGGTGCGAGGCGGGATCGGTGGCCTTCCGCCCAGAGATCGCCAGGTGCTGACCCTGGTCGATCTCGAGGAGATGTCTTATGCGGAGACCGCCGAGGTGCTCGAGGTGCCGATCGGAACCGTGATGAGCCGCTTGAGCCGTGCTCGGGCCAGGTTGCGCGCGGCGCTCGGCGACCTGGACGGGACCAGAGCGGGGACTGCGCGAGCGTCACCCAAACATCTCAGGATAGTGAAATGAGCACCAATGCAACGACCGACGAACTGCACGCCCTGATCGACGGGGAACTCGGGCCGGAGGAGGCGGAGCGCGTCCTGCAGGACCTCCGAGACGACCCCCTGTTACAGGCCGAGCTTGCTGAGTTGCAGAAGCTCAAGTACCTGGTGCGTCACGCCTATGCCGACGCCGGGGTCTCGATGCCTCCGCCGCAGCCGCGGGCGCTGTGGCGGCGGGTACCCGCCGTCGCCGCCATCGTGATGGTCTGCCTGACGGCGGGATGGGTCGCGCGCGACCTGTGGATCGCTCAGCCCGGGCAGCGAATAGCCGCCAGCGAGGCGATCGATCAAGGGCTCGTGGCGACCGCCGACGAGCCGGTGCTGATCCACCTCGACAAGCCGGACCCTGCCAGTTGGCAGGGGGCGCTCGATACCGTCGAGCGGCTGTTGAGAGAGGATCCGTCGCACTCGGCCCGCGTCGAATTGCTGGTCAACGCCGGGGGAATTCCCCTGCTGAAGGCCGGCGGCACACCCTATACGGACCGTATACAAGAACTGGCCAGGCGGAACCCGAATCTCGCCCTGTTCGCCTGTGCCAGGGGTATGCAGCTGCTGCGTGACAAGGGTATGGATGTTCAACTGCTGGACGACGCCCATACGGCCCCGTCGGCGCTCGAGCATGTGGTCGACCGCCTCACTAAAGGCTGGCGCTACGTGGGGATCTGAACGCGTCCCCCGGCCGCCACCGAGTGTTCGAATCGTTCTCGGTTGCCGGGCAACGAAAAAGGCAGCCAGAGGCTGCCTTTTTCGGTTTGAATCCGCCGCGTCGACGCTCGATCAGTAACCGCCCTTGCGCGCCACGAACGGCAGGCCGGCGATGCGATTGCCCTGCTTGCTGGGGGCGCCGGGGAAAAGCCTGTAGAGATCCTTGCTGCTGAGCTTCTTGCCCCAGATGTCTCCCATGCCCTTGTTGATGGCGCGCTCCATCGGCTGGTTGTGACTGTTGTCGATGTACTCGCGGCGCAGGTAGTTCAGGACGTCGAGGTGTTCCTGGGTCAGTTCGCCCATGGTGTCGTCGGCCGCGGCCAGGGCGCGGGCGACATCTTCGTCCCACTGGGTGTAATCCACCAGGTTTCCGTTGCCGTCGAGTTCGATGGTCTTGCCGTTGACTTCAAGTGACATGCTTAGCTCCTCTTAAGGCTTCAGGCCAGTGGCCTGCACTGAGATATGTGGTCGGAGATTATAAGAAAAACAGCATATAACGTCATATCCCTTTTGGGATGCCGGGTATCGGGTCAGCCGTCTTCTTTCTTGACCGCGCCTATGCCCTTGTGTGGCAGGAAGATCCCGCAACCCTTGTCCCGCAGCGGACCCAGGCCCTGCTGCTGCAATTCCACCGATTCCTCCGGGTCGAGTTCGGCCAGCATCAGGCTGCGGGTTTCGATCGGGCCGTCCGGGGTGTCGATGTGACCGGTCTTGCCGCACAGTGCCTTGCGCACGTGGATGCCGCGTGATCTGAGCTCGGCGGCGATGCGCTGCATGAAGCGGTCCTCGTCCTCGGCCTCTCCGGGTTCGAGCACGATGTGCCGGGCGAAGATCGTACCTTGCGAGGAGAGCTTGCGGATCTTGGCCTGGCCGACCGTCATCGGGCAGCCGTCGACGTTCAGGGTGATGCCGTTGAGCTCCTGCTGGATCTGTTCGATCCGGGTCTTCGGCGCGCGAATGACCAGTTTGGTGCGGCGCGACAACTGCAGCTTCTGGCCGAGGCTCGGATCCGGCCGCTCCCAGCCGTTCTGCGAGCCGGCCACGTGCAGGGCATGGATCCCGACCTGCTCTTCCTCGATCAGCCAGGGCAGGCTCTGCTTCAGGGCCTCGGACAGATGGTGGACGTGATCGACGTGCAGCTCGCGGCATTCGATGTTGAACAGCAGATCGACGACGTCGTCGCTGACCTTGAAATCCTTTGCCGACTTGTCTTCTTGCCAGAACATGGGGCGCTCCGCGATCAATGGTTGGGGATGCTGCTCTGCAGGGCCTCGCGGTCGAACCACCACTGGTCCTGGACCAGGACGTCGACCACGTTGCGCAGGCGCACCAGGAACTTGTCGGGGTCGTTGAGCTCCAGCTTCTCGACCCAGAATTCGAACTGCTCCTGGGTCTCGACCCCGCTGTGGCGGCGCGCGACCCGGCCGAGCAGCTGCTGGGCGAAAAAGCTCAGGCGCTCGCGCTCCGGTCCCTCGGGGGCGCGGATGTCGGCGATGAAGGCCGCGGTGGCGGCGGCCACGGCCGCGCCGTCGGAATCGTCCGGGGTGTCGTCGATGACGTGGCTGAGCAGGTGGACGGTGATCTCCGGATCGATCGGGAAGGTCACGCCCAGCCAGATGCCCTGACCCAGGGCGATCAGGGAGTCCGGCTGATTGGCTTGATAGAGGACGTCGCAGGCGTCGGCGGCGCTGCTGCCAGTCGCCGAGTTCCTGGAACAGGGTGAAGGCGGTGTGCCCGATCGGCCAGGCCTCGTCGCCGCGTTCGAGCATCTGCAGGGCGCGGGCGATCTCCAGCTGCAGCGCGGCGCGCTCGGTCAGGTCGGCATCTTCGGGCAGCTTGGCGAGCTGCTCGCGCAGCTCCACCAGATGGCCTTCGAGCTGCGCCTTCTGGCCGAGATCCTTCATCAGCGATTCGGCGGCGGTGTCTTCGAGCTGGTCGGGATCAAAGATGTCGACCATGATCAGACCCTCGCGCTGAACGCGGCTTCGAGCCGGTCTTCCCAGTTTTCGGGGGTGTCCGGGTAGGGTGGTTTGACGTCGAACCGAAGAAAGCGCTCGCCGTTGCGGGCGTATTCGACCATCAAGCCGCACAGTTCATCGAAGGATTCGACGCCCTGGTTGGCAATGATCGCTTGGCTGAGATAAAGCATCTTTTCCGCCTCTGTTGGGGGATGTTCTGAAGACGTCCTTCCTGGGCTTTTTAGAGTCTCCAATAGGGGATCCGTAAACTCCTCGCCTTTAGGCGACCGATGGAACAGCTCCTTCTCCCACAGGAGGGTGTCGCAAACGTTCTTGGCCTGTCTCCCGCCGGGAGACGGCTAGGATGATGGGACCAAGAAAAACAAGACCTTGGCCTTTCGATCCCCTCACCCTGACCCTCTCGACTCGGGTTCCCAACTTCGTTCTGCCTCCTCCATCCCTGGAGTCGTCCCGTTAGGAGAGGGCTCAATCGGCCGAATGGCCGATCGATCCGGCTTTCAGCCGTAACCTGAAGCCAACGGCTGTTAGCCGGTGGAGCATTCACAAAACGAAAACCGGGAATATGCGTTCTCCGGGTTCTCAGGCGATCGATCTCTGGAGGTGATCGATCGTCTCGGCAGTTCCTGTTGCCGCCTCGTGGTCCAATTTCAGGTGTCTCGAATCCGGTCATGATAGCGGGCGCGGTAGACCAGGCGCTTGTGACCGGTACTCTCGTCGTCGCGAAACCCGTCGCGACGGTGCAGTGCGTTGTTGCTGATCAGGCCCTCGCCGGGGCCCAGCCGATACCGATATATGAGATCGTTGTCGGCCGAAAACAAGTCGCGCAAGGCGGCCGTGGCGCGTCGGCTCAGCTCGTCGTCTTTCCAGATCACGTTGCGTTGGCGGGCCGAGTAGCGCATGTGCAACTGGCCACCGGGGAGAAACGAGAATACCGGGCCGGACTGGTCGGCGCGGATCTGCTCACCGCCCTCGTCGTTGGCCGGTATGGTAAAGACGTCGTCGGCCATCAGGGCGCGAATGAGCTGCGGGTCTTGGTTGCGCAACATTATATAGGCAAGTTCGGGATCCATGATCTCGTTTGCCCCTCCCTCGGCGGCGTCCTGGTGGCAGTACAGCAGCCAGGCGCGGATCTGACGTTCCGGCGGGTTGTAGTAGCCGTCGGTGTGCCAGCTCAGCGGGCGGTTGGAATAGGGGATATAGGGTTTGTCGGTTTCGGTCTGTTTGACCGCAATCGCGGTGATGCCGCTCTCCTCGGCGCACAGATTGTGGTCGAGCCGGTGCAGCCCCAGGCGTTGTCCCAGTCCCGCCAGCTGTTTCTCGGGTTGTTCCAAGGGGTGGTCAAAACAGAAAATCGCTGCACCGACGTCCCGGCAACGCCGGATCAGGGCGTTCGTCTCTTTATCCGAGGGTTTGTCGGGGTCCGAGATGTGCACGCGCAGCATTTCCACTGAATCCGGCTTGGTTTCGGTCTTGTGGCTGCTCCATCGCTGAAAGGCGTCGTTTTGTTGCAATGCAAAATGTTGCAGCATGGGTCAGCACCGGCTCGTTCCGCGGAGAAAAGTTTACGGGTTAACTTATTTGACGGGGACTCGCAGTCCCCTTAGGATCCCGCATCGACATCACGTTTTTTGAGAATAGACTGACATTCTAATATAATCGGACGTCAGATAAAACCACTGTAAATCAGCATGTTAGTTAATCGGAGATGGGCGCTACCCGCTCCATCTATCCCAAATGGGATAGATTTTCGGGGAAATTACCCCCCTTTGGTGGAGTGTTCGGGGTTTTGTTAGCTGACTAATATTAGCGCCCGTTGATAGGGAGTCGGGATCGTTGCAACCTCGATCCAATGTATCGATCTTTGAAATAGAGTATCGATGCGAGGGCATCCGCTCTCTATTGCTGATTCATACCAAATTCACCGGACTGGGCCTCAACCACGGGCTCGATCCAAGACGAATCACGCGAACCAATTACGATTAGTCAGGAGAACCAGCGACATGGCAATCGACAAGTACCCAACACCGATGATCGATCAGTTGGAAACGGGTCCGTGGCCCAGCTTTATTTCCGGTATCAAGCGTCTGCGCGACGAACACCCGGAAGAGCGCATCAACCAGGTAACCAACTCGCTGCTCGGTCAGCTCGAGCACTCCTATGAGACTCGTAAGGGTTATTGGAAAGGCGGTACCGTATCGGTCTACGGCTATGGTGGCGGCATTATCCCGCGCTTCTCCGAGGTCGGTAAGGCCTTCCCGGAATCGAAGGAATTCCACACCCTGCGTGTGCAGCCGCCGGCGGGTAATCACTACTCCACCGATATGCTGCGCCAGTTGGCTGACAGCTGGGAGAAGTGGGGTTCGGGTCTGGTGACCTTCCACGGTCAGACCGGCAACATCATGTTCATCGGCACCACCACCGATGGCACCCAGCACTTCTTCGACGAGATAAACGACTACGGTTGGGATCTCGGTGGCGCCGGCCCCTGTGTGCGGACCGCCATGTCATGCGTCGGTGCCGCCCGTTGTGAGATGTCCTGCACCAACGAGCAAAAGGCCCACCGTCTGCTGGTCAACAACTTCACCGACGACGTGCACCGTCCGGCCCTGCCGTACAAGTTCAAGTTCAAGGTCTCCGGTTGTGCCAACGACTGTCAGAATGCCATCGAGCGCGCCGACTTCGCCGTAATCGGTACCTGGCGTGACGACATGAAGGTCGACCAGGCCGAGGTCAAGAACTACGTCGCCGACAAGGGTCGCCAGTACTACATCGATAACGTCATCACTCGTTGCCCGACCAACTCGATCGCCTTGACCGACGACGACCAGGTCGCATCAACAACAAGGACTGCGTGCGCTGTATGCACTGCCTGAACGTGATGCCGAAGGCGCTGCATCCCGGCGACGACAAGGGTGTCACCATCCTGATCGGCGGTAAGCGGACGCTGAAGATCGGCGATCTGATGGGTACCGTGGTGGTTCCGTTCAAGAAGCTCGAAACCGAGGAAGACTGGGAGTCCATGGTCGAGATGGCTGAAGAGATCATCGACTTCTGGGCCGAGAACGCACTCGAGCACGAGCGTTGCGGCGAGATGATCGAGCGTATCGGTCTGGTCAACTTCCTCGAAGGCATCGGCGTCGAGCCGGATCCGAACATGGTCAGCCACCCGCGCGAGAGTTCCTATGTACGCATGGACGGTTGGGACGACGAGGCGGTCAAGTGGTTCGAGCGCCAGGCCGAAGCCTCCTAAGCACTCGACGACCCAAGACTGGATTTCCCGCTGAATCGAGCGGGCCGCCTGGACGGGTGGTCCGCGCCGACAGGGAACAATACGCGAATTTACCCGCTTTTTGGAGGTAAGAATGGCCAAAGACATGCGTGAACCGATCGAGACGGGTTGTCCCGATCCGTTCCAATACATGCACCCCGTAATGCGCAAGAACTTCGGTATGTGGAAGTATCACGAGCATCCGCGCCCCGGCGTCCTGCTGCACGTCGCCAATAACGGCGACAAGGTCTGGACCGTGCGCGTCGGCACTCAGCGCATCCTGGACGTGTTCAGCCTGCGCAACCTGTGCGACATCGGCGATCAGTACGCCGATGGTTACGTTCATTTCACCATTCGCTCCAACATCGAGTACATGGTGACCGACGAGGCGCAAGGTCGAGCCGCTGATCAAGGCGGTCGAAGACGCGGGATTCATCGTCGGCGGCACCCAGAACTCGGTGACCATGATCTCCCACACCCAGGGCTGGCTGCACTGCGACATCCCCGGTACCGATGCCTCGGGCGTGGTCAAGTCCATGATGGACGAACTCATCGACGAGTTCGGCAACGCCAACATGCCGAACCGGGTGCACATCACCACCTCCTGCTGCCAGATCAACTGCGGCGGCCAGGGCGATATCGCCATCAACGTGCAGCACACCAAGCCGCCGAAGATCAATCATGATCTGGTCGCCAACGTCTGCGAGCGTCCGTCGGTCGTGGCGCGCTGCCCGGTAGCCGCCATCCGCCCGGCCATGGTCAACGGCAAGCCGTCGCTGGAAGTCGACGAGAAGAAGTGCATCTGCTGTGGCGCCTGCTACCCGCCGTGTCCGCCGATGCAGATCAACGACGCCGAGCACACCAAGCTGGCGATCTGGGTCGGTGGCAACCATTCCAACGCCCGCGGCAAGCCGACCTTCCAGAAGCTGGTCGCCGCCGGTATCCCGAACAATCCGCCGCGCTGGCCGGAGGCGACCGCGATCGTCAAGCGCATCCTCAAGGCCTACAAGGAAGGCGCGCGCGACTGGGAGCGCATCAACGAGTGGATCGAGCGGATCGGCTGGCCGCGCTTCTTCGAGGAGGTCGAACTGCCGTTCACCAAGTATCACATCGACAACTGGCGTGGATCACGGAAGAGCTTGAACTCTTCGACTTACGTGCGCTTCTGATCGCTTCCAACGGTAACCGGCGAGGTCATACGAGTTATGAAACTGGCAGTTCAGGTAAACGAGGGGCCCTATCAACACCAGGCGTCCGACTCGGCATACCACTTCACCAAGGCGGCTCTCGAAAAGGGCCACGAGGTGTTCCGCGTATTCTTCTACCACGACGGCGTTCACAACGGCACTCGCCTGACGACGCCGCCGCAGGATGATCGCAATATCGTGAATCGCTGGGTGGAATTGGCAGAGAAGTATGACCTCGACCTGGTTCTCTGCGTAGCCGCGGCTCAACGCCGCGGCCTCGTTGACGAAGGTGAGGCCTCACGCAACGGCAAGGACGCGACCAACATCGCGCCCCGCTTCCGGATCTCCGGCCTTGGTCAGCTGATCGAGGCGGCGATCCAGAGCGACCGCCTGGTGACTTTCGGCGATTGATTGGGGAGAAGACGATATGTCAGAGGTTATCAAGAAGTTCATGTACTTAAATCGCCGAGCCCCCTACGGCACGATTTACGCTTGGGAGTCCCTGGAGGTCGTATTGATCGGCGCCGCTTTCGACCAGCAAGTCAGCTTGTTGTTTGCCGACGACGGCGTCTATCAGCTGGTCAAAGGCAGCGATACCTCCGAGTCGGATATGAAGAATTTCCTGCCGACATACCGCACGCTCGGCGACTACGGAGTTCGCCACCTGTACGTCGACAAGGCGTCGTTGGAAGAGCGGGGTCTGTCCACGGACGATCTGATCGAGGTTGCCTGGGAAGACTGGGAGACCGAGGAAGAGGTCGAAAACATTGTAGAGGTCGTGGATGCCGCCCAGGCGACGGATCTGGTCGATCAGCACGACGTTGTGTTCAGCTTCTGAGGTGCGGCCATGAGCGATCTGCATACTGTAAACAAGTCACCGTACGACAAGAACTCATTGGATTCCTGCCTGCGTTTCTCCAAGGCCGGATCATCCATACTATTGATCGAGGATGGCGTATACGCCGCAATGAAGGGTGCCGCCGCGGAAAGCAAGATCACTTCCGCGATGGCCGATAAGAAAGTCTACGCACTTAAGTCCGATCTGAAAGCTCGGGCAGTGTCGGAAGATCGGGTGATCGACGGTGTCGAGATTGTCGACTACGCCGGATTCGTCGATCTGGTAGAGGCCAACGACAAAGTTCAGGCTTGGCTGTAAGGCCGGCGTCTGAGTGGATTAGCGAACTGAGGAGATAACTCCATGCCTATCGAAGTTAACGGTAAGACCTTTGAAACCGACGAGGAAGGTTACCTCGCCAACATCAACGACTGGGAAGCGGGCGTCGCCGGCGTCATGGCCAAAGAAGACGACCTGGAGCTGACCGACGAGCACTGGGACATCATCAACTTCCTGCGCGAGTACTACGAAGAGTACCAAATCGCGCCGGCGGTGCGCGTCTTGACCAAGGCGGTTGGTAAGAAGCTGGGAAAGGACAAAGGTAACAGCAAGTACCTTTACGGTCTGTTCCCCTACGGTCCGGGCAAGCAGGCTTGCCGTTACGCCGGGCTGCCGAAGCCGACCGGTTGCGTCTGATCCCGGTCTGCTGACATGTCGATGGGCGGGCGCTTGTGCCCGCCCGTCGGAGTCTGTCCCGATCGAGTCCGACTCGGTCGCTGTATACGGGGCGCACCAGCGCTTCCAGATATTGTTGTAGATACAAGAGGAACTCCGAGCGATGTCGTTCCTGACTGTGGCCTTTGCTGCGCTGTTCTATGCCGCTTTCCTGATTCTGGTGATCGGCGTGGGTCGCAAGATCTACCAGTTCTGGACCAGCCCGGCGCCATTGAAAATCCCGACGACCCCGGCGCCGACGACCAAGTCCGGCGTTGTTCTGCGCATGTTTCGCGAAGTGGTCTTCTTCGAGAGCCTGTTCAAGTCCACCAAGTGGACCTGGCTGTTCGGCTGGGTGTTCCACATGGCCCTGTTCGCCGTCCTGTTCCGTCATTTGCGCTATTTCACCGATCCCGTGCCGGGAATCGTGGTCTGGGTCTCGCCGTTGGTGAAGTATCTGGCGTTCGCCATGATTATCGGCCTGCTCGGCCTGTGGGCGCGCCGCCTGCTGGTCGATCGAGTGCGCTATATCTCTGCTCCTTCCGATCATTTGATGCTGCTGCTGTTGCTGTTGATCGGCGTGAGCGGCGCCTTGATGACCTTCGTTACTCACACCGATGTGGTGCTGGTGAAGGCCTTCTTCCGTAATTTGATGACGTTCAGTTGGGGTTCGATTCCCAATCTGCCGTCGGACCCGATTCTATTGGCTCATCTGTTCCTGGTGGCCGTGTTGATGATCATTTTCCCGGTGAGCAAACTGCTCCATGCGCCGGGCGTGTTCTTCAGCCCCACTCGAAACCAGGTGGACAATCCGCGCGAGCAGCGGCACGTTGTGGACTGGGCCCGTAAGCTCGAAGAGCAGTCCTGACCGCCTGCCCCCAACCGGCTAAACCGCGTAGACAGAGACAACAAGCATGGCCAAGACAGACTTCGAAATCCCTGCGCTCGAGGAGTTCACCGAGGTACCGATGCTGGTGCCGGACACCATGGCGCACAGCAAGCCCTATGTTGCCAAGCCGGAATTTCAGGCCGACTTGGGCTTCCCGGGTGAACTGGTGGACGACTGGGAGGCCAAGGCCATCGACGCGATGGGCGAGATGCTCGGTAAGTATCGCTCGTTTCGGGTCTATCTGGATTCGTGCGTCAAGTGCGGCGCCTGCACCGACAAGTGTCACTACTTCATCGGCACCAAAGATCCGAAGAATATGCCGGTCGCGCGCCAGGATCTGCTGCGCAAGGTCTACCGCCGCTACTTCACCTTTGCCGGCAAGTACTTTCCGAAACTGGTCGGCGCTGAGGATCTGACCAAAGAGGTGCTGGACGACTGGTACAGCTATTTCCACCAGTGTTCGCAGTGCCGTCGTTGCTCGGTCTTCTGTCCCTACGGTATCGACACCGCGGAGATCTCCATGGCCGCGCGCGAGATCATGGACCGCATCGGCGTCGGGCAGAAATACTGCAACGAGATCATCGGCAAGGTCTACAAGATCGGCAACAACCTCGGCCTGCCGGAGACAGGCCCTGGCGGATACGCTGGAAGGCCTGGAGGAAGACGTCGAGGAAGAGACCGGCGTCGCGGTCAAATACCCGCTGGACGTCAAAGGCGCCGATATTCTGCGTGGTGACGCCCTCGGCCGATTTCTTCGCCGAGCCGCACGTCGACGGGCTGATCGGTTACGGCAAGGTGCTTCCACGAGGCCGGCGTCAGCTGGACGCTGAGCTCGACGGCCTCCGAGGCGGCCAACTTCGGCATGTTCATCGGCTCTTACGAGAACATGCGCCGGGTCTCCATGCGGATACGCGAGGCGGCCCTGGAACTCGGCGTCAAGCGCATCGTGTTCGGCGAGTGCGGACATGCCTGGCGGGTGGCCTACAGCTTCCTGAACACGCTGGCCGGTCCGTTCGATTTCCTCGACCCGAAGTATCCGGTCCCGCAGCACATCCTCGAGTTCACCTGGGACGAGATCCAGAAGGGCACGCTCAAGATCGACAAGTCGGCAAACGACGACATGATCGTGACCTTCCACGATTCCTGCAACGTGGCCCGCGCCTCGCGCATGGGCACCGAGCCGGGCGGCCAGTTCAAGATCCCGCGCAATGTGATCAAGGCGGTGTGCAACAACTTTGTCGACATGGATGCCGGACACCATCCACGAGAAGACCTTCTGCTGCGGCGGTGGCGGCGGTCTGCTGACCGACGATCTGATGGAGCTGCGCGTCAAGGGCGCGAAGCCGCGCATGGAGGCCTTGAGCGACGTGATCGAAGAGTACGGCGTCACCAACATGGCGGCGATCTGCGCGATCTGCAAGACCCAGTTCACCAAGGTCCTGCCGTACTACGGCATGGACATGGACATGATCGTCAGCGTGCACCAACTGGTATCCAACGCGATCATCCTGACCGGCCAGAAGACCGAGGATGACGATGAAGACGAAACGGCCGAGGACGCTGCTTGATCTCGAGCGGCAGTGAATCTTGACGGCATTCAGAGCGAAGACCTAACACGAAATTTCTAGGTACGGAGATTGACGATGGCGACTCCTAGTGACGAAATGAACACCAAACTCACCTGGCGCAGATACGAGGACGGTGACCATGAATGGGCGTCGATGACCGACATGATCTTCAACGAAGACACCTCGCACAAGTGCCCGACCTATGTGCACAAGACGCCGCCCTGCCAGGGGAGCTGCCCGTCCGGTGAAGACATCCGCGGCTGGCTGGCCATCGTGCGCGACATGGAGAAGCCGCCGAAGGCATGGACAAGTGGGAATACGCCTTCCGCCGCTCCACCGAGGCCAACCCCTTCCCGTCGATGATGGGCCGCGTCTGCCCGGCGCCCTGCCAGGACGGCTGCAACCGCAACGAGGTCGAGGACTACGTCGGCATCAATGCCGTCGAGCAGTTCATCGGCGACAACGCGCTGGAGAACGGGCTACAAGTTCCAGCCCGGCCGCGTCGACCGGCAAGAAAGTCGCCGTCATCGGCGGCGGTCCGGCCGGCCTGGCGGCGGCCTACCAGCTGCGCCGCAAGGGCCACGCCGTCACCATCTACGAAGCCCTGCAGACCTCGGCGGCATGATGCGCTACGGCATTCCCGAGCTACCGGATTCCGCGCGACAAGCTGGACGGCGAGATCCAGCGCATCCTCGACATGGGTGACGTCGAAGGTCCATCTGAAGACCAAGGTCGGCGTCAGGACGTCACCGTCGCCGACATCGAGAACAGTCACGACGCCGCTGCTGTGGGCCATCGGTTGCTGGTCCGGTCGCGGCCTGCCGGTGCCCGGATGGGACGACACGCCGAACTGCGTCTCCGGTGTCGCCTTCCTCAAGGCCTTCAACGAAGGTCGCATGAAGGTCACCGCCGACAAGGTCGTCTGCGTCGGTGGTGGCGATACCTCGATCGACGTGGTTTCGGTGGCCCGCCGTCTCGGCCACATCCAGCAGACCAACCCGACCGATCGTCCGGAGCTGGTGGTTCAGGACGGCTTCGTCGCGCACGACTCGGCCATCACCGCCGCCGCCAGGGCGCCGAGGTCACCCTGACCTCGCTGTTCCCGAAGCCGCAGATGACGGCCGCCGAGCACGAGGTGCACGATGCCCTGCACGAGGGCGTGACCATCCTCGACGAGGTGATGCCGGTCGAAGTGATCAAGGGCGACAGACGGTCGCGCCAACGGCCTGAAGATCGCCAAGTGCAAGCTCGAGGACGGTCGTCCGATGCCGGTCGAGGGGACCGAGCAGGTCGCTGGAAGCCGATCTCATCGTCTCGGCCATCGGCCAGGGCGGTGATCTGGGCGGACTCGACGACATGGACAACGGCCGCGGCCTGATCAACGCCGACAAGTTCTACCAGGTGCCCGATCGTCCCAAGCACTTCGTCGCCGGCGACATCATCCGTCCGCACCTGCTGACCACCGCCATCGGCCAGGCCGCGATCGCCGTGGACTCGATCGACGAGTTCCTGCGTAACGTCGAGCATCACAAGCGCCCCAAGGTCGACGTGCATC
>CAVXWS010000012.1:0-11923 GCA_963765415.1 uncultured Gammaproteobacteria bacterium
CAGGGATCCCGCGTTTGGCGGCAGGATAATTCAGAACATCGATTCGAAGGGCGACACGCAAGACGGGAGGGATCAGCGGTTTCGCTGCGGACTGGAAATGACGCTCCGATTAGACCACAGGCGACGAGGGATCAGGAAACCGAGCAGCTTCCTTCGTAGACGGCCATGACCTCTTTGAGCTCATCTACCAACAGCTCGACTTCGTAAGGGTTCAGATCGCGGGTCTCGGCCAGCTGCCGACCGTCTTCGAGCGTATCGATGTAACCCCACACCGATCGGCATCCTTTCTTGCAGAGCTTCTCCAGACAGGCCTCGACGCGTTGGTTTTTCACGGCTGAACTCCGTACCGAACACGTTAGAAGATTAACATGAATTAATGTGCGAAATCATCTCCGGGCGTCTTCCGTCTAGCCATGTTTTACTTTTGTTCTCTGTGTGCTACTGTTGGAGAACATCAGGAAAACAAAAGAACGGGGGATCCGATGCCGAAAACTTACGGTTATGTGATGAACGATCAGGTGCGCAATCTCGTCCACTCGCTGATGACGGTCGATCCGCCGCGTCGCGCACGTCGAATACGCGCCCTGCTGGAACTGAGCGTATTTTTCTTTGCCACCCTCTCCCTGGTCACCGCACTGGCCTTGACCGCTTGACCGACCTCGCAGGGCGCACTCTGCCAGATCGAGTGAACCTGCCCGAGGTCGACCGGCAGGGAACGCCGAGTCGCCCTCCGACCGAAACCGGTCGCGAGACGGACTACGAGCGAGCTGTCTTGCTGCAGAACTTTCCCGATCCTGAAATGCCGGATAAGGTTGCAAGGCCCCCATGAACCGCGCTCGCCATGAAGGACTGCCGGACCGCCTACAAGACCTTTTATCACTGGCTGATCTTCTTCGGTCTGACCCTGTTCTCCGCCGTCTTGCTCTGGGAACGAGGACTGCTGCTCGGGCTGCTCACGTCCGATAGAAGCTATCTGTCGGGTATCATCATTGCACTGTGCCTGGCGGCGACGCTGCACGCCGGCTGGCAGGCAAGACGCCTGGGCGAGGAACTCTGTCAGACTCGCAGACTGCAATCCGAGGCCCGGCAGGCGGTTTCGCTGTTCGTCTGGCAGGACGATCAGGTGATGAGTATCGGGGGCCGGTCTTCGGCGGCCTCACATGCCCACGAACACCTCGCCTTTCTCGCCATCAAGGCCCGTCATGGCGAGTTGTCATCGACACAGGGCCTGCTGCTCGAAAGACTCAACCACCAGGTCCGCTCTGGTCACGAGGGTGGCTGGTTCATCGCCGATCTGATGCTCAAGCTCGGCTTGCTCGGCACCGTGATCGGTTTCATCTTCATGCTCGGCTCGGTCACCGAGATGCAAAAGATCGACGTAAGCGCCCTGCAGCAGTTGCTCACCCAGATGAGCGACGGCATGCGTATCGCCCTCTACACGACGTTGACCGGACTGATCGCCGGCGTCTTGTTGGGCCTGCAGTACCAGATGCTCGACCGCGCCGCGGATCGCCTGCTGGCGCTGATCATCGAGATCTCGGAGGTCGACCTGCCGCGCCATCTCAGCAAGCCCGTCACCAACCGTGGTGCCGCATGAGAGATCGATACCCGCGTCACTACACCACCGATCCGTTCATCGATCTGTTGTTCAACACCCTGCTTGGGTTCACCTTTCTGTTCCTGGTGACGGTGATGTTCATGAACCCGACGGCCGATAAGGGGCGCATCAATCTGAAGGCCGAGTACATCATCTCGGTGACCTGGCCGGACAATCTCGCCGAAGACATCGATCTGTGGGTTCGCGACCCGCTCGGTGAGATCGTCTCCTATCTCAACAAGGATGCCGGTTGGCTGCATCTGGACCGGGACGACCGCGGCGAGATCAACGACACCATTACGGTGAACGGTAAGACGCAGATCTATCCGATCAATGAGGAAGTCGTGACTATCCGCGGGATCATCGCCGGTGAATACGCTGTCAACCTCTACTACTACAAGCAGACCGAGCCCAAACCGGTCGAGGCCTTGGTCAAAGTCGAAAAGGTCAATCCGACTTTGCAGACCGTATTCGTGAAAAAAGTGCTGTTGAACAAACAGGACGACGAACAAACCATCGTCCGATTCGAACTCAACGACCAGGGTGAGATCGCCCGGATGAGCCAGTTACCGCTGGTACTGACGTCCTACGCACTCGACCCCGAAAGCGACACGTGGACCTCGCCCTTTTTTCCCTGATCGCCGGCTACGTGGTTCCGATCGCCGGTCTTGCGCTGATCGCGGTCGGCAGAGTGCGGAACACGCTGATCGCGTCGATTCTCGTGCTCCTGCCGCTGTTCTATCTGGCACATTATTTTGGCCTGCAGGATTTGCAGGGCTGGCCCAGCGCACAGTCGCTGCCGCTGCAGTTCGAGGTCCTGGCCGAACGGGTCATCGAACCTGACACTCAGGGCGATACTCCCGGAGCAGTCTATCTCTGGGTTCAGGCGGCGGGCGACCAGCGACCTCGCGCCTATCGTCTGCCTTACAGCAAAGCACTGCACGAGGAGGCCGTTCGAGCGGGCAGTCGCCGGGCGGCAGGCAAGGTCCAAACCGGTATCCGGATGGAGCGTGCCGGCCAAGGCAACAACTCCGCCGGCGGCCGCGAGTTACCGATACGAATCATGGATCGGATCAATCCGCGACCGCCGCCCAAGCCGTCGATCGAGGCAGAAAAAAGCCGGCCCTGAGGCCGGCTCAACATCAAACACATTCTGCCCCGCGGGCACTAAGCGGTGTCGGCAGCGGGTTCGGATTCCAACGATTGCTGGAACTTGTCGTTGACCCGCTCCCGCAGTTCCTTGCCGGGCTTGAAATGCGGCACATACTTCCCAGCCAAGGAGACCGAGTCGCCGGTCTTCGGATTACGCCCCAGCCGTGGTGGCCGGAAATGCAGGGAGAAGCTGCCGAAACCACGGATCTCGATCCGCTCGCCTGAGGCCAATGCCTGACTCATCTGCTCAATCATGCACTTGACCGCGAGTTCGACGTCCCGGTAAGCGAGTTGGCTTTGCTCTCTCGCAATGATGTCAATGAGCTCGGACTTGGTCATAACAATCCCAGAAGCTGAATTTCAAGGGGCGCATCAGACGCCCCGACCTCATTATCGTCGTACTTACTTCTCGTCAGATCCGCTGTTGAGCTGATCCTTGAGAATGTCACCGAGCGACGACATACCAAGCGAGGAGTCGGCCTTGTAGCTGGATATCGCCGCCTGCTCCTCGTCGGTGTCCTTTGCCTTGATGGACAGGGTGATCGTCCGATTCTTGCGATCGACACCGATGAACTTGGCCTTGATCTCCTCGCCTTCCTTCAGCACGCGTGCGGGCATCTTCCACCCGGTCGCGGGAGATCTCGGAGGCGCGCAGGTAGCCTTCGACACCATCGGCCAGTTCGACGATCGCACCCTTGGCATCCACTTCACGAATGACGCCGTTAACGATGCTGCCCTTGTCGTGGGTCGCCAGGAAGGTGGAGAACGGATCCTTGTCCAGCTGCTTGACGCCCAGCGAGATGCGCTCGCGCTCGGGGTCGACGGACAGCACCACGGTCTCGAGTCTCGTCACCCTTCTTGTAGTCGCGCATGGCGTCTTCACCGGTGTCGTCCCAGGAGATGTCGGACAGGTGCACCAGACCATCGATGCCGCCGTCCAGGCCGATGAAGATACCGAAGTCGGTGATCGACTTGATCTTGCCGGTGACATGGTCGCCCTTGTTGAAGCTCGACGGCGAACTCGTCCCAGGGGTTGGTCTGGCACTGCTTCATGCCCAGCGAGATGCGGCGACGCTCCTCGTCGATGTCGAGCACCATGACCTCGACTTCGTCGCCCAGCTGCACGACCTTGGTCGGATGGATGTTCTTGTTGGTCCAGTCCATCTCGGAGACGTGCACCAGACCTTCGACACCTTCTTCGATCTCGACGAAGCAGCCGTAGTCGGCGATGTTGGTGACCTTGCCGAACAGACGGGTGTTTTCCGGATAGCGACGGGCGATGTTGACCCACGGATCGTCGCCCATCTGCTTGAGGCCGAGCGAGACGCGCTTGCTTCTCGCGATCGAACTTGAGCACCTTGACGTCGATCTCGTCGCCGATCTCGACCACCTCGGACGGGTGCTTGACGCGCTTCCAGGCCATGTCGGTGATGTGCAGCAGGCCGTCGATGCCGCCCAGGTCGACGAACGCGCCGTAGTCGGTGAGGTTCTTGACCACGCCCTTGACCATCTGGCCTTCCTGCAGGCTCTCCAGCAGCTCTTCGCGCTCCGCGCTGTACTCCTGCTCGACCACGGCGCGGCGCGAGACCACCACGTTGTTGCGCTTCTGGTCGAGCTTGATGACCTTGAATTCGAGATCCTTGCCTTCCAGGTAGGCGGTGTCGCGCACCGGGCGTACATCGACCAGGGAGCCCGGGCAGGAAGGCGCGGATCTCGTCGAGTTCGACGGTGAAGCCGCCCTTGACCTTGCCGTTGATTCGACCGGTGACGATCTCTTCCGCTTCGAAAGCCTTTTCCAGCTTGGCCAGGCGTGATGACGCTTGGCCTTTTCGCGCGACAGACGGGTCACGCCCCAGCCGTCCTCGACGGCATCCAGGGCGACTTCGACCTGGTCACCGACATTGACCTCGAGTTCACCGTCGGCATCGACGAATTGCTCCTTGGGGATGACGCCTTCGGACTTGAGTCCGGCGTTGACGATAACGCTTTCGTTGTCGATCTCGACCACGGTGCCGATGACGATGGCCCCCGGCTCGCAGATTGGTGTTGGTTAGACTCTCTTCAAAGAGTTCGGCAAAGCTTTCAGTCATGATGTTGAATGTCCCGGCCCGCATTAATTTGCAGACCACCCAAGTTGGACGAAACGTCCGATATGGTTGAGTTGCTGGAATCCCCGATGGCTCTCATCGAGGGGTGAAAAAACCTGGCATTGATCGCCGTCAGCCGGTCCGTCATGAGTTGAGGTTCGGAAAGGCCAACCTGGCTTTGGCAAGCACTTCCGCCAGGACCTGTTCTATGCTCATTCCGGTCGAATCGATGACGGTCGCATCCTGGGCCGGCCTCAATGGCGCCGCGGCCCGATTGCGGTCGCGCTGATCACGCTCTTCTATCTCGACCGTAAGGTCGGAAAGATTAGCATCAATTCCTTTTTCTTTCAACTGCTTACAGCGGCGCAGCGCGCGCTCCTCGGCGCTCGCATCGAGGAAGATCTTGACCCCCGCATCGGGAAACACCACCGAACCCATGTCACGACCGTCGGCGACCAGGCCTGGGTCGCGCGCGTAGGCACGTTGCCAGATCAGCAGGATTTCTCTCAGTTGCGGCAAAGATGCGACTTTTGACGCGCAATTACCGGCATGTTCGCTGCGAATCTCCGCACTGACCGGCTTTCCGCCAAGCCACACCTCACCGTCGCGAAACTCGGCATCGAGATCGCGGGCGATGGCGCAGATCCCGTCGCTGTCGGCGAAATCGACCCCCGCGCGCTCGACCGCCAGGCCCACCAGACGATACAGCGCACCCGAATCGAGCACATGCCAACCGAGCCGCTCGGCCAACCGCGCGGCGATCGTACCTTTGCCGGCCCCGCTGGGACCGTCGATCGTGATGACGTTGACCAAGCGGCTACTCCTGGAGTTGCTCAACCGCAAGCCCGACCGAGCCGGCCAGCTCGGCAAAGCCCGGAAAGGAGGTATTCACGTTGGCGCAATCGCCGATCTCGATCGGCCCGGTGGCGCGCAGGGCGGCCACCGCGAAGGCCATCGCGATGCGGTGATCGCCGTGGCTCTCGACTCGAGCTTCCGTGAACACCTGGCCCTCCGGGTTCCCACGGATCACGATGCCGTCGGCCGTCGGCTCGGCCGGCACTCCCAGCGTGTTTAAGCCATCGGCCATGACCTGAATCCGATCCGATTCCTTGACCCGCAGCTCCTGTGCCCCGGCAAGGATGGTTTCGCCCTCGGCGCAGGCCGCGGCGATGAACAGCACCGGGAACTCATCAATGGCCAGCGGGACCTGATCCTCGGGGATGCGGATGCCCTTCAGGGGCGCCGATCGCACCCGGATGTCGGCCACCGGCTCGCCGCCGATCTCGCGTGCGTTCGAGATCTCCAGGTCGGCGCCCATCAGACGGAGAATGTTGATCACCCCGTCGCGGGTCGGATTGATACCGACATGCTCGAGCGTCAGGTCCGAACCTTCGGCGACACTGGCAGCGACCAGGAAAAAGGCCGCCGAGGAGATATCGGCAGGCACATCGATGTCGCAGGCGCTGAGTCGACCGCCACCACGGAGACAGACACGACTTCCCTCGCGCCGCAATGAATAGCCGAAGCCCTGCAGCATCCGCTCGGTGTGATCCCGGGTCGGCGCCGGCTCACTCACGCAGGTCTCACCGTCGGCATAGAGCCCCGCCAGAAGCACACAGGATTTCACCTGGGCGCTGGCGATCGGCAGCTCATACCGTACCGCATGCAGGCTGGTTACCGGGTGAATAATCAGCGGTGCCGTACCGGCCGCGGTCGTCTCGATGTCCGCACCCATGTCGGCCAGGGGCTCGGTTACCCGCCGCATCGGCCGCTTGGACAGCGAGGCGTCGCCGACCAGGGTCGATTCGAATCTCTGCCCGGCGAGCAGACCGGACATCAGGCGCATCGAGGTCCCGGAATTGCCGAGGTCCAATGCTCCCGCGGCGGCACACAGGCCGTGCAGACCGACACCCTCGATGGTCACCCTGCCCTGATCCGGCCCATCGATCTCGACACCCATGGCACGAAAGGCCCGCAGCGTCGCCAGACTGTCCTCGCCCTCGAGAAAGCCGGTCACCCGGGTCTTCCCCTCAGCCAGGGAGCCGAGCATGATCGAACGGTGCGAAATCGACTTGTCGCCCGGCACCCGGACGCGGCCCTGCACCGCCCCGCCCGGCTGCGCGACAAACTTAAGCCCTGAACTGGCCACGTTGCTCCTCTAGACCGGCGCTTGGCGCGTGAGTGGGAAAAGCCCGCGAGCTTAGACCCAGAAGGCGGAAAAAACAACCGCAATACAGCCGCTTGCGCCGCGATCAACCGCTGTCGACGAAACGATCCCTCGCCGCCTTGGCGCGCTGAAAGATCTCCAACAGATGCTCACCGTCACCGGATCGGATGGTGACGGCGAGGTCCGCCATCTCGCCGGCGAAGGCTGCGAGCATCTCGCTCAACGCCTCGCGATTGCCGAGGCAGATATCGCGCCACATCACCGGATTGGAGGAGGCGATGCGGGTGAAATCGCGAAAACCGCCGGCGGCGTAGCGGAAGATCTCGTCGTTCTCCTTCATCCGCGCCAGCAGATCGACCAGGCCGAAGGCCAGCATGTGCGGCAGGTGGCTGGTCGCGGCCAGCACCTCGTCGTGATGCTCGACCGACATCCGGCTGACCTCGGCGCCGCAGATCCGCCACATGGCGCTGACCCGATCCACGGCCTCGGCCGAAGTCTCGGCCAGCGGCGTGAGGATCACCCGACGGTCCTGGTACAACGACGCGAACGAGGCCTCGACCCCGTTGTTCTCGGTCCCGGCGATCGGATGTCCAGGCACGAACCATCCGGGCACCAGTCCGTACACGGACTCGATGTCGCGCAGCACGCTCGCCTTGGCGCTACCGCCGTCGGTGACCACGGCCTTCTCCTCCAGGCGTCCGCGCATCGCCTCGAACGCGCTGCGCATGGCGCCGAGGGGTACGGCGAGAAACACCATGTCGGCACCGGCTACGGCCTTGCCGATATCGTGGCTGTAGCGGTCTATGACGCCGAGCGCCACGGCGCGATCAAGATTTTCTTTGCCGCGGCCGCAGCCGACGATCTCGTCGACCGCCCCGGCCGCGCGCAGCGCCCGGGCGAGCGAACCACCGATCAGCCCGACGCCGACGACGGCCAGCCGGGCGATCTTCGGTCGCTCGTCCTTCATACGGCGAGCACCGTCCGCAAGGCCGCCAGCACGCGCTCGTTATCCTGCTCGGTGCCGATGGTGATGCGCAGGTACTCGGGCAGACCATATCCGTCGACCGGGCGCACGATTACCCCTTCGCGCAGCAGCGCCTGGTAGACGGCCCTGCCGTCGCGCCAGACCCGCGTGCAGAGAAAATTCCCAACCGACGGCAGGCTGGCCAATTCCAGGTCTTCGAGACCGGTTGCAAGTTGCTCCATGCCCGCTTCGTTGACCTGGATGCTGCGAACGACAAAATCCTCGTCGTCCAAGGCCGCCGCCGCCCCGGCGAGCGCTGGACCCGGGAGATTGAACGGATGCCGCACCCGGTTCAGCACTGCGATCAGGTCGGTGTTGCCGACCGCCCAGCCACAGCGCAGCCCGGCAAGGCCATAGATCTTGGAAAAGGTTCGGGTGACCAGCAGGTTCGGATGTTCGGCCACCCAGTCGATGCCGTTCGGATAATCCGACTCCTGGACGTACTCGGCGTAGGCCTCGTCCAGCACCACCACCACGTGCTCGGGCACCTGCTCGATGAAGCCCTTCAACTCTTCGCGGCAAAGCCAGGTTCCGGTAGGGTTGTTCGGGTTGGCGATGAACACCACCCGGGTATCGCCGTCGATGGCCGCCGCCATGGCGTCGAGGTCGTGGCCGTAGGGCATGTTCAGGTGATCGCCCGGCAGAGCCGGCGCCGCGCGCAGTTCGGCACCGACCGCCTGGGAGAAGATCGGATACATGGCAAAGGCGTGGGCAGAGAACACCGAATTGACGCCCGGGTGCAGAAAGCAGCGCGCCACCATGTCGAGGATCTCGCTCGAACCCCGCCCAATTAGAACCTGCCCGGTGGTCAACCCGTGGCGTTCCGCCAGTTTGCCGCGCAACCGAAACGCCGTATCGTCGGGATAGATGTGCACCTCGGCCATGGCCTGTTCGGCGGCGGCCCGACCGAGTGGACTCGGGCCCAGCGGGTTCTCGTTCGAGGCCAGCTTGACCGAGTCGGAGATCCCCAGCTCACGCTCCAGTTCCTCCACCGGCTTGCCGGGTACGTAGGGCTTCAGGCCGGCGATACCGGGCGCGGCGATATCGAGAAACGGGTTCGACATGGGTCAGTTACCTCTGCTCAATCGGGTTCGGCTGCCTACAGCACCGCCTTGGGATAGGAACCGAGCACCTTGCACATACCGGCCGCGGTCTGCAGGGCCCCCAGGGCCTGGGACACGCCGGGATCCTGAACATGGCCCTCGATGTCGACAAAGAAGACATAATCCCAGTTGCCGCGGCGCGAGGGACGAGACTCGATGCGGGTCATGCTGATGCCGTGTTCGGCCAGCGGCGCCAGCAGGCGATGCAGGCCGCCGGCCTCGTTGCGGATCGACATCAACAGACTGGTCTTGTCCTCGCCGGACGGCGGGACGTCCTGTTTGCCGATCACCAGAAAACGGGTGGTGTTGTCCGGCTCGTCCTCGATGTTGTGCGCCAGAATGTTCAGGCCGTAGAGCTCGGCGGCGGTCTCACCGGCAATGGCCGCCGCGGCTTGCTCGCCGCGCGCCAGACGCGCCGCCTCGGCGTTGCTGCCGACCGCCATGCGCTCGCGTGCGGCAGGTGCCGATCGAGCCAGCCGCGACACTGAGCCAGCGACTGCTGATGCGAGTAGACAATCTCGATCTCGGCCATAGCCTTGGCCGCCGACAACAGGTTGTGATGAATCCGCAGCGACACCTCGCCGCAGATCCGCAGCGGCGAGCTGAGAAACATGTCCAGGGTGTGACTGATCACCCCTTCGGTCGAGTTCTCAACGGGTACCACGCCATAGTCACAGTTGCCGGTCTCAACCTCTTGGAAGACATCGGAGATCGAACTGACCGGCAGGGTCTGTACCGAGTGGCCGAAGTGCTTGAGAGCCGCCGTTTGTGTGTAGGTGCCCTCCGGGCCGAGAAACGCGATGTGCAGCGGCTGTTCGAGGGCCAGGCAGGCGGACATGATCTCGCGGAAAAGGCGCGCGACCTCTTCGTCGTCGAGCGGCCCGCGGTTGCGCTCCCTGACCTGGCGCAGGACCTGCGCCTCGCGCTCGGGGCGGTAGAAGACCGCGTCCGGATCGTGAGCGCGCTTGACTTCGGCTACCTTGTGGGCCGCCGCGGCGCGTTCATTGAGCAGTTCGTGCAGCTGCCGGTCGATCTGATCGATTCGGTCACGGATCTTGTTCAGCTGTTTATCTTCGGCCATGTGGACGTCCGCAAATACCCGGAGATCGGATCAGGCCTTTGCGCAACCCAGACAACGTACCGAAAGAACACCGTCGATCGATTCGATCCGCGCCAGGGTCTCGGCGGGTGGTTCTTTGTCGATATCGAGCAAGGTCACGGCGATTTCGCCGCGCGACTTGTTCAGCATATCAAGGATGTTCAGGTGCGACTCTGCCAGATCGGTCGAGATCTGACCGAGCATGTTCGGCACGTTGCTGTTCACCACCGCGATCCGGTAACCCTCGCCCCGCGGCAGGTTCACCTCGGGGAAGTTTACCGAGTTGCTGACATTACCGTTCTCCAGCCAGTCGCGCACCTGGTCGGCAACCATCACGGCACAGTTGTCTTCCGCCTCCTCGGTGGAGGCGCCAAGGTGCGGCAGAGTGATGACCCGCGGGTGGTTCTTCAACAGATTGCTCGGAAAGTCGCACACGTAGGCGTGCAGACGACCGTCGTCCAGGGCCTCGACCACGGCCTCATCGTTGACCACGCCGTTGCGGGCGAAGTTGAGAATGACCGCGCTCTTCTTCATCAAGCGCAGGCGCTCGCCGTTGATCATGTCACGGGTGCCATCGGTCAGCGGCACATGGAAGGTGACGAAATCGGACTTGGCCAGCAGTTCATCCACCGACAGGGCCTGCTGGACGTCCGAGGTGAGCGCCCAGGCCGCCTGCACCGTAATGGTCGGATCGAAGCCGATGACCTTCATCCCGAGCGCGTGCGCGGCATTGGCGATCTTGACGCCGATGGAGCCGAGGCCGATGACGCCGAGAGTACGGCCGGGCAGTTCGAATCCCTTGTAGTTCTTCTTGCCTGACTCGACCTCCTTGTGGATCTCCTCGTCGGCCCCTGCAAGGTCGATAGCAAAGCGCCAGGCCGGCCCGATGTTGCGCGCCGCCATCAACATGCCGGCCAGCACCAGTTCCTTCACCGCGTTGGCGTTGGCGCCCGGGGCGTTGAACACCGGCACGCCGCGTTCGGTCATCTTTGCGACCGGGATGTTGTTGACTCCTGCTCCCGCGCGGCCTATGGCCTTCACGGTCTTGGGGATTTCCATGTCGTGCATCTTGGCCGAGCGCACCAGGACGGCATCGGGGTGTTGTATCTCGGAAGCGACCTCGTAGGAGTCGCGTGGGAGTCGGTCCAGACCGGCTACGGAAATGTTGTTCAAGGTTTGGATTTTGAACATGATGGTTTCTCTGTCTTAGATCTCTTGGGTGAAGTCCCTGGGCAATTGTTCGTGCCGGTTCCGGTATGTCTCATGTTGATGTGCCGCGAAGCGGCACAACACCCCACTCACCGCACACAGACGAATCTATCCCCGTGTCCGCTCAAACTCCGCCATCAACTCGATCAAGGCCTGCACCCCCGCCTCCGGCATCGCGTTGTAAATGCTGGCGCGCATCCCGCCAATCGAACGATGACCCTTCAAGGTCTTGAGACCGGCCTTGCCGGCCTCGGCCAGAAAATCGGCATCCAGATCGGCATTCGCCAGCACGAAGGGCACATTCATCCATGACCGCGCCGCGGGCGCGACCGGGTTGCTGTAAAGAGTCGACTGGTCGATCGCCGCGTACAGGGCCTCGGCCTTGCGTCTATTGACCTCGGCCATGGCGCTCAGACCGCCGTTGCGCTTCAGCCACTGAAACACCAGACCGGCCAGGTACCAGCCGTAGGTCGGCGGCGTGTTGT
>CAVXWS010000013.1:0-139070 GCA_963765415.1 uncultured Gammaproteobacteria bacterium
GCATCGATCTCGGTCTGCAGAGCGTCGCGTTTAGCCAGGAGTTCAGCGTTGCGCGGGCGGAGGTCACGTACGATTGCCCCTAGCGCGTCCCAGAATTCCTTTGGGTCGATCCCGGTGCCGGGGACGATCTCGTCCTGGACCAGATCGTACAGGGGTTTGGCGACCTGCAGGCCGCCGGCGGAAATGCGTTCAATCATGAGGTGACGACCTCCCAAGGTTCGGGCTGGGTTTGAGTTTAACCCCCAATGTTTGTGCGACGCACAAATAAAGGCAAATTGGGTGTTTCAACTCAATGAATAGCATCTGTTAATGCTTTGGGTCGAAAAACCGCGAAAATTAGGGATCGAATTGGCGCAGCGAAAAGGATCTCGGCGAAACCCGTGTCGAGCCATCTCTGCCGCAGTGCACAATCGGGCCCCGGCCGGTCGTCGGCTGGCACGTCGGTCCGGACAGTAAAACGGCCCCGATTGGGGCCGCCGCGTCAGGTCCTGAGGCCGGTTTGCGCTCAGGGTTTCTTCTTTAACGGGCTTTGCTGGTCGGTGTAGTAGGCCGCGAGGTTCTTCAGGTCGTCGTCGCTCAGGGCCGCGACCATGCCCTGCATGATGGCGTTTTGTCGGGCGCCCGATTTGTAGCCGCGCAGAGAGTGCAGCAGGTAGTCCTCGTACTGGCCGCCGATGTGCGGATAGATCGGATTTTGACTTTGGCCGGTCAGGGTGTGGCAGGCGGCGCAGATCTGGGCGGCCTTCTCCTTGCCGAGTTCCGCATCGCCGCCAGCGACCAGCGGTGCTGGGCCGATGGCCAGACAGGCGGCGATCGCCAGGGTCTTGAGTCGAGTCATGGTACGGGTCATCAATTCGGTTCTCCTGCTCATTTGCCGGCCGTCGACCAGAAGGCCGCGATGTCCTGCATGTCCTGGTCGTTCATACTGGCCGCCTGGGCCTGCATGGTTTCGTGCGGGCGCTGCCCGGCCTTGTAGGCCTGCAGGGCGGAAACCAGGTACTCCGCCGTCTGGCCGGTGATCTTCGGCACATGGTAAGTCGGATAGACGTTGTTGTAGCTGGCGATGCCGTGGCAACCCAGGCAGGCCTCGGACTTGATCTTCCCGGCGGCCGGGTCGCCGGAGGCCAGCGCCAGCGAACTGGCGGTGATGAGCAGGCAGGCCGTGCCTGTGTGCAGGTGCTTCATGTGAGTTCTCCTCTTTCCTTTCGGTTATCTCGACAATCGCTATTGCTTCTGCCGACCGTCGTCATTGAAGATTTGTACGCCGAGTCGGTCGAGCATCTTAGTGGGTTTGGGCACGCGCCAAAAGCCCGAGCGCGCCAAGGCGGGTTCGCAGCATGCGGATATCCAGGAGTCTGCGCGGCAGAACATGACGGGCCTGCGGCCTCCCCACTTCGGCGTGCTCCGACGCTCCTTTTCGTCGCATAGTACCCACTATGTTCCTCAAACGACCGCCAGATCACACTCGAATTGGGTAACCCTCGGCATCCGCCAGCTCTACCGCGCAGGCTCCTAGTGTTGGCAGTGAGCGCAGAATACGGTCGCGCGTTGGCCGATACGCTTGCCCTGCAAGTCGGCCCCACAGCCGGGGCAGGGCAGTCCAGCGCGGTCGTAGACCTGCAGCGCGTGGCGGAAATAACCCGGCTGGCCGTCTTCACGGATGAAGTCGCGCAGGGTGGTGCCGCCGGCGGCGATCGCCTGACTCAGAACCTGCTTTACCGCCTTCGCCAGGCGTTCGCAGCGGGTGCGGCTGATCCGGCCGCTGGCCCGGTCGGGGCGAATGCCGGCCAGGAACAGCGCCTCGTTGGCGTAGATGTTGCCGACCCCGACCACGACCGAGCCGGTCATCAGCAGCGACTTGATCGCCAATCGGCGGCCGCGGGCGCGGCGGTAGAGGTAGTCGCCGTCGAAGGTTTCGGACAGGGGTTCGGGGCCAAGTTCGCGCAACCTCGGGTGTTCGAGTGGGTCCCCGGTGGTCCAGAGCAGGGCGCCGAAGCGGCGTGGATCGCGCAGGCGAAGGCACTGGCCGTCGAAACACAGATCGACGTGATCGTGCGCCTGCGGTGGGGTGTCCGCGGAGACGATGCGCAGGCTGCCCGACATCCCCAGGTGCAGAATCAGGCTGCCGCGTTCGAAGTCGAACAGCAGATACTTGGCGCGGCGACGCACGGCCAGGACCTGCTGGCCGGTCAGCGTCCGCTCCAGCTCCTTCGGCACCGGCCAGCGCAGGCGGCGATCGCGCACGATCACGCCCCGGACGGTGCGGCCGAGGACGTGTGGCTCGATACCGCGCCGGCTGGTTTCGACTTCGGGAAGTTCGGGCATGAGGGCGGGGCGGGTCTTGTCCGGGGAAGGGTAGGCTAGGGCTTGGTTTGGTTTGGCTCAAGTGACGTTGATCGGCTCGATCCGGCTTGCGGCACAAGATCCGTCTACAAAGATCCGTGTAAATTGACGGTGAAAACGGCGACTCAACGAATCACAAGACTCAGCGCATTGATGCCAATAGCTTCGACCCCATCTCGGGCACACACGAACAAATGAGCCTACTCGGCGTAGACACCGGCGGCACCTTCACCGACTTCGTCCTCTGGCACGAGGGGCGTCTGCGCATCCACAAGGTCCTCTCGACCCCGGAGGCACCGGAGCGGGCCATTCTCCAAGGCATCGCCGATTTGGGGCTGCAGCCGGCCGGGTTGCGAGTGATTCACGGCTCGACGGTCGCCACCAATGCGGCGCTCGAACGCAAAGGGGTGCGTACCGCCTTCGTCAGCAATCGAGGCTTTGCCGACCTGCTCACCATCGGCCGGCAGAACCGCCGCGCCCTGTACGACTTGCAGCCGCCGCCCGAGCCGCCGCCGGTGCCGGCCGAACTGTGTCTGGAGACCGGCGGCCGGCTCGGCCCCGACGGCGAGGTCATCGAGCCACTGACCGAGGCCGATCTGACGGTCTTTCGTGCCGAGCTCGAGCGTCTGGCGCCGGTGGCGGTAGCGATCAATCTGCTCTATGCCTACCTCGACGATCGAGCCGAGCGTCGGCTGGCCGAGTGCGTGCCGCCCGGGGTGTTCGTCTCGCGCTCCTCCGAGGTGCATCCCGAGATCCGCGAGTACGAGCGTGGCATGGCGACCTGGTTGAACGCCTGGATCGGGCCCCTGGTGGAGGGTTATCTGCAGCGCCTGGACAACGGCCTGCCCGGTGCCCGGGTGGCAGTGATGCAGAGCTCCGGGGAGACCATGGCCGCGGAGCAGGCCAGCCGACAGGCGGTGCGAATGCTGCTCTCCGGGCCGGCCGGTGGTCTGGTCGCGGCCCGTTATATCGGTGCGTCCGCCGGGCGCGAACGCCTGTTGAGCTTTGATATGGGCGGCACCTCGACCGACGTCGCCCTGATCGACGGCGCGCCGCGACTGACCAACCAGGGACGGATCGGCCCCTATCCGGTGGCCGTACCCATGGTCGACATGCACACCATCGGCGCCGGCGGCGGCTCGATCGCCTGGCTCGATGCCGGTGGCATGCTGCAGGTCGGCCCCGAGTCGGCCGGGGCGGCTCCGGGGCCCGCCTGCTACGGCGGCGGTGGTGAGCGTCCCACCGTGACCGACGCCAACCTGCTGCTCGGTCATCTGCCGCCGCAGGTGCGCCTCGCAGGCGATCTGCCGCTCGACCGAGAGGCGGCGCTGACAGCGGTCTCGACCCTGGCCTCGGCGATGGGCGAGGAGCCGCTGGCCGTGGCGCGTGGCATCGTGCGCATCGCCAACGAACACATGGCGCGGGCGCTGCGGACCATCTCGGTCCAGCGCGGTATCGATCCACGCGGCTTCACGCTGATCTCCTTCGGCGGGGCCGGAGGTCTGCACGTCTGCGCCCTGGCCGAGGCGCTCGAGCTGCGCGAGGCCCTGGTTCCGGTGCACGCCGGCGTGCTGTCGGCGCTCGGCATGCTCGCTGCCCAGCCCGGCCGACAGCTCTCGCGCAGCTGGCCCGGGTTGCTGGGCGAACAGACCGAGGAGCGTCTCGAGGCCGGATATGCCGAGTTGTCGGAGCAGGGCCGGGCGGCACTGATGGGCGAGGGCGTCGCGGCCGGGGATTGCCAGACCCAACCCTCGGCCGATCTGCGGTACTTCGGTCAGTCCTACACCCTGAATCTGCCCTGGAAGGGCTTGGTCGCGACCGGTCAGGCCTTCCACGAGCAGCACGAGAGGCGATACGGACATCGTATGGACCTGCCGGTCGAACTGGTCAATCTGCGCCAGGCGGTGACCGGCCCGCGCCCGGCTGTGGCGCTGGCACCGGCGGCATCGGCTCCGGCGGATTGGGGGCCGGACGACCGGGTCGAGGTGGTCGACCAGCCGAGCCGGGTGCCGGTCTATCGCCGGAAGCGACTGCCCGCAGACGCGCAACTGACCGGCCCGGCAATCGTGATCGAGGCCGTGGCGACTACCTGGCTGGCGCCCGGTTGGCGGGCGCGGGTCGACGCGGTGGGGAATCTCGGTCTGTGGCGGGAATGAGCCGGGGCGGCTGATGGCGGCGCTCAGGGCAGCAGATTCAAGCCCTCGAAGGCCTCCTGGGTGCTGTCGAGATAGGCCTCCTGCAGCCAGACCGGATCGACGTCGAAACGTTCGAGCTGGTCCCATTGGTTGGTCTCCACCGCCACCGCACAGCTGAGCAGATCGCCGAGGGGGCCCTTACGGGAGGTGATGGCCTCGGCCATGTCCTGGGGCAGAGGCAGCTGCGAGAGCAGTTCTTCCATGGGTTGGTCCATCATGGCGTCGAGGATCGAGAACAGGCCCACGGTGTAGGCCGAGTCGTCCGCCGCATCGCCGCGCTCTTTAGCCATAGCCAGGCAGAGATTGGCCCGAACCAGGCCGATGTTGATGATCTCGATCGGTTTGTTGACCACGCCGGACATGACGAACAGGCTCGCCCAGGCGCGGATGCGCATCAGGCCGAGATAGACCACCGCGTCGCGGATCGACTTTATGCTCCAGCGCAGACCGACGGCCGCGGAGTTGACGTACCGCAGGATCTTGAAGCTCAGCCCCGGGTCTTGGGAGATCAGCTTGACGATCTCCTGGATGAGCACGTTGGGGTCGTTAAGGCGTGCCAGCAGCTGCAGGGTCGCGACCCGGTTTTCGGGCAGGCGGCGGCTCTCGATGAGATGCGGCTTGGCGAAGTAGTAGCCCTGGAAATAATCGAAATTCAGGGCCTTGGCGCGCAGATAGTCCTCGTGGGTCTCGACCTTCTCGGCGAGCAGTTTGCGCCCCTGGGTCTGCAGGGCGGGAAGCCCGCGCTCAATGGTGTCCCAGTCGACCGCCATCAGGTCGACCTTGACCATTTTCATCCACGGCAACACCGGGTCCCAGTGTGGCTCGAAGGTGTAGTCGTCCAAGGCCAGAGTGTAGTCCTGCTTAGCCAGTTGCCGGATCGATTTGACGAATGACTCGTCGACCTCGATGTCCTCGAGGACCTCCAGGACGACGCGGTCCTTATCGAATGGCAACGGCGGCAGTTCGGTGAAAAAGCGCCGGGTCAGGTTGACGAAGGCGCGTTTGTCGCCGACCAGGCGCTCGAGTCCGAGTTCGAGAAAGGCATTCAGCAGGGTTACCGAGGAGGCCCGGTCACCGTCGAAAACCTCGCCGGAGCTGGTATCGACGGGACGATAGAGCAGCTCATAGCCGACCACGCGATGCTGGCGGTCCAGGATGGGCTGGCGGCCGACCCTGATCTGTGCCCAGCCGGGACTGTCGGCTTCCTGCTCCAGGGTGGACGGCGTAGGGGGTTGCGGCATCAAGGATTTCCTCCTCCACTAACTTCGTCCAGGAGGCGCGGAAGTTGAGTCGGGTCGACCGAAAACGGCCCTGCTGCCGGAAGATATTTTCCAGTTTTGTCGCGTCGCGGACGTCCGCTTCCGGGCGATACCTCTTTCAATCGGCCAGAATTCGCCTTATCGTTAAATGCTTGGCCTAAATCCGGAGTTTCCCAATCGATGCTTGATGGCGCTCTCAATCTGGACTGGTGGCAGCTCGTACTGGTCGGTCTGGTCCTCACCCACATAACGATCGTCGCCGTGACCGTGTTTCTGCATCGGTGTCAGGCTCACCGCGCGCTCGATCTTCATCCTGCGCTCAGCCACTTCTTTCGTTTCTGGCTCTGGTTGACCACCGGCATGGCCACTGCCGAATGGGTGGGTGTGCATCGCCGGCACCATGCCCGCTGCGAGACCGAAGAAGACCCGCACAGCCCCCAGGTCCTGGGGCTGAACAAGGTTCTCTGGGAGGGTGCCGAACTCTACCGCGACGCGACCAAGGATCCCGAACTGGTCGAGCGTTACAGCCACGGAACGCCGGATGACTGGCTGGAGCGACACGTCTATGGACGGTTTGCCTGGCAGGGCGTTGGTCTGATGTTGATCATCGATTTCTCTCTGTTCGGTGTACTCGGTGTCGCCCTTTGGGCGGTGCAGATGATCTGGATACCGTTCTGGGCGGCCGGGGTGATCAACGGGGTGGGTCACTATTGGGGCTATCGTAATTTCGATTCTCCCGATGCGGCGACCAATGTCTCTCCCTGGGGCATCCTGATCGGCGGCGAAGAGCTGCACAACAACCATCACGCCTTCCCCAGTTCGGCCAAGCTTTCGGCGCGTGCCTGGGAGTTCGACATCGGCTGGGCCTACATTCGGCTGTTCGAGCGGCTCGGTCTGGCGCGCGTGCGACGGGTGGCGCAGCAGCCTCGGATCGATTCCAGCAAGACGGTGATCGACATGGATACGGTCAAGGCTGTGATCGTGCATCGCATGTATGTCATGGCCAACTATGCCAAGGACGTGGTGAAGCCGGTGCTGGCGAAGGAGTTGTGCGCCAGCGAGGCACATTGCCGCGCCATGCAGCGTCAGGCCCGCCGGTTGCTGAATTCGGAGGAATCCAATCTGGACGAATCGAGTCGCCAACGCCTGGCGCAAGATCTCTCGAGCGCAGCCAGGTCCTCGCCACGGTGCATCAGTATCGGAGCCAAGCTGAAAGACGTGTGGGAGCGTTCCGCGACCAGCCAGGAGGTGCTGCTGGCGTCGCTCCAGGAGTGGTGCCAGCAGGCCGAACAGACCGGCATCTCGGTGTTGGAGGAGTTTTCGCGCAAGCTGCGCGGATATCTGCCGGCCCCCGGTCTGGCTTGAACCGCCTCAGCAGACCCACAAAAAAACCCGCCTCTCGGCGGGTTTTTTGTGGGTCGGGACGATCGGCTACTTGATCTTTCCTTCCTTGTACACGACGTGCTGGCGAACCACGGGATCAAACTTCTTGATCTGCATTTTGCCGGTCTGGTTCTTCTTGTTCTTGGTGGTCGTGTAGAAGTGACCGGTGCCTGCGCTCGAGTTCAGGCGAATTTTCTCTCGAACTGATTTAGCCATCTCAGTCTCTCCTTACTCAGACCCGCTCGCCGCGGGCACGCATTTCGTTCAACACCTCATCGATGCCTTTCTTGTCGATGACGCGCATTCCTTTGGTGGACACCCGCAGGCGCACCCAGCGCTTCTCACTCTCCACCCAGAAGCGGTGGTAGTGCAGATTCGGCAGGAAGCGGCGCTTGGTCTTGCGGTTCGAGTGGGACACGTTGTTCCCGGAGATCGGCCGCTTGCCCGTGACCTGGCACACTTTGGACATTGTTCGAAAACCTCGTCTTTGGGTTCCAAGCGCACCACCCCTCGGGTGTGCGCCGATGAAAGGCGCGTAATTTAATCAGAAACACCCGTATCGCGGCAACTCCTTTACGGTCGTCGGCTCAGATCAGGCCGCGTTCCGCCAGCGAGGTAAACTCGCCGTCGCCGACCACGATGTGATCGAGCAGCCGGATGTCGACCAGATCGAGCGCCTCCTTCAGCCGACGGGTGAGCGACTCGTCGGCGCGACTGGGCTCGCTGATTCCCGAGGGGTGATTGTGGGCGAAGATCACCGCGGCGGCGTTGTGCCGCAGGCATTGTCGAACCACCTCGCGCGGATGCACCGAGGCGCCGTCGATCGTGCCGCGGAACAACTCCTCGAAGGCGATCACCCGGTGCCGGTTGTCCAGGAACAGGGCGGCGAAGACCTCGAACGGATAATCGCCCAGGCGCGCCTGCAGGAACCGGCGGGTGTCGCCGGGGCTGCTCAGTTGCTCCCCTCGGGCGAGCCGTTCGTACAAATGGCGCCGGCCCATCTCGAGTACCGCCTGCAACTGGGCGTACTTGGCATCGCCCAGACCCGGGGCCCGGCAGAACACGTTGCGATCGGCGGCGAGCAGTGGGCGCAGGCCGCCGAATCGATCCAGCAGTTCCCGGGCCAGATCCACCGCCGTCTTGCCGGCGATCCCGGTACGCAGAAAAATGGCCAGCAGCTCGGCGTCGGAAAGGGCTTCCGTGCCGCGTTGCAGAAGCTTCTCGCGCGGCCGCTCCGCCGCAGGCCAGTCCTTGATGCCCATTGTCTCGTTCCCTCGTTCGTTCTATCCCTGAACCCGCGGCCGACGACGCAGTCCCATCTCGCGCCGCGGTCGGATTCGCTGCTTTCCGTCGAACCAGAGCTTACGGCGATCTCCCGAGGCTGCAAAGGGTTCTTTGCGCGCTCGTGACACTCAGTTAGTCTTGCTTCAATGGCCACACGCAACCGCTACGCCCGGACGTTACCAGGTGCCACAATTACTCGCTAAGCGCGTTCTTCTCGGCGTCAGCGGCGGAATCGCGGCATACAAGGCGGCGGAATTGGCTCGGCTGCTGATCAAGGCCGGAGCCGAGGTCCGGGTCGTCATGACCCCCGCCGCACTGGAGTTCGTCGCCCCCATGACCTTTCAGGCGCTCACCGGCCATCCGGTGCGCAGCGCGCTGTTCGACGCCGCGCACGAGGCGGCAATGGGCCACATCGAGCTGGCGCGCTGGGCCGATGTCCTCTTGATCGCCCCGGCCAGCGCCGATCTGCTCGCCCGTCTGGCGCACGGAATGGCCGACGATCTTCTGAGCACCTTGTGCCTTGCCACCGCCGCCCCGCTGATATTGGCCCCGGCGATGAACCAGGCGATGTGGGCGCACCCGGCGACCCAGGCCAACCTCGAGCTGCTTCGTCAGCGCGGCGCGATCCAGGCCGGGCCGGTCGCCGGAGAGCAGGCCTGCGGCGATGTCGGCCCCGGGCGGATGTCGGAGCCGACAGAGATCCTCGAGGTGGTGGGTCAGACGCTGGTTCCGCGAGGGCCGCTGGCCGGTGTCCCGGTCCTGCTCACCGCCGGGCCGACTCGCGAGGCGCTCGATCCCGTGCGGTTCTTCGGCAATCGCAGCTCCGGCAAGATGGGCTATGCCCTGGCCGAAGCCCTCGCCGACGTCGGTGCGCAAGTTACCCTCGTCAGCGGGCCGGTAGCTCTGACGGTACCGCGCGGCGTTGAGCGAATCGCCGTGGAGTCGGCGCTGGAGATGTACGAAGCGGTCATGCAGCGGGTCGGCGCGGCCCGCTTGTTCATCGCCTGCGCGGCGGTGGCCGATTATCGCCCCGAGGCCCCGGCAGGACAGAAGATCAAGAAGCAGCTGGCAGCGCTGGAACTGCGCCTGATCAAGAACCCCGACATTCTGGCCGACGTGGCGGCTATGGAGAATCCGCCCTTTACCGTCGGTTTTGCCGCCGAGACAGAGGATGTCGAACACCACGCCGAGGCCAAGCGTCGGGCCAAGCGCGTCGACATGATCGCAGCAAATCAAGTCGGTGACGCGCCGGACGCCGCCGGCGGCGCGACTCGACTCGGCTTCGAAAGCGACGATAATGCGCTGATCCTGTTGTGGGAGCAGGGGCGTCGATTACTGCCCCGGCAACCCAAGCGGCAATTGGCCAGGCAACTGGTGAAACTCATCGCGGAACGCTGGCATGCACAAACTGCAGCTGAAAATACTTGATCATCGGCTCGGCGACGAGTTCCCCTTGCCGGCCTACGCCACGGTTGGATCGGCCGGCATGGATCTGCGCGCGATGCTGCACAAGCCCCTGATCCTGGCGCCGGGCCAGACGGAGCTGATCCCCTCGGGGCTGGCCATTCACATCGACGATCCGGAACTGGCGGCCGTGATCCTGCCGCGTTCCGGACTCGGGCATAAGCACGGCATCGTGCTGGGCAATCTGGTGGGATTGATCGACTCGGACTATCAGGGCCAGCTGTTCATCTCCTGTTGGAATCGGGGCACCAGCGAGTTCCAGGTCGACGTCGGGGAACGGATTGCGCAGCTGATGCTGATTCCGGTGGTGCATGCCCAGTTTGAGATCGTCGACGAATTCAACGACAGTGACCGGGGTGCCGGGGGGTTCGGCCACTCGGGACGTCACTAGAGACGATATGAAATTGCTTGGAAAAAAGAATTCTCAGGCGGCAGTGTCGAATCAAAGGCCCAGGGCTGAGGCGATCCGAAAGGGCAGGCCGCTGATCCTGTTTTTCCTGCCGCTGATGTTTGCCGCGAGCCTGGTGGTCGTTGGGCTTGCGGCCTGGTCGGCCTGGTCGCGACTCGGCACGGTCGAGGACACCGAGGTCAAGGAGTTGCGCTTCACCGCAAAGCTGTTGACCGAGCAGATCGCCGACCGGATCGCCACCAGTCGCCGATTACTCGCCGTTGTAGCCCGCGATCCGCGTGTGGTGGCTGCGCTCGAGGACGCCGAACCCGAGGCCTTGACCAGGCTCGGGCAGAGTTTTACCTCGACGGTCCCCGGCTTCACGCGCATCCGCCTGCTGCCCACCGGTTGGGATCGCCCGGATATCAGCGCCCCGGCGCCGATGGGATACGCCGGCGTGGATCTCGTCCGCCGCACCGCCGAGCGCGGCGTCGGTCTGCCCGTGGAGGTCCATCAGACCCAGACCGAGGTCCCCTACATCGCCGTGACCGAACCGGTGTTCGATCGCGGCCGGGTGACCGGGGTGTTGTTCGGCGCGCTGGCGCTGGAGCTGGCCAGCGAGCCGATCGACGCCTTGGACAGTCCGCCCGGGGGGGTCGAGGTTCGACAGGGCAGCAAAGACCCCGCCTACATACTTGCCCAGCGCGGTCGGTTGGCCGGGGAGTCGTTGGACAACGTCCAGATAGCGGGCAGCATCTGGGAACTGCGAAGTTACCGGCCGACCGTCGGCTGGGGCGATGTGCCGCTGCTGGAGGTCTTGCTGCCGGCGGGCCTGGCGCTGCTGCTGATCGCTGCTCTGGGATTCCTGCAATGGCGGTCCCTGGCCTCGGCGCTCGAGGTGGATATGACCGCGGCGCAGGCCTGGTGCGGCAATCTGCTCCACGGCGGCAAGGCGGAGAAGCACCAGACTCGAGTGCGCGCGACAGATCCGTTGCTGATTGAACTGTACGAATTGGTGGGTGTTGTGAAACGACCGGGCGGGGCGCCGGCGCCGGCTGTGGACGACTCGCTCCTGCTGCCCTCGCTCGCGGCGCGAAAGACCGAGGCCGACCGCGCCGCGCCGACGCCGGCCGCGACACCGTCCGAGATCAAGCGCAGCGGCGATTCGGTCAAGCATCAGGTGATGCCGGTCGCGGCGTTTCGCGCCAATGATATTCGCGGGATCTATGGTGAAGTACTGACGACGGCCAATGTCAGAACTTTCGGTTGTGCCCTGGCGACCCATGCCGCTCAGCAGGGCTCGCAGCGTTTTCTGGTCGGTCGCGACGCCCGGTTGTCCAGTCCGGAGCTGACCGAGGCGCTGATCGACGGTCTGCTGCGCGCCGGTTGTGACGTGACCGATGTCGGCCAGGTGCCGACGCCGCTGCTGTATTACGGCGTCCACGAAGCCGGTGTCGATGCCGGGGTGATGGTCACGGGCAGTCACAACCCGGCCGAGTACAACGGTCTGAAGATCGTCATCGGCGGTCAGCCGCTGGCCGGTGACGAATTGCTGAAGCTGCGCGGTTTGATGGAGACCTGTGACTTTCGCGAGGGCCTGGGGCAGCGCGACGAGATGGATCTGGTCGCCGACTACATGGGACGGATCCTCGATGAGCTGTCGCTCGGCAGAACGCTGAAGCTGGTGGTCGATGGCAGCAACGGCGTCGCCGGTGAGGTGGCCGTGCACCTGTACGAGTCGCTCGGCTGCGAGGTGATCCGGCTGCACTGCGAGCCGAATGGCCGCTTCCCCAATCATGCGCCCGACCCGACCAGGTTGGAGAATCTGACCGACCTGCAGGAACTCGTGGTGCGAGAGAAGGCCGATCTCGGAATCGCGTTCGACGGCGATGGCGATCGGGTGGTCATGGTCGATGACCAGGGCCAGTTCGTCTGGCCGGAGCATGTGTTGATGCTGCTGACCGCGGACATCCTGATCCGTCATCCGGGCGTCGATGTGCTGTACGACGTCAAGTCCTCTCGTAATCTCGCCTCGTACATCCTTGCCAGCGGCGGCCGACCCATCATCTGCAAGTCCGGTCATGCGCCGATGAAGACCAAGATGCGAGAGACCGGTGCGTTGCTCGGCGGTGAATTCTCCGGTCAGTACTACATCAAAGAGCGCTGGTACGGCTTCGACGACGGTATCTACACCGCGGCGCGCCTGCTGGAACTGCTCTCGGTGGACATGCGGTCCTTTTCCGAAATCCTCGAGGAATTGCCCAGCAGCGAGGCAACCCCCGAGCTGTTCGTACCGGTAGCCCTGGAGCGTCAGCCGGAGTTGATGCAGGCCCTGCTGGCCAAGGCGCGCTTCCCGGAGGCCAAGCTGATCGATATCGACGGACTGCGCGTCGAGTTCCCCGGCGGCTGGGGTCTGGTGCGAGCATCGAACACCGAACCGGCGATGGTGTTCCGCTTCGAGGCCAGCGATCGGGCCACGCTCGACGACATCAAGAGCAAGTTTCGCCAGCTGCTGCGCGACGCCGCGCCCGACCTGGTGGCACCGTTCTGATCTGCGGGTCGGGGCCTGTGCTGCTGTTCCAAGGTGAATTAATCCATGAGTTTGAGTCTAGAGAAGGCCAGTAATGTCGCCCATGTGCTGGGCGAGGCGCTGCCCTATATCCGGCGATTTCGCGGCCGGACGCTGGTCATAAAGTACGGCGGCAACGCCATGGTCGATGAGGCCCTGAAGAGCGGTTTTGCCCGGGACGTGGTGCTGCATGAAGATCGTCGGCATCAACCCGGTGGTGGTCCATGGCGGCGGACCGCAGATCGGCAGCCTGCTTGCGCGGCTCGGCAAGGAGACCGAGTTCGTCCAGGGAATGCGGGTGACCGACTCCGAGACCATGGATGTGGTGGAGATGGTTCTCGGTGGCCTGGTCAACAAGGAGATCGTCAACCTGATCAACCGCCACGGCGGAAGCGCGGTCGGTCTGACCGGCAAGGACGGGGATCTGATCCGGGCGCAGAAGCTCAAGATCACCCGTCAGTCGCCGGATCTCGAGGCGCCGGAGATCATCGACATCGGTCACGTCGGCGAAGTGCAGAGTATCGATGCCTCCGTGGTCGACATGCTGGTGCACGGCAACTTCATCCCGGTGATCGCGCCGATCGGCGTGGGTGAGGACGGCCATTCCTACAACATCAACGCCGATCTGGTCGCGGGCAAGGTGGCCGAGGTTCTGCAGGCGGAAAAGCTGATTCTGTTGACCAACACCGCGGGCCTGCTCGACAAGCAGGGCGAACTGCTGACCGGCCTGAGCGCCGAGCGGGTCAACGAGCTGATCGCCGACGGCACCATCCACGGCGGCATGCTGCCGAAGATCCACTGTGCCCTGGACGCGGTCAAGGCCGGAGTCAATTCGGCGCACATCATCGACGGGCGCGTGCCGCACGCGGTGCTGCTCGAGCTGTTCACCGATGAAGGCGTCGGCACCCTGATTCGGCGCCGATGAGTCCGCAGGCACAGCGCATCGACCGCAAGCAGGTCATCCTCGAGGCCCTGGCCCGGGAGTTGGAAACCAATCCAGGCGACCGCATTACCACGGCCCTGCTGGCCCGTTCGGTCGGAGTCTCGGAAGCGGCTCTGTATCGGCACTTCGCCAGCAAGGCGCGGATGTTCGAGGGCCTGATCATCTTCGCCGAGGAGACGGTCTTCAGCCGCATCAATAAGATCCTGGCCGAAGAGAAAGACACCCAGGCGCGATGCGGCAAGCTACTTTACCTGATGCTCGGCTTTGCCGAACGCAACCCCGGCATTACCCGCGTGCTGCTCGGCGACGCCCTGGTCGGCGAACGCGAGCGTCTGCGCGATCGGGTAGAACGGTTCTTCGAGCGGCTCGATACTCAACTGCGCCAGGTGCTGCGCGAGTCCGAGCTGCGCGGCGATGCGCGACTGAGGATCGAGCCCGAGGCCGCCGCCTCGCTGCTCACCGCCTATGTCGAGGGTCGGTTGCACGAATTTCTGCGCACCCGGTTCGGCAAGAAGCCGCTGGCCCGTTGGGATAACGACTGGCGTGCCCTGCAGGTCGGGATCTTCGATTAAGCAGATCCGCGTCGATGCAAGATCCGCGAACGCCTCAGCGTTTTAGTGCCGAGCGGAAGCCGGTGCGGATCTTGGCGACCTCGGCCCCATCGCAGAACTCACGGCCGAGGATCGACTCGCGGCACTGGATGTCGAGGAAGATCCGTTCACGGCCCAGTTCTGACTCGGGGATGCGCGCGGCGGTCAGGCTGACGTCATCGTCCTTGACCGGCGCGGCGGTGACGATCACCCGACGCCCGATGGTCTGCAGCCGGGTCGTCGCGTTCTTGCGGACGTAGCCCTTGGTCATCTCCCACAGGCGGTCGCAGTCGTTCGGCTCGAAGCACAGCACGGTTGAATCGAGTATTGAGCCCGTGGAGCTTTCTGCGCTGGTGGTCTTGATCGGTTTGTTGAACTCGTCGAGTTGGCGCAACTGGCGAAAACGGGCGATATCTCGGTCGAATTGCCCCGAGATCTCCACCTTCTGCCGCTCCAGCTTGACGATCCGCAGGTGCAGATCCTCGATCGATTCGCGCGTCTCTTCGATCTGGTTGACGAATTTTTCGCCGGCCGTCTGGCCGCTGCGCTCGAGATCGGCGGCGGTGGCCTGCATTTGCGCCAGCCTGATCTTGCTGCGGCGGATCGCTTCCCGGCTCAACCGGGTCTGCGAGTCGATGGTCTCGATCTTGCCATCGCGCGCCATCAGGAGATCCTCCTCGGCGCGGAAGTTGCTCAGCAATACCCGGTCTTCGGCCTCCTGTTCGTCAATCAATTCCTGCTGCAGTTGCCGCAGCCGGTTGATCTCCTGCTCCTGGCGCAGTTCCTCCTCGGTCTTGGCGGCGGCCTGTCGTTCGAGTTCCAGGCCCTGCTCGTTCAACCGGGAATGCTCGCGTTTGATGTACTGCGGCGGGACCTGGTCGGAATAGAAGACGTTGCCCTGGGCGTCGACCCATTTATACAATTTGGCCGCCTGCGCATGACCGGCGCCAAGCAACGCCAGAAGCAGCAACGAGCAGGGGTGGATTCTCCGCGGCATCAATCTGTGACAGTTCGGTGGTCGTAGCCTGACATTATAATCACAGGATCTAGGACCCTGGTTTTTATGCTGGACTTCCTGCTTCTCTTTGCCATCTCTCTGATCGCCAATGTGTTTTCGGCCTTCTCCGGCGGCGGCGCCGGTCTGCTGCAGTTGCCGGCGCTGATTTTTCTCGGTCTGCCGTTCGCGGTCGCCCTGGCGACTCACAAGGTCGCCTCCGTGGCGCTCGGCGTCGGTGCCACTATCCGCCATCTGCGCGAGGGTCACCTTGAACGGCATCTCACGCTGTTCATTCTGGCCGCCGGCCTGCCCGGGGTCGTCCTGGGCGCGAGCGTGATCCTGGAGATCCCGGGACGCACTGCCGAGGTCGCCCTCGGTCTTCTGACCCTCGGTCTGGCGCTTTATTCCGTCAGCAAGAAGGAATTCGGCCAACAGGCCGAACCGCGCAACCGCCAGTCGACCGGTTTTGCCATCGGGGGCGGCATCTTGTTCCTTATCGGCGCCCTGAACGGATCTTTGACCTCGGGCACCGGACTGTTTGTCACCCTCTGGCTGGTGCGCTGGTTCGGCCTCGACTACAAGCGGGCCGTGGCCTATACCCTGGTCCTGGTCGGGATGTTCTGGAACGGCGCCGGCGCCCTGACCCTGGGGCTGTTGGGCGAGATCCGCTGGTCCTGGCTGCCGGCACTGCTGGCCGGCTCGCTGCTCGGCGGCTACCTGGGCGCGCACCTGGCCATCACCCAGGGCAACCGCTGGATCAAGCGTGCCTTCGAACTGGTGACCTCGCTGGTCGGGCTGAAGCTGATCCTCGGTTGAAGCGGCGGTTCAGGCGACGCCGTACTCGGCCCGATAGGCGCGGATGGCCGCCAGCTCGGGTGCATCACCGCGTTCCTCGAGAAAGCCGATCAGGTCCTCCAGCCGGACGATCGCGGCCACCTTGAGGCCGTAGTCCGATTCGACCTCCTGGATCGCCGAGCGCTCGCCTTTGCCGCGCTCCTGGCGGTCGAGGGCGATCACCACCCCGGCGGGCTCCGCCGACTGGGCGCGGATGATGTCGACCGACTCGCGCACCGAGGTCCCGGCCGAGATGACGTCGTCGATGATCAGAGCACGCCGCCCCGCCAGTGCATGGCCGACGATGCTGCCGCCCTCCCCGTGATCCTTCGCCTCTTTCCGGTTGAAGGCGTAAGGCAGGTCACGGTCGTGGTGTTCGGCGAGCGCGGCGACGGTGACCGCGGCCAGGGGGATGCCTTTGTAGGCCGGGCCGTAGAGCAGGTCGAAATCGATCCCCGAACGCTTGATGGTCGCCGCATAGTAGCGGCCCAGCCGGGCCAGGCTGGCGCCGGTGTTGAACAGCCCGGCATTGAAGAAGTAGGGGCTGATGCGGCCGGATTTCAAGGTGAATTCACCGAAGCGCAATACGCCGACCTCCAGAGCAAACTCGAGAAATTCCCGCTGATAATCCTGCATGACCGATACCTTGTTGCCGACGAGGGGATAAACCGCCCATTATCAAGTGTCCAAACGGCCAGCGCCAACGCTTGGAGTCCGATTCATGTCGAACCGCACCCTCAACCTCGATGACCGCCTGTACGCCTATCTGCTCCAACACTCACTGCGCGAGAGCGACATCCAGCGCCGGCTGCGCGAACGGACCCAGGCGCTGGAGATGGCGAGGATGCAGATTGCGCCCGAACAGGGTCAGTTCATGGCGCTGCTGGTCAAACTCACCGGCGCGCTGCGCATCCTCGAGATCGGCGCATTCACCGGTTACAGCGCGCTTTGCCTGGCCACCGCCCTGCCGGAGCACGGCCGGTTGATCTGCTGTGACCTGAGCGAGGAATGGACCGCCATCGGCCGACCGTTCTGGGAGGAGGCCGGCGTGGCCGGGCGGATAGACCTGCGCCTCGCCCGGGCACTCGAGACCCTTGACGGCCTGCTCGAACTCGGCGAGCACAAGGGATTCGACATGGCGTTCATCGACGCCGACAAGATCAACTACATCAACTACTACCAGCGCTGCCTGGAACTGGTCCGCCCCGGCGGTCTGATCCTGTTCGACAACACCCTGTGGAGCGGTGCGGTTGCCGATCCTGAGGATCAGACCGCGGATACCGTCGCCCTGCGTGCCCTGAACGATGCCTTGCTGGTCGATGACCGAATCGACCTCAGTCTGGTGCCGATCGGCGACGGACTGACCTTGGCGCGTAAGCGCTGAGCTTCTCAGCGAGCGGGTGGGGCTATGTTTGGTACGCGGAGAAGAGATCAATCGATGATCTGTTGTTAGCGGAGTGCTGATCCGAATGGAACAAGCGGACGCCTAAGCTGGACGTAATGCGTTCCCGTTTTCTTGCTTCCCAAGTAGGCGCGCTAAGGTGAGGTTACTCTGAACGAGTCGCAACTTCTTTGGGGTCTGCTGTTCGGCTCGATGGGGCTGGGGTTCTTCGTCTACGGACGAAGGCAGCGGGCAATCGTCCCGCTGGTATGCGGTGTGGCGCTGATGGGCTTTCCGTATTTCGTGCCCAACACGGCGCTCCTCGTCGCGATTGGTGTCGTGCTCATCGCCGTACCTTATTTCCTCAGAATCTGAGTAAATTGCGCTGGCGCCATATCTGTTTCGGGTCATCGGCGCAAACAAGGTCTGTAGGTTTTCGAGGCTGTTGACAAAGACGATGAAACCATGAAATCGCACCTCAGCCCGCATATTGCACGAGGGCGGACACACAGCTGAAACTTTGCTACATGAATTACCGACTTTTGACCCGTTCGGACCCTCGTCGTCAACGGTACGTTTTGTCCTGACCGGTTTTCTGAAAAATCCGGCGTCGCCTCTCGCCCGACGATGCCCCCTCCCATCGCCCTTCGCGTTCCGGCCGCGCGAACTGGTCCAGGGCATACGTCCCTGACATGCCCGTTCGCCAGGCTGCGTCTGTCCCCCGGACAGACGGTCCCGGCGCACCCACAGCGACGGCTGTGCCTGTTTTCCGGGCGTCCTGCCCTCCATCCCTGAGGGGCCCGTGCCCTGCACGGTTCCCATTCGCTTCCGGCGAATGGGTCAGCCGATCGGCCAAGCTGCTCAGCCGGATTTCCCGGAAATTCCGATCCCCTCACGCAATATGCGGGCTAACTCTGTTGAATCCGCCCATCCTGCGACAGCGCCAGGGCGATCGGCCGGGTGGCGGCGAAGTTGGAGAAGACGATCATCAGAATCACGGTCAGAGGCACGCTCAGGAACATGCCGACGATCCCCCAGAGCTGACCCCAGAGAGACAGCGCGAGGATGACCACCAGGGGGCTGAGATTCAGTGACGAGCCCAGCAGGCGCGGTTCGATCAGGTTGCCGATGGTGAACTGCACGGCGCCGAGCGCGACCAGCAGGATAACGAAGGGTGTGAGGGTATCGAACTGAACCAGCGCGAGTACTACCGGGAAGGCGACTCCGAGCAGCGAGCCGATGGTCGGGATGAAGTTGAGCAGGAAGATCAGAAAGGCCCAGAACTCGGCATAGTCCACCCCAACCCACAACAGCACCCCATAGCTGAGCAGGCCGGTCGCGGCGCTGACCAGGGTCTTCAGATACAGGTACTGGCGGATCTGGGTCTGGATCTGACCGATGATGCTGCGTACCCGCGACTCGCGCTCGCCGTCGCTGAACAGGGCGCTGAGCTTGACATCGAAGAACCTCTGTTCGATCAGGATGAACAGCACGTAGATGGCCACCACGCCGGCGTCGCCGGCGAGCGACAAAATGGCGCCGGCGATCTTACTCACCGCCGAGCCAATGTCGAGTCGGGCGGCGAAATCCTGCACCGCCGGGGCGACCTCGATGCCGGTCAGGTCTGAGGCCTTCTCGACGATCTTTAATACATTGTCCTTGTAGCCGGGCGCGGCCTGGCGCACCTGGTCGACCGTATCGCCGACCATGGTCGAAACGCCGAGGATCAACAGTACGATGGTCGCCAGGGCCAGCAGCAGGCGTATCTTTCGGAACGGCTTGATGCCGCCGATCTCGATCTGGCCGAAGGAATTGGCCATCGCATCGATCACGTACCAGATCATGATCGCTACCGCGAGCGGCAGCAGCAGCGATTTACCGACCACCAGCAGAGTGACCAGAGCGGCAACCGTTACCACTGAGGCGGTGATGGTCGAGGCGGGAGTGTTCATGGCTCCGGGAGTGATAGGAGTGATATAGGAATTCCGCTCGGCAGCATACATGCCGTCGCGGGTTCAACCGGCATTGCGGTGGCGTTCGTTCTCGCGCAGGACCTTGATCTGGAACAGGGTGTTGCGCTCTTCTTCTTCCAGCACCGCTTCGATGTAGCGGATGGTGCTTTGTAGCGTGGGATGATGTTGTAGCGCAGCGCATTGACCCGCTTCTGGGCCTTGCGCTGCTCGCTCATCAGTCGCTCCAGGGCGATCTCGGTCTCGGCCAGTCTGGCCAGGGCGACGGCAACCTGGGCGAGGGTGGCGCGGGTATTGTCGAGGCTGACGTCGGTGCCGAGCAGGCCGACCGGTTTCAGCGGCAGCAGTTCGGCGTCGACCGCAGGGTACTGCACCCCGAGTGCGCGACGCGGCAGGATGTCGACCTGCAACGCCGCGCCGGTGCCGATGGCAGCCTGCTGCATGGCATGGCTGCCCATGCGCATGTGAGCGATCGCCAGCCAATGCTAGGCCTCGCGAATGGAGCCGCGTGCGGTCTTGCGCAGGCTGCGGTAGTTGCCGATGCGTTGATAGACCAGCCGGGTCAGCAGCTCGCGTTTGCGCTCGAGCAGCGAGTGACCTTCCTCCAGAATCACCGCCTGGCGCTTGAGCGCCAGCAGGGTGTTCTTGGTCGGCGCGACCTTGAGGATCTTGCCGCTCATTACACCAGGCTCTCCGCGTCGCTGCCGGTGCGCTGGAAGCGATGGTACTTGGCCAGATCGGTCTCGCTGACCCGGGTCAGGGCCTCGTGTGGGAAACATGCTGAGCAGATCCCAGGCCAGGTTCAGGGTTTCGATGATCGAGCGGTCCTCATCTTCTCCCTGACCCACGAAACGCTGGTCGAAGGCGTCGGCGAAACTCGAGATAGCGGCGGTCGCGTTCCGACAGTTCGTCGGCGCCGACGATGGAGGCCAGATTGCGCGTCTCCAGGGCGCGCGCATAGAGCGCGTAGAGCTGGCTCGCCACCCGCGGGTGATCCTCCCGCGTGTCGTCCTTGCCGATGCCGTCCTTCATCAGCCGCGACAGCGAGGGTGAGATGTGCACCGGCGGGTAGATGCCCTGGTTGTGCAGCTCGCGGCTGAGCACGATCTGTCCCTCGGTGATATAGCCGGTCAGATCCGGGATCGGGTGGGTGATGTCGTCCGACGGCATGCTCACCACCGGCAGCAGGGTGATGGAGCCGTGGCGGTCGCGGATACGCCCGGAGCGCTCGTAGATCTCGGCCAGGTCGGAATAGAGATAGCCCGGATAGCCCTTGCGCGACGGCACGTCGCCCTTGGCGGTGGCCACTTCGCGCAGGGCCTCGGCGTAGTTGGTCATGTCGGTCATCACCACCAGCACGTGCCGGTCCAGATCGAAGGCCAGATACTCGGCGGCGGTCAGCGCCACCCTGGGCAGCGCCAGGCGCTCGACCGGCGGGTCGTCCGCCAGGTTGATGAACATCACCACGTTGCCGAGTACGCCGGACGCGGCGAACTCCTCCTCGAAGAACCGGGCGTCGGTGTAGGAGACGCCCATGGCCGCGAACACGACGGAGAAGCTGCTCTCTTCGATCCACCAGCCTGGCCTGGCGCACGATCTGGGCGGCAAGCCGGTTGTGGGGCAGACCGGAGCCGGAGAAGATCGGCAGCTTCTGCCCGCGCACCAGCGAGTTGAGGCCGTCGATGGTGGAGATGCCGGTCTGGATGAACTCGCGCGGGTAGGTCCGTGCCGCCGGGTTGATGGCCGAGCCCGTTTATGTTGCGGCGGATATTGGAGACGATGGGCGGCCGGTCGTCCCTGGGGTCGCCGATGCCGTTGAATACCCGGCCCAGCATCTCCGGCGACAGAGTGATCTCCAGCGGCTCGTCGAGAAATCGCACCCAGGTGCTCTCCAGGTCGAGGTCGTCGGTGCCTTCGAAGACCTGGATCAAGACCTCCTCGGTGTCGGTGCGGATCACCTGGCCGTTGCGGTGCTGGCCGCTGACCGTCTTGATCACCACCCGGTCGCCGAAGGCGATCTGCGGCGCTTCGCGAACCACCAGCAGACCGCCGCGCGCCTCGGATGCGGTGCGGTACTCTTTGGCGCTCATGCCGGCTCCCCGTGCTTGATGTATTCGACCTTGAGCCGCTCGAGCTCGTCCTTGATCTCGTCGGCGAAGACGGTGATGTCGTTGATCTGCTCGGACGAGAGCGTCTGTTTCAGGCGCCGCGCCTTGGCCAGGATCGGCAGGTCGATCAGCTCCTGCACCGGCACGCCCAGTTCGATCAGTTCGGCACCCTGGTCGAAGATGGTCAGCATCAGGTCGAGCAGGGCGAACTGCTTCTCCGGCGAGGAGAAGGTGTCGATCGGGTCCAGGGCGCTCTGCTGCAGCACGCCCTCCTTGATCAGCGAGGCACCCTCCAGCTCCCAGCGCTGCGCGGAGGACAGCGCCTCGGGGCCCACCAGGTTGACGATGCGCGAGAGTTCCGCGTCGCGGGCCAGCAGCGCCAGCGCCTGGGCGCGGCGTTGCTCCCAGGCCGGGCCCACGTTCTCCGCCCACCATTCGGCCGCAGCTCTCGACGTGATCGGAGAAGCTGTCGACCCAGTCGATGGCCGGGTAGTGGCGGGCGTCGGCCAGTTCCTTGGATAGCGCCCAGAAGGTCTGGATGATCTCCTTGGTGTGGCTGGTCACCGGTTCGGAGAAGTCGCCGCCGGGCGGGGAGACCGCGCCGATCAGCGTGACCGAGCCTCGTTCGCCGCGACAGGGTCTCGACCCGGCCGGCACGCTCGTAGAAGGCGGCCAGGCGCGATGCCAGATAGGCCGGGTAGCCTTCTTCCACCGGCATCTGGCCGAGGCGGCCGGAGACTTCGCGCAGCGCCTCGGCCCAGCGGCTGGTGGAGTCGGCCAGCATCACCACGTCATAGCCCTGATCGCGGTAGTACTCGGCCATGGTCATGCCGACGTAGATCGACGCCTCGCGCGCCACCACCGGCATGTTGGAGGTGTTGGCCACCAGCAGGGTGCGCTCCATCAGCTTGCGGCCGGTGTAGGGGTCCTGCAGCTCGGGGAAGGTCTCGAGCACGTCGACCAGTTCGTTGCCGCGCTCGCCGCAGCCGACGTAGATGACGATGTCGGCGTTGGACCAGCGCGCGATCTGCTGCTGCACCATGGTCTTGCCGGCGCCGAACGGACCGGGAACCGCCGCCTTGCCGCCTTTGAGCAGCGGGAAGAAGGTATCCAGGATGCGTTGTCCGGTGATCAGCGGTTCGACCGCAGTGGCGCGCCGCACGATAGGGGCGCGGTTTGCGTACCGGCCAGCGGTGATAGAGATGCAGTTTGTGCACCTTGCCGTGCCGATCTCGCAGGCGACCGATGGACTGGTTCAGGGTGTAGTCGCCCTCGGGGGCGAGTTCCAGCAGTTCCCCGGAGAGATCCGGCGGCAGCAGGATTCGATGCTCGATGGTCTCGGTCTCCTGCACCAGGCCGAGCAGCGTCCCAGGCTGGACCTGCGATCCGAGCTCGACCCCGTCCTCCTTCGGCTGGAAGTGCCAGCGCCGCTCGCGGTTGAGCGGCGGTGGGTTGAAACCGCGCGGGATGTTGTCGCCGGTCTCGCGAAAGATGCTGGTCAGCGGCCTTTGCACGCCGTCGAAGATCTCGCCCATCAGGCCCGGTCCGAGTTCCACCGAAAGCGGATGTCCGAGCGCCCGCACCTCCTCGCCGGGGCGCACGCCGTCGGTGCTCTCGTAACACTGCACGATGGCCTGGCGACCCTGCAGGGCAATGACCTCGCCGGCCAGGCCGAGTTCACCGATGCGGACCTGTTCGCCGTTGCGCACGCCGGGCAGTTCGATGGTCAGGATCGGGCCATTGATAGCCAGTATCCGCCCGGTCTTGTTCGCTTCACTCATCTTTCGTTCTCCGAGGCGATGCCTGCCGGATCTTGGGTTCAGGCGCCCGCCGCGCCGGTGCTGACGTCTTCCGGACTGTGTGGCAGCAGGCGCTCCTGGATGGCCTGGTGCATATTCCCGTACAGCCGGTGTATGCGCCCCTCGAAGGTGTTGTCCAACCGCACCCGGTTGTCGGGAGAACGCAGCAGCAGGCCGCCGCGGCAGCGCAGGGGCTTCTCACCGAGGGTGAGTTCGACCTGTGGGTCCATGTCGGCGGTGAACGCCGGCCATTGCAGGTGGAGGCGTTCCTGGTCGGTCTTGTTGACCTCGACCACCAGTTGCGGCAGCTGCATCTGTTCGATACCGGCGCGGAGAAAGCCGCGCAACACCTCTAGGTAGGCCTGGTCGTCCTCGGTCAATGCCTGCAGGCGATCTTCGAGCCGCTCCATCACCGCCTTGATCAGGTTCCAGCGCAGTTGATCCATATGCGCCTGCAGCTTCAGCTCGTTCGACTGCACATTGCGCCGGTAGGCCCGTTCGGCGAGCGCCTTGCCGAACAGCACCTCGCGCTCTTCGCGCAGGCGCAGCTTCTCGCTCGATTCGCGCAGGATCTCGTCGCGGCTGAGTTGTGCCTGATGCCGGTACTGTTCCGCCAGCCGGTCGGCGCGGGCGAGGATGGCGGCTTCGAGTTCTTTGACTTTGTCCATGGGAGGGTTCGCTGTGTCAGTTGGTCCTAATCATCGAGCGACTGGCCGCCGAGCAGGGCCTGCACCTGGTCGTCGATGTCGAGGTGGACCGCTTCGGGTTGCGCCAGCGGCGGGACCTCGGCGACGATGATCCGACCGCCTTCCGCGTAAACCAGCGGCAGGAGTTTACTGCCGGCCCGGGCCAGTTCCTGCTCGATGATCAGGTAGGCGTTCTGGCGTTTGTCCAGTAATTCTTCGAGCAGCGCATCGAGCTCCTGGACGCTTGCATTGCGGCGGATCTCGAAGCCGATCAGGGCGAAACCCTCGGCCAGCGCCGACTGGCCAAGAAACACCATGCGGGTTTGGCCGTTGTTCTCGACGGGTTGGTGTCCGATGGTCGGCATGATGTGTCTGCCTGAACCGCCTCAGATCTTGTCGAGCAGCAGGATACTCATCACCAGACCATAGATGGCGATACCTTCGGCCAGGCCGAGATAGATCAGCGTACGGCCGAACATCTCCGGTTTCTCTGCCAGCGCCGCCAGGGAGGCCGAGCCGATCGGGCCGACCGCGATTCCCGCGCCGACGGTGCTGAGCGCGGTCGGGATGCCGATACCGATGATGCGCCAGACCCAGGCCGACCGAGATCTCGCCGTTGGCCATGGCGTCGACTACCGCGGGTTGGGCGGCCAGCACGTCCTGCATGCCGAGGATCATCAGGGCGAACTGGGCGCCGATGAACACCGCCAGGTTGCCGATCAGGGCATAGCGGTACCAGCGTGCGCCTGACGCGGGTATCGGCCGGGCGAAATTCCAGGAACAGACCGTGAGATGATCATGCCCAGGATGCCCAGGGTCATCAGACTGATCAAGCCGTACATACCGGATTCCTCGTGATTAGCTAGGGGTTGATCAGTGCTTCGCGCGTGGTTTAAGGCAGCGGCATTGATTCGGCCTCCAGGCGCAAGGGTTCGAACTCGTGACCGTCACCGGAGTAGAAGCGGGAGAAGCCCTCGTAGTACTCCAGGCGCAGGGTCTGAATGGCGACGATCGCCCCCTCGAGCACCAGGATGAAGAGGTTGCCGAAGATCACCATGATCCAGTGGCCGGTCGGTTCCATCATGTCCGCCAGGGTGAATACGGCGATGGCCAGGGCGACGTGATTCAGGCTGAAGGCGGCGACCCGCAGGAAGGACAGCGTGCCGGAGATGCTGCCCATCACCGCTTCGTAACTCTCCATGAAGACGATCATCACCCGTTCGCCGTGCGGCGCCTCACTGTGCCTCCAGGTGTATGCCATGAAGGCGCCGAGCGAGACCAGCACCACCAGCCCGGACAGCCAGCCGAAACCGGCGCCGGTCGACAGGCGGTAGGCGCCCCACAGCAGGCCGAGGTAGAGCGTCATGCTGACCACGCTGTGGTGTCCGACCAGCGCCTCGGCGACAGTCGCCTTCGATCAGGCGGTTGTGGATGTTGAGCGCGGTCATTAACAGCAGAAAACCGATTCCCCACCGAGCGCGACCTTGAGCAGCAGATCGGATCGCTCAGCGGCGACATCCACAACGGATGCAGCACGTGTTCGTAGCCGAAGATGCTGCCGTAGACGAAGCCGAAGAACATCGACGACAGACCCGGCGATCACCGCGAAGGGGTGAAACGGCCGAGTTTGGCGCGGAAGTACAGCGCCGCCAGCAGCGATCACCGCGCCGTGGCCGACGTCGCCGAACATCATGCCGAACATGAGGATGAAGGTGACGGCGAACACCGCCGAGGGGTCGATCTCGCCGTAGCGCGGGATGCCGTATTGCTGCACCAGGGTAGTGAAGGGTGACAGCAGCCGATTCGGCGACAACAGGGTCGGCACCTGGTGGCGTTCCTTGGCATGCGTGCGACGCGAGGTCAGATGAAAGGGCTGTTCCAGATCGCGCTCCAGTGCCGCCTCGACCCGCTCCAGTTGCCGTGCCGGCACCCAGCCGGACAGAACGGCGAGGTGCGAAGAACTGCGCGCCGAGCTGTCGAGCTCGACAAAGGGCCGGGCCAGGGCCAGGGTCTCGGCGGCCAGTTGCAGGAACTCGAGACTCTGTGTCGAGCGCCGCTTCACCCGTTCCATGACCTTGGCCCGCTCGCGCTCGATGCGCTGCCGGCGCTCGATCAGCTCCTGACGGATCTTGCTCGGCTCGTCGCGCAGTTCCGTCGGGATCGGCAGGTCGCGAAAACCCGCCGATTCCAGCACCGAGTCGACCTCGACGATCTGATCGCTCTTCGGTCCTACCACGACCACGTGGACATTGTCGCCGGCAATCAGGAACGTATAGATGAGGTGGTCGGCCAGCCCCAGGGCGTCGCGCATGCGGTCGAGGTTGATCCGCGGCACGATCCCCAGTCGCAGGTCGAGAAACTCTTTCTCGCCCTGCAGCAGGCTCAGGTCGATATCCAAATTGGCGAAGTTCTGCAGCGCGTTTTCCAACTGCTCGATCAGGCGAGTCTCCTCGTCCAGCTGACGAAACTGCTCCTGGCACTCGGAGCATTCCTGCCACAGCTTGCCGAGGTGGTTGTTCAGGGCGTCCAGCTCGCGTTCGCTGACCTGTTGCAGCTTGCGGATCCTGACCGGAGGGATCTGCTGGAAGTGCGCGGTGATCTTTCCGAGGCGCGACTCCGCCTGGCGATACAGCTGGCGATAGCGCTCGCCCGGCACATCGAGCAGCTGGTGATCATCGCTGGGGCGATGGTCCGGTGCAAACACGCCCAACTCGGCCAGGGTCAGGGCGGCCTGGGGCAGATCACTTTTGATCACCTGGATCAGTACATGACGCATCAGCTCGGGACGAAACATCAGGCGGCACTCGCAACGAGATTGTCGTTACCGACGGCCTTGTGCATCAACTCGACACCAAGGCCGAGACGCTTGCCCAGAATGATGGCGCGCAGTCGGTTGAGTTCGGACTCGCGCAACAGCAGGTAGGCAAAGGCCCTGGCGATGACCGAGGAGCTGCGAACCATGGTGGCGCCGGCGCGATGCATCACCATTTTCTCCAGCCGGCGCTCGATCTCGAACGGGTCGCCGGCCTCGGCGATGGCCTCGCGCAGGCTCTCGGGCAGCGCCTCTACGACCTGCGCCTGCTCGGGCAACTCGACCAAACGCAACAGAAGTTCGCGATGGAGACGGTAACCGTGACGGATCAGATAGTAATAGGTTTCGGACGGTGACAGGTTGTAGGCGAAGCGGTAACGCAGCAGCCAGCTGAGGTTGAGGTGGTCGGCCTGGTTGCCGAGCAGTTTGTGCATGGCATCCAGGTCGGTTTTCTCGAGCCGCTGCACCCGGCTGATCAACCCGTCGTAATAGCGTTGATCGATCGCCGCCTCGACCGCCATGGTGTCCTGTTTCTCCTCCAACACGTTGCGCGCCTGGCGGGCGATGTCGCCGTAGGGCCCGGCCTCGATCTGGCGCAGCAGCTCGGTGACGTTCTCGGCGCGCAGCAGCTTGTCGTGTTGCAGCACGGTGAACGCCGGCATGTCCTGCAGATGGCGTTCGATCTCCGCCTCCGGCAGCCCCTGGAGCTTGCCGCGAATCAGGGCCTTGAGATTGAACAGCTCGAAGCGGCGCGCCCAGAAAATGAACAGGGCGCGCGCCCCGCCCCGCAGTGGCCGCAGCAGTACGGCCAGGTCATCGAGCAGACTGCGCATCAGTGCGCGCTCGATCTGCGCGGTATCCAGAGCGGGGTCGCTCAGGTCTGTGCCCAGCCGCCGCGAGATTCCCTCGTGCAGAGGCTCTTCGATCAACGCCTCGATCTCCGCTTCGGGCATCAGCCGGCTGCGCAGAATGGCGACGCGAGTGCTGAGGTAGGCCTGTTCGCTGATTGCCGACATGATTTCCGCGTTCCGCCGGGTCGACTAGATACGTGGGTCGGTGATCAACTGAAATGCGGCGTCCAAGGCGTCGTTTTCCCGTTCTTCGGCCTGCTGGCGCATGCGGGTGTGCCGCTCGTCGTAGCGTTTGTGCAGTTCGCTGACGGTCTGCTGGGCTCGGGTCTCGGCCTTCTCGACGAAGGATGCGTGCAGTTCCGGGGTGCGGGCCTCGAAGCGGCTTTGTTCGCGTCGGGCCTCTTGCAGGGCCTCCTCGATCAGGCGTTCGCGTTCGACGTTGGCCAAGCGCGTGATCTCCTCCGCGCGCTGCTCGGTTTCTAGAAGTCGCTGTAGGGTATCGTCCATCGTATTCACGCAGGTTTCGGGTCGCGCCTAGCATAGGCCAAGCCGCACCGGATTTGGGTGATAGTAAGGGATAAACAATTGAGGCGGATCAGGCAAGTGCCGGCATTCCGGTCGCGGCCGCTATAATCGCGAACCCATGCGGGTCATCAGTCTCAATCTTAACGGCATCCGGTCGGCTGAACGCAAGGGTTTCTATTCCTGGCTGCGGCGTCAAAAAGCCGATGTAGTGTGTTTGCAGGAGCTCAAGGCGCAGATCGATCAGATCCAGGCCCCGGTGTTCTGGCCGCCGAGCTTCGCCTGTTACTATCACCCGGCCGAGCGTAAGGGCTACAGCGGCGTGGGCATCTACTGCCGGCGCGAACCCGACGAGGTGTTCGAGGGCATCGGCCGGCCCGAGTTCGACGCCGAGGGACGCTGGATCGAGGCCCGCTTCGGACGGCTCAGCGTCGTCTCACTGTACCTGCCCTCGGGTTCCTCCAGCGAGGAGCGCCAGCAGGTCAAGTTCCAGGTCCTGGATTGGCTGCTGCCGTATCTCGAAGAACTGCGCGCCTCCGGGCGTGAGTACATCCTCTGCGGCGACTGGAACATCGCGCATAAAGCAATCGACCTGAAGAACTGGCGCTCGAATCAGAAAAACTCCGGTTTCCTGCCGCGAGGAGCGGGCCTGGATGGATGCCCTGTTCGGCCGCGCCGGCTGGGTCGATGCCTTTCGCCGGGTGAATCAGGAGGCCGAGCAATACACCTGGTGGTCGAACCGCGGCCGGGCCTGGGAGAAGAACGTCGGTTGGCGGATCGACTACCAGGTGGTCACCCCCGGGCTGGCCGATCAAGGTCCAGGCCGCCTCGATCTACAAGAGCAAGCGCTTCTCCGATCATGCGCCGCTGATCATGGATTACGACTATGAGCTCTGAGGCGCGTGGCTGGCGGGACGCGCTCAGCATTTATTTCCATCCGCGACCACTGACTCTGTTGTTGCTCGGTTTCTCCTCCGGGCTGCCGCTGCTGCTGGTGTTCGGCACCCTGTCGTTCTGGCTGCGCGAGGCGGGTATCGACCGCTCGACCATCGGTTTCGTCAGCTGGGTGGCGCTGGCCTACGGCTTCAAGTGGGTCTGGGCGCCGTTGGTCGATCGGCTGCCGATCCCCGGTCTGTCGCGGCTGCTCGGACGGCGCCGCGGCTGGCTGCTGACCGCTCAGCTGGCGGTTGCCGCGGGTTTGGTCGGCATGGCGCTGACCGATCCGGTGCAGGGGCTGGAGCAGCTGGTCTGGCTGGCGGTGCTGGTGGCCTTCGCCTCGGCCACCCAGGACATCGTCATCGATGCCTTCCGCATCGAGAGTGGCGGCCCGCGCCTGCAGGCAGCGATGGCGGCGACCTACATGATCGGCTATCGCCTGGCGATGATCGCCGCCGGCGCCGGGGTGCTGTGGCTCGCGGCCTGGGTCGACCCCGACGAGGCGAGTTATCAGCACGCCCCCTGGCAGTTCGCCTATCTGGTGATGGCCGCATTGATGGGGGTCGGCATCCTCACCACCTTGTCTGTCGGCGAGCCGCATCCGCCGCAGCGCCCGCCGGCCGACGCCACCCATGAGCCTGAGATGTTCGCTCGCCTGCCGCCGTGGCTGGTGCCGACGGCGCGCTGGGTCTGGTCGGCGGTGCTCAGCCCCTTCATCGACTTTTTCGGCCGCTACGGCTGGCTGGCGCTGCTGGTGCTGGCGCTGATCGCCAGCTATCGCATCTCCGACATCGTGCTCGGGGTGATCGCCAATGTCTTCTATGTCGACATGGGCTTCAGCAAGACCGAGGTCGCCAATGTCACCAAGGTCTTCGGCGTCGCCATGACCCTGCTCGGGGCCGTGGTCGGTGGCGTGCTGGTCAATCGCTTCGGGGTGATGCGCATCCTGTTCGCCGGCGCGCTGCTGGCGGCGGCGACCAATCTGCTGTTCGCCTGGCTGGCCGCGGCGGGCCCATCGGTGACCATGCTGATCGGTGTCGTGGCGATGGACAATCTCTCCGGCGGCTTGGCCTCGGCGGCCTTCGTCGCCTATCTCTCGGCGTTGACCAATGTGCACTACTCCGCCACCCAGTACGCCCTGTTCAGCTCGGTGATGTTGCTGCTGCCGAAGTTCCTCGGCGGCTTCTCGGGCGTGATCGTCGACCGAGTTGGATATGAGCAGTTCTTTACCCTGACCGCCGTGATGGGCGTGCCGGTGCTGGTGCTGGTGTGGCTGGCGGCAAGGCATACCCGGTTGGAGGAACGTAACGGTGGAGCTTGAGGTCGGGTATCTGGGCGCCTTTCTGGTCGGCCTGCTCGGCGGGGTGCACTGTGTCGGCATGTGCGGCGGCATCGTCGGCGCCCTGACCCTGGGGCTGCCCGAGGCACAGCGCAGCGGCTGGGGTCAGCTGCCGTATCAGCTCGCCTATAACCTCGGGCGGATCGCCAGTTACACCCTGGCGGGAGCGCTGGTGGGCGGCCTGGGGCTGCTGCTCGCCGGAATGATGCCGGTGTATCTTGCACAGCGGGCGCTGCAGGGCCTGGCCGCAGTGTTCATGATCGCGCTGGGCCTTTACCTGGCGGGCTGGTGGATGGGGCTGCGCCGGGTGGAACAGGCCGGCGGTTCGATCTGGCGCCGGCTCGAGCCATTTGGCCGTAAGCTGCTGCCGGTGCGCAGCCCTGCTCAGGCCCTGCTGCTGGGCTTGGTCTGGGGCTGGCTGCCCTGCGGCCTGGTGTACAGCGTATTGATCTGGACGGTCTCCGCCGGCGGCGTACTCGAAGGGGCCGGGCTGATGTTGGCCTTCGGGCTGGGCACACTGCCGAATCTGTTGCTGATGGGGGCGGCGGCGGCCTGGTTGGGGGGGTACGTGCGGCGGCCGGCGGTGCGGCAGATTGCCGGCGGGCTGGTAATCTTGTTCGGGGTGTATCTGCTGGCGCAGGCGCTTGGCTTGACCTGATGCATTCTGTGGGAGCGGCGCCCTCGCCGCGAAGTGCCTTGATCCAGGTTGCATCGGCGCGAGGCGCACCTCCCACTGAGTCGCCTCAGAAGGGATCGGAGTCGAGTGCGACTCCGGTCCCCGTCACGACATCATCAGTCGGTATGAAACTCCTGAGTCAGACTGGCGGTGTGCGCGCTGCGCTCGCCCGCCGGTGTGACCTCGAGTTCGAACCGCAGCTGTTCGCGATTGGCGACCAGAAAGTCACCGATGTAGTACACCGCCTCGCCCTCGCGGATCTCGCGCATCGGGATGTCGCGCCCCTGGCCAATCAGATTCTTGGCGATGACCCGCACATCGGCGCTGACCGGTTTTCCGGTGGTGCCCGGCACGTCCTTGACTACGCTGACATTGAGCATCGCCCGGTTCTTGCTGCGGCGAATGTCATAGGCGCTGGCCACTTGCGGGGGCAGCGAATCGGTGGTCAGGGCGTTGTGATGGATGGTGTACCCGGGGATCTTGGTGCTGTTTTCCGCCAATAATCCGGTCGAGCCGAAAAGTAGGAAAATCCCCGCGATGATCGCGTACGGCTTTGTATCTTGACGCATTAAGTCGTCCTCCTAAGCATTAACTGGGCGAGCCTTTCCGGGCGGTCGTGATTGTTGTTTGCCCGATGCTGGTAAGCAGCTCAGTCGACAATATAGACCATGAAGCCTGGGGCAATGTTTCGCCGTAGGAGCCTCAGGCGGGAATCGCCGTCAACCGGCTTTCTGTTCGACCTGGCTCGCCTGCCATTGGCCCTGGTCGTCACTGAGGTCGACCTGGGTCAGTTCCTGGCGGACATTGCGCAGCGAGCCGATCTGGCCTTCCAGCAGGCGCTCGTCGAGTTGCAGCATTGCTACGCGCTGCTGCACGGAGCTGCGTGATTCGTTTGCCTGGCGAAGATCCTGGACCTGTTGATTCAATTGTTCGCGGTGTTCCTTGACCTGCAGCGTGAGCGGCTGCAGCGCGGTATTCATCCACAGTTTGGCCTCGTCATTGGCGGCAACGAACACCAGACGTGCGCGGTGGACGATGGTGCGGAAATAACGCTCGACAATGAAGGCCTGGGCGGTCAGTGCGGTGCGAGGGCTGTTGCGGAAGCTTTCGGCCTCCTGATGCAACAGATTGAGCGAGACCTGGTGCCGGCCGACCGAGAACATCTCGATCTCCAAAGCACGGAAACCGTGTTCGTTCTCGAAGCGGGCATAGATCGATCGGACCAGGCGGCGCATCTGCTGCGTGTTGGCCTCGACGGTATCCATGCGCCGATTGACGTCATCAAACAGTACCCGCATCGACTCGCGCAGACCGAAGGTGGTCAGGGCGTCGTTCATCTTGTGCCAAGCCTGCTCGATACTGAGGTTCAGACGATCGAGGCTCAGAGCCTCGAGCAACGTCCTGCCATGCTGGAGGAACGCATCGCGGCTGCCCTTGTAGGCCTGCACGCTGCCCTGATAGCGCTGCTTCTCGCGGTCGGCGCGCTCCAACAATATGCGGATCGTGTTGTCGCCCTGTTTGTTGATCGTGCTCAGGGTGCGCTGCTGTTGACGCACCCGTTGCAGACGCTTCTCGACCAGGTCTTCGAGGATCAGCAGGCTGCGACAGACGTTGCGGGTATAGTCGTTCAGCAGCAGTTCCTGCCGATTGTGCACCAGCTCGTTCGACAGGTGCTGTTCCAGCCGGACGATACCGCTGCGCCCTTCCAGACCGTAGTCGCGCTGTACACGTGCCACCAGGGCCTTGCGTGCAGACACCGGGTAGATCTGCTGCGGCATGATGTTGAGGGTCTGGGAGACCTGATCGACCTGGCGATCGATGCTGGCCTGGGTCTCGGGTATCGAGCGCAGGTCGTCCCACAGGGTGTCGGTCTTGTTCAGCACGATCATCAGTCCGATGTCGCCATGGCGGCTTGGGGGGCGAACGTAGCGCTGCCAGATCTCCAGGTCGGAAGCGGTCACGCCGGTATCGGCGCCGAGTATGAACAGGGTCGCCTGCGCTGAGGGCAGCATCTCGTAGGTCAGCTCCGGCTCGTTGCCGACCGCGTTCAGCCCGGGCGTGTCGAGCAGGCGCAGACCCTGGGCCAGCAAGGGGTGACGGTAATTGATCAAGGCCATACGCCATTTCGGAATGGTCACGGTGCCGCGAATGGTGTCGCTCTCGATCGGCTCCAGACCGAGCCGGCCGGCCTCCTCGGTGCTGGCGTCGCGACTGGCGGTCAGTTCGCGCAGTTGTTGCTGCAGCAGATCGGGATGACCGATGTCGAGTTCGATCCTGCGCCAACGGCTGAGGTCGGTGCGCAGATCGTGCAGCGAGATGTCCTCGAGCCGGGTCTCGATCGGCAACAGCCACAGACTCGGCGGCAGTTGGTCGTCCTGAAAGATCTCGGTCGGACACATAGTGGTGCGACCGGCGTCGCTCGGTAGAACACGGCGCCCCAGGTCGCTGAAGAACAGGGCGTTGATCAGCTCGGTCTTGCCGCGCGAGAACTCGCCGATCACCGCGACCGTGAGATGCTCCTGGCCGAGGGCGTTGAGTGCGTGCTTGATCGCGTCTTCGACCTCGGGAGTGCGCAGCTTTTGTCCCGGTAGCCAATGCAGAAGTTCGTTGAGGATGCGCTGCTGCTTGCGCTTCCAGTTCTGCAAAGAGGCGAGTTGCTGCTGAAATTGTGCGGTAGACATGGTTTACGTGAGACTCCTGAACCTTGACCCGTTGTGCGCGCTTCCTGCCGCCAGTATTACTTAAGTTCCTGATTCGTGGGCCAAGATTATAGGCGTATGTCATGTATGTCGGCAGGGAGGATTTTTTCTTCCCAAATGGCTCAAGCTGCAGATTGCATGATGGCGGAAGGGTCGATTGAAGTGGCCAGCATCACGAAGGGCGTTTGATGAATTTCATTCTTCGTATTCGCAGTTGCCTTTTGTCCTGATTGGGCTCGGGCCGCGCTGGCCTTCACCTCTGTGCCGATCCCCCTCAAACCACAGCGACGGCTATGCTTTTTATTCCGGGCCTCCTGCCCTCCGCCCCTGCGGACCAGTGCTCCGCACTGTTCCCATTCGCTCCCGGCGAACGGGTCGGTCGATCAGCCCAACTGCTTTGCCCATCACGCCCTGACTCCTGATCCCTTCATGGAATTCGCAGCTTAGTCCGGCCGAAAAGCGGGTGGGAATCGGGTCGGGGCGCAGATTCGAACCCGTTTGTTGCGCTGGGTGGTCCCGGCCTCGATGGTGACCTGGCGGCGACGGACGCCGAATTGTTTCGCCAGCAGCGCGATGATCTGGAGATTGGCCTTGCCGTCGACCGGTGCGGCCTTGATTCGCAGTTTGATGGCGTCACCCACGGGTTCGGCAAAGCCCTCGGGCGTGGCACGCGGCTGGACGCGCAGATTCAACACCAGATCATTACCGTCGCGCCGCCACCAGGGCTGGTTCATCCGCTGTGCCGCCGGCCCCGGCGCGGATCAGCTGCCGAGCTGCCGCGCCAACGCCTGCAGGGGGGGCACCGCCAGCATCTTCAGCACGATCAGGCCGATTACCACCGCCATCGGTGACAGGTCCAGCCCGGAGATCGGTGGGATCAACCGCCGCGCCGGCGCCATCAGCGGCTCGGTCAGGCTGTAGACCAGGGCCGTTGCCGGATTGTAGGCGCCCGGGTTGACCCAGCTGAGAATCACCTGGATGAAGACCGCAACCAGGAAGATGTTGATCGTCAGTCCAACCAGTTCGGGAATCGCGAGCAGGGCGGGGCCGAGCAACTGCAGCCCGTGGCCGCTGAGCCCGAGGATCAGGGCCAGCTGCAGGGTCTGCAGCAGCCAGGCGAGTGCCAGCGATGAGATGTCGACCCCGGCGATCCCGGGGATGACTCGACGCAACGGATTCAGCACCGGCGTGGTGACCTTGACCACGAACTGTGAGATCGGGTTGTGGAAGTCGGCCCGCACCAGCTGAAACAGGAATCGCAGCAGGACCACCAGGATGTACAGCCCGAAGGCGGTCTTGAGCAGAAAGATCAGCGGATCGGTCAGGTAGCCGCTTCCCATCACGCGCCTCCCAGTTCGGTCGAGAGTTCGATCGAACGATCGCGCGCCGCGCTCAGGGCGTCGACGAAGATCGCCCGCAGTCCGGCCTGCTCGAGGCGCTCAACCGCGCGCTCGGTGGTGCCGCCCGGCGAGGTGACCTTGCGCCGCAGGGTGGCCGGATCGTCAGGGCTCTCGATCGCCATACGGGCGGCGCCGAGGGCGGTCTGCAGGGTCAGCAGATGAGCGGTTTCGGCGTCCAGACCCAGCTGTTGGCCGGCCGCCTCCATCGCCTCCATGACCAGGAAGAAGTAGGCCGGCCCGCTGCCCGAGAGCGCGGTGGCGGCGTCCATCAAGTCCTCGCTGTCGACCCAGCGGGTCAGACCCACCGAGCGCAGCAGGCGCTCGGCGAACTCACGCTGCCCGGTACTGGCCGCGGCGTTGGCGAAAAGCGCCGTCGCCCCGGCCTGCAGCATAGCCGGCGTATTCGGCATGCTGCGGACGATCGCCGGGGGCCGAACGTCATCTCTACCCCCAGCCAGCGTTCCAAGTCCTGACAGCGAATTCCGGCGGCGACCGAGATCAAGAGCGCCCTGGCGGCGCGCAACTCGGCGGCGATGTCCTTGACCACGTCGGCCGCGACCTGCGGTTTGACCGCCAGCACAACCACCTGAGCCCGCCTGACCGCGGCGCGATTGTCGTCGGTGGCATCAACCCCGAATTGCTCGACCAGGTAGCTGCGTCGTTCAGGGTTGGGGTCGGCGACCGTCAGGTTCGGCGCCGGAGTGCCGTCGGCGATCAGTCCGGACAGGAGGGCGGTGGCCATATTGCCACCGCCGATGAAGGTGATGTGTTGTTCCGACATAATTAGCGTGTGTGGCTCGATTGAAAACGGAAGTCTAGCCCGGAAATCTCACCGACTGGTGAGATTTCCGGGCTGCTCGGTCGGTGCGCCCGGCGCATCCTGCGTAAGGCCTCTTGTTCACGGGTAAGCGGCGCCTGTCCGGGTCGGAGTTGATCGCGACTCGGACCCTGGTCTCGATCCCCGGCCTGCCGCATCAGCGACGCGCACCGAAGATGGCGGTGCCTATGCGTACCCAGGTCGCACCCTCGCGAACCGCCGCCTCAAGGTCGCCCGACATGCCCATGGACAGGGTGTCGAGTGCCAGGCCGCCGGCGTTGAGTTGATCTTTGAGTTCCCGCAGGCGGCGAAAGTCGGACTGCTGGACGCCGGCCGGGGCAGCCGGGTCGGGTAGGGTCATCAGACCGCGCAGACTCAGCCCGGGCAGGCCGTGGACCTGTTGAACGAGTTCGGCGAGCCGATCGGCCGGGATTCCGCCCTTGCTGACCTCGCGGCTGAGGTTGACCTGGATGCAGACGTTCAGCGGCGCCCGCTCCGGGGGGCGCTGTTCGGCCAGTCGCCGGGCGTGCTTCCCCGAATCCAGACCGTGCACCCAGTCGAAGTGTTCGGCGATTGCGCGGGTCTTGTTGCTCTGGATGGCGCCGATGTAGTGCCAGACCAGATCGTTCAGCTCGACCAGCGCCTCGATCTTGGCTAGGGCCTCCTGCAGGTAGTTCTCGCCAAAATCGCGCTGACCGCTGTCGTAGGCCGCTTGGATGTCTGCGCCGGGCTTGGTCTTGCTGACCGCGAGCAGATGGATTTCGGCCGGATCCCGGCCGCAGGCCCGGGCGGCGGTCTCGATTCGAGCGTGCACGGCGGCGAGGTTGTGCGCGATATCTTGCATACTGATTAGGCGCGGCGGCGGCGGCGCGTTAAAGTTCCCGCCATCATAAACGAGAACGATTGGAGAGCCGCGCACGCGGCCGGGTCATTCGGACCCAGTCTGTCACCAGGGGACACCATGGACATAGCCGAACTCCTTGCCTTCAGCGTCAAGCACAATGCCTCGGACCTGCATCTGTCGGCCGGTCTGCCGCCGATGATCCGGGTCGACGGTGATATTCGCCGGGTCAACGTGCCGATGCTCGACCACAAGACCGTGCACTCGCTGGTGTACGACATCATGAACGACAAGCAGCGCAAGGATTACGAGGAGTTCCTCGAGGTCGACTTTTCCTTCGAGATCCCCGGTCTGGCGCGCTTTCGGGTCAACGCCTTCAATCAGGATCGCGGTGCCGCGGCGGTATTCCGAACCATCCCTTCGAAGGTACTGACGCTCGAGGAACTGGACTGCCCGGCGGTTTTCCGCGATGTCTGTGACAACCCGCGCGGTCTCGTCCTGGTCACCGGCCCGACCGGCTCGGGTAAGTCGACCACCCTGGCGGCCATGGTCGACTACAAGAACGATACCGAATACGGCCACATACTGACTATCGAGGACCCTATGGAATTCGTTCACCAGTCAAAGAAATGTCTGATCAACCAGCGTGAAGTCCACCGAGACACTCTGGGTTTCTCCGAGGCACTGCGCTCGGCCCTGCGGGAAGACCCGGACGTCGTCCTGGTCGGCGAGCTGCGCGATCTCGAGACCATCCGCCTGGCCCTGACTGCGGCCGAGACCGGCCACCTGGTGTTCGGCACCCTGCACACCAGTTCCGCGGCCAAGACCATCGACCGGATCGTCGACGTCTTCCCCGCGGCGGAGAAATCCATGGTCCGCTCGATGCTGTCGGAATCGCTGCGGGCGGTTATTTCCCAGACTCTGATGAAGCGCATCGGGGGCGGCCGGGTGGCCGCCCACGAGATCATGATCGGCACCCCCGCAATCCGGAACCTGATTCGCGAGGACAAGGTCGCGCAGATGTATTCGGCCATTCAGACCGGTCAGTCACACGGTATGCAGACCTTGGATCAATGCTTGCAAGAACTGTTACGCAAGGGGATGATCGCCAAACAGGACGCGCGACTGCGAGCGGTCAACCGGGACGCCTTCTTGTAAAACCGATCCTGAATCCGTTCGTTTCCGCGTAGTCGCCGTTCCGGCGGCGTTAGTCGCCCGATGCTCAGATTGAAATGCTGCGTGGGGCACTCCTCGTGTACCCGGGCTGGGGGAAGACGGATGGATTTCAACGACATTCTCAGGATGATGGTCCAGGACAAGGCCTCGGATCTGTTCATCACCGCCGATATGCCGCCCAGCATCAAGGTCCACGGCCGCATCCGGCCGGTATCCCGCACCCGCCTGAACGAGCAGCAGAGCCGCGAGCTGGTGCTGACCATCATGACGCCCGAACAGCGGGAAGAATTCCTCCAGACCAAGGAAGGCAACTTCGCCTTTAACGCCCGCGGCATCGGTCGTTTTCGCGTCAGCGCCTTTGTTAATCGCGACGCCTTCGGCATGGTGGTGAGGCGGATCGAGACCCAGATCCCGACCATCCAGGAGCTCGGTCTGCCCGAGATCATGATCGACCTGGCCTCGGCCAAGCGCGGCATTCTGTTCTTCGTCGGCGCCACCGGCACCGGTAAGTCGACCTCGCTGGCGGCGATCATCGAACACCGCAACCGGCATGGCGGAGGCCACATCATCACCATCGAAGACCCGATCGAATTCGTCCACTTCCACTCCGGTTGCATCGTCACGCAGCGCGAGGTCGGGGTGGACACCGAGTCCTACGAGGTCGCACTGCGCAATACCCTGCGGCAGGCGCCGGACGTAATCATGATCGGCGAGATTCGCACCCGCGCGGCGATGGAGCACGCCGTCACCTTCGCCGAGACCGGTCACCTGGTGCTGACGACGCTGCACGCCAACAACGCCAACCAGGCGCTGGACCGCATCCTGCACTTCTTCCCCGAAGATCGCCGCGATCAGGTTCTGATGGACCTTTCGCTGAACCTGCGCGGCATCGTCGCCCAGCAGCTGATCCCGCGTCCCGACGGCAATGGCCGCCGCGCGGCGGTCGAGGTGTTGTTGAACACCCCGTTAATGGCCGATCTGATCCACAAGGACAAGCTGCACAAGCTCAAGGAGCTGATGACCCGTTCCAACGAGCAGGGCATGAATACCTTCGACCAGGCCCTGTACGAGCTCTACAAGTGCGGCGAGATCTCGCAGGAAGAGGCCCTGGCGCACGCCGATTCGACCAACGAGGTCCGACTGATGATCAAGCTCGGCGACAACCGGCCGGGGATGCGAGCCCGTGATATCGAGGCGGCTTCCATCGTGCAGTGACTCGCGTAAGGGGTGAGACTCGGCCTGCCGCAGGCGAGGTCTTCCTCAAAAAACGCTGTAACCGTCGAACACCGGGCCGTCGACACAGACCCGCTTCATCGCCGGACCCGACTCGGTCTGCACCTCGACCACGCAGCCGGCGCAGCCGCCCACCGCGCAGGCCATGTATTCCTCCAGCGAGACCTGTACAGGGAGTCGAAATTCTCGCGCCAGAGCCACCACCGCCTCGAGCATCGCGTGCGGCCCGCAGGCGAAAAGCTCGACCTCTGCTCGGACCGATTCGTCCAGTGCCTGCAGCCAGTGCCGGGCCAGATCGGTGACATAGCCCGGGAAGCAGCCCGGGTAGCCCTGCAGGCTGGCCAGGCGGCTGGCGATCCCCCAGTCCTCGAGCAGCGGCATGGCGCCGATCACCCCGTCGGGCATGCCGGGCACCAGGATTTCCGACGGCCGGGCGGTGAAGGGGAACGGCACCTCGGAACCGAGAATGACGAACGGCTGCGCGTCGCTCCGGCGCAGGGCATCGGCGAGGAAGATCATCGGCGGCATCCCGACGCCGCCGCCGATCAACAGCGGTCGCCCGGCCTTGACCTGGAAGGGGTTGCCGATCGGACCCATGCAACTCAGGGTCTCGCCTGGCTGGCGCCGGCAAGCAGTGCGGTGCCTTCCCCGACCACCTTGTAGAGAAAGTCCACCCAGCCCTGATCGGCGCCGACCCGCATGATCGAGATCGGTCGACGCATGGGCGCAAGGGATCGACGCTCAGGTGGGCGAACTGCCCGGCCAGGGCGCGCCGCGCGCACTCGGGCGCCTGGAGGCGCAGCACGTACTGGTCGCCGGGGTGGGCCTCGTGATCGAGGATCTCGGCGTCCTCGACGAAAATGGTGTCGCGGTGCGGTCGGTCGCTCACGGGGACTCCGGGTCGGCGTCGATCGTGTAGACCACGCGGCCCTCGAACAGGGTGTGGGTGACCCGGCCGCGGAACTCCCAGCCGTCGAACGGGGTGTTGCGCCCGGCGCTGTGCATTCGGCGCGGGTCCAGTGTCCAAACCGCATTCGGATCGAACACGCAGACGTCCGCCGCGTCTCCCGGTCCGAGCCGGCCAAGGGCAGTCCGATCACTCGGGCCGGCCCGAGGGTCAGGCGCGCGATTGCGGTCGGCAGGTCGAGCACGCCCTCCTCGACCAGGCGCAGGGTCAGCGGCAGCAGGGTCTCGAGGCCCGATATCCCGGGCTCGGTCTCCGGAAAGGGCGCCTCCTTGGCGTCCGGTTCGTGCGGCTGGTGATCGGAGCAGATCACGCCGATGGTGCCGTCGGCAACGGCCTGACGCAGGCCGTCGCGATCGGCCAGGGTGCGCAGCGGCGGGCAGCACGTGGCACGGGCGTCGAAGCCGTCGACATCCATCTCGGTGAGGTGCAGCTGATGAGTCGCGACATCGGCGCTGACGTGCAACTGCGCGGCCAGACCGTCGCGCATCATGCGCACCGCGGTAGCGGTCGGACAGGCTGCGGAAATGGATGATCGGCGCCGGTGTGCTCGGCCAGGGCCAGGTCGCGCGCGACGGCCACGCTCTCGGCCGCCGAGGGGATGCCGGGCAGGCCCAGGCGGGCGGCTACCGCGCCTTCGTGGGCGCAGCCGCCGGCCTTCAGATGCGGGTCCTCGGGGCGCAGAAAGACGGTGATGCCGAAGGTCGCCGCGTATTCCAGGGCGCGCCGTTCGACCAGGGTGCTTGCCAGCGGACGCTGGGCGTTGCCGAGCGGCGACGCAGCCGGTCGCCTGCAGGGCAGCCATTTCGGAGAGCTGCTCTCCGGCGAGCTTCTGGGTCAGCGCGCCCACCGCCAGCACCCGGCTCAGGCCGCAGGTCTTGGCTCGCCGGCGGATCAGCTCCCAGACCGCGGGAGTGTCGATCACCGGGTCGGTGTCGGGCGTGCAGATCAGGGTGGTGATGCCGCCGGCCGCGGCGGCTGCGGTCTCGCTGGCGATCGTCGCCTTGTACTCGAAGCCGGGTTCGCGCAGGCTGGCCGCCAGGTCGATCAGCCCCGGGCAGACCACCTGCCCGGTCGGCGTCGATGACGCGCTCCGGCGCTGAATCCGCCGGTGCCTCGCCGAGCGCCAGGACCTTGCCGTCGGCCAGGTGCAGGTCGAGCCGCTCGTCGATCCCGTTGCCCGGGTCGATCAGGCGACCGCCGAGGATGCTGATGTCGACTCGTGGCGTTCACGCCTCGCGATTCCCGTCGCCGACCTGCATGGCCATCGACATCACCGCCATGCGCACGGCGATGCCGTAGCTGACCTGCTGCAGGATCACCGAGCGTGGTCCGTCGGCGACCTCGGAGTCGATCTCGACGCCGCGGTTGATCGGGCCCGGATGCATGACGATGGCGTCCGGCTTGGCGTTCTCCAGACGCTCGTCGGTCAGGCCGTAGAGCTGGAAGTATTCGTGCTCGCTGGGCAGCAGGGCGCCGTCCATGCGTTCGCGTTGCAGGCGCAGCATGATGACCACGTCGACGTCGCGCACGCCCTCCTCGAGGTCGTGGTAGACGTGCACCCCCAGCGCGCTGCGCGTCGGTCGGCAGCAGGGTGCGCGGGCCGATCACCCGCACCTCGGTTACCCCCAGGGTGTTCAGCGCCAGGATCTGCGAGCGCGCCACCCGCGAGTGCAGGATGTCGCCGACGATCGCCACCCGCAGCGGCGTGAAGTCGCCCTTGTGCTTGCGGATGGTGAACATGTCGAGCATCGCCTGGGTCGGGTGGGCGTGGCGGCCGTCGCCGGCGTTGATCACGCTGACGCCGGGCGCCGCGTGCTGGCGATGAAGTGCGCCGCGCCGGACTGCGCGATGGCGCACGACGAACATGTCGCTGTGCATGGCCTCGAGGTTGCGCAGGGTGTCGAGCAGGGTCTCGCCCTTGGTGGTGGCCGAGGTGCTGACGTTGAGAGTTGAGCACGTCGGCCGAGAGCAGCTTGGCGGCCAGTTCGAAGGTGGTGCGGGTGCGCGTGCTGGTCTCGAAGAACAGGTTGGTGATGATCTTGCCGCGCAGCAGCGGCACCTTTTTCACCGGCCGGCCGGGCAGGGTGGCGAAGGACTCGGCGGTGTCGAGGATCTCGGTCAGAAGTTCCCGCTTCAGGCCCTCGATGGTCAGGAAGTGGCGCAGTCGCCCCTGGTCGTTGATCTGCAGGTTGGCGTCGATCGGGGCCATGCTCAGGCGTCGCTGCTCCGAGTTGCGCGCCGTGCGCCCGTGGGTGACCTCCAGGCTGAGCGGTCTGCGGACCGTTGAGGCGGATGTGCTCGGTGAGCAACAGCGGTGGCTCCAGGCCGATGACGTCGGGCTGAATCGGCAGTTCGCGACCGCTGCGCTCGATCAGCGAGACCAGCAGGACCGAGGCCGGGCGGCCGAAGTCGAAGATCTCGTTCAACGCCGCGCGGATGGTGCGGCCGGTCTGGACCACGTCGTCGACCAGGACGATGTGCCGGTCCTCGACCTCGAACGGCACGTGCGAGGGCCGCACTTGCGGGTTCATACCGATGCGGGTGAAGTCGTCGCGGTAGAAGCTGATGTCCAGGGTGCCGAGTGGTTCGCTCAACCCGAGCAGGCGGTGCAGTTGTTCGGCGACCCAGACGCCGCCGGTATGGATGCCGATCATCGCCGGTTCGGAGCGATCCAGGGCCTCGATCCGACGGCGAATCACTCGCGCCATGCCCCCGGTCACATCGAGGATGGCGGCATGTTCCATGAATAATCGGGTTTCGGTCATAGGTCTCGACGGTAGCGCGGTCCGCCGGCTATTGTCGCCTGTTTGCCGCCGTCGAGAAAGACGAATTCAGCACTCGCCGGAGATCGGATCAGCCGGGGTTGAGTTCCGGCAGTCGCTGTTGATGGATCCGACGCCGCGGCCGGAAGAACGCGTCGAGCAGGCGCGGGCGAATCTCGTGTTTGAAGCGCCTCTTCCAGTCGCCGAAATCGGTGATCGGTGCTTGTCCGAACACCGCGGCGTCCAATTCGTTCATCAGGGCACGGATCGACTCGGCCCGGGCTCGCGGGTGCAGGTCGATGATGATCTCCGCCAGGCGGGTCATCGGTACTTGTGCCGCTACGCCGAGGCGCCGCTGGACAAGGAATCGCAGCACCTGTCCGTAGTCGGTCGGGTCGTTCTCCTCGTCGGCGCTGCGCACGCAGAACCACAGTCGGTAGGGCCGCGGCAGCAGATCGGCAAGGATTCGCCGGGCGACGTGCAGATGACGCCGCGGCGACAGGAGGTGATAGACCCGCAACAGCCGTCGGCGCAGCGGGGCGAAATCCTCCTTGATTCGGGCGCGGAAGCGCTCGCCGAAGGACCGGCCCCTGGCCCAGATCCAGGTCCAGTAAAGGCCGGTGAAGAAGGCGAACAGCACCACCGGCAGCCAGAATACCCAGGCCGAACCGGTCAGGAAGGGACCGCTCTGCAGGTCCCTCGACGAGTCGCGGGCGAAACCGGCGCTGGAATTGAGGATCCGGCTGGGGACGATGGTCGTCTCTTTGCGCTTCTGCCCCACGTTCCACCACTCGATCCGGACCGCCGGCACCTTCAGCGCCCGGTCTTTGGGCGGGATCAGGGTGAAGGTGTCGATCCGACTACCGACCAGTTCCCCCTCGCGGGTGATCGTGCCTTCGATTTGCGTGTCCTCGCGATAGAGCCGGAAGTCGTTGCTCTTCAACTGCTGCTCGGGTGAGCGAAGCTGACTGCCGCTGGCGCCGATCGCCTTCTGTTCGATGATCAGGGTCAGGGGCTTGCCGTCCTGAATCGCGTCGTCATTGAGCAGGCGAGCGTTCAGTTCGAGCTTCTCCAGGGGCAGCCAGGGGCGCACGCCGCTCTCGGGCGGCTGCACGTCGATGGTCAACGCCTTTTGGCTGCTGGCGTCGAAGCGGCGCCCGTCGGTGAATTCGCCGCTGACGCTGAGCCTCGGCAACTCGATCGCCCCCGTACGCAGGGGTGTGGCGAGATAGTGCAGGCGGTTGACGATCTCGCGCGTGCCGTCGCGGGTGCGGGCGTCGGCCTGAGTGGCGCCGAGCTGGCGAAATACCATGGCGTCGGTCTTCGGCAGACTGACTTCGATCTTTTTCAAATTTGCGCCGCTGACGGTATCGATGGTCAGGATCAGGTTCTGCTGGACATAGGCCTGGTCGCGGCTGAGTGCGACCTCCAGGTAGGGTGGCGCACTGCTTTGTCTCGGCCGGTTCGGGTCGCCATAGCCCTGCGGGGGTTGAATCTGGTAAGGCGACCAGCCGCGGCTGAAGTCGTACTGCGGCGGGATACTGGGCGGGATGCCCTGCGCGTTGCTGTTCGGTTGCGGCCGAAACATCTGCGGCATCTGGCGGGGCATCTGCCGAACCTGCGGTAATTTCGAGCCCGGCGAGTTGCGCTCGTAGGCCGTCGCCGACCCGCCGAGCAGAAGGCCGAGCAGCAGCCAAAGGAGGGTACGGGCGTTGTTACCAGTTGCGCGGATCAACGAACATCTCCCGGGTCTGTGGCGAGGTCATGCGCCGGCGTTGCTCGATCCTGAGGCGGTTGTGCAGCAGATTTACCGGATCTCCCTCGATGTTGTCGAGCCATTGTTCCATCAGCAGCGGAATGCCGCCACCGGCCGCGCCCTGCGGGTCGCCGGGCGCCTCGCCCGGTTCGTCGAGCTGGGCGTCGGGTATCTGACCGAGCTGATCGAATTGGTCTACGGCCTCGATCGGGGCGCCTGGATCGCCCTCAGGTGGTTCGGTCCCCGCCTGCTCGGCTTCGGTCGGGGCGCTGGCATCGCGCTCCTCGCTCTCGCCCTGGTCATCGGGTTCCTCGGGTTCACGCTCGCGGTCCGCGGCCTTGCCTTGCTCGCGTTGCTCGTCGAGCTTCTGTTCGCCGCCGTCTTCTTGCTCGTCTTCGCCCTCCTCCCGCGACTCACTCTCGGGGCGGCTTTCGTCGGGCTGATCCCCCGGCTGATCTTCGTCCTCGGGCTGTTCTCCCTCCGAGGAGGGCTGTTCGGTTTCTTTCGGCTCCTCACGCTCGCCGGGCCGTTCCTGGTCTGGCTTTTCTTCGCCCTTGTCGGCGTCCTGTGCTTCGGTCTGATCCTGTTCGCCCGCCTCGCTGTCTTCCTGTTGCCGATCGCCCTGGCCTTCTTCCTGTTGTTGTTCGTCCTGGTCGCCGCTCTGTGATTGCTCGCTGTCCTCGCCCTCGCCCTGCTCGGCGCTGTCCTCGTCCTCGCCCTGCTCGTGGCGCTGTCCTGCTGCTGGTCGCCGCTGCTGTCCTGCTGCTCCTGTTCGCCGCTCTCGCCGTCCTTCTGTTCTTGTTGCTGTTCGCCCTGCGATTCCTCCTCCTGCTCGCTGCTGGATTCTCCGGATTGCTGCTCCTCCGACTCCTGCTCGCCGGACTGTTGTTCCTGCTCCTGCTGTTGCTCCCCGGATTCCGATTGCTGCTCCTGTTCTTCCTCGCCGGATTCCGACTCTTCCTGCTGTTCCTGCTCTTCCTCGCCGGATTCCGACTCTTCCTGCTGTTCCTGCTCCTGATCCGATTGTTGTTCCTGTTGTTCCTGCTGATCTTGTTCGGATTCTTGCTCCTGCTCCTGCTTCTCTTCCTGCTCCTCGGGCTCGGGTTCTTGCGGCGCCTCCTCCTCGGCCGGTTCGGGGCCGGCCTGGACCAGCATCACCTGGCTGAGGCCGAGATTGTAACGGGCGTCGCGGTGTTCGGGTTCCTGCTCAAGAACCTCCTCGAAAACCTCCGTGGCGTCCTGGTAGCGCGCCTGTTTGAACAGGGCGTTGCCCCGGTTGTAGCGGGCGTCGTTCTTCACCTCTTCGCGTTCGACCCGTTCGAAGGCCTGTTCTGCGGCCTGGTATTTGCCGGCGCGGTACAGCGCCACGCCGCGCTGGTAGGGGTCGTCGAACTTTTCCGCTGCCGCGGCGAAGTCGCCGCTCTGGTAAAGCTTCTCGGCCTCCTCCGCCCGATTGTCGAACAGGCTGTCCAGCGATCGGTCAAACCAGCCGGCCTGGCCGGGCGCGGACAACGACATCAGGACGGCCAGAAGTATCGGTGCGAGGGCGCGATTCATTGCTCAATGCCTCCGCCGAATGGGCGTACCGACGGATCGCGGACCCGACGGAACTGGGTCAGCAGCAGCAGCATGCCGAGCATCACCAGCCAGAAGAAGCGTTCGTTCCAGACCCGGGTCTTCTCGTCGGCCACGGCATTGGCGCGGTTGGTCTTGCCGACCTCGGCCAGCAGACGCGCGGTATCGTCGTCGTCATAGGTCGCGAGCTGATAGATGCCGTTGCCTAGGCGGGCGATCTCCTCCAGCGGGGCCGCTTCGAGGCGCGAGACCACCGGTCGGTGCAGTACGGCGGCGACGGTGGCGCCCTGCTCGGTGCCGATCCCGAGTACGTGCACCCGGACGTCTTTGGCGGCCAGTTCGGGTAGCAGTTCGAGATGGCTGTCATCGCCGAAATCGCCGTCGGTGATCAGGATCAGATGACGGCTGCTGTCGGCCGGTTGGCCGGCCAGCATCTGGCCGGCGCGCTGCAGTGCCTCGGTCAGTCGGCTGCCGCGCAGGCGCGGGTGCATTAGTTCGGTGGACAGCGCCGGCAGTTGCCGGCGCAGGTTCTTCGTGTCCTCGGTCAGCGGCGAAATGATGTGCGCCAGGCTGGCGAAGGCGATCAGACCGACGCGGGCCTGGCGGTTGCCGTCGATGAAATCCTCGATCTCCTGGCGGGCGCGGGCCAGACGTGAGGGCGCGACATCGTCCGCGGTCATCGAGGTCGACAGGTCGAGCAGAATGACGACGTCGCTGCCGGGGCGGAACAGCTGAACGTCGGTAAAGTCCCAGCGCGGCCCGGCCATGGCCAGGATCAGCAGGCTCCACAGCAGGGTCCACAAGGCCAGCGGCCGCCAGCGCAGTTGCTCGCGTTGTGGATTCAGGCCGAGCAGGTGCGGCAGGAGTTGGGCGTCGGCGTAGGCGCGGAAACGGCCGATGTCCTGCTTCGGGCGGCTGAACCGCCACCACAGCCAGACCAGCGGCGGCACCAGCAGGCCCAACAGCCACCCTGGCGAGGCGAAATGAAAGCCGATATCAGGCATCGCTGCTCCGTGCGGTAGTCCAGCTGGGGAAACGCAGCCGGCCCTCGGGGAACAGGCCGAGCAACAGCAGACTGAGCAGGGCCGCGGCCAGCGGCCAGCGGTACAAAGGGCGCGGGATCATCACCGTGCGGCTCTCGGCGCGAGTCTTCTCGAGCAGGTCGATGCGTTCGTAGATCTGCTCCAGGGCCTGGGTATCGGTAGCGCGGAAGTAGGCGCCGCCGGTAATCTCCGAGACCCGGCGCAGCAACTCCTCGTCGGGAACCAGGTCGGTGGCGGTTTCATAACCGCGGTAATCGGGGGCCAGAAGACGCACCTCCTTGTCGGTGCTGCCGACGCCGATGGTGTATACGCGAATCCCTTCCTTTGCGGCCAGGCGGGCGCTGTCCATGGGCTGCAGCAGCCCGCCGTCGTTCACGCCGTCGCTGATCAGCACAATGACTCGCGAGCCGGGCGGGCGTTCGCGCAGTTTCTTGACGGCGAGACCCAGGCTGTCGCCCATCGCCGTACTGTCGCCGGCGATGCCCGGGGAGACGTCGTCCAACTGCAGGCGGACCGCGTCGCGATCGAGTGTCAGGGGTGAGACGACATAGGCCACGTCGCCGAAGATGATCAGGCCGATCCGGTCGCCGGCCCGATTGGCGATAAATTTGTCCATCGTGCCTTTCAGCACCGCCATGCGGCTGATGGGTCGGCCGCCGATGCTGAAGTCCTCGGCGGTCATGGACCGGGAGGTATCCACCGCCAGCATCAGATCGTAGCCCTCGGTGCGCGACTCGCTGTAGGGTTCCAGCCATTGCGGTCGCATCAGGCTCGCCACCAGGCCCAGCCAGCACAGGGCGAGCAGCAGCGGATAGATTCGGCCACTGATCGTCGTGCGCGGCCGGCGGCTGTGAAAGGTCTCGCGAAGATGCTCGAGCGAGGGGTGAAGCAGGGTCTCGTTGCTCGGCTGGTCACTTTTCTTGGCAGTGCGCGGCAGCAGCCAGCGCACCAGCAGCGGCAGCGGCAGCAGCAGCGCCATCCACGGCCAATAAAACTCAAACACGCTTGACCTCGACCATCGGCTTCAGGCCGGCTCCGCCGGGTTGCGACTCGACCCCGGGTGCACCTGGGGCTTGTTTTCGGCGCGGGTCCAGCTCAGTGCGGCGGCGATCAGTTCACGCAGTTCGTCGGTGTGGTCGTCCGAGTTCGGCGGGGCGTATGCCAGATCGCTCAGCAGCCGGCGGTGGGCGGTCCAGTCGAACCCCGCCGGATCTTGCTCGGTGAGCCATTCGACCCAGGCCCGGCCGGTCAGGCTTGCGCAACGGGTGCGCCCGTGCCGGGCGACGGCGATGCGGCGCAGCAGGGCGGAGAACTCGTCGGCCAGCGCGCGGCTGTCCTGCTGCCCCAGGCGCCGCTGCAGTTCGTGCAGCTGACGCGAGGCGTCGCGCTGCCAGCGCTGATTGAATTGCAGGCCGCGAAACGACCAGTGCCAGTGGCGCAGCAGCCAGCGCAGCGCGGCTGCAGCCAGCAGAGCCAGCGCGAGCATCAACCACCAGCCGGGCCCCGGCGGCCAGGGTGAAACGGCATCCAGGTCATGGATGTCGCGCAGCTGCTGCTGCAGTTGGATCAGGGACTCGTCGGCCGGGGTCACAGGCGCGCCCTCGTTCGGCTGCGCCGGGCCAGGCCGTCGCGCAGTGACAGATGGACATCGCGCTGGGTCGAGATGGGGATCACCGCGATGCCGAGTCGATTGGCCAGACGCTGCAGTTCGCCGCGGCGTTTCTCCCAGCGCTCGAGGTAGGCGTTGCGCCCGGCGGGGTCGTCGGTGTCGACCTCGACCCGCTCGCCGCTGGCGTCGCGGAACTGCACCCGGCCCATGCTCGGCAGCTCGCGATCGGCCGGGTCGTCGACCGGCACCAGGACCAGGGAGTGGCGCTGGCAGGATTGACCGAGCGTGCGTTCCAGTCCCGCCATATCGCGGTTGAAATCGGCGATGACGAAGATCAAGGCGCCGGTCCCGGCGCCGCGGTCGGCACGCTGCAGCACCTGATCGATGCAATCGATCCCGCGCACCGCCCGTTGCGCCGGTTGGGCGAGCTCGTGCAGAAGCCGCCACAGTGCCCGACGGTCCTTGGTCGGCTGAAAGTGCTGCGGCCCCGTGTCGGCGTCGCCGAACAGGATGCCGCCGACCCGGTCGTCGTGGCCGTTGGCCGCCCAGCCGAGCAGAGCCGTAGCGCGGGTCGCCTGGACGTACTTGAAGGTGCCGCGGGTGCCGAAGTGCATGTGCGGGCCGTGATCGACACACAGGATGACGCTGCGTTCGCGCTCCTCGCGGTAGACCTTCAGGTGCGGCTCGTTGGTGCGCGCGGTGACCTTCCAGTCCATGTTGCGAATGTCGTCGCCTTCGCGGTATTCGCGCACCTCTTCGAAGTTCAGCCCCTGGCCGCGGAACACCGAGGCGTAGACGCCGCTGAAGGAGGAGTTGACCAGGTGGTGCGAGGCCAGGCCCAGGGTGTGGGCCTGGTGGCGAAGCTCCAGCAGATCGTCGAGGCGCGGGAGGGGTTCGCCGCTCATGGTATGGCGACCAACTCCAGCAGTCGCTTGATGAACTCGTCGGTGTCGATCCCCTCGGCCTCGGCCTCGAAGGTCAGCAACACACGGTGGCGCAGGATCTCCGGCGCGACCGACTGGATGTGCTCGGGCGAAACGTATTCGTCGCCGTTCAGCCAGGCGCGGGCGCGGGCGCAGCGGGCCAGCGCGATCGAGGCGCGCGGCGAGGCGCCGAAGCGTGCCCAACGGCCGAGATCGGCGTTGTAGCCGGCCGGTTTGCGAGTCGCCTGAACCAGGTCGACGATGTAGCGATACAGCTTCGGATCGAGGTAGATCTCGGCGATGGCCCGGCGCATGGCCACCAGCGATTGCATGGAAAGGATGCTGGCCGGTGGCGCCTGGTCCTTGACCTGGCGGTTGTTGTCCAGTTCGAGGATCTGGAGTTCCTCGTCGCGCGACGGGTACTCGACCCGTACCTGCATCAGGAATCGGTCGAGCTGTGCCTCGGGCAGGTGATAGGTGCCCTCCTGCTCGATCGGGTTCTGGGTGGCGAGCACCATGAACAACTCGGGCAGCGGGTAGATGGTCTGACCGACCGTGATCTGGCGTTCGGCCATCGCCTCGAGCAGCGCCGACTGGACCTTGGCCGGGGCGCGGTTGACCTCGTCGGCCAGCAGGATGTTGTGGAACAGCGGCCCGGGGCGAAACTCGAATTCGCCCTTTTCGTGGCGGTAGATGTCGGTGCCGACCAGATCGGAGGGCAGCAGGTCCGGGGTGAACTGCACCCGGTGAAAATCACCCTCGATCGCCTCCGACAGGGCGTTTACGGCGGTGGTCTTGGCCAGCCCGGGCAGGCCCTCGACCAACAGGTGACCGTCGCTGAGCAGGCAGACGAGCATACTCTCGATCAGCCGCTGCTGGCCGATCACTCGCGAGGCGAGGTGATCGCGTACGGGGTTCAATTCTGCGGGGGTCATTGCGGCTCCAACGGCTTGTCCGCGCCCGCGTCACGCGGTTGCGGTGAGTTCCTTCAGTGTGTCTGTCGACCTTCGACATGGATCTGCTTCGTGGCGACTTCGATTAATGACTGCATAACCAAAGTTCATCCAGTTTGTAAGACTTGGCGATGGAGTGCAAATAAAGAATTCTTGCCAGATCATCGATTTCCGGCGCGCAAATCAGGACATACTTATGTCGCTTGTCGTCGGGTCGGGGGCCGCCCTGGGCGGGCCCCTCAACGCGCATATTGCATTAAGGGGATCGGGCGAGATTCAACACCAGGTTTTTCGGAAAACCGATCAGGACAAAGCGTACCGTCGACGCCAGTGACCTCACGAACTCCAATACCCGTGATTCGTGCAATAAAACCTCAGCGCGGTGTCCGCCCTCGTGCAATATGCGGGTTAGCGCCGGTCTTCGAGCCAGGTTTCCAGGATCAGTTGCGCCGCCACCGCGTCGACGCGGGTGACATCGCGGTGGGCCTGCCGGCCGAGCTGGCGCCAGGCCTCGCGCGAGGTCAGACGCTCGTCGGCCAAGTGCACCGGCAGAGCGAATCGGCCCTCGAGTTGACGGGCGAACTTGCGCGCCCTGGGGGCGATTTCGGCCTCTTTGTCGGACATCTCCATCGGCAGGCCGACCACCAGGGCCTCTGGTTGCCACTCGGCAATCACCCGCGCGATTCCGTCCCAGTCGGGTTTGTGCTGGACGCAGGTGAGGGTGGTCAGGGGGTTGGCGGTGCCGGTCAGGGTCTGGCCGACGGCGATGCCGATCTTCTGCGTGCCGTAGTCGAAGCCGAGCAGGGTACCCAAACGCAGTCTTCCCTCAGGCGTGTCCGGCGTCGGTCGAGAGCAGATTGAGGTCCACCCCGAGTAAGCGGGCGGCCGCCTCCCAGCGTTTCTCGGAGGGCAGATCGAACAGGATCCGGGTGTCTGCCGGGCCGCTCAGCCAGGCGTTGGCCTGCAGTTCGGTCTCCAGCTGACCGGCCCCCCAGCCGGCGTAGCCGAGGGCGATCAGGCTGCGCTTCGGGCCCTCGCCGCCGGCGATGGCCTCGAGCACGTCGCGCGAGGTGGTGATGCTCAGTTCGTCAGTCACGGTCATGGTCGAGTCCCAACTGGTTGTTCGCGAGTGCAGCACGAAGCCGCGCTCCTCTTCGACGGGACCGCCGATGTAGACGATCTGGTCGCCGCTGCCAGGGCGGCTCTCGGGGATCTTCATGTGTTCCAAGACATCAGACAATTTCAATTCCGACGGGCGATTGACCACGATGCCCATCGCGCCGTGCTCGCCGTGCTCGCAGATGTAGGTCACGGTGCGCGAGAAATTCGGGTCCTCGAGGCCGGGCATCGCGATCAGGAACTGGTTTGTCAGCGTGCTTGGTGTGCTCATGTCGGCCAGTATCGGTTTCCTTTCCCGCCGGAGCAAGGCGAAGCCCGGTCTGCTTCGGCTGGGTGCGGGTGGCCTGAACAGGCGCGCTGCGGCCGCGCCTCTTCACGATTCGAGACCTCGACCACGCGGTGATGATTCCCGGGCGCCAGAACCCCGGTGATTTGATCAGGGATCCGGGGCGCCGCCGCTCATTTGGCCGAGAACAGACGGTTGTTGCTGAGGAACTGCCAGGTGCGGGTGATGTCGAGCACATCGACTTCGCGGCGGATCTCCGGCGGGAACGGGGCGAACGGTGCGGCCAGTTTGACAATGCGAATCGCTGCGTCATCGAGGGTCTTGTGCCCCGAGGAGCGCACGACGCGTATCCTGTTGCCTTCGATAGTGCCGTCGGCCTGCACCGGGACGTGCAGCAGCAGGTTCCCGTAGAGTTTCTTGCGTTTCGCCTCGTCCGGGTAGTTGAGATTGCCGATGCGTTCGACCTTCTTCCGCCAGGCCTCGAGATAGGAGGCGTACTTGTATTCCTGGGTGCTGGCGTTGATTGCGCGACGGCGCAGCGTTCGAGAGCTCATCCGGGTGTGCTGATCGAGCTCCAGCGACAGCTGCTCGATCTCCTTCCGGCTGCGGTCAAGGAGTTGGGTGACGTCGAGTCGCTCGGGCGAACGTACGGTCTTCTCAAGCCTGCGCGGTTCCACCTTGCGGGTACTTTCTTGCGCAGTCAGCACCGGTTGCTTGGCCACCGGCTTCGGTTCGGGGGCCCCGGCACGTTGTTCCTCGATTGACGGCTGCGGTTTGGGCACGACCGCGGGTTGACTCGGTGGCGCGGTCGGTCGTTCTTCGCTGAACTCGGGGGCGCCGCCGGCACTGCTCTGCTGGGCGAGAAAATCCGGTTCCTCTGGCTTGTTCTCGGTCGTCTGGGGCGGGATCAGCGAGATGTCCAGGGTACGTTCCGGATTCGGCCGGTCGAAGCGCGGCAGATCGAAGCTGACGCCGAACACCAGCAGCGCGTGCAGGACCGCCGCGACCATCAGGGCGATGCCGAGCGGTTCGTCGGTGAACTTGCCGGTCAGGGGTAGGGTATGTGCCACGTCAGCCTGCAGCGTTCGTCGATGTCTTCAGTCGGGGCTCAGGTCAACGGGGGGCTGACCAACACTTTGCGTGAGTCGTCGAGCAGGCGAATCCGGGCCTGCATGGCCGGGCTCATGTGCAGCGCGCCGTCTGAATCCAGCAGCATCACATAACGCACCCCCATTTTCTTCGCAATTTCATGCCATTGCGAGGGGCCGGCGACGAACAGGGCGGTTGAGGCGGCGTCGGCGGTCGCCGCGCTCTCATGGATCACGGTCACCGAGCGACTGCCGCGGGCCGGGTAGCCGGTGCGCGGATCGAGGACGTCGTGATAGACGATGCCCTCCCAGGTGAAGTTGTGCTTGTAGTCGCCGGCGGTGAACATGCTCTCCTGTTCGCTGATATCGGTATAGGCGAAGATGCCCCCCGAGGGTGTGCGGATCCCGACCCGCCAGGGGCGCCCGTCCCGGCTGCCGATGGCGCTCATGTCCCCCTCCGAGCTGAGCAGGGCGTTGCGGACCTCGAGCTCCTTCAGTCGTCGTATCGCCTGTTCGAAGCTGTAGCCCTTGGCGATGCCGGAGAAGTCGAGCTGCACTGCGGAGTTGTTGGTGTGCAGATGAAAATCGTCGATCTCGATGTCGCTCGGCTTGGGGTTGCCTGCGACCAGGGCGGCGATTCGGTCCGCGCCCGGCGGTTCGTGGCACTCGGGTTCCTGGGCCTGAAAGCCCCAGAGTCGGCGCAGCCTGCCGGTTGCCGGATTGAACAGGTAGTCGCTGGCCATGCTCAGGCGTTGCGCCTCCTGCAGCAAGGGCAGCAGCGAAGGCGGCGCGGCAAAGGGCTTGCCTTCCGCCAGCAACCGGTTGGTGCGCAGCAGTGGGCCGAGCTCGCGGGCGTCCCAGGTGCCCTGCATATAGTCGAAATCCTGCTCCAGGGCCGCGGCGGCCACCTTTGCCTTGCGCCGGTTCAACTCGACGATGCTGATGTCGAGCAATTTGCCGAAAGCCAGTATCCGGTGATGGAACGCCGGGTCGCTGTTCTCGCAACCGCTGTTCAGGAGCACGCCGCCGAACACGAGTGCACCGGCGGTCGTGGCGCGGAGGATCTGTCCGAGGCGTCGTCTGGGGCTGCGGCGGGGGGTCATGACTTCAGTATCCCTTCGATGCGGTCCATCAGTTGACCGCTGATGTTGAGCTTGTAGAGCGCGTCCAACTCGCGAATGCAGGTCGGGCTGGTGACGTTGATCTCGGTGAGATAGTCGCCGATTACGTCCAGTCCCGCAAACAGGATCCCGGCCTCGCGCAACCGGGGGGCGACCTGAGACACGATCCAGTGGTCGCGTTCGCTCAGTTCCACGCCCTGGCCGGTGCCGCCAACGGCCAGGTTGCCGCGCGTCTCGCCCGGCTTCGGTATGCGCGCGAGCGCGTAGGGCACGGCCTCGCCATCGATCACCAGAATCCGCTTGTCGCCGGCACTGATCTCGGGGATGAAGCGCTGCGCCATGGCATAACGCCGGCCGTGGTCGGTCAGCGTCTCGATGATCACCCCGACGTTCGGGTCGTCGTGCCGGACGCGAAAGATCGAGGCGCCGCCCATGCCCTCCAGCGGCTTGACGATCATGTCGCGATGGGTCGCCAGAAAGGCGGCAAACTCGCCGGCCTGACGCGACACCATGGTCGGCGGAGTGCATTGCGGAAACCAAGCGGTGTAGAGCTTTTCGTTGGCGTCGCGAAGGGCGGCCGGCCGATTGACCACCAGGCTGCCGGCCGCCTCGGCCTGCTCGAGCAGATAGGTGGTGTAGACGTATTCCATGTCAAAGGGCGGGTCCTTGCGCATCAGTATGACATCGAGGCTGGAGAGCCGCTCCCGCAGCGGCGCGGCCAGCGTAAACCAGCCCGCCGGGTCGTCTCGCACCCGCAGAGGATGCAGATCGGCCAGCGCCACGCCGTCGGCCATGTGCAGGTGTCTTTGCTCCAGATAGAACAGCTGCCAGCCACGTCTTTGCGCCTCGAGCAGCATGGCGAAGGTGCTGTCCTTATGGATCTTGATACTACCGATGGGATCCATTACGACCCCGAGTCTTATCGTCATCTCAGATTCCCGTTCTTGCAAAAATCCGCGGGCGGTTCTCATTCTCCGCCAGCGTCTCGGCGCATACTCTAATCGGTGTCAGTTCGGCCCTTTACCTTGCAGCACGTATGCCAAGTTGCTATTTTCCGAGCGGAAACATAACAACCGGCCGGATCGCGCGTGGTGAAAGAATAAGCCTTTGGGTGGGCTGAGACATAGGCGATTCGCTGCATAATGTACACCTTTGGATTCCAAACACAGGCGGTGCGCGGACTCTTGATCTGTCTGGCCGGGACGACTGCTGTGCTTGCCCCCGTCGACGGCCCTTATCTGCAGGCCCCGCAGGCCCTGGAGGGCGAGGACGACGAGGTCGAGCCGAATGAGATCGGTGTCGGCTCGGGAAATGAGGCGCCGTTCGCCGATTCCCCGGAGGAAACCGCCCTGGTGCGCGATCGCTTTGAATCGATGCTGCGGCAGCGCTATGCAGGCACCTTCAGCTTCTACGCGCGTTTGCCGGATCGCAGCCGGCAGGAAATCCTCGGCCAATACCGAAAGGGCGCCGATATCGCTCAGCTGCGGCAGACGATCATCGATCGCTTCAATGGTTCCTAATAAGCGGTACCCGGCTAAGACATGCGCTGTCTCGGCCGCCAAGGAGAACAGGTGGATGTTGCTGAGAGTCTGGTGGGTCTTGCTGTTGTGTTTGCCCGATATGGTGTTGGCCGACGAGGTCAATTCAGGTGAATACGACTATCCGGTCGCGCTGACGGATGGTCGAACCTACCTGCATGTGATGCACGAGGGGCGTGCAATCAAAGTGCAGCGAGTCCAGGACCCGAATTACGAGCTGAAAGGCTACTTCGCCAAGACTGCCCGCAAATGCCCGCCGTTCTGTATCAACCCGATGCAACCGGACCCGCGTGTTGGTGCTGTCGGCGAATATGAGCTGTTCGAATTCATGGAAAACGAATTGCGCGACGGTCGGGGCCTGTTGATCGATGCCCGAACGCCCGCCTGGTACCGGAAAGGGACCATACCCGGCTCGCTCAATTACCCTTTCACCGTCTTGTCCAAAAACCCCGGCGACCCTGAGGTCGAACAGGCCCTGGTTGATTTCGGCGCCCGGCCGAGGGTCAAAGAAGACGGTCTGAAGGGCCTGCTCGAGGAATGGGGCGTGGTCAAGGACGAGCTGAAAACCGAGCGTTGGGACTTCACGGCGGCGAAAGATCTGGTCCTGTGGTGCAACGGTCCGACCTGTGGCCAGTCGCCACGGGCGATCCGGGGGCTGGTCACGGCCGGTTATCCGCCGTCGAAAATCCGCTACTATCGGGGCGGTATGGCGCTGTGGCAGTTCCTGGGCCTGACCACGGTCGTCCCCAAACAATGAATGAGGCGGTCACTGTGAGCGAAGATGCAAAGGACCTGCGCGGGCTGAAGGTCTTGGTGATCGATGACAGCAAGACCATTCGGCGCACCGCCGAGAGTCTGCTGAAGAAGGCCGGTTGTGAGGTGATTACGGCGATCGACGGCTTCGAAGCGCTCGCCATGGTGGCCGATCATCATCCCGATCTGATCTTTGTCGATATCATGATGCCCCGGCTCGACGGTTATCAGACCTGTTCGCTGATCAAGCGCAACGAGTTGTATCGGGACATCCCGGTCATCATGCTGTCGAGTAAGGACGGGCTGTTCGATCGGGCCCGTGGGCGTATCGTCGGCTCCGAGCAGTATCTGACCAAGCCCTTCACCCGCGACGAACTGCTCGACGCCATTCGTCGCCACGCCGGAAAGCAGGCGGACACGTGAGCGGACTGGATTCGTCTCTGCGCACCGCGTAAGCAACCATGACCAAGATCCTGATCGTCGACGATTCACCGACCGAACTGCATGTCCTCACTCAAATACTCGAACGCGAGGGGTATCAGACGATCACGGCCCGTGATGGCGAAGAGGGGATCGAGGTCGCCAAGTCGGAACAACCCGATCTGATCCTGATGGATGTCGTCATGCCGGGTATCAACGGCTTTCAGGCTACCCGCAGGTTGACCCGTGACATCAAGACCCGCCAGATCCCGGTGATCATCGTCTCGACCAAGGGCCAGGTCACCGATCGCGAGTGGGGGATGCGCCAGGGGGCCTTTTCCTACCTGGTCAAGCCCATAGAGCCCTCCGGTCTGATCGCTCAAGTGCGATTGGCGTTGACGCTCCATGTCGATTAGGCCGCAAACCAGCGTCGAGGTCTTACAACTGCTCGCCTCTGTCGAGCAGCGCAGCCGCGCCAGCCAGCGAGAGCTGCCGACCCTGGAGGACAATCCCGACGCCTGGCAGGGCCTGGCCTTCACCCTGGACAACACCCGCCTGGTCTGCGCGCTGAGTGATATCTCCGAGATGTTCGCCTACCCGGAGGTCATCACTCGGGTCCCGGGCGCCAAGGCCTGGGCAGTCGGCCTGGTCAATGTTCGCGGAAACCTGCTGCCGATGATGGACCTGCAGCGCTTTTTCGGCGCCGAACCCGTGCCCCGCTCCAAGGCCGCCCGCTTGCTGGTCAGTCGCGACAAGCAGGCCAACGTCGGACTGCTCGTCGCCGGCGTTGCGGGCATGCGGCAGTTCTCACTGCGCGATCGGATCGAGGATATCCGCCTCGAGGGACCCGCGGCCCCGTTTGTCACCGAGGCCTTCCACGTTGATGGCCAGTACTGGCCGATCTTCAACATGCGTGCCCTGATGAACGATCCCGCGTTTCGCGTTGCCGCTGCCTGAACTGCGCGCGCCGGAACGTTCAACTTGACTATTTCCAGAGCAAGGAATCGAGATGAGTAGCACAGCCCGAAGAGGACCCAGTAATAAATCCAGTCGAAGCGTGGTGCTGCTGGCCCTTTTGCTGTTTATCACCATCGTGCTCGCGGTCGTGGCATTTCTGCACGTCTCACAGCGTGATCGGTACGACGAGCAATACCGACTCCGGGCGGCGGAGTTGCAGATACTGTCGCAAAGGGTCGCCAAGTACGCCCTTGCCGCGGCGCAGGGAGACGAGGATGCCTTCGACCGTCTGCGCGCCGACAGCAGCCGTTTCGATGAGCTGATCGGCCAGCTCAAGAGCGGTGACGAAATGGCGCAATTGCCGGCGGTCCCGGACGAGATAAAGGGTGACTTCCGTGAGCTGGAAAACCGCTGGCTGGGGCTGCGCGCCTATGCCGACGAGGTCCGCCTCAATCAACCGACTATTATCAACATCCGCGAATTCGTCAGCGTGGTGCAGGATCTCGCACCGCCGATCGAGGCCTTGTCCGAGGACGTCGTGCAGTCTTTGATCGCGAGCAACGCCCCGCGCCGCCAGATCTACCTCGCCGCCCGCCAGATCGGCCTGATCCGGGGCGTCGACAACTCCGTCGGCAAGGTGCTCAGCGGCGGCGCTGAGTCGGCGCGGGCGATCGACCGATTCTCGCAGGACGCGGACACCTTCGGTCGCGTGCTCGAGGGCATGCTGAAAGGCGACCAGGAGCTGGATGTGGACCAGGTCAAGGATGGCGCCAGCCTGGAACGCTTGCGCGAGATGGCCGTGCTGTTCGCGACCCTGAGCGACCACGCCCAGGAGATCGTCGAGACCATGCCCTCCGTACTGCCGGCGCTCGAGGCGCTCAGCGAGATCACTCCGGCCTCGGATCGGCTCAACGAAGGCGCCCGGGCGTTTCTGGAAACCTTCGATCAGGCCCCGGGCCGCTTCGCCATCGGTCATATCAAGGTGGGGCCGACGATGATCGTCGCGCTGGGTCTGCTCGCGGCCTTGTTCCTGATCCTGCTCGGACTCGCGCTGCTCGGTGACTCGCGCCGGCGGGAGGAGCAGAGCCGGCAGCAATACGATCGCAATCAGACGGCGATCCGCCGTCTGCTCGACGAGATGGGAGACCTGGCCGACGGTGACCTGACCGTCGAGGCGACCGTTACCGAGGACATCACCGGGGCGATCGCCGACTCGATCAACTTCGCCATCGAGTCCATGCGCGATCTGGTCACGACCCTGAACAACACGGCCGGCCAGGTATCGCAGGCGGCCGAGGAGACCCGATCGACGGCCTCTTATCTCACCGAGGCCTCTGAGCAACAGGCCGAACAGATCGGCGGGGCGACCGAGACGGTGCGGCAGATGAACGCGGCGATGGACCGCATGGCCGAGGATGCGGCCTTGTCGGCCGACGTGGCCCGGCACTCTCTTGAGATCGCAGCCAAGGGCGGCGACACCGTGCGTCGGACCATCGACGGCATGGACAACATCCGCGATCAGATCCAGGAGACTTCCAAGCGGATCAAGCGCCTCGGTGAGAGCTCGCAGGAGATCGGCAACATCGTCGAGCTGATCGAGGACATCGCCGACCAGACCAACATACTGGCCCTGAATGCGGCCATGCAGGCCGCGATGGCCGGCGAGGCCGGGCGCGGCTTCGCCGTGGTCGCCGACGAGGTGCAGCGGCTGGCGGAGCGTTCGAGCAATGCCACCAAACAGATCGAGGCTCTCGTGAAGACCATCCAGGCCGATACCGGCGAGGCGGTCAACTCGATGGAGTCGAGTACCGGCGAGGTGGTCAGCGGCGCCCGCCTGGCCGAAGAGGCCGGCGCCTCGCTGCTCGAGATTCAGGAGGTCTCGAGCCGTATCGCCAGCACCACCCGCAACATCGCCGAGTCGGCCGAGGGTCAGTCGAAGCAGACTGCGACCATCAGCCGCATCATGGAGGCCCTGCAGGAGATCAGCCGTCAGACCAATGAAGGCACCACCAAGACCGCCGATTCGATCGGTCGCCTGGCGATGTTGTCGGTTGAACTGAAGGAGTCGGTCTCCGGCTTCCGGCTGCCCGAAGACTGATCGGCCGTCATGGATCGCCAGCGCCCAGCCGCACCAATATCGGTTCACCGATCCCGGGATCAACGCCCCCGGAGACGGCCGGCGTGAGCACCGACACCCCTTTCGATCGCAGCGCCCTGCGCTGGTTGAACGCCGGCCTGGAAGACACCCTGGCGCAGGCACGGCGGGCGCTCGAGGACTACGTCGACGGCGCGGGTGATGCGGCCAGCCTGAACGCCTGCGCCGAGCATCTGCACCGCCTGGAGACGACCCTGTCGGTCGCCCAGGTCTACGGTGCGGCGATGCTCGCCGGCGAGATGGAGACCCTCGGACGAGCCCTGGCCACTGGCGAGATCCCCGCCGACGACAGCGCTGTGGAGGTATTGATGGTCGGCCTCCTGCAGCTGCCGAGCTATCTGGAGAAGGTCGAGGGCGGGCATCCGGACATCCCGCTGAGCCTGCTGCCCTTGATGAATGACCTGCGCGCGGCGCGCGGTCAGGCCGCCGTTACCGAGATCAGTCTGTTCGCGCCCAAGCTGGACAAGCTGATCGCCGCTGAGCCGGTCGAGCCGGAAGCGGCCGATTCGCCGCTCGCCGGCTCCGTGCGCGCCGCCCGTAACGGCCTGTTGCGCGGTATGTTGGCCTGGTTCCAGGGTGAGCAGCCGCAGGACGGTGTGCGCCAGGTGCGCGATTTTATCGCCCGACTGGCCGCCCAGGCCCGTACTACCCGTATTCGTCGCCTGCTGGATTCGGTCGAGGCCCTGCTGGTGGTGGTGCAGGATAACGGCGCCGAGGCCGACGCCGATATCAAGCGCCTGTTCGGTCAATTCGACCGCTATCTGAAGCGAATTCAGCGCGAAGGCGAACAGCGTGCGGCGAGCGATTTTCCAACCGCGCTGCTGAAAGGCCTGCTCTACCAGGTCGCGCGTTCCGACTCGAACGATCCGGCCGTGGCCGGAGTGCGTCGCTGGGCCGATCTGGCCAACAGCTTTCCGGCCTCGGTGGAACAAGACCAGGGCCTGGTGGCCCTGGCCGGCACCGAGCGCGAGTTGCTCCAGGCGGTCAAGGAGGCCCTGGGACAGGATCTGCGAACGGCAAAGGACGTTCTCGACCTCTATATCCGCGGCAATCGCAGCGAGTCCTCGCAACTGCAACCGTTGGTCGACCCGTTGCGACGGATCGCCGATACCCTGGGTATGGTCGGCCAGGGCGAGCTGCGCGCCCGCCTGCTGGCGCGGGATGAGCAGGTCCGGCAACACGGTGACTCACTGTCCGACGACGCTCTGATGGAGATCGCCAGCGACATCCTGCACGTCGAGTCGGTGCTGGAAGGACTGGCCGCGCCGCCGACGGCGGATGCCTCGACCCTGGATCGGGGCTCGCTGCTCACCGACAGCGAGCTGACCGGTCATGTCGGCGCCGCGCTGCAGGAGATCTTCGTCGAACTGGTGCAGATCAAGGAGACCCTTGGCACCTATCTCGAAGCGCGTGACGAGCCCGGTCTACTGGCCAGGGTCCCGGCCCGTCTGCATGCCGTGGCCGGGGCGGTACGGCTGCTCGATCTGGGCGCCGCCGGGACGCTGCTCGAGCGCACGGCCGAACTGATCGGGGCGTTGAGCGAAGGGCGGCGGCCGGCACTCGAGGCGGGTCAACCCGAGGCCCTGGCGGATGTCCTGACCGGCCTCGAGTACTACCTCGAGGCGGTCCGCGAGCATCGGTCGAATTGCGAAGAGATCCTGGGTTTTGTCGCGCAATCGGCCGAGCGACTGGGCATCTCGCTCGAGGCTCCGAGCGAGCCGGCGAGGGAAGCCGGCGAGGCGAGCGAGGCGCTTGAGGCGCCCGAGATCGACCCGAGGGGAGTGGCCGAGGTACCGCCCGAAGCAACGACGGAAACGGTCCTCGAAACGGAGATCGAGCCAGAGCCGGAGCCGGAGCCAGAGGCCGCGATCGCGGCGCTGCCGCTCAGCGAGGACATCGACGAGGAGATTCTCGAGACCTTTTTCGAAGAGGCCGAGGAAGAGATCGAGAGGATCGGACGGGCCTATCCCGCCTGGCGCCGCCAGCCGGCGGACACCGATGCACTGCAGACCTTGCGCCGGTCCTTCCACACCTTGAAGGGCAGCGGCCGGTTGGTCGGCGCGCTGACGATCGGCGAGTTCAGCTGGTCGCTGGAAAATCTGTTGAACCGGGTGATCGACGGCACGGTCGATCCCGAGGAGCCCCTGTTTGCGCTGCTCGACGAGGCCTGCGCCGCCGTGCCGGCGCTGGTCGAGGCTCAGCGCCATGGCACGTCGACGGACGTCGATGTCGTGGGCTTGAGTGCCCGGGCCGATACCCTGGCCAGTCCGGAAGGGGCGGGCGAAGAGGAGCTGCGGGCCGAGCCGGAGCGCCTGAGCGCCGGGGCCCCGGAGGAAGAGGTCCCGACCGAGGTCCAAGAGCCTGGGGAGGGCGAAGCGCCCCCCGCCGAACCGGAGCCGGTGACTGCCGAGGTGATCGAACCCGATGAGCCTGTGGCGCTGGAGCCGATCGAGTACGAGGACCGGGTGGAGGACGAAGCGCCGGTCGAGGTCGGCGCCGAGTCCGATGCGGAGGTTGCCGAACCCGGACCCGAGCTCGCAGCCTCGGGCGAGATCGAGACGGAGCCGGAATCGCTCGAGGAGCCAGTTCAGGAGCCGAGCCCCGCGCCGACCGAGATCGAGATCGCGGCCGAATCGAGCCTGCCGCCTGAGGATCAGGCTCCGGTGCCCGGCGAGGTCCTGCCCGATTTCGTCATGCCCCAGGCCGATACGCCCGAGAAGCTGGGCCTGGACCCGCTCGCCGGTGTTGCGGCGCATCTGCCCGAATCCGCCCCCGCCGACAGCGGCGATTTCGCATCGGCCGCCGAAGAGGCGTTCGACGACGATACCGTGGACGTCGACAGTACTCTGCTCGGCATCTTCTGTGCCGAGGGTCGCGATCACCTCGACGTTCTTGCCGCCTTTATCGATCGGACCAGCCGGGAGGCGGCGCCGGTCGACGCCGAGCTGCAGCGCGCCATCCATACCCTGCGCGGCAGCGCTCATACCGCCGGCGTCAGTGAGATCGCCAATCTGTCCGGCGGCTACGATCATCTGATCGCCCTGCTATCGGCCAGGTCCAAGCCGGTCGATCGGCCGGTGATCGATCTGCTCGAGCGCGGTCACCAGGCGCTAGCCGAGATGCTCGAGGCCGCCGATCAGGGCGCCGAGCTGATTCCCGATGGCAATGAAGTGCTCGAGCAGGTGCGGGCCTTCAATACCCGGCTCGAGGCCGAGGTGGAGGAGAGCGAGCGGGGCTACACCGCGCAGGAAGACTCCGAGTTGCTGGAGATCTTCTACGAGGAATCCAAGGAGCTGCTCGAGCAGATCGAAGAGGACCTCGGCCGCTGGCAGGGAAACCCCGAGGATCGCAATGCGGTCGCCGGCCTGCAGCGCAGTCTGCACACGCTCAAGGGCGGCGCCCGTCTGACCGGCATCATGCCGCTCGGCGATCTCAGTCATGTGCTGGAATCCCTGTTCGAGCGGGTGTTGAACGCCGAACTGGCCGCCGAGACGGCCTTGTTCGCGCGCGTGCGCCGGGCAGTCGATCACGCCGCCTCGGCACTCGAATCGTTGCGCGAGGGACGTCCGCTGCCGGACCTGGCCGGAGTGACCGAGCGCCTCCAGTCACTGGTGACCGGCGAACTCAGCGCCACCGATGCCGATTCCGATCTGCCCCTGGTGGCGATGGCAGACGAGATGGCAGGCGCCGAACCCCAACCCGAGGCGCCCGTCGAGCCCGAGGCCCCGCCGCCGGAAACCGGTGAGCCCGAGCCGCTCGGCGAGATTCCCGAGGGGCCGCAGGTTGCTGCGGAGGTCCTGGCCGGCGAGGAGGCCCCCGAGCCGCCGGTCGACGAGAGACCGGTGGAAGAGAGGTTCGTCGCGGCAGACCAGGACTCCGCGGCCGAGCCGCCGGAGCCCGAGGCCGTCGAACCCGGGCCGTTCTTCGGAGGTTCGCGGATCCTGCAGTTTCCCAAAGGGGCGATCCCGACGACGCCCCGTCGCGCCGCCGAGCGACCGCAGTCGCCGGAGCCGGAGAGCGAGCCCGAGGTCGCCGCGGTCGAGCGGGTGCGGGTACGCTCCGATCTGCTCGACAACATGGTCAATCATGCCGGTGAGGTAGGGATTTACCGCGCCCGCCTGGAACAGCAGAACAACCTGCTCGGTTTCGACCTGCAGGAGCTCGACCAGACCGTCAGCCGGCTCAAGGACCAGCTGCGTAAACTCGAGTTCGAGACCGAGGCCCAGATTCTCTCGCGCCACCACGAGCGGGCGGACGATCTGCCGCTGGATGCAGAGTTCGATCCGCTGGAGATGGATCGTTACTCGACGATCCAGCAACTCTCGCGGGCGCTGTCGGAGACCGTCAATGACCTGACCAACCTCGGTACGACCCTCGGCGATCTGAAGCGCGACACCGACACCTTGCTCGGTCAGCAGTCGCGGGTCAGTAACGACTTGCAGGACAGCCTGCTGCGCAGCCGGATGATCCCCTTCTCCAGCCGCCTGGCGCGGCTTCAGCGGGTAGTTCGGCAGACCGCCGACAGCCTCGGAAAACAGGCGGAATTGGTGGTGCACGGCGGCCAGGGCGAGGTCGATCGGAGCATTCTCGACCGCATGATGGGGCCGCTGGAGCACCTGTTGCGCAACTCCGTGGCGCACGGCATAGAGTCGCGCGAGCGGCGGCGTGATGCCGGTAAGCCGGAGCGCGGCGTGATCACCCTCGAGTTGAGCCGCGAAGGCCCCGACGTGGTGCTGTCGGTCGGTGATGACGGCGCCGGTCTGAATCGCGAGGCGATCCGCGCCAAGGCCCTGCAAAGGGGTCTGCTGGCGCCCGAGGTGCGACTGGACGACGACACGCTGTATCAACTGATCCTCGAACACGGCTTCTCCACTGCCGAGTCGATCAGCCAGATTGCCGGGCGCGGGGTCGGGCTGGACGCCGTGCTGCGCGAGGTCAAGCAGCTGGGCGGTTCGCTGGACGTCCGTTCGGCGCCGAACTCGGGTGCGCGTTTCACCATCCGCCTGCCATTCACGCTGGCGCTGACCGAGGCGTTGCTGATCACGGTCGGTGAGGATGCCTACGCGGTGCCGCACACCGGCATCGAGAGCGTGGTCCGTATCTCGCGCGATGAGCTGAACGATTTCTATGAAGGTCGGCGCGAGACCTTCGCCTACGCCGGTGCCGAGTATCAGGTGCGCTACCTCGGCAGCCTGCTCGAGACGGGGTTGCCGTCGCTGCCGAAGGGACAGAAGTGGTTTCCGCTGATGCTCGTCCGCGCCGGTGACCATCGGGTCGCGGTCCATGTCGACTCGCTGCTCGGCAATCGCCAGATCGTCGTCAAGTCGATCGGGCCGCAGCTGAGCACGGTGCGCTGGTTCACCGGCGGCACCATCCTCGCCGACGGTCGGATTGCATTGATTCTCGACATGGACGGCCTGCTGCGTGCCGATGCCAGGACGGCGCGGCCGGCGCGGGTCGCCATGGCGGACGAGGCGCCGCAGACCGTCACGGTCATGGTGGTCGATGATTCGATCACTGTGCGCAAGGTCACCAGTCGCCTGCTGGAACGCCACGACATGCAGGTGGTGACGGCCAAGGACGGGGTCGACGCGGTCACCCTGCTGCAGGAGCACCGCCCGGACGTGATGCTGCTCGATATCGAGATGCCGCGCATGGATGGTTACGAACTGGCCCGTCACATGCGCAATACCAAGGAGCTGGCGCAGATCCCGATCATCATGATCACCTCGCGCAGCGGCGACAAGCACCGCGACTACGCCCGCCAGTTGGGGGTTGAGCACTATCTCGGTAAGCCGTACCAGGAATCGGAACTGCTGGACAATATCTTCAAGGTCCTGAACGAGAAGAATGTCTCATGAGCGGGCCGGCAAACTCCGATGAACTCGACGTGCGCTCGGTCCTGATTCCGCTCGCCGAGACCGCGCTGTTGCTGCCGAACGCGGTAATGGTGGAACTTACCGACTACCGCATGCCGCGGCCGATGATGCACGATCACGCCGACTGGCTGGCCGGCACCATCACCTGGCGGCAGCGCGCCTTGCCCCTGGTGCGGTTCGAACTGCTGCTCGAACGGGATCCGGCGCTCGCCTCTTACCGGCGAAGGATCGTGATCTGTCAAGCGGTCGATCCGGCGGCGAAACAGCCGTTCTACGGTCTGGTCACTACGGGCATCCCGCGCCTGCTGCGGGTCGGTCTGGATAACCTGGAGCTGCTCGATCCGGTGCCGGAGTCCTGGCCGGTCGCGGCCCGGGTCCGGGTGCTCGACAGCGATGCCCTGGTGCCGGACCTGGAACAGTTCGAGGCCCAGCTCGATGCCGCCTGCGAGCCGGGTCAATAATCGCGGTGTTCGGAGTTTGCGCGGCATCAGTCGCGGAAATCCCCCCACAACGTCTGCACCGCCGCCAGCGCCGCCAAAGGCGCGGTCTCGGTGCGCAGTATCCGCGGGCCCAGACGCACGGCGCGAAAGCCGCTGCGCACCGCCATGTCGCGTTCCCGCCCGGACAGACCGCCCTCCGGGCCGACCAGCAGGCTCAGTTCGGGGCCCGGCGCCGGCAGGCCGGTGAGGGCGATGGGGGCTTCCGGGTCGAGCAGCAAGCCGCTGCCCCGGCGCTGATCCAGCGCCTCTTCTAATCTGCCCGCCCCCTCGAGCTGCGGAACGCGGCGGCGACCGGATTGCTCGCAGGCGCTGATGATCACGCCCTGCCAGTGGCGGCCGCGCTTCTCGCGCCGGGACGCGTCCAGGCGGACCTGACAGCGTTCGGTGAACAGCGGCCGGATGCGCTCGACACCGAGTTCGACCGCCTTCTGTATCGCCAGGTCCATGCGCTCGCCCCGGGAGATGCCGAGCCACAGCTCGATCGCGAGTGCGGGTTCGGGTTCGCTCGGTCCGGGTGCGCCGATTCGCGCGCACAGTTTCGGCCCCCGGCGCTCGATCCGGGCAGGGTAGTCGTGGCCATCGCCATTGAACAGCTGAATCTCGTCGCCCTCGCCGAGGCGCAGCACCCGGCCGAGGTAGGCGCTGCTGCGTTCCGTCAGCTCGAGCAGTTCGCCCGGGATCAGGGCTGGGTCGACATGAATTCGCGAGACGCGCATCGGTGCTTGTGCAACGCTGCAGAAAGTTGCCTAAGCTTTCTAGTCTAAATGGATGTCCGACACGCGCAAATCGAATCTTGGCGTCGATCGGACAAAAGCAATAAGCGGAGGAATGATGAGCGAGACCTTTCGTGCCCTGGTGCTGCGCGCCAGCGGTGACAAGTCCTACCAGGCGGGTTTCGAAGACTTGACCGTCGACGATCTGCCCGAGGGTGATGTACTGGTCGACGTCGAGTATTCCGACCTCAATTACAAGGACGGTCTGGCGGTGACTGGAAAGGGCAGGATCGTGCGCAATCTGCCGCTGGTGCCGGGCATCGATCTGGCCGGCACCGTAGCGGCCTCGGGCAGTGATCGGTACCGCACGGGCGACCGGGTGGTGCTGACCGGCTGGAGCGTTGGCGAGAAGTACTGGGGTGGCTATTCGCAGAAGGCCCGGTTGCGTTCCGAATGGCTGGTTCCCCTGCCCGAGGGGCTGACGACGCGCCAGGCGATGGCGGTGGGAACCGCCGGTTTTACCGCGATGCAGTGCGTACTGGGTCTGGAAGACGGCGGAGTTCGGCCGGACAGCGGTCCGGTAGTGGTCACCGGTGCGGCCGGCGGGGTTGGCAGCGTCGCGGTCGCCATCCTGGCCAAGTTGGGCTATCGAGTCCACGCGGTTACCGGTCGGGCCGACACGCACGATTACCTGCGCGACCTGGGGGCCGCGGCCTTCCTCACCCGCGACGAAATGGCCGCCCCGCCCCGCGCGCTGGAATCTGCCCGCTGGGCCGGCGCGGTCGACACCGTCGGCGGGGTGATGCTGGCTCGCGTGCTCGCCGAATGTCAGGACTGGGCGACGGTCTCGGCCTGTGGTCTGGCCGGCGGACACGATCTGCCGACCACGGTGATGCCCTTCATCCTGCGCGGCGTGCGCCTGCAGGGCATCAACTCGGTGACGGTGCCGTTGGCGCGACGGCGCGAGATCTGGGCCCGGGTGGTGCAGGATCTTCCGCTCGAAAAGCTCGAGGCGACTATCGAGCAGATTCCGCTGTCGGCAGTGCCCGGACAGGCCGCGGCGATCCTCGCCGGGCAGGTGCGCGGCCGGACTGTGGTCGATGTCAATGCCTGAGGACTGTGGGAGGCGCGCTCGCGCCGAAGTGCCTGCGTTCAAAGCCCGCGACCGCGGCGGAGGTGCCGCTCCTACAACGAGGTCGGTCCGAGTCCCAGACTGGAACAAATCGCTAACGTCGGCCCCGCCTGATTCATCGTGTAGAAATGCAGCGCCGGGGCGCCGCCGTCGAGCAGGCGGACGCACAGATCCGACACCACCTCGATGCCGAAAGCGCGGATGACCGTCGACGTCGTCTCCGAAACCTTCCAGACGCTTGCGCAGCCAGCGCGGGATCTCGGCGCCGCAGGCGTCGGAGAAGCGCACCAGATTGGTGTAGTTGGTGATCGGCATGATCCCGGGGATGATCGGGATCACGATCGCTTCGTCGCCTACAGCTGTCGACGAAGCGGAAGTAGGCGTCGGCGTTGTAGAAGTACTGGGTGATGGCGGCGTCGGCGCCGGCCTCGACCTTGCGCTTGAAGTTCAGCAGATCCGTTCGGGCGTTGGGTGCCTGCGGGTGCATCTCCGGATAGGCGGCCACCTCGATCCGGAATTCGTGCGCAAAGGTCGCCGCGAATCAGGGCGACCAGTTCGTTCGCGTAGTTCAACTCCCCGAGGCCGCCCAAGCCGGTGCCGGAGGGCAGGTCGCCGCGCAGCGCGACGATGCGCCGGATGCCTTCGTTCGCGATAACGGTTGAGGATGTCGAGGGTCTCGTCACGGTCGGTACCGATGCAGGACAGGTGCGGCGCGGTGTCGATGCCTTGATCAAGCAGCCAGTCGACCGTCTCAAAGGTCCGTTCCCGGGTGGAACCGCCGGCGCCGTAGGTCACCGAGAAGTACTCCGGCCGGATCTCGTTGAGTTTGCCGACCTGGGCTTTGAGCTTCTCCATCCCGGTTTCGGTCTTGGGCGGGAACAGCTCGAAGCTGAAGGGTTGATCTGCCATCGCAGAAAGATCTCCGAGGATCAGGAAAAGCGTAGGGCGGATTGGGCGCCGTGGCGCTGTCATCCGCCGGCGATATGGCGGATTACACTGCGCTAATCCGCCCTACGGGCTGCGTCTCATCAATAGCGATAGTGCTCGGGCTTGTACGGCCCTTCGACCGGCACGCCGATGTAGTCGGCCTGCTCCTGGCTCAGCGTCGGTCAGCTTGACGCCGATCTTGTCGAGGTGCAGCCGGGCGACCTCTTCGTCGAGCTTCTTCGGCAGGACGTAGACCCCGATCTCGTAGTCCTCGCGTCTTGGTCCACAGCTCGATCTGCGCCAGCACCTGGTTGGTGAAGGAGTTGGACATGACGAAGCTCGGGTGGCCGGTGGCGCAGCCGAGGTTCACCAGGCGGCCCTCGGCCAGCAGGATGATGCGGTGGCCGTCCGGGAAGGTGATCTGGTCGACCTGCGGCTTGATGTCTCTTCCCACTCGTGCTGCTTGTCCAGCGCTGTCGACCTCGATCTCGTTGTCGAAGTGGCCGATGTTGCAGACGATCGCCTGGTCCTTCATCTGCGGCCATGTGCTCGGCGGTGATGATGTCCCTGTTGCCGGTGGTGGTGACGAAGATGTCGGCCTCGGCGAGGGCGTCCTCCATGGTGACCACGCGGTAGCCTTCCATCGCCGCCTGCAGGGCGCAGATCGGATCGATCTCGGTGACCCAGACCCGGGCGCCCAGGCCGCGCAGCGACTGCGGCGCAGCCCTTGCCGACGTCGCCGTAGCCGCAGACCACGCGCGACCTTGCCGGCGATCATCACGTCGGTGGCGCGCTTGATGCCGTCGACCAGCGACTCGCGGCAGCCGTAGAGGTTGTCGAACTTGCGACTTGGTGACCGAGTCGTTGACGTTGATCGCCGGGAACAGCAGCTCGCCGCCTTCGGCCATCTGGTAGAGGCGGTGCACGCCGGTGGTGGTCTCCTCGGAGACGCCCTGATCGACTCGGCCATGCGGTCGTCCAGCGCGTCGGGTCCTCGGCCATGCATCGTCTTGCAGCAGCGCCATGATCACCTGCCACTCCTCGTCATCGCGTCGGCTTCGGCTCAGGCACGGTCGTCCTTCGTCGCGTATCGACGCCCTTGTGGATCAGCAGCGTGGCGTCGCCGCCGTCGTCGAGGATCATGTTCGGGCCCCTGCCGTCGGGCCAGGTCAGCGCCTGCTCGGTGCACCACCAGTACTCCTCCAGGGTCTCGCCCTTCCAGGCGAAGACCGGGACGCCGGCGGCGGCGATGGCGGCCGCGGCGTGGTCCTGGGTCGAGAAGATGTTGCACGAGCACCAGCGCACCTCGGCGCCGAGCTCGACCAGCGTCTCGATCAGCACCGCGGTCTGGATGGTCATGTGCAGCGAGCCGGCGATGCGCGCGCCCGTCGAGCGGCTTCTCCGCGCCGTACTTCTCGCGCAGGGCCATCAGGCCGGGCATCTCGGTCTCGGCGATCTCGATCTCCTTGCGGCCCCAGTCGGCCAGGCCGATGTCGGCGACCTTGTAGTCGGAAAAGTCGGTGTTGCGGATGGCGTCGTTCATTCGTGCAATCTCCTGATAAATAAACGAGCGCCGTTTGAAGCATTGTCTGAGCCGCTTCACCGAGCCTGACGGGTCGAACCCGCTGCAGCGCCCCTCGGTGAATGCGTTACTGGGTTGTGCCGACAAACCCCGGGCGAGCCGAGGCTGGCCGTGACACGTGAACTGGGTTAGATGCCCGCGGCCTCCTTAAGTGCCGCGGCCTTGTCGGTGCGCTCCCAGGTGAACTCGGGCTCTTCGCGACCGAAGTGGCCGTAGGCGGCGGTCTTGCGGTAGATCGGTCGCATCAGGTCGAGCATCTGCACGATGCCGTAGGGGCGCAGATCGAAGTGCTCGCGCACCAGATCGGCGATCTTTTCCTCGTCGATCTTGCCGGTGCCGAAGGTCTCGACGGTGATCGAGGTGGGCTCGGCGACGCCGATGGCGTAGGAGACCTGGATCTCGCAGCGCTCGGCCAGCCCCGCGGCGACGATGTTCTTGGCGACGTAGCGACCGGCGTAGGCGGCCGAGCGGTCGACCTTGGACGGGTCCTTGCCGGAGAAGGCGCCACCGCCGTGGCGGGCCATGCCGCCGTAGGTGTCGACGATGATCTTGCGCCCGGTCAGGCCGCAATCGCCCACCGGTCCGCCGATCACGAACGGCCGGTCGGGTTGATGTGGATCTTCTCCTGCGGGCAGCGATCCAGCCACTCCTTGGGCAGGACCGGCTGGATGATGTTCTCCATGACCGCCTCACGCAGATGGGCCTGCTCGATATCGGGGTCGTGCTGGGTCGAGAGCACGACCGCGTCGATCCCGCTGACCACGCCATTTTTGTAACGGAAGGTGACCTGGCTCTTGGCGTCCGGGCGCAGCCAGGGCAGGATGTTCTCCTTGCGCATCTCGGCCTGCCGCTGCACCAGTCGATGGGCGTAGGTGATCGGCGCGGGCATCAGCACGTCGGTCTCGTCGGTGGCATAGCCGAACATCAGGCCCTGGTCGCCGGCGCCCTGTTGCTCCGGCGCGGTGCGGTCCACGCCCATGGCGATGTCGCCCGACTGTTTGCCGATCAGCGACATCACCGCGCAGGTGCTGCCATCGAAACCGACGTCCGAGCTGGTGTAGCCGATATCGCAGACTACGCCGCGGACCAGTTCGTCCAGGTCTACCCAGGCCTCGGTGGTAATTTCCCCGGCGACGATGACGGCACCGGTCTTGACCATGGTCTCGCAGGCGACCCGGGCGTGCTCGGGGTTGGGATCCAGCTCGAGGATCTTGTCGAGTAAGGCGTCTGAGATCTGATCGGCGACCTTATCGGGATGGCCTTCGGAGACCGACTCCGAAGTGAACAGGTAATCTTTCGCCATGCGGCTGGGCTCCTGGGAGGGGTGAATTCGATCGGGACGGACGCATCCGTTTTTGCGGCGCGCATTGTAGCGATTTGAGTCTCATCGTGCATTCTGGAAGAATCCGGGTCCGTTCATCAGGCCGGATCGGTCAACCGAAGGAGGGCGAAATGGCAGTGGAAACCCCTGTTTGCGATTTTGGTACGGCGGCGATCGAGTTCGCCCTGCCTGGGGTCGACGGCAAAACCTGGTCGCTGCAGGAGTGCCGCGGCGAAAAGGGTCTGCTGGTGATGTTCATCTGCAACCACTGCCCCTATGTTCAAGCGGTGATCGACCGCATCGTCCGCGACGCGCGGGAACTCGAGCCGCTGGGAATTCGCTCCGTTGCGATCAGCGCCAACGATGTTAAGCAATACCCCGAGGACTCGTTCGACAACATGCGGCTCTTGGCCGCCGAAAAGGGATTCACCTTTCCTTATCTTTACGACGAGACGCAGCAGGTCGCGCGGGCCTACGGGGCCGTGTGTACCCCTGATTTCTTCGGCTACAACGGCGCCTTGGAGCTGCAATTATCGCGGCCGACTGGACGCCAGCCGGCGGGAATCGGCCCCTGAAGACACCCGACGCGACCTGTTCGAAGCGATGAAACAGGTCGCCGAAACGGGCCAAGGCCCGGCCGAACAGATTCCCAGTATGGGATGTTCTATTAAGTGGCGCGATTAAATCTTGCTTAAAATCAATTACTTGATTTCAATTGTCGAGTAAATTTACGCAGTCTTATAGGCGTATTGGAATATTCGGGGATAACCCGGGTTCCCCTTTACCGGTGACTGAGCAAGAATACCCGACCTTTTTCGATGAAGAAGCGGGCGCGGAACGGACCAGACAATCCGCGCGCTCACTGGTGACCGTGTCCAGAGCTTTCGGTCGCCACGCTTCGAGTTCAGTCGGCTGTCCAAGGGCCGGCACGCCGGACGATGATCACGCTTCGACCCGATTCGCTATGGCGAAGGGGTCACTCGGTTTTTAAGTCAGTCTTCTAGAGGAGGGACCTATGTCCTCACGCAGAGAGCTCGCCAATGCCATTCGTGCCCTGAGCATGGATGCCGTGCAAAAGGCCAATTCCGGCCACCCGGGCGCCCCGATGGGCATGGCGGACATCGCCGAAGTGCTGTGGAACGACCACATGAAGCACAATCCGACGAATCCACACTGGCCCGATCGAGACCGCTTCGTGTTGTCCAACGGCCATGGCTCGATGCTGATCTATTCGCTCCTGCACCTGACCGGATACGACCTGACGCTGGATGATCTGAAGAACTTCCGTCAGCTGCATTCCAAGACCCCGGGCCACCCTGAGTACGGCTATGCGCCGGGCGTGGAAACCACCACGGGGCCGCTCGGTCAGGGCGTCACCAATGCGGTCGGCATGGCGATTGCCGAGCGGGCGCTGGCCGCCGAATTCAACAAGGACGGACACTCCATCGTCGACCACCACACTTTTGTGTTCCTTGGCGACGGCTGCCTGATGGAGGGCATCTCGCACGAGGCCTGCTCGCTCGCCGGCACCCTGGGTCTGGGCAAACTGGTCGCCTTCTGGGACGACAACGGCATCTCGATCGACGGCCATGTCGAGGGCTGGTTCACCGACGACACGCCGAAGCGCTTCGAGTCCTACGGCTGGCACGTGATCCCGGATGTCGACGGTCACGATCCGGAGTCCATCAGCAAAGCGCTGGAGTTCGCCAAGGCGATGACCGACAAGCCGACCATGATTTGCTGCAAGACCACGATCGGTTTCGGTTCGCCCAACAAGGCCGGCAGCCACGCCAGTCACGGCGCGCCGCTGGGCCCGGATGAGATCAACCTGACCAAGGCCGCGCTGGGCTGGGATCACGGTCCCTTCGAAGTCCCGACCGCTGTCTACCAGGGCTGGGATGCGAAAGAAAAGGGCGCTGCCGCCGAGGCGGCCTGGAACGAAAAGTTCGCCGCCTACGAGTCCGCGCATCCGCAACTGGCGGCCGAGTTCAAACGCCGCATGGCGGGCGAATTGCCGTCGGAATGGAGCGCCCGGGCTGACGCCTTCGTCGCACGGTGCAACGACGAGGCCGACTCTCCCGCGACTCGTAAGGCATCGCTGAACTCGATCGAAGCCTACGCGGCCGCACTGCCGGAGCTGTTCGGCGGCTCTGCGGATCTCGGTTGTTCGAACCTCACCGAGTGGTCCGGCCACAAGCCGATGCGTGCCGACACGCCGGCTGCCAACTACATCAATTACGGTGTGCGTGAGTTCGGCATGTCGGCCATTGTCAACGGCGTCTCGCTGCATGGTGGCTTCATCCCGTTTGGCGCGACCTTCCTGATGTTCTCGGAATACGCACGCAACGCCATCCGCATGGCGGCGTTGATGAAGATCCGGTCGGTCTTCGTGTTCACCCATGACTCGATCGGACTGGGCGAAGACGGCCCTACCCACCAGGCCGTGGAGCAAATCCCCACCCTGCGGATGATCCCGCGCATGGATGTCTGGCGTCCCTGTGACACGGTCGAGACGGCTGTCGCCTGGCGTAAGGCGATCGAGAAGAAAGAAGGCCCCAGCTGCCTGATCTTCTCGCGTCAGGGGTTGCCTTTCCAGACCCGCGATGCGGCTCAGATCGCCGGCATCGATCGCGGTGGTTATATTCTGCGCGACTGCGACGGCACCCCGGATGTGATCGTCATCGCCACCGGCTCCGAGGTTGGCATCGCGGTCGAGGCGGCCGCGGCCAGCAGCAAGAAGGTACGCGTGGTTTCCATGCCCTGCACCAGCGTGTTCGATTCCCAGGACGAGGCCTATAAAGAGTCGGTCCTGCCGTCTGCGGTGACCGCACGAGTTGCCGTCGAGGCCGCCGTCACCGATGGCTGGTGGAAGTACGTGGGCAGCGCCGGCAAAGTGGTTGGCATAAATACCTTCGGCGAGTCGGCACCGGCCGGCGAACTGTTCAAACTGTTTGGCTTCACCGCCGAGAACGTCGGCGAGGCGATCGACGAGGTCGCGGCTTAAACAACCCCATCACAGGTGGCTGGTTCGAACGGCGACGCGCGGACCGGTCACCTCGTCGGGCAGACTTTTTCTAGCACTGCATAACGCTCTGAGGAGAATTTCAACATGGCAATCAAAGTAGGTATCAATGGTTTCGGTCGTATTGGTCGCATGGCTTTCCGTGCGATTGCCAAGGACTTTCCCGCGATCGAGGTGGTCGGCATCAACGATCTGCTGGATCCGGAGTACCTGGCCTACATGCTGCAGTATGACTCGGTCCACGGTAACTTCCCCGGCGACATCGCGGTCGAAGGCAATACCATGGTCGTCAACGGCAAGGGCATCCGCCTGACCGCCGAGCGTGATCCGGCCAACCTGAAGTGGGACGAGATCGGCGCTGACCTGGTCATCGAGTGCACCGGCTTTTTCCTGACCGAAGAGACCTGTCAGAAGCACATCGAAGCCGGCGCCAAGAAGGTCGTTCAGAGCGCGCCTTCCAAGGACGCCACGCCGATGTTCGTCTACGGCGTCAACCACAAGACCTACACCGGTCAGGCCATCATCTCGGCGGCCTCGTGTACCACCAATTGTCTGGCGCCGGTCGCCAAGGTGCTCCATGACAAGTGGGGAATCAAGCGCGGTCTGATGACCACCGTGCACGCGGCAACTGCAACGCAGAAGACCGTCGATGGTCCATCGCAGAAGGATTGGCGCGGCGGTCGCGGTATCCTCGAGAACATCATCCCGTCCTCCACTGGCGCCGCCAAGGCCGTGGGTAAGGTCCTGCCCGATCTGAACGGCAAGCTCACCGGCATGGCCTTCCGCGTCCCGACCTCCGACGTCTCGGTCGTCGACCTGACCGTCGAGTTGAACAACGACGCCAGCTACGACGACATCTGCGCCGCCATGAAGGCCGCCTCGGAGTCCGGTGATCTGGCCGGCGTGCTTGCTTACACTGAGGACAAGGTCGTCTCGACCGACTTCCGTGGTCGCAGCACACCGTCGATCTTCGACGCCGGCGCCGGCATCGCTCTGGACGGCACCTTCATCAAGGTCGTGTCCTGGTACGACAACGAGTACGGCTATACCTGCAACATGCTGCGCATGGTCGAGCACGTCGCGTAAATGTGTAGGGCGGGTCGGCCGCGATCAGCGGCATGACCCGCCAAGGTTTGTCGGGGTGCGGCGCGCGTGGCGCTCCACACCCCGAGCACTCGCGATGAGGAAAAGATCCAGCACGCAAAGGCCTCAGGCAAGCCAGGGCCTGCACCTGAATTCTCTACGTCCGCTTCGAACATGAGGGCTAACCATGTCTTTTATCAAACTCACTGACCTGGATCTGGCCGGCAAACGCGTATTGATTCGCGCCGACCTGAACGTTCCGGTCAAAGACGGCAAAGTCACCTCGGATGCCCGTATCAGTGCCTCGATGCCGACCATCGAACACTGCGCAAAGGCCGGCGCCAAGGTCTTGCTGATGTCACACCTGGGCCGCCCGACCGAGGGCGAGTATGCCGATGAATTCAGTATGCAGCCGGTCGCCGACGATCTATCGAGCAAGCTCGGCAAGCCGGTGCGGCTGGTCAAGGACTATCTCGAGCAGGCCCCGGACGTCGCCGAAGGCGAGGTGGTGCTGCTGGAAAACGTCCGTTTCAATGCCGGTGAGAAGAAGAACGACGAGACGCTGTCCAAGCAGTACGCGGCTTTGTGCGACGTCTACGTCATGGACGCCTTTGGCACCGCGCACCGGGCCCAGGCCTCGACCCACGGCGCTGGTCAGTTCGCCCCGGCCGCCTGTGCCGGCCTGCTGCTGGCCGGAGAACTGGATGCCCTCAACAAGGCCCTGGCCGACCCCGCTCGGCCCATGGTGGCCATCGTCGGCGGATCGAAGGTCTCGACCAAGCTGACCGTGCTCGAGGCCCTGTCGGAGAAGGTCGACCAGCTGGTGGTCGGCGGCGGTATCGCCAACACCTTCCTGCTGGCAAGCGGCCAGAGCGTCGGCAAGTCCTTGTGCGAAGAAGACTTGGTCCCTACCGCACAGACCCTGATGCAGAAAATGAGCGCCCGTGGCGCGACCATACCGATCGCCACCGACGTGGTGGTCGGCAAGCAGTTCGACGAAAACGAGCCGGCGGTTCTCAAGCCAGCGAATGAAGTCGCGGCCGACGAAATGATTTTCGACATCGGTCCGGACAGCGCGCAGGAACTGGTGGACATCATCATGAAGGCCGGCACTGTGGTTTGGAACGGCCCGGTCGGTGTATTTGAATTCGACCAGTTCGGCGCCGGCACCAAGAAGGTTGCCGAGGCGATCGCCGCTACCGATGCCTTCACCCTGGCCGGTGGCGGCGACACGATTGCAGCGATCCAGAAGTACGACATCTTCGATAAAGTCTCTTACATTTCGACGGCCGGCGGCGCCTTCCTCGAGTTTCTCGAGGGTAAGACCCTGCCGGCGGTCGCGTTGCTGGAGGAGCGCGCAAAGGCTTGATGGTGGATTGATTCATGGCGGGCGTCGCTGCAGCGACGCGGAGCCGAAGAATTTCCCGTTCGGACTGACGAGCATCATGCAGAGACGCACCAAGATTGTCGCCACGCTGGGTCCGGCGACCGATGACCCGAAGGTCCTGGACGAGGTCATTGCTGCCGGCGTCGATGTCGTGCGACTCAACATGTCGCACGGTACCCATGAAGATCACGATCGACGTGCCGAATGGGTGCGCAATCGCGCCCGCGCCAGTGGGCGACAGGTCGGCGTACTGGCCGATCTGCAGGGGCCGAAGATCCGCATCGGCAAGTTCGTCGACGGCGCCGTCCGGTTAACGGTCGGGGATCAGTTCATTCTGGACACCGGACATGATCGCGACCTCGGCAACCAGGAACGGGTGGGGGTGACCTATCCAACTCTGCACGAGGAAGTCAGCCGCGGCGATACCCTGGTCCTGGACGATGGTCATATCGTCGTCTGGGTCGACGAGGTTATCGGCACCGAGGTCCGCTGCAAGGTGATCGTCGGTGGCAAGCTGTCGAACAACAAGGGCATCAATAAGCAAGGAGGTGGCCTGTCGGCGCCGGCTCTGACCGAAAAGGATATGGACGACATTCGCTTCGCGGCGAAGATGGAAGCGGACTATCTGGCGGTCTCTTTCGTTCGCACCGCTGATGACGTACATCGGGCCCGCGAGCTGCTGCGCGAATCCGGCGGTCAGGGCGGTATCGTCGCCAAGATCGAGCGTGCCGAGGCGCTCGACTGTATCGAGGAGATCGTCGATGCCTCCGATGCCATCATGGTCGCTCGCGGCGATCTCGGGGTAGAGATCGGCGACGCGGAACTGCCGGCGGTGCAGAAGCGCCTGATTAGCCTGGCTCGTTCGTTGAACTGTGTGGTCATCACCGCGACCCAGATGATGCAGTCGATGATCGAGAGCCCCATTCCGACCCGGGCCGAGGTGTTCGACGTTGCCAATGCGGTGATTGACGGCACCGACGCGGTGATGCTCTCGGCCGAGACTGCGGCCGGGGTCTATCCGGCGAAAGTGGTCGAGGCGATGGACCGGGTGTGCAAGGAGGCGGAGAAGCAGTTTTCCACTCGCACCTCGGACCATCGTCTGCATTCGGTCTTCGGCCGGGTGGACGAGGCCATTGCCATGTCGACCATGTACACCGCCAATCACCTCGGCGTGAGCGCCATCGCGGCCTTGACCGAGTCCGGGTCGACGCCGAAGTGGATGTCACGTATTTCCTCCGGGATTCCCATCTACGCCTTGACGCCCCATGTGGCAACGCGTAGAAAAGTAACGCTGTTTCGAGGGGTTTATCCGGTGAGTTTCGATACGGCCGGAGTCGATACGGTGCAGGCCAATGTCGAGATCATTGAAGAGTTGCAGAGACGCGGCGCGGTCCGCGACGATGACCTGATCGTTATCACCAAAGGCGATTTCAACGGAGTTTCCGGGGGCACCAACGTGATGAAGATCGTGCGGGTCGGAGAACACATACTGCCAGAGTGAGCGGCCCCGTGAGGGCGAAGCGATGGCGGATGCGATACCAGTAATTTTAAACTCAGACTTAGGAGAGAAGCATGGCACTGATTTCATTGCGTCAGTTGCTCGACCACGCCGCCGAGAACGGCTACGGCATACCGGCGTTCAACGTCAACAACCTGGAGCAGGTGCAGGCCATCATGGAGGCGGCGGACGAAACGGATGCGCCGGTGATCGTGCAGGCCTCGGCCGGCGCGCGCAAGTACGCCGGCGAGCCCTTCCTGCGCCACCTGATCCAGGCGGCGATCGAAGAGTATCCGCACATCCCGGTGGTGCATGCACCAGGACCACGGCACCTCGCCGGCGGTGTGCCAGCGCTCGATCGAGCTGGGCTTCAGCTCGGTCATGATGGACGGCTCGCTGGAGGACGACGGCAAGACCCTCGCCAGCTACGACTACAACGTCGACGTCACCGCGCAGGTGGTCGACATGGCGCATGCCTGCGGCGTCACGGTCGAGGGCGAACTGGGCTGCCTGGGCTCGCTGGAGACCGGTCAGGCCGGCGAGGAAGACGGCCACGGCACCGAGGGCGATCTTGACGCACGAGCAGCTGCTGACCGACCCGGAGGAGGCCGCCGACTTCGTCAAGAAGACCCAGCGTCGACGCGCTGGCGATCGCCATCGGCACCAGCCACGGCGCCTACAAGTTCACCCGCAAGCCCACCGGCGACATCCTGGCGATCGAGCGCATCAAGGAGATCCACGCCCGCATCCCCAACACCCATCTGGTGATGCACGGCTCCTCGTCGGTGCCGCAGGACTGGCTGGCGATCATCAGCGAGTACGGCGGCGACATGAAGGAGACCTACGGCGTGCCGGTCGAGGAGATCCAGGAAGGCATCAAGCACGGCGTGCGCAAGGTCAACATCGACACCGACCTGCGCCTGGCGATGACCGGCGCGGTCCGCAAGCACTTGCACGAGAACAAGTCGAACTTCGATCCGCGCAAGTTCCTGCAGGCGGCAACCAAGGCCATGAAGGATATCTGCAAGGACCGCTACGAGGCCTTCGGCACCGCCGGCAATGCCTCGAAGATCAAGCCGATGAGCCTGGAAGACATGTTCACCCGTTACGCCAAAGGCGAACTGGACCCGAAGATCAACTGATCGACGATTCGGTCTGATGTTGTAAGGGGCGCATTGCGCCCCTTTTTTTGTCGGCTGGAGAGATTTTCGGGCTATTCGCTTGGCGCCGCCAGTAGCGGACGGCGGACCCTGCGCAGCACCTGATCGACGGTGCTGCCGAATATCTTGTCGGAGATGCTGCGTCTGCCGGCGGTAGCCATCACGATCAGATCGGCATCGATTCGCTCGGCTTCCGCGGCGATGACGGCGATCAGTTCGCCGCGGCGTTCGACCTTGCGCCACTCGATGCCAGGCGTAGACGAAAACTCATAGCTCGGAAACGTCCCGCTTTCTCCGATATGCAGTACGGTCACCACCAGTGGATCGCCGGCGGCTTTGTGCAAGAGGGTGCGGATCAATGTGATCGCCGAGCGTGCGTCGGGGTTACTGCTGACAGGGAGAAGTATGTGCCGCAGGTTGAACGCTCCACTGCGGTGATCGACCAGGTCGGGGCAGCCGTCGGGCAGCAGCAGGGCATCGGTACAAGCGGCACCTAACACCCTCTGGGCGATGCTCCCTCGCAGCAGCCGGGCCCAGCCGCTTGGCGCGCGCGTGGCCATGACCAGCAGATCGGTTCGGTGTTCGGTCAGAAAATCGAGTATGCCTAGAGCCGCATCCTCGTCGCGCATTGCCATCTTGCGCACACTCTCAAGCAGGCGCTCGCTGATCGCCGCACGCGGACTGCCGGCCTCGAGCATCCGCCATTTCACCAAGGTGTCGCGCACACCGGGAAAGCTCTGCCAGGGGACCCGGTCGCGTGATTCGGTGCCGACATGAACGAGCGTCAGACCCGCCCGTTCCGACAGGGCCAGCGCGAGCGCGTGATAAAACCCACGATTGCTCTCCGGCCTGAAATCAGTGGTGCAGACGATGTGTGTTCCACCCATGTCCATCCAGTCGTATCGCTACCTGATGGTGCGCCCCTTGATTGAAGACACTGGTTATCGATTCGATTTCTTGTTTAGCGTGCGTAAGGGTACACTTTGAACCGATCATGTTTGACGATCTGCAAAAATACCCCTGTCCCTGTTGTGGCCACAAGGTGTTCGATTATGCCCCGGGGCACCACCAGCGCTGTCCCATCTGCGCCTGGGAGGACGACCTGGCGCAACTTCGCTTTGCCGACATGGTCGGTGCCGCGAATCATGTCAGCCTGATGCGGGCGCAGCAGAACTATCGTGAAAACGGAGCGGTCGCGCCCAGACACAACAGCGAAACCCGTCGGCCTGTTGAGGGTGAAGAAGTGGAAGAGGGCTGGCGTCCAATCGACGTGAGTGTCGACAACATCGAACAGCCAGAGCGTGGTCAGCGATATGGGGACAGTTATCCTTATGAGGATACGACGGTCCTGTATTACTGGCGTTCGACTTACTGGCGACGATTCAATTCCTGATACTTTTTCCGTTCTTGCGCCTTGTCCCTGCAGGTGTGCCGCTTCGCGGCGTGTTGTTTGGGCACAACAACTGTCGGCACAACTAGTAAAGATGTAACGGCTCCGCCTCCATTGCCATCGCCTGCTGTTCAAGATCTTGCAAATGCCCGCTCCAATAGGTGTTGTTGCCGAACCAGGGAAAGGCGAGCGGAAAGGCCGGGTCTGTCCAGCGGCGCGCCAGCCAGCCGGCGTAGTGAATCAGACGCATGGTGCGGAGCGGTTCGATCAGGCCGAGCTCGCGAGGTCTGAAGTCCATGAAGGTCCGATAGCCGTCGAGCAGGCAGCTCATCTGCAGTGTCATCTCGGCGCGGTCGCCGTGAAGGAGCATCCATAGATCCTGGATCGCCGGGCCGTTGCGGCAGTCGTCGAGGTCGACGAAATGGGGTCCCTGGTCGGTCCAGAGAATATTGCTCGCATGACAGTCGCCGTGCAGGCAGATCGCTTTCGGCGCCAGTTCCGTAAAGGCCTGTTCGACTTGAATCATCAGGCGCTCGGTCAGCTCGCGATAATGCTGGCGGAACTCCACCGGCAGCAACTCGTTGTCGATCAAAAAACCTGCCGCTTCGCCGCCATAAACGGCCGGGGTGAGGGTCGGGCGATGGGCGAAGGGCCGAGCTGCGCCGGTCTGGTGGATGCGGCCGATGAAACGACCGATCCACTCCAGTCGGTCCAGGTCTTCCAGATCGGGACGGCGGCCGCCCTGGCGCGGGTACAGGGCGAAGCGAAAACCCTCGTGACTGAGCAGGGTCTTCTCATCGGCAAGCCGCAGCGGCGCGACGACCGGGATCTCGGCCGCCGCCAGTTGCAGGGCAAAGGTGTGTTCCTCGAGGATCTGTACGTCGCTCCAGCGGTCGGGGCGATAGAACTTGGCGACCAGGAAATCGCTCCGGTCCTCATACTCGACGCCTATCTGCACGACGCGATTTTCATAGCTGTTCAGGGCCATGATGTGGCCGTCGGGGACGAACCCCGCCCGTTCCACGGCGTCGAGCATCAGGTCGGGTGACAGGTTTTCGTAAGGATGGCTCACGACAGCCGGACCCCCGCTTCGCTCAGCAGGTGTTTCAGCCGCGCGGGGTCGAAGCCGTTCAGACGCCGCTCACCAACCAGTATCAGCGGCACCCCTCTGGCGCCGAGTTGCTCGAATTCCTTCTGCGCGCGCCGATCGCGACTGATGTTTGCTTCACGGAAGCCGAGCCGGTGACGGCTGAGGAACGTCTTGAGGTCGCGGCAATGCGCACAGCGATCGGTGGTGTAAACGGTGATCCGCGGCGGCTTGTACACTAGGTGTCAGACGCCCGTCAGCCGACGTTCGGCCTCGCGATACTTCTCCGCGGTCCTGTCGATGATCTTCTGGGGCAGTTCCGGCCCGGGCGGGGCCTTGTCCCAGTCCAGGGTCTCGAGATAGTCGCGCACGAACTGCTTGTCGAAGCTCGGCGGGCTGGTGCCGGGCCGGTACTGGTCGACCGGCCAGAAGCGCGACGAGTCCGGGGTCAGGACCTCGTCGATCAGGTGCAGCCGGCCGTCGTCGTCCAGGCCGAACTCGAACTTGGTGTCGGCGATGATGATGCCGCGCTCACGGGCATAGGCCGCGCACTCGGTGTAGATCTGCAGGCTTAGGTCGCGCACCTGTTCGGCGATTTCGCGCCCGAGCAGATCGACGCTGCGGGCGAAATCGATGTTCTCGTCGTGGGCGCCGAGCTCGGCCTTGGTCGAGGGCGTGAAGATCGCCTCGGGCAGTCGATCGGCCATGCGCAGGTCGGGCCGGCAGCGCGATACCGCAGACCCCGCCGCTGCGCTGGTAGTCCTTCCAGCCGGAGCCGATCAGGTAGCCGCGCACGATCGCCTCGACCGGCAGCGGCTTCAGACGCTTGACGACCATCGCCCGATCGCCGAGCGCAGCGCGTTCCGCGGCATCGGGGACGACCCGGTCCAGGCTGAGCTCCGCGAACTGGTTCCGCACCCGGTCGCCGATGCGCCGGAACCAGAAGTTGGACACCCGGGTCAGCACCTCGCCCTTGCCGGGGATCGGCTGCGGCAGGACCACGTCGAAGGCCGACAGCCGATCGGTGGTGACGATCAGCAGGTGATCGTCGTCCACGGCGTAGATGTCGCGCACCTTGCCCCGGTTCAATAGCTGAAGACCGACTAGGTTCGACTGGTAGAGTGCGGTCGTGGGCGACATCGATTCGGCTCCTAACTCTAAACGCGAGAGTATAACGCCGGCCAGGCCCTTGAGCGCTTGTCAGCGCGCGGTGAATTGGTCAAGGTAAGACTTCGGGGGGTGGTCTCGGAGGGCGGGTGCAAATGAACAAGCAGCAGGTTTCCGAGTTCCGTCGGGTCTTCAAGGGTGGCTTCGCCTCGGCGCTGCGCTGGCCGCAGCTGGACGAGCTCTGGGAGCGGGTGCGCGCCGAGCCGGCGGGCTGGTACATCTACGCGCTCGGTGAGACGCCTCCCCGGGACGTCGCCGCCGAGGACCAGCTGCTGCGATTCGTCGACGAGATCGACGCCCTGCTGAGACGCGAGCATCAAGAGGACTTCTGCGGCATCGTCTATGCCGACGACCGCTCGCGCCCGAGCATGATCAAGATCTACGACCCGAACAAGCTCGGTGTGGTCTGCGGTTTCAGCGATAACCCGCCTCTACCGGGCTGGGTTCTCAGCCGCATCCGGCCGGAAGAGCTGGTTGTCGAACCGGTGGCGAATCATCGCCGGCGCTGGTGGCGGCGACTCTTTGGCCAGGAATAGCCCCGGGATAGATCGGGGATAATCGCCTACGGGGGTGTTACCCTTAACACCCTTATTGGTTTTCCCGGCCTGCCGTCTGATCGATGGCGACTGCCGTCGGAGCGTGTTGGATGAAGTCGAAAAAGCAGCAGGCCCTGAGCGATATTACCCAGGCGGTCATGGGGCTGATGGACAACTGGGGGCTCAAGACCGACGAGATGCAGGAGATGCTGGGTATGCCGGCGAACGTCCGCGCCCGCAGTTTCCACAAGTTTCGCGAAGGACACGCCGCTTTACCGGACGATCCCCACGTCCTGCGCCGGGCTAATTACCTGCTGCGGATCTCCGAGTCGCTGCGTACCAGTTTTCCCCGCAATCCGGAAATGGGCGGCCGCTGGATCCGACAGCCGCACCGTCGCTTCGGGCGGCGATCGCCTTTGTCGCTCATCCTCAACAGCGGCGAGAGCGGTTATATCGCCGTATTGTCGGAACTCGATTGCACCTTCTCCTGGGACCTGACCGGCTCAAAAATGCCGAGTCACCGCGACACGCCCGAGCACTCGGAATAGGCTACTCCACCGATCCGAGTAAGACCTCTGGGTCGGTCGGCGTGAACCGCCTCGCCCATCTCTGGCGGCTGGGACACCTCTGGTCTTTCTGTCTTTCCTCTGCCGCCGCCCCGGCGGCCGGCCCCGCGACGGACCCGTTGCTCGAGGCGACCGCGGCCCAAGGTCAGGCCGATGCGCGTGACTATTTGCGCCGGCGATACGAAAAGCCCAACTGACGTGCCCGGCTGCAGGTATAATCCGCGGCCCTTATTCCCCTGCCCGAGTTCGCCGTCGTGATCGAAAAACTCCGTAACATCGCCATCATCGCCCATGTCGACCATGGCAAGACCACCCTGGTGGACGAACTGCTGAAGCAGTCGGGCACCCTTGGCGAGCGCTTCGGCGAGGTCGAGCGGGTGATGGACTCGAACGTCTTGGAGAAGGAGCGCGGCATCACCATCACCTCGAAGAACACCGCGATCCGCTGGGGCGAGTACCGAATCAACATCGTCGACACGCCCGGACACGCCGATTTCGGCGGCGAGGTCGAGCGGGTGCTATCGATGGTCGACAGTGTGCTGCTGCTGGTCGACGCGCAGGAGGGGCCGATGCCGCAGACCCGCTTCGTCACCCAGAAGGCCTTCAATCACGGCCTGAAGCCGATCATCGTGGTCAACAAGATCGACCGTCCCGGCGCCAGGCCGGACTGGGTAATCAATCAGATCTTCGATCTGTTCGACCGCCTCGGTGCCAGCGACGAACAGCTCGATTTCCCGATTGTCTACGCCTCGGCGATCAACGGCTATGCCGGGCTGGAGGATGATGTGAATGGTGGTGACATGACGCCGCTGTTTCAGGCGATTGCCGACCACTGCCCGCACCCCGATGTCGACCCCGATGGCCCCCTGCAGATGCAGATCTCGACCCTGAACTACAACTCCTTCGTCGGAGCTATCGGGATTGGGCGGATCCGACGGGGCACGGTGCGACCGAATCAGTCGGTGGTGGTCGTCAAGGCCGACGGCGAGAAATACAAGGCCAAGGTGGGCCTGGTTTACGGTTATCTGGGTCTGGAGCGGCACGAGGTGCCCTCGGCGAGCGCCGGCGACATCGTCGCCATCACCGGCATCGAGGCGCCGCACGTCTCCGACACCCTGTGCGATCCCGACCGGATCGATCCCTTGCCGCGGCTGACGGTCGACGAACCGACCGTCACCATGACCTTTCAGGTCAACACGTCGCCGTTCGCCGGCAAGGGAGGCAAGTACCTGACCTCGCGCCAGCTCAAGGATCGCCTGGAGCGGGAACTGATCCACAATGTCGCGCTGCGGGTTGAGGAGGGCAATGACCCGGAGAAGTTTCGTGTCTCCGGGCGCGGCGAACTGCACCTGTCGATCCTGCTCGAGAACATGCGCCGTGAGGGCTTCGAGCTGGCGGTCTCCCGCCCCGAGGTCATCTTCCGCGAGATCGACGGTCAGATCTGCGAGCCCTACGAGCAGCTGACCGTCGACGTCGAGGTCACCGCTCAAGGTGCGGTGATGCAGGCCCTGGGTGAGCGCAAGGGCGATCTGAAAGACATGGTGCCCGACGGCGAGGGCCGCGTGCGGCTCGATTATGTCATCCCCTCACGCGGCCTGATCGGTTTTCAGACCGAATATCTGACCATGACCTCGGGCACAGGCCTGATCTACCACGTGTACGATCACTATGGGCCGGCGCAGAAAGGCGGCATCTCACCTCGCCACAACGGCGCGATGATCGCCAATTCCACCGGCAAGGCCCTCGCCTATGCCCTGTTTAACTTGCAGGATCGCGGTAAGCTGTTGATTGGCCATGCCGACGAGGTCTACGAGGGTCAGGTGGTCGGCATCCACAGTCGCGATAACGATCTGACCGTCAATCCGCTCAAGGGCAAGCAGTTGACCAACGTTCGCGCCGCGGGCACGGACGAGAATCTCCTGCTGACCCCGCCGATCCGTTTTACCCTCGAGCAGGCGCTCGAGTTTATCGAAGACGACGAGCTGGTCGAGGTCACGCCGAAGGCGATCCGGATCCGCAAGCGCTACCTCAAGGAGCATGAGCGCAAGCGAGCCAGCCGGGCCTCCTGAAAAGGTGTGAACGCGCCCCGGCCGGCCCGAGTCGCTGGGCCGGCCGGACCGTCGCGGGTCAGAATAACAGCGCCGCCGCGGCCGCGAAGATCAGCAGCGGCGAATAGACGAACCCGATCAGGGCGATGCAGGTCTCGTAGTTCTCGATCCCACGCCAGGTCTTGCTGCTCACTTCAGTGTTGTTACGCATGGTTGTTTGTCCAGGTTAGTGCTTGTGTATCTCCGTTTCTAGCGCAAATTTGGCGGATGTCAATGAATAGAACAATAATTACCTATACATTTTCTGTTCACTCCTGGGGGGTGCTGGTCTCCTCGCACTCCCCGAACCGCCCGAGTTCGCGCGCATCACCCAGCTCAAGGATCCGGCGCCGAGCGGTCGTCTCAAACGGGCCGAGATGTTCCGCGTCGGGGCTGCCTCCGCCAGCGCGAAGCGCAAGGCTGCTGGTACACTTCGGCGGATGAAAGACCTGTATCCGAACCTACGCCCCTACGCCATCCATCATCTCGAGATGGACCGGATCCATACCCTCTATGTCGAGGAATGTGGCTCGCTCGACGGCATACCCGCGGTCTTCCTGCACGGCGGGCCCGGGGCCGGTATCGAGCCCTATCACCGGCGCTTCTTCGATCCCAACCGTTTTCGGCTGGTGTTGTTCGATCAGCGCGGCGCCGGCCGGTCGACCCCGCACGCGCATGTCGAAGCAAACACCACCGGGGACCTGGTGGCGGACATGGAACGGATTCGCGAGCAACTCGGCATCGAGCGCTGGCTGGTGTTCGGCGGCTCGTGGGGATCGACCCTGGCGCTGGCCTATGCGCAGACCCATCCCGAGCGGGTTTCGGCGCTGGTGCTGCGCGGCATCTTTCTCTGTCGTCCCGAGGAGATCCGCTGGTTCTACCAGCACGGGGCCAGCCGGATCTTTCCCGACCACTGGCAGGGCTTTGTCGCGCCCATCCCGCCGGCGCGGCGCGACGACCTGCTGAGCGCCTACCACGAGATCCTGACCGGCACGGACGAGATCGCACGCCTCGCCGCCGCCAAGGCCTGGTCGACCTGGGAGGGGCGCACCGCCAGCCTGCTGCCGAACGAGGCGGTGGTCGAACACTTCGGCGGCGCTCATGTCGCCCTCAGCCTGGCGCGGCTTGAGAGCCACTATTTCGTCAACCACGCCTTCCTTGAACCGAACCAACTGCTCGCTCAGAGCGATCGCTTGGCGGGCATCCCTGGCGTGATCGTGCACGGCCGCTACGACATGATCTGCCCGTTGGAGAACGCCTGGGAGCTGCATCGGGCCTGGCCGGGGAGCGAGCTGATGATCATCCCGGACGCCGGCCATTCGGCGGCCGAGCCGGCCACGCGCTCGGCCCTGGTCGAGGCCACCGACCGGTTCGCCGAAGAATTGATGTGATCGGTCTGCTGCAGCGGGTCGGCCAGGCTCGGGTCGAGGTCGACGAAGTGCGGGTTGGCGAGATCGGGCGCGGCCTGCTGGTGCTGGTCGGGGTGCAGAAGGGTGACACCCGGGCACGTGCCGACCGGCTGCTCGAAAGACTGCTCGGTTACCGGGTCTTCCCCGACGCCGAGGACAAGATGAATCTCAGCCTGCGCGACATCGGCGGCGGCCTGCTGCTGGTGTCGCAGTTCACCCTGGCAGCCGACACCAACAAGGGCATGCGGCCGAGTTTCTCGTCCGCCGCGCCGCCCGATGAAGGACGGCGCCTGTTCGACTACCTGGTGGAGCGCGCCCGTGCTGCCCATGCAGAGGTCGCGACCGGCGAGTTCGGCGCCGACATGCGGGTCAGTCTGAGCAACGACGGTCCGGTGACCTTCTGGCTGGAGGCCTGAGCGGCGCCGGCAAGCCGGGAGAAAAAGTTCAAGCCCCCGTTGCTTTCGCCTAGAATGCGCGGATGACCAATACGACCCGGGGTCGACACAGCGGAGCAGCAACCTCATGTCACGTACGGCGCAGGTTCGGCGCGACACCAAAGAGACCCAGATCGGCGTATCGATCGATCTGGATGGCGATGGCAGATTCTCGGCCCGGACCGGACTGCATTTCCTCGATCACATGCTCGATCAGGTGGCCCGCCATGGGCTGATCGATCTGGATATACAGGCCGACGGCGACCTGCACATCGACGGTCACCACACCGCTGAGGATATCGGTATCACTCTCGGCCAGGCCTTCGCTCAGGCGGCCGGCGACAAAAAGGGCATTCGCCGTTACGGCCACGCCTACGTGCCGCTCGACGAGGCCCTGTCGCGGGTGGTGATCGACCTGTCCGGCCGACCCGGTCTGGAGTACTGCGTCGAGTTTCGCCGCGCCATGATCGGCGAGTTCGATGTCGACCTGTTTCACGAGTTCTTCCAGGGTTTCGTCAATCATGCCGGGGTGACGCTGCACATCGACAACCTTCGCGGTGACAACGCCCACCACCAGGCCGAGACGGTGTTCAAGGCCTTTGGCCGGGCGCTGCGCATGGCGGTCGAGCCCGATCCGCGCATGAGCGACGTCGTTCCCTCCACCAAGGGCAGCCTCTAGAACAACCGCCATGGGTCAGAGCATCGCTGTCGTCGACTATGGCATGGGCAATTTGCGCTCGGTGTCCAAGGCCGTCGAGCACATGGCGCCGGGCGCCGATGTGCGGGTCACCGACGACTACGAATTCATCGCCGCGGCCGATCGGGTGGTGTTCCCGGGCCAGGGTGCGGCGCGCGACTGCATGGCGGCGATCGGGAATCACCACCTCAATCGCGCCATCCTGGATGCGGCGCACAATAAGCCCTTCCTCGGCATCTGCATGGGCCTGCAGGTCCTGCTGCAGTTCAGCGAGGAGAATGGCGGTACCAATCTGCTCGGTCTGTTTCCGGGCCAGGTGCGACGTTTTGCGGGTGACATGCCCGGCGACGGTGATCTGCACCTGAAAATACCGCATATGGGCTGGAGTCGGGTCGAGCCGACCCGCGCCCACCCGCTGTGGGAGGGAATCGAGACCGGCAGTCGGTTCTATTTCGTCCACAGCTATCATGTGATCCCGGAGGATGAGGATCTGATCGCCGCGCGCACCCGCTACGGCATCGATTTCACCTGTGCGATCGCGCGTGACAATCTGTTCGCCGTGCAGTTTCATCCGGAGAAGAGCGCTGATGCCGGACTGCGGCTGCTGGAAAACTTCGTCAACTGGCAGCCCTGATGCCGTGACTTGGGCGCCGAGACACAACTTGCCCGATGATTCCAGCGATTTGTCACCGATCACCCCTCACCACTATCCTTAGCCCCACAGGCCATTCCGCGTCTGGCGCGAACAAGGCGACGTAAATCATGCTTCTGATACCCGCAATCGATCTCAAGGACGGCAAGTGCGTGCGCTTGCGACAGGGCCGTATGGAAGACAATACGGTATTTGCCGATGACCCTTTGCACGCGGCGGAACGCTGGGTCGAGTCGGGCGCCCGGCGGCTGCACATGGTCGACCTGAACGGCGCTTTCGAGGGCAAACCGGTCAATGCCGAGGCAGTGCGGCGAATCGCTGACGCCCATCCCGATCTGCCCATCCAGGTTGGCGGCGGCATCCGCGATGTCGACACCATCGACGCTTATCTCGAGGCCGGGGTGCAGTGGTGCATCATCGGCACTCGGGCGGTGCGTGAGCCGCATTTCGTCTCCGAGGTCTGCCTGCAGTTTCCCGGACACATCATCGTCGGCCTGGATGCCAAAGACGGCAAGGTCGCGGTCGAGGGCTGGTCCAAGCTGTCCAGGCACGACGTGATCGACCTGGCGCAGCACTTCGAGACCGACGGGGTGCACGCGATTGTCTACACCGACATCAGTCGCGACGGCATGATGACCGGGGTGAATGTCGAAGCGACCGCCAAGCTGGCCAATTCGATTCGCATCCCGGTCATCGCCTCCGGCGGTATTACCAACATCGACGATATCCGCGCCCTGTGCGAGGCCGACACCGACAATATCATCGGGGCGATCACCGGTCGGGCGATCTACGAAGGCACGCTCGATTTCGCCGCCGGTCAGAAGCTGGCCGACGACTTAGCGGCGACGAATAAGCCGTCCGTTCCAGCCAAAACCGGACCGAACCCATGGGCCTTGCCAAACGCATCATTCCCTGTCTCGACGTCGACGCCGGCCGCGTGGTCAAAGGGCGTCAAGTTCGTCGACATCCGCGACGCCGGCGATCCGGTCGAGGTGGCCCGCCGCTACAACGAGGAGGGCGCCGACGAGATCACCTTTCTCGACATCACCGCCAGCTCCGACGACCGCGACACCATCGTGCACGTGGTCGAGCAGGTCGCCGTCGAGGTGTTCATTCCGCTCACCGTCGGCGGCGGCATCCGCAGGGTGGAGGATGTGCGGCGCATGCTCAATGCCGGGGCCGACAAGGTGGCGATCAACACCGCGGCGGTGTTCAATCCGGAGTTCGTCGAGGAGGCCACCGACCGCTTCGGCTCGCAGTGCATCGTGGTCGCGATCGACGCCAAGCGGGTCAGCGCCGAGGGCGAAACCTCGCGTGGGAGATCTTCACCCACGGCGGGCGCAAGCCCACCGGACTCGATGCCATCGAGTGGGCGAGGAAGATGGCGGAATACGGCGCCGGCGAGATCCTGCTGACCAGCATGGACCGGGACGGCACCAGGATCGGTTTCGACCTCGAGCTGACCCGCGCCATCGCCGAGGCGGTGCCGATCCCGGTGATCGCCTCCGGCGGGGTGGGGCAATCTGCAGCACCTGGTCGACGGGGTCAAACAAGGCGGTGCCGATGCGGTGCTGGCGGCCACGATCTTTCACTTCGCCGAGTACTCGATCGGCGAGGCCAAGCGCTTCATGGCCGAGCAGGGCGTCGAGGTGCGGCTGTGAGCCGCGCCGGTCAGCGCGCCTTGCCATGAGCGAACTCCGCGCCCGTTTCGGGCTCGAATCGCGAATCCCGATGTCCGCATGCCATGACTGACACGCTCGACAAACTGGCCGAGGTGCTGGAGCAGCGCAAGTCGGCGGACCCCGACAGCTCCTACGTGGCCGGGCTCTACGCCAAGGGCCTGGATGCGATCCTGAAGAAGATCGGCGAAGAGGCGACCGAGACCGTGATGGCGGCCAAAGACGGCGATCCGCAGAAGATCGTCTACGAGATGGCCGACCTGTGGTTTCACTCGCTGGTGCTGCTGGCTCAGCAGGGTCTGGGCCCACGCGATGTGCTGGCCGAGCTGGACCGCCGCTTCGGTCTGTCCGGCCTGGAAGAAAAAGCACGACGCAAGCAGTGACGCCGCCCGAGTGCGGTATCATTCGCCAATTGGGCGGCGGACACGCCAAGTCTCTCGATATTGCATGACGCCCGAGGGGGCGGGAGAAAATCTATGGGTTTCGGTGGAATCAGTATCTGGCAGCTTCTGATCGTTCTGGCCATCGTGCTGTTGCTGTTCGGCACCAAGCGGCTGCGCAACATCGGCTCCGATTTGGGTTCGGCCTTCAAGGGCTTCAAGAAGGCGATCGACGACGGCGACAAGACTGCCGCCACCGAAAACGAGAAGCTGGAACAGGCCGAAGACGACAAGGAAGTGATCGAGGGTGAGGCTACCCGCGAGAAGACCGGCGACAAGGCCAACGACAAGACCTGAGCCGCGCTCGCGGCCGGTGCCCTGCCATGTTCGATGTCGGCTTCATGGAATTGCTGCTGATCGGGATTGTCGCCCTGCTGGTGATCGGCCCGGAGCGTCTGCCCAAGGTCGCGCGCACCGCCGGGCTCTGGCTCGGCAAGGGGCGGCGCTTCATCAGCTCGGTCAAGTCGGACATCGAACAGGAACTCAAGTCCGAGGAGCTCAAACGCATCCTCGCGGAGCAGGCCAAGAGCAATCCGGTGCACGACATCATCGAGGAAGTCGGTAAGACCACCAGCGATCTCAAGGCGAAGGCCGGGTCGGCGGTCGGGGATGTCGCCAAGGCCGCCCAGTCCGTAACCGAACCTTCCTCTGGCAGCGGGACGGCCGATCCGACCTCGGGGGCGCACAAGGGCGCCAAGCAGAATGACGGACCCGCAAAGCACTGACAGCGAACAACCGTTCTTTTCGCATCTGCTCGAGCTGCGTGACCGTCTGCTGCGAGTAGTGCTGGCCGTGCTGGTGCTGTTTCTCTGCCTGTTGCCCTTCGCCAACGATCTCTACACCGCTGTCGCCCGACCGATGGTCGCTGCCCTGCCCGAGGGTGCGACCATGATCGCCACCCAGGTCGCCTCGCCGTTTCTGACCCCCTTCAAGCTCAGCCTGGTGGCGGCGATCTTTCTCGCCATGCCCTACATCCTGTTTCAGGCCTGGGGCTTTATCGCCCCGGGGCTGTATCAACACGAACGCCGCCTGGCCCTGCCGCTGGTCGCCTCTAGCATCGTGCTGTTTTACCTCGGCATGGCCTTCGCCTACTTCATCGTCTTTCCGCTGGTGTTCGCCTTTCTCACCGGAGTCACGCCGGAAGGGGTGCAGAACGCGCCGGATATCAGTTATTACCTGGACTTCCTGCTGACCCTGTTCTTTGCCTTCGGTATCGCTTTCGAGGTGCCGATCGCCACCATCCTGCTGGTCTGGGCAGGCATCATGACCCCGGATCAGCTCTCCGGAAAGCGGCCGTATGTGATCGTCGGCGCCTTCGTGATCGGCATGTTCCTCACGCCGCCCGACATCATCTCGCAGACCCTGTTGGCGCTGCCGATGTGGGTCCTGTTCGAACTCGGGGTGTTCTTCTCGCGCACGTTCGTCCGCCGCCGTGCCGACACCGAGGAGGATGCCCTGGCAGCCGCCGGAGCCGGATCCGGTGGTGCTGCGGCAGATTCCGCAGGCGCCGGCGCCTCCGCGGGCGGGGGCACTTCAGCGGAGCCGGGCGATCCGGTCCCCGATCGCGCGACGGCCGGCGAAGGGGATCAGTTCAAGCCGCTGACCGACGAGGAGATGGAGGCCGAACTCGACCACATCGAGGCCGAGGAAGACGACGCTGGCCGAGATGCGGACGAGATCTCCGCCGAGGAAGAGCCCGACTACAATGATGAAGACGCCGAAGACGACCTGCCCGAAGTCGACTCGCCGACCGAAGCCGGCAGGCACGATCTGATCGAAGAGAAGCTTCGACAAGCCAACAGGCTGCGCGAGGCGATGGAATTCCATCGGGCCCGCGAGTTGTTGTACGAGGTGCTCATCGAGGGAGACGAGGAGCAGATCAAGGTCGCTCGCAATATCCTCTCTCAGCTCGACGATTGAGCCGTACCTGCCCGCCGGCCTGCCCCGTGTAATAGCTGCCCGTCTGCGCCGGTCATAGCTCGAAGACCCACCGGTGAATATCCGTCAAGGAGCCCCGTCATGCTTCGAACTCTGCTGAAGAGTCTGTTTTCCGCTCTGTTGGTCTCGATGGCCGCGAGCTCCGCGGCGCTGCAGAACCAGCTCGCGCAGCATCCATCGCCCTATCTGGCCATGCATGGCGAGGATCCGGTGCATTGGCAGGACTGGAGCGCCGCAGTGCTCGAGGCCGCCAGGCGGGAGGACAAGCTGTTGTTCGTATCCAGCGGCTACTTCGCCTGTCACTGGTGCCATGTCATGCAGCGGGAGAGCTACCAGAATGCCGAGATCGCGGCCTTCCTCAACGAGCACTTCATCCCGGTCAAGGTCGACCGCGAACTGGAACCGGCGCTCGATGCCCACCTGATCGACTTCGTGCAGAAGACGCAAGGCCGCGCCGGCTGGCCGTTGAACGTCTTCCTCAGCCCGGAAGGCTACCCGGTGATCGGTCTGACCTACGCCCCGGCAGACAGCTTTCTGGAGCTGCTGCAGCGCCTGGACCAGGTCTGGCAGGAGCGGCGTGATCGTACCCGTGACCTGGCTCAGCGCGTGTTCGCCAAGCTCAACCCGTCGGCCGAGCCCGGCGAGCCGGCCGCACCCTGGCCGGCCCGGAGGCTGCTCGACAAGCTGAAGGCCGAGGCGCTGGCGCTAGGAGACGACATGACCGGCGGTTTTGGCGATCAGAGCCGCTTCCCCATGACCCCGCAACTGGATGTGCTGCTCGAGATCCAGGCGCGTTACCCGGATGCCCGGCTGCGCGAGTTTCTGCTGCTGACGTTGAACAAGATGGCGACAGAGGGCCTGCGAGATCATCTCGCCGGCGGATTCTACCGCTATACCGTTGATCCGAACTGGCAGGTGCCGCACTACGAGAAAATGCTCTACACCCAGGCACAGTTGGCGCTGACGTATCTGCGCGCCGCCGAAGTGTTGTTGCGTCGGGAGTACCTGGAGGTCGCCGCCGACACCCTGGACTTCGTCATCCGGCACCTGGCCGGTGAAAAGGGTGGCTACATCGCCAGCCTGTCGGCGGTCGACGCTCAGGGCGTGGAGGGCGGTTCTTACCTGTGGACCGACGAACAACTGACGAGGGTGCTCTCCCCGCCACAGCTCGCGCTAGCCAAGCGCCGCTGGAGGCTTGACGGCGTGCCGGCCACCGAGGGCGGCTATCTGCCGCGCCCGGGCGAATCCGCGGCCGAGATCGCCACGGCTCTGGATCTGCAGCCGATCGAGGTCGAGGCCCAATTGGCGAAAATCAAGCGGGATCTGCTCGAGGCGCGGCTGCGGCGCTCGCTGCCGCGAGACACCAAGCTACTGGCCGGCTGGAACGGTCTGATGCTCGCCGCCTTTTCCAAGGGCTCCCGGGTGCTGCAGAAACCGCGCTTTCGCCGGGCCGCTGAGCGGCTGAGAGAGTTTCTGGTAACCGATCTGAGCGAAGGCGATCGACTGGTCCGTGCCCGGGATCGCGCCAGGGCCGTCGGTGAGGCGGCCCTGGAGGACTACGCCTATGTCGCCTACGGCCTCAGTGAGTGGTTGAAGATCGCGCCGGATTCGGCCGATCAGCCCCGCCTGAACGCCCTGCTTACGGCCGCCTGGCAGCGCTTCCACGATGATGACGGCTGGCGTAACTCGGCCCGGCCGCTGCTGCCCGGCATGGCCAGGGTGGCGGCCCAGAACGAGGGTGCCTTGCCGTCGCCGACCGCCATGCTGCTCAGACTGTCGCTCGATTCAAAGATCGACGCCCTGGTGCGGCGGGCGACAGCGGCGCTGCCGGCGACCCGCGCCAGCGTTTATCCGGAGGCCTTCTGGTTCAGCGGTCATGCCTGGCTGTTGGTGGAGCGGGCAGCGGATTCGGGTTGAAGGCGCGGGTGCTCCGGGCACCGCATAAAACGGTCCGGGATTGCCCGAGGAGTCGACCGGGATAATCGCGATCCGGGCCGGCGGTGATCGAACGCCAGGCCTTGCGGTCTGGTGGCAACGGTTTCTACACTCCCCATACGGTTAATTCCCGAATCGTCCCCAAGGACGGCCGCGTCGGTGGTCGCGCGGCCGGCGATTTCGGAATCCGGCGGCCCGCCTGCGGCCGCGGAGATGACCAGCGGAAGACCTGCCGATATGAACAATGACTGCCTGATCGAGCTCATGGGTTCCTGCCAATCGCTGGAGCAGCACGGCACCCTCGAGGGAGGGCTTGGCGAGCTCGCCCGCCTTTCGGCTTGTCTGCTGAAGGTCGAACGCTGCTCCATCATGCTGCTGACGACCGCGGACGAGGGGCAGGAGCCCGGGCTGCGCGTCTATTCGCACTATGGCGCTCTGCCGGACGCGGCCCTGGAACATCCCATGCCGCTCAGCGGCGGTATCGCCGGGCATGTCCTGCAGTCGGGCAATGCCCTGTTATTGGAAGACATCGCCGACTCGGAGTTGGCCTGTCTGGCCAGGGGCCATGGCTACTCCCGTCCGAGCCTGATCTGTGCTGTGATCCGCGACTCCGGAGGGCGAATCGGCGTGATCAACATCAGCGAGCCCAGTGAGGGGCGTAACCTCACCGAGGACGATCTGCGCCTGGTCGAGGTATTCGCTCGCATGATCGGCCAGTCGATACGGACCTTTCAGCTGCAGAAACTGGTTGATTCCCGCGTGCTGCAAATGGCGGTGCTGCAGGAACAGCGCGAACACTCGAGCGTCTACGGCCAGCCCATCAGTCCAGATCCAGCGAGGCTCGCCAAGCTTGTCGCGCGAAACTTCTATCGGGATCTCACCAACGCCGGTTTCGGTCCGAACGCGGTGATCGCGGTGGCCTCCGAGGTGTTGAGCACGCTGCATGCCACGCTGGCCAAGCACAGGGAGCGGCGCGAGCGTGAATCGGGCGCGGGTGGCGGCAGGCTGGACAGCTGACCCCGTGCCTGCGGGAGTGCGCCGTCTCCGCTGTTGCCCGGCGTATCACGGCTTGCGCCTGATACGCCCGACGCGGGTTGCGGGGCCATCGCCCAGTCACGGCGCGCACGATGAGTCGCGCACCCGCCGGCGCGCCACATTAGGCTCGCAAGACGCGCGAGCGGGTCACCGATAGCGCATCCGCGTCCCGTGGGTCAGCGACAGGTTGATCTCCTCGGCGCTGAGTTCCTTGGGGAACAGGGTCCCGGAGATCTTGGCGCTGAACAGACTGGCGCCTTCGAGGCGGGTCTGGGAGAAGTCGACGCTTCTCAGGTCGGCCTGGCGCAGATAGCAGCCGCTCAGGTTCAGACCGGCGGCGTCGAGTTCGCGCAGGTCGGTGCCGCGCAGGTCGGCATCGCGCAGATCGCAGGTCACGCCGGCCGCGCGCTTGGCATTGAAACCGCGCACATCGCCGTGGCGGAGCAGGTGGAACATCGGGTCTTCGAGATACTTCGCTCTGGCCATTTGAATCGCCCTCGGGCATCGGTCGGGGTGGCCCCGGCCGCTAGGTTTCCGGATGATCGTCCCGCTCGCGTTGCTCGGGTTCGGTTTGCAAACTGGAGACTCCTCGGGGCGACGTCCGCCCGCCGGTTCTGCCGGGCCCGCTGACGGTTTCGGGCCACTGGCGGCACACCGACTAAGATGTAATACAATCCAGGCTTGCAGTTGCCATCGATGTGCTAACCAAGCTTAGCCGACGGGTGCCGATATGATCGATCCATTTGGACGCGCCGTCACCTATCTTCGGGTATCGGTGACCGATCGCTGCAATCTGCGTTGCAGCTACTGCATGGCCGAGGACATGACCTTCCTGCCGCGCCGTGATCTGCTGTCGCTGGAAGAACTGCAGCGACTGTGCGGGATTTTCGTCGATCTGGGCGTGCGCAAGCTGAGGATCACCGGCGGCGAACCCTTGGTGCGGCGTGACATCATGCACCTATTCCACGATCTGTCGCGCCACTTGGACGAGGGTCGCTTGGACGAGCTGACCCTGACCACCAACGCCGTACTGCTTGATCGATACGCTCAGGAATTGGCCGACTGCGGCGTACGGCGGGTGAATATCTCGCTCGATACCCTGAAACCGGATCGTTTTCACGCACTGACCCGACTGGGCGATATCGATCAGGTCATGCGCGGTATCGAGTCAGCGGACCGGGCCGGACTGGAGATCAAGATCAATACGGTGGCCCTGCGCGGCCTGAACGATGACGAGTTCGACGATCTGGTCGACTGGTGCGGGTCGCGCGGCTACGACATCAGCTTCATCGAGTCGATGCCCATGGGCGATATCGGCCGGGTCCGCGCCGAGCACTTTATGTCGCTGAGGGGGGTCCGGGATCGCCTAGAAGATCGCTGGACCCTGACGTCCAGCGATCATCGCACCGGCGGTCCTTCGAGCTATGTCGATGTTGCCGAGACCGGCGGCCGGATCGGATTCATCACGCCGTACAGCCACAATTTCTGTGAGTCCTGCAACCGAGTGCGCCTGACCTGCACCGGCACCCTTTATATGTGTCTGGGACAGGACGATGCCGCCGATCTGCGCGAGCTGCTGCGCAGCCATCCGCATGACGATCGGGCCGTGCGGGCCGCAATCCTCGATGCCATCGAGCGCAAGCCCAAGGGTCATGATTTCGACGCGCAGCGTTTGTCCGGCAGCCCCCAGGTGGTGCGCTTCATGAGCCTGACCGGCGGTTAGCAAAGAACACGCCCGGGACGGCGAGCTCGTCAGCTCGTCGCTCTGCAGCGGCCGGAGGGCCCCGAGAACGTCCCTATCAACTGGGGAAGGACGATATCTATGGCTAACTACCAAGGCTCTTGTCACTGTGGCGCGGTTCGTTTTACGGTCGAACTCGATTCGATCCTTAGCGGTCTGCGTTGCAACTGCTCGATATGCTCCCGCAAGGGCGCGTTGATGAGCGCCGACGTGGTCCCCGAGCCGGTGCTGGCGATCGACGCCGACGAAGATGCCCTGGCGCTGTACCAATTCGGCGCCAAGACCGCGCAGCATTATTTCTGCCGCCGCTGCGGCATCTACACCTTCCATGAGACCGCTCGGTTCCCCGGACATTTCCGGGTCAATCTCGGCTGTCTGGACGGTATCGACACCTTGGCCCTGCCGTTCGAGGTCTTCGACGGTGCTCACTTGTTGTGAGTCGGGGCTAAGCGCCGCGCGGCGCTGGAACGCCAACAGCCGATTGCCTGCATCGTCGCATTGACGGTCCCGGTTCTCGTCCGGCCTCGCGACGGCGGCGAACGGGCCCTGGTCGCGGGAACTTTTTCCCGAGGTATTCGCGAGCGACTATGGCGGGGAGCGTCACCCAGAGCCCTATGCGCTCTTCTTCGGGTTCCTGTTCTGTTCGCTTCACCAGCATGCAAAGGCTTCTCGCTGCCGAAGCGGTCTGCAAACCCGAGCCGGGTTCCAGCGGATCAAATGCCGCTCAGTCGGCCGGCAGCGATTTGCCCGGGTTGAGGATGCCGAGCGGATCGAACTGCCGCCGGATCGCGTTCATCAGTTTCAGGGTGGGCGGATCGATCTCGCGGGCGACGAAATCGCGTTTTTCGATGCCGACACCGTGTTCGCCGGAGAGGGTGCCACCGAGCTCCAGGACCAGGCCGAATACTGAGTCCAGACAGGGGCCGGCGGCCGCCATCTGTTCGGCATCGTCCGGATCGACCAGCAGGTTGACGTGAATATTGCCGTTGCCGGCATGGCCGAAGTTGACGATGGTCACCCCCGTCTCCCGGGAAAGCTGCTCGAGCCTGCCGATCAGATCCGGTATGCGTGACACCGGCACCACCACGTCTTCGTTGATCTTCTTCGGCGCCACGTTGCGCAGCGCCGGCGAAAGGGCCTTGCGGGTCCGCCACAGGCGATCGACGTCTTCGGCCGAGGCGGCGATTTCCAGCGACAGGCAGTCTTCGTTGCGGGCCGCGGCGCCGATCGCGGCCACCGCCTCGTCCATGGCGGAGACGCTGCCGTCGACCTCGACCATCAACAGCGCCTGCGACTCTTCGGGCAGACCGAGATCGGAGAACTCGCGGACCATACGGATCGCGGTGCCGTCCATGAACTCAAGGGCGCAGGGGGTGACGGGCTGGGCCATGATCGCCGAGACGGCGCGAGCGGCTCCGGCGATGTTGCGATAGCTCGCCTGCAGGGTGCGCTTGGCGGCGGCGATCGGGGTGAGTTTGAGGGTCGCCTCGGTGATGATCGCGAGCGTGCCTTCCGAGCCGATCAGCAGCCTCGTCAGGTCGTATCCGACCACGCCCTTCGAGGTCATCACCCCGGTGCGGATCTCCTCGCCGGCGCCGGTGACCGCGCGCAGCCCCAGGGTATTTTCACGCGGCGTGCCGTACTTGACCGCCCGCGGACCGGCCGAGTTGTAGGCCAGATTGCCGCCGATGGTGCAGGCCGCGGCACTGGTCGGATCCGGCGGCCAGAAGAAGCCACGCTCGGCCGCCGCGTCCTGCAGCGCCTGATTGGTGACGCCCGGTTCGACCCGGGCGAGTCGGTTGGCGGGGTCGATCTCGAGGATTCGGTCCATCCGCTCGAGCGACAGCACGATCCCGCCGGTCAGGGGTACGGTCGCGCCCGTGGTGCCGGTGCCCCTCCCGCGCGCGATCAGCGGGGTTCGATACTGCCTGCACAGCCGCACGAGTTCGGCGACCTGCTCGTGTCGGGTGGCGAACACCACCGCTTGGGGCATCGCCTGGCGACGACTGTTGTCGTAGCCGTAGGCGAGACAGTCGGCCGGTTCGAGCAGCAGTTGGTCTGCGCCAAACACTCGCCGCAGCCCCGCGAGGAGGTCGGCGGCGAGTGGGCCGGGCTTGCCCGAATCAGGCAGAGGGCTGGAGGTATTCAAAGAGTTTGACCACCCGCTTCACCCCCTTGACCAGGCGAACCTCGTCGGTGACCGCCTCGGCCTCCACCGGAGTAAGCAGTCCCATGAGGTAGACGGTGTCGAGCGAGGTCACGACCTTGACCCGTGTGGGATCGAAGCCTTCGATCTTGACACCGAACAGCGCCAGTTGCGCCTTCTTGGTGAGAATGGCATCCCCTGCGGCATCACTCCAGGTGCCCTCGGCGGCGACCTCGATCTCGTTGAATACCTTCCTCACGCGCGGGATCTTGGCAACCAGTTCGGCGAACTCGCGGGCCGACTCGGCATCCGAGGTCTGGCCGGTGAGCAGGACCTGCAGGTTGTAGCTGGTGACCGTGGCGTTCAGCTTTTCCTCCAGCTGCGGATGATCGTTGCGGACCTGGAGCGACTTCAGATAGATATTCTGGTCCTCGACGAAGGTCCCCGCGGTGCGTCGGTCGTGTGCGACCATCGCGCCGGTGGCGACTCCGCCGACCACGGCGGCGGCGCAGCCGCTCAGCACGGCCGCCAGCAGGACGATCGGTGTCAGGCGCGAGAGATTGGTATACCAGGTCATGTCAGGCTCCGAGTAATTGAGTGTCGACGAGGTCGCAAAGGCAGTGGATCACCAGCAGGTGCACCTCCTGAATGCGGGCGGTGGAGTCGGAGGGTACGCGGATCTCGACATCGTGATCGCCCAGGTTGGGGGCAGCAGCGCCGCCGTCGCGACCGGTCAGGGCAATCACCCGCATCTGTCGTTCGTGCGCCACTTCACAGGCGCGCACCACGTTTGGCGAATTGCCGCTGGTGGAAATCGCGACCAGGATGTCGCCCGGGTGACCGAGGGCGGCCACCTGTTTGGAGAAGATCTCCTCGAAGTTGTAGTCGTTGCCGATCGAGGTCAGGGTCGAGCTGTTGGTGGTCAGCGCCATCGCCGGCAAGCCGGGCCGTTCACGCTCGAAGCGATTGAGCATCTCCGCGGATAAATGCTGCGCATCACTGGCCGAGCCGCCGTTGCCGCAGGTCAGCAGCTTGCCGCCGTTCAGCAGGGTGTCGACGATCAGGCGCGCCGCAGCGACGATGGGGTCGTTCAACAGGCCCAGCGCCAGGGTCTTGGTCTGGATGCTTTCGTTGAACAGGCTGGAAACGCGTTCGTTGAGTTCCACGGTAGTTGCGACCGGTTGCTAACCTCCGAAGTTTCGCACGCACTCGGCGGGGCGTCGAATCCGCGATCGAAATCCGGCGCTCAGCCGGTCTGGAACGCATCGCGCAGCCAGTCGAGCCCGCCGCGATCGTCGAGGCTGATGACGTCGAAGCGGCAGGGGCGGTCGACGCCGCGGCTGAGCAGATAGTGGCTGGCTGCGGTGGTCAATTTCCGCTGCTTGCGATGGTCGACGGTGTCGACGGCGCTGCCGAAGCGCCCCTGGCGGCGGAAGCGGACCTCGACGAAAACCAGGTGTTCGCCGTCGCGCATGATCAGATCGATTTCACCGCTGCGGCAGCGGTAGTTGCGTTCGACCAGTCGCAGGCCCCGATCGACGAGGTGAGACAGCGCGCGGTCCTCGGCGGCATCGCCGACCTCGCGGTTGCGGCTCACGGCGCCGGGCGCAAAGCCGACGTCCGGGGTCCGGGCGGCGGATCGAGCGGGGTCGGCGACGGCCCCGGTTCGTCCGCGCCCGGAACGGCAAGGCGCGGTGAGTAGCCGAGCACCTGCGGCACCTTGTCGATGCGCAGCCAGATCATCTGCCTCTGCACATGATGGCGTTCGTTCAGATGCAGCACGCCGGTCTTGCCCTGCAGCGATTCGAGCGGGCTGCTTTGCAGCCGGCCGAGGTGCGGCAGCAGTTGATAGGCATCGATGCCCATGGCGTACAGCGGGGCGTAGGCGGTGGCGCTGGCCGGCAGCAGGCGGCTGAGCTCGGCCTGGGACAGCGCATCGCCGGTGTCCTCGCCGACCAGCCAGGGGATCTCAGGAACGCGGATCCCGGCCATGTCGCGCGCCTGCTGGGCGGTCAATTGCCCCGGCCAGGCGTGCGAGGTAGCGTAGATCGGCAGGTCGCCGGCGAGGAAATACAGCAGTTGCGGGCGGATCTGCTGCGCCTGTTCGGGTTTGGCGACGATAAAGATGAAGTCGATGTCCTCGCGCCGTTCCGGCTGCGGCTTGCGTTTGCCCTCGACCTCGCGCTCGCGATAGCCCATCAGCTGGCGGATGATCTTGGTGTGGTCGACCTCGTTCGGGTCGTAGCGATCCTGGTCGATCATCAGGCCGCCGAGCTCGTTCCAGCGGCGATTGAAGGCCTGCAGCAGGCGATCACCCCAGTCGTTCGCCGGGGTCAGTACGATCGGGCTGCGCAGCCCCTCGTACCAGGCGTGTTCGGCCGCCTGACGGGCCTCGTCCTCGGGCGAGAGCGAGAATTGAAACAGGTTCGCCGGCGGCAGGTCGGCGCTGTCGACCTGGTTCAGCGCGAGAACCGGCCTCGGCAGCGCGCCGGCTCGCACCAGCTGCGCGACGGCGGTCTTGTCCAGCGGACCGACCACCAGCCGGGCGCCGTCCTCGATCGCCTGGGTGTAGACCGGCCAGATCTCATCGGGGTTGGCGCTGTCGTAGAATTCCAGCCGCGGGCGCTGGCTTGGGGAGTCCTGATACCAGGCGGCAAGAAAGCCGTCGCGGATGGCGGCGGCGGCCTTGGCATAGCGCCCCGACTCCGGCAGGAGCAGCGCGACGTGATCGCTGGCGGCCGTGGCGACATCGCCGCCGGTCAGATAGCTGTCCAGCAGCTCCGGCAGCACCGGGTGCGTCGGATAATCCATGCGCCAGTCGGCCAGGCGCGCCGCCAGGGTCCGCGGATAGCCCTGATAGCGCTGCAGATTGAGCGCCAGCTGCATCCAGCCGCCGAGGGTGTCGGGCGCCGGCGGTTGCTGGATCCGCAGTGTCTGCTCGTCGACCTGCGTGAGGGTGTGCAGGATGTCCTGCTGGATCAGCAGGCGTTCCGCCGGGTCGGGCTGCAGCACGTCCAGGCTCTGCAGGGCCTGAACCCGGAGCAGCGCTTGTCCGGTCTGGCGATAGGCCTCGGCCATAGCGCGGTGATAGCGCCGGTGCAGATCGACCGGGACATCGATGGCCGGGGGGGCGGCCAGGCGCAGCAGGGCCTCGTCGACGCGCTCTTCGCGCAGCAGCAGCTCGGCATGCAGCAGGCGCAGGCGCAGTGCATCGGTCGGCGGGAACTGCACCGAATCGAGCGGCACCAGCAGTCGCCGGGCGCGATCCAGATCGCCACCGGCGAGATAGTACCCGGCGGCCTGCAGCAGCAGGCGGTTGCGCTCGGCCCCGCTGCTGCGCTCGGCCACGCTCTGATACAGAACGCCGGCGCCGAGCGGATCGCCGGTCTGCGCCAGGGTCTGGGCCTGGACCAGCGCCGGATCGAGTTTGGGTTTGCCGAAATCGGGTCTTACCTGACAGCCGGCGAGCCACCAGGCGGCGATGGCGAACAGGGTTAGGGCGAGCAATAGGCGTTTGGCTTGCATGTCGGGCGGGCGGGTCTCAGGATGCGGGCAGGTCGGCAGTATCGGAAGCGAGTCTCAGCGTGTCAATTGAGTCCGGCGCCCTGTATGTGGTCGCCACCCCCATCGGAAATCTCGACGACATCACCCGGCGGGCGGTCACGGTGCTGGCCGGGGTCGACGCGATCGCCGCCGAGGATACCCGGCACAGTCGCCGCCTGCTCGAGCATCTGTCGATCGATACGCCGATGCTGGCGCTGCACGAGCACAACGAACACTTCGCCGCCGAGCGGGTGCTGGAGCGGCTGGGCCGCGGCGAGAGCCTGGCGCTGATCTCCGACGCCGGCACCCCGCTGATCAGCGACCCCGGATTCCCTCTGGTGCGCGAGTGCCGCCGCCAGGGCTTCAAGGTCATCCCGATTCCCGGGCCGTCCGCCCTCCTTGCCGCGCTCAGCGTCGCCGGGCTGCCGACCGACCGGTTCCGCTTCGAGGGCTTTCTGCCGCGCAAGCGCGCGGCACGGCGCGAGCGTCTTGCCGCCCTGGTCGGCGAGACCGCGACCCTGGTGTTCTACGAGTCCTCACATCGGGTGGTCGCGGCCCTGCAGGACCTGATCGCCGAGCTCGGTGCGCACCGACCGGTCCGCCTCGCCCGCGAGTTGACCAAGCTGCACGAGACCCTGCTGGAGGGCGAACTGGGCGAGGTGGCGGCTCGGGTGCAGTCCGACCCGAACCAACAGAAGGGGGAGATCGTCCTGCTGGTGGCGGGAGCGGAGGTCGAGCCGGGTGTCCTGGCGGGCGAGGTCGATCGGCAGTTGCGGATCCTGCTGCGCGAGCTGCCGGTCAAGCAGGCCGCCGCGCTGGTTGCCGAGTTGACCGGCGAGAAGCGCAACCCGGTCTATCAGCGGGCCCTGGTGTTGAAGGCCGCCCAAGATCAGGCCCGGAACCTTCCTTCCGGTTGACAAAAAAACAGCCGCGCGAGGCGGCTGAGATGGGCTTGCCTGTTCGTCGGTCCGGTGCCGTGGTAAAGCTCAGCTTCCTACTTCAATCCGGCGCGGGGTGGGTTCGCCGGCCTTCGGCAGAACCAGTTCCAGCACGCCGTCGTTGCTGGTCGCGGTAATCCCCTCGGCGTCCACCGAGTCGGGCAGGGCGAAGCGGCGCATGAACATGCCCTGTTGCCGTTCGACCCGATGAAAACCTTCGCCCGATTCTTCGGTCGAGTGTTTGCGTTCGCCGCGGATCGTCAGGACGCCCTTGTCCATCGAGATCTCGATCTCGTTCGGTTTAACGCCGGGGATGTCGGCGTGCAACACGAACCGATCGGGCTCCTCTTTGATGTCGACGGCCGGCGACCAGGTGCTGCCGACCACGCGGGTCTCGTCGTCCGTCACCGACGGTAGGCCGCGGTCCATCTCCCGACGCCATTGGTCGAGGAGTTGCCACGGATCTCTCACGATCATGCTCATGTCATACCTCCTTGCTCACGGGGTTTCCATCCTCAATATGGTGCAGGCATGGCCGGTTTTCAAGCCTCCTGCTTGCTGTAAATCAACCCGGGGCGTAAGTTGCGCTGACGGGAGTCGGCCGGGCGGTCGCTGCCGCTTCGCGGTGGAGGAAAGTCCGGGCTCCGCAGGACAGGGTGCCAGGTAACGCCTGGGGGGCGCGAGCCCACGGAAAGTGCCACAGAAAATATACCGCCCAAGCCCTCGCCCTTGGGTGGGGGCCGGTAAGGGTGAAATGGTGCGGTAAGAGCGCACCGCGCCGCTGGCAACAGCGGTGGCAGGGTAAACCCCACCCGGAGCAAGACCAAATAGGGAGACACGCCTCGTGCAGCCTGTGGTCCGCAGGTGTTCCCGGGTAGGTCGCTAGAGGCGGGCGGTGACGGCTGTCCCAGATGAATGATCGCTCTCGACAGAACCCGGCTTACAGGCCGGCTCCCGCCTTTATTCTCGACGTCGTGCCAGCCTTTGCTTCCTTAAAACCTCACAAGGCACTTTAACTTATCAGTTCATGCCACGGTTTTTTGGTTGTTTATTGAGTAATTCAATCATCGTCGCTAAGTGCCTGAGTACCGGGCCTTTTTTACCTATTCGGCCTTGACCGGCGTACCCCCCTTACCTAAGATCCCCCTTCAAGGTGGGGAAATGTGGGGAATTGAGGAGCAATTTCCCAGATAAGGGGGTCTCTGGGTGTTTCTTGGGGTCAGTACATTGAATCTGGACGCGAAGGGGCGTCTGGCCATCCCGGCCAAATACCGGGAGCGGCTGGCGGAGTACTGTGCGTCGAAGATCGTGGTGACCATCAACCCGCGCGAGCACTGCCTGTGGTTGTTCCCGGAGCCTGAATGGAAGGAGGTCGCGCGCAAGGTGTCCGGCCTGCCGAGCCTGAAACGGCAGAATCAGGTCCTCAAGCGGCTGTTGCTCGGCCACGCCTCGGAATTGGAATTGGACAGTCAGGGCCGGGTGCTGCTTGCCGGCGAGTTGCGCGACTACGGCCAATTCGACAAGCGGGTCGCCCTGGTCGGCCAGGGCGACAAATTCGAGATCTGGGATGAGACCCGATGGACGACCGGCCGTGAGGGCTGGGTCGACCTGGTGGCCAACCCCGACATGGAACTGACCGAGGAGTTGGAGAACCTGGATCTCTAAATGGGTGCCTATCATCAACACCGACCCGTCCTGCTGAGAGACCGTCGACGCACTCGCCGTGCGGGCCGACGGTTGTTACCTGGATGGGACCTTTGGTCGTGGCGGCCACGCCGCCGAGGTCCTGGGTCGGCTCGGCCCCGGCGGCCGCCTGTTCGCGCTGGACAAGGATGCACTGGCGGTTGACTTCGGCCGCCAGCGTTTCGCCGCCGACGAGCGGGTCGTGATCGAGCAGGGCAGCTTCGCCCAACTCGAGGACTTCGCTGGGCGCCATCGAATCATCGGTCGAGTCGACGGTCTCCTGCTCGACCTCGGGGTGTCCTCGCCGCAGTTGGATGATCCCGAGCGCGGCTTCAGTTTCAGTCAAAACGGCCCGCTCGATATGCGCATGGACGCCACCACCGGCCCATCGGCCGCCGACTGGCTGGCCGACGTCGATGAGGCGACACTGGCGCGCGTCTTCAAGGAATACGGCGAAGAGCGCTTCGCCCGGCGTATCGCTCGGGCGATCGTCGCCGATCGCCAGGACGAGCCGTTTCGAACCACCGCTCAGCTCGCCGCACTGATTGCCCGCGTCAGCCCCAGTCGTGAACCGGGCAAGCACCCGGCGACACGCTGCTTTCAGGCGATCCGGATCTTCGTCAACCACGAGTTGGAGGATCTCAAACTCGCCTTGACTCAGGCGCTGCGCATCCTCGCCGTCGGGGCCCGCCTGGCGCTGATCAGCTTTCACTCGCTGGAAGACCGCATCGTCAAGCGTTTCTTGCGCGATGCGGCCCAGGGCGAGCGCTTTCCCAAGGGACTGCCGGTGCCCGACAGCGCCCGTCATCCCAGACTGCGCCTGATCGGCAAGCCGATTCGGCCGAGCGAGCTCGAGGTGGCCGAGAATCCGCGGTCGCGCAGCGCCGTGCTGCGGGTCGCCGAGGTCTTGTCGTGACCCGCGGGCAATGGCTGGCCATGGCGGCTTTGCTGCTGGCGGTGCTGGTCTCGGCCGTCGGCGTGGTGCATGCCAAATATCAGTCGCGCGGTCTGTTCGTCGCGCTTCAGGGCCTGACCCGCGAGCGCGATACGATCGATGAGGAATGGGGTCGACTGCAGCTCGAGCTCGGCGCGGTGGGCACCCACGTGCGGGTCGAGCGACTGGCGCGCGATGAGCTGAAGATGCGCCTCCCGCGGGCCGACGAGGTGATTGTGTTGCGCCGGAGCGGGGGCAAATAGATGGCGGCCCGACGCCACAAACGCGCCCGCAAGGTCCGTCGCGAGGAGCAGGTTCGGCCGAGTTACAGCGGCCGTCGCCGGGTCATGTTGGGCCTGTTTGCAGTGGCGACCGCGGCGCTGGTCTGGCGGGCGGTCGATCAGCAGATCTTCGAGAAGGATTTTCTCCAGTCCGAGGCGGCGATTCGCCATCTCGACGTCGTCGACATCCCTGCCCATCGCGGTGTCATCACCGATCGTCACGGGGCGGTGCTCGCGGTCAGCACCCCGGTCGAGTCGGTCGGCGCCAATCCGCGGCGGCTCGGCACCGATAGTCAGACCCTGGCACGGCTGGGCAAGGCTCTGGAGATGGATCCGGATGATCTGCGCCGGCGTCTGGCAAGACACAACCATCGCCGCTTCGTCTACCTGCAGCGACGCCTGACCCCCGACCAGGGTGCCGCAGTGCACGCGCTGATGGACGATCAAGGCATGTCGGGCCTGCGGCTCGAACACGAGTACCGGCGTTACTATCCTGCCGGTGAGGTGTTGGCGCACGTGATCGGCTTTACCAATGTCGACGATGCAGGCCAGGAAGGGCTGGAGCTGGCCTACGACAATGCCTTGCGCGGCCTGCCCGGTGCCAAGCGGGTGCTGCGCGACGGGCATCGTCAGGTGGTGGCGGACGTCGAGAGCATCCGGATGCCCAGACCCGGCAAGAACCTGGCACTGAGCCTCGACCGGCGCCTGCAGTTTATCGCCTATCGCGAGCTGAAGGCCGCGGTGCAGCGCCACGGCGCCCGCGCCGGATCGGCGGTGCTGCTCGATGCGCGCAGCGGCGAGGTGCTGGCGATGGTCAATCAGCCCGGTTACAACCCGAACAAGGACCGCAGCAATACCCGTGGCCGGCTGCGCAATCGGGCCATCACCGATGTCTTCGAGCCGGGCTCGACCATGAAGCCGTTTATCGTCGCCGCCGCCCTGGAGGCGGGGCTGTATCGGCCGGACAGCAGCATCGACACCTCACCCGGTTACTTCCGCGTCGGTTCGGCCGCAGATCAAGGACTCCCGTGACCTGGGGGTGATCGACCTGACCACGGTGTTGCGCAGATCAAGCAATGTCGCCGTCGGCAAGATCGCCCTGGAGTTGCCGAAGGAGAAGCTGAGCCGCTGGATGCGGCGGCTCGGCTTCGGTGGTTCGCTGGCGGTCGGCTTCCCGGGAGAGGCCAGTGGGCATTTGCTGCCGCCCTCGCGCTGGGCGAGGATCGACCAGGCGACCCTGTCGTTCGGTTACGGCCTCTCGGTCAGTAGCCTGCAGTTGGCCCAGGCCTACGCGGTGCTCGCCGCCGACGGTATGCGCTATCCCGTGTCGCTGCTGAAGATCGATCGCCGGCCGCCCGGACAGCGGGTGTTCAGCGCCGCCACCGCTCGGGCCCTGCGGCCGATGCTCGAGTCGGTGGTCTCGGCCGAGGGTACGGCACCGGAGGCGGCGATCCCCGGTTATCGGGTCGCCGGCAAGACGGGTACGGTGAAGAAGCTCGGTCCGGACGGTTACAGCGATGACCGCTATCTCGCCCTGTTCGCCGGCATGGCCCCGGCCAGCGATCCGCGGCTGGTGATGGCGGTGATGATCGACGAGCCGCGCCGCGACGAGTACTACGGCGGCAAGGTCGCCGCACCCGTGTTTGCCCGGGTGATGGGCGACGCGCTGCGGCTGCTGAACGTGCCGCCCGACGCCCTGCAGGGAGCCGAGGTGCGGCTCGCGGTGACGGAGGACGCCGGATGATGGCGGCCGACACGATCTGTTCCGCCCAGACCTTGGGCCAGCTCCTGGCCGGGTTGCCGGGTGTCGATCCGGCCGCGCTGACACCGATCGTGGTCGATCTTCCGGTCCGTGGTCTGTCGCTCGACAGTCGCACGATCCGGCCCGGCGATCTGTTCCTCGCCTGTGCCGGTACTCGCCAGCACGGCATCCGCTTCGCCTCGGCGGCGCGGTCCAATGGCGCCGCCGCCGTGCTGGCCGAGCCTAACGCCGACTGGTCCGAGGAGCGCCTGCGCGAGACGGTCGAGACACTCGAACTGCCGTTGCTGCTCGTGCCCGATCTCGGTCGTCAGGTCGGCGAGCTGGCGGCGCGATTCCACGACCGGCCGGCCGACGCCCTGCGGGTGGTCGGCATCACCGGGACCAACGGCAAGACCAGCGTCAGTCATTTCCTCGCCCAGGTGCTGTCGCCGGACGAGCCCTGCGGCATTGTCGGTACGCTCGGAATCGGGCTGCCCGGCGCACTGCGTCCGGCGACTCACACCACGCCCGACCCGGTCAGTCTGCAGGCCGGTCTGGCCGAGTTGCGCGCCGCCGGCGCCCGGGCGGTGGCGATCGAGGTCTCTTCCCACGCGATCGAACAGCATCGTATCGGCGGCATCGGTTTCGACACCGTGGTGTTCACCAACCTCAGTCGTGACCACCTCGACTACCACGGCAACATGGCGAGCTATGCCGAGGTCAAGGCCGAGCTGTTTCGCCGTCCCGAGCTGCGCCAGGCGGTGCTCAATGTCGACGACGCGCTCGGCCTGCGGTTGGCGGGCGAGCTGCGCGCCCGGGTGCCCGTCGTCGCCTGCGGGTGGCGTCCAGAGACGGTGACGAGCGCCGAGCGCTTCGTCCGCGCCAGCGAGGTCGAGGCCCGTCTGCATGGCCTGCGGCTGCGCTTCGAGTCGAGCTGGGGCGGCGGCGAGGTCGAGGTCGACGCTGCTCGGTCGATTCAATGTCGATAACCTGCTGCTGGTCATCGGTGTGGCCCTGTGCCTGCGGGGTCGGATTCGATCGGGTGATCGAGCGGGTCGCCGACCTGCGCACCGTCGCGGGGCGAATGGAGGCGGTGGTGACACGGGCGGCCGCAGCGAGAATCGCCGCCTGGTGGTGGTCGACTACGCCCACACGCCCGATGCGCTGGACAAGGTGCTGCGAGCCTGCGCTGCGGCCGCATGCCGCGCGGCCGCCTGTTCTGCGTGTTCGGCTGCGGCGGCGACCGCGATCGCGGCAAGCGGCCGCTGATGGGCGCGATCGCCGAGCGCTGGCGCGACCACGTGGTGCTCACCAACGACAACCCGCGCGACGAGGACGCCGCGACCGATCATCGCGCGAGATCCTGGCCGGTATGCGGACGCCCGACGACCGCCGCGTCGAGCGCGACCGGCGCGCGGCGATCCGCGCAGGCGATCGCCGCGGCCGGCGCCGGCGACGTGGTCCTGATCGCCGGCAAGGGCCACGAGGACTACCAGGAGATCGCCGGCCGTCGAGCTGCCGTTCAGCGACCTGCGAGCAGGCCGCGTGCCGGCGCTGGCGCGGACCGCGTCGGAGGCTGCGGCATGATCGACCTTCGCGCTGGCCGACTGGCTGGCCTGCTCGACGGCACGCTGGTCGGCGACGACGCCGCGGTTCGACGCGCGTCAGCACCGACACCCGCACGCCTGCGCCGCGGCGACCTGTTCGTCGCCCTGCGCGGCGACCGACTTCGACGGCCACGACTATCCTGGCACACGCGCGCGCCGAGCCGGGCGCCGTCGCGGCGCTGGTCGAGCCGCGGCCTGCGAGCACCGGCTGCCGCGCCTGCTGGTCGCCGACACCACGGCGGCGCTGGGCCACCTGGCCGCCGCACTGGCGCCAGCGGCTGCCGCTGCCGCTGATCGCGGTGACCGGCAGCAACGGCAAGACCACGGTCAAGGAGATGATCGCGGCGATCCTGCGCCGAGTGGCGGCCCGGTGCTGGCGACCCGCGGCAACCTGAACAACGACATCGGCCTGCCGCTGACCCTGCTGCGCCTGCAGGACGAGGACTTCGCGGTGGTCGAAATGGGCGCCAACCATCCCGGCGAGATCGCGCTACCTCGCGCGAGATCGCCCGACCGGATGTCGCGCTGCTCAACAACGCCGGCCGGGCCCACCTGGAGGGCTTCGGCAGCCTCGAGGGGGTGGCCCGGGCCAAGGCCGAGATCCTCGACGGCCTGGCCGCGCGGGGCACCTTCGTGTTCAACGCCGACGACCGCTTCGCCGACCTGTGGCGCGAACTGGCGGCCGGACGCACGAGCCTGAGCTTCGGCGTGCGCCGACCCGCCGACGTCGCCAGCGCCGCCGGGGAACTGCGACTGATCTGGAACGACGTCGGATTCACCAGTCGTTTCCCGGTGCGCACGCCGCAGGGTGAGCTCGATCTGGAGCTGGCCCTGGCCGGGGCGCACAACCGGATGAATGCCCTGGCGGCGACCGCGGCCGCGCTGGCCGCCGGGCGCCGACCTGGCTCAGGTACGCGCCGGGCCTGAGCGGCATTCGGCCGGTGCAAGGGTCGCCTGTGTCCGGTCGCCGGCCTCGACCGGCGCCGCGCTGATCGACGACAGCTACAACGCCAACCCGGATTCGGTCGATGGCCGCCATCGACGTGCTGCTCAGCCGCGCCGGGCCGGCGCTCGCTGGTGCTCGGCGATCTGGCCGAGCTGGGCGACCAGGCCGAGACTCTGCTGAACGCGCTTGGCCGGCGTGCCGCGGCGGCCGGCATCGATCGTCTGTTTACCGTCGGTACCCTCAGCGGCGCCGCCAGCCAGGGGTTCTCTGCCGCCGGCAAGGGCGAGGCGCGGCACTTTGCCGAACAGCAGGCCCTGATCGACGCGCTCGGCGAGGACATCGGTGCCGAGGACACGCTGCTGATCAAGGGTTCGCGCGCCGCGCGCATGGACCGGGTGGTGCTGGCGCTGTCGCAGACGCTGGGTGAGGAGGTCGAGGGATGTTGATCTGGCTCGCCGACTACCTCACCGAACTGAGCACCGGCTTCGGCGTGTTCCGCTACATCACCCTGCGCACCATTCTGGCGGTGCTCACCGCTCTGCTCATCTCCTTCATGGTCGGGCCGGGCATGATCCGCCGCCTGAGCCGCTACAAGATCGGCCAGACGGTGCGCGACGATGGCCCCGAGACCCATCTCTCCAAGGCCGGCACGCCGACCATGGGCGGCGCCTTGATCCTGGTGGCCGTCGCCGTGGCGACGCTGCTGTGGGCCGATCTCGGCAACCGCTACGTCTGGATCGTGCTGCTGACCACGCTCGGCTTCGGGGTGATCGGCCTGGTCGACGACTACCGCAAGCTGGTGTTGAAGGACCCCAACGGCCTGCCGGCGCGCTGGAAGTACCTCTGGCAGTCGCTGCTCGGCGCGGCGGCGGCCTATGCCCTGTACAGCACCGCGAGTGTGCCGGCCGAGACCCAGTTGATACTGCCGTTCTTCAAGCAGTTCGTCTTCGACCTCGGGCCTTTCTATCTGCTGCTGACCTATTTCGTCATCGTCGGTACCTCCAACGCGGTCAATCTGACCGATGGCCTGGACGGTCTGGCGATCCTGCCGACCGTGCTGGTGGCCGGCGCCCTGGCGGTGTTCGCCTATGCCTCGGGGCATCTGTTCATCGCCAACTATCTGCTGATCCCCTACGTTCCGGGCGTCGGCGAGCTGGCGGTGTTCTGCGGCGCCCTGGTCGGCGCCGGGCTCGGCTTTCTGTGGTTCAACGCCTATCCGGCCCAGGTGTTCATGGGCGACGTCGGCGCGCTGGCGCTGGGCGCCGCGCTCGGCGTGGTCGCGGTCGCGGTCCGGCAGGAGATCGTGCTGGTGATCATGGGCGGGGTGTTCGTGATGGAGACGGTGTCGGTGATGCTGCAGGTCGCCTCGTTCAAGCTGACCGGCCGGCGCATCTTCCGCATGGCGCCGCTGCATCACCATTTCGAACTCAAGGGCTGGCCGGAGCCGCGGGTCATCGTGCGCTTCTGGATCATCACCGTGATCCTGGTGCTGGTCGGTCTGGCCAGTCTGAAGATTCGCTGAACGCGCATGGGTCATGCAGCCGATATCCTCGAACCATCACGCCAAGACCCTGATCGTCGGTCTCGGCAAGACCGGGCTGTCCTGCGCCCGCTATCTGGTCGGCCATGGCGAACAGGTGGCGATCACCGATTCCCGCCTCGAGCCGCCCGGGCTCGACGATCTGCGCGCCGAGATGCCGGACATGGCGCTGTTCCTCGGCGGTTTCGATCAAGCCGTGTTCGAGAGTGCGGATCGTTTGATCGTCAGCCCCGGGGTGTCGATCGCGATCCCGCTGATCGAGGCCGCGCGCGCCCAGGGCGCCGAGGTCATCGGCGATATCGAGCTGTTCGCCCGCGCGGTGCAGGCACCCGTGGCCGCGATCACCGGCTCCAACGGCAAGAGCACGGTCACCACCCTGCTCGCCGAGATGGCTCGCGCGGCCGGGGTTCAGGCGCTCGCCGGCGGCAATCTCGGCGAACCGGCACTCGAGCTGCTCGCCGAGCCGGCGCAGCTGTATCTGCTGGAGCTGTCGAGTTTCCAGCTCGAGACCACCGGGTCATTGCAACCGCAGGCGGCGGCGGTGTTGAACGTCTCGCCGGATCACATGGATCGATACCCGAGCCTCGAGGCCTATGCCGCGGCCAAGGCCCGCATCCTTCAGGGTGCGCGGCATGCGGTCCTGAACGCGGACGATCCGCTGGTCATGGCCATGGCCGCATCGAGCGGTGCCCAGCTGTGGACCTTCTCGACCCATGCGCCCGAGGGCGAGCGCGCCTTCGGGCTGCGCGCGATCGAGGGCGAGACCTGGTTGTGTCGCGATCAACAGGCCCTGCTTGCTGTCCGGGATCTGCGCATTCCCGGCAGGCACAACCAGGCCAACGTGCTGGCGGCGCTGGCGCTGGGCAGCGCGCTGGGCCTGGAGCTCGAACCGATGCGCGCGGCTGCGCGCGGCTTTCGCGGCCTGGCGCACCGCACCCAGTTCGTCGCCGAGCACCAGGGGGTCGCCTGGTACAACGATTCCAAGGGGACCAATCTCGGCGCCTGCCTGGCCGCCATTCAGGGCCTTTGCGAGCAGCCGGGACAAAAGCTGGTATTGATTGCCGGTGGTGATTGCAAGGGTGCGCAGTTCGGCGCCTTGGGCCCGGTCCTGGCCGATTGTGCCCGGGCTGTGGTACTGCTCGGTCGCGATGCCGATCAGATCGCCGCCGTCGTGCCCGAGGGTGTCGTCGCGGTGCGGGTAGCTGACATGGACGAGGCCGTGGCACGAGCCGCTGAACTGGCTGCGCCCGGCGACCGGGTGTTGTTGTCGCCGGCCTGCGCCAGCCTGGATATGTATCGCAACTACGAAGAGCGCGGCCAGGTGTTCGTCGATGCCGTGCGCAGGCGTCTGGCATGAGGAGCATGGCGCGATCCAAGGGCAGCGTGAGCGGAGATCTGCCGATGCTGGATCTGACCCTGCTGGGCGCGACACTGGCCCTGCTTGGTCTCGGCGTGGTCATGGTGGCCTCGGCCTCGCTGCATCTGGGCGAGCGCTACGGCAACCCCTTTCATTTTGTCGATCGCCATCTCGTCGCCATGGCGCTGGGTCTGCTCGGTGCGCTCTCGGTCAGTCAGATCCCGACAAGTTGGTGGGAGAAGAGCAGCACCGCCTTGTACTTCGTCGGTCTGCTGCTGCTCGCCCTGGTGTTCTTGCCGGGGCTGGGCAAGCAGGTCAATGGCGCGACCCGCTGGATCGCCCTCGGCGGCTTCAGTCTGCAGACCTCGGAGTTCATGAAGCTGTTCGTGGTGTTGTACATCGCCGGCTATCTGGTGCGCCGCCAGCTGGAGGTGTCGCATGAGCTTCTGGGGCTTCGCCAAGCCCATGCTGCTGCTGGTGCTGGCCTGCTCCCTGATCATGCTGCAGCCGGATTTCGGCACCACCACGGTGCTGCTGGCCACGGCTCTCGGCATGCTGTTCCTCGGCGGCGCCTCGCTGTGGCAGTTCGCCGCTCTGCTGGGGCTGGCCGCGAGCGCCCTGGTCACCCTGGTGTTGATCTCGCCTACCGCATGCAGCGGGTGACCTCCTTCCTCAATCCCTGGGCCGATCCGCTGCGATTCCGGCTATCAGCTGGCCCAGGCGCTGATCGCCTTCGGGCGCGGCGAATGGATTGGCGTCGGGTCTGGGCAACGGGATCCAGAAGCAGTTCTATCTGCCCGAGGCGCACACCGATTTCCTGATGGCGGTGATCGGCGAGGAGTTCGGCCTGCTCGGCACCCTGGTGGTGATCGCTGCTGTTCGGCCTGATCGTCTGGCGAGCCTTCGCCATCGGCGCCCGGGCCGATGCCCGCGGCGAGCGCTTCTCCGCCTACGTCGCCTACGGCATCGGCCTTTGGCTCGGCCTGCAGGCCTTCATCAACATCGGCGTCAACGTCGGTCTGCTGCCCACCAAGGGCCTGACCCTGCCGTTGATGAGCTACGGCAGCAACAGCCTGATCGTCTGCGCGCATCGCGATCGGTATGCTGCTGCGCATCCATCGCGAGAACGCTGGCGACCTCGCCGAGCGGGAGGCGACATGGCGGCGCGCGTGATGGTGATGGCCGGCGGCACCGGCGGGCATGTGTTCCCGGCCCTGGCGGTGGCCGAGGAACTGCGCGAACGCGGCTGCGAGGTCATCTGGCTGGGTGCGCCGGACAGCTTCGAGGCGCGGGTGGTCCCGCAGCACGGCTTTGCCATCGACTGGGTCGATGCCTTCCGGCTGCGCGGTCAGGGCGCGGCCAGTCTATTGCTGGCGCCGTTCAGGCTGCTGCGTGCCATGCTGCAGGCCTGGCGGGCGCTGCGCCGGAGTCGGCCGCAGGTGCTGCTCGGCATGGGTGGCTTCGTCACCGGCCCCGGCGGACTGGTCGCCCGGCTGGTAAATCTGCCGTTGGTGATTCACGAACAGAACGCGATCCCCGGGATGACCAATCAAGTGGCTGGCACGAATCGCCGCGCGCGTACTCGAGGCCTTCCCCGGCAGTTTCGCTGCCGAGCGCGGTGCCGAGACGGTGGGTAATCCGGTGCGGCGGGAGATCGCCGCGCTGGCCGCACCGGAGCAACGCTTCGGCCAGCGGTCCGGCCCCTGCCGGCTGCTGGTGCTCGGCGGCTCCTTGGGAGCGACGGCGTTGAATGAACGTCTGCCCGCGGCGCTGGCGCGCCTGTCGTCCGCTGCCAGGCCGCGGGTCCGGCACCAGGCGGGACGCGGGAAACTGGAGGCGGCGCGCGAGGCCTACAGTGCCGCCGGGGTCGAGGCCGAGGTCAGCGAGTTCCTCGACGACATGGCGGCTGCCTACGCCTGGGCCGATCTGGTGGTTTGTCGCTCGGGTGCGATCACGGTCGCCGAACTGGCCGCGGTCGGGGTCGGTTCCATCCTGGTGCCTTTTCCCTTTGCGGTCGACGATCACCAGACCCACAACGCGCGCTATCTCAGCGAAGCCGGGGCCGGTGTGCTGGTGCAGCAGGTCGACCTGGGCGAGCGGCGTCTGGCGGAACTGCTCTCGGAATTGTGCGACCGACCGGGAGCAGATTGCTGAACATGGCCCGTTGCGGCTCGACGCCTGGCAAGACCCGACGCCGCGCAGCGCGTGGCCGACGTCTGTGAGGAGGTGGCTGGCATGACCGATCGCGACATCAATCCCCGCCGCCACGCCGCGGAGGCCATGGGGCGGATCCGTCGCCTGCACTTCGTCGGCATCGGCGGCGCCGGGCATGAGCGGCATCGCCGAGGTGATGCTCAACCTCGGCTACGAGGTCTCCGGCTCGGACCTGCACCCGAAGCAGCACCACCGAGCGCCTGGCCGAGCAGGGCGCGACCGTGCACATCGGCCATGCCGCCGAACATGTCGCCGGGGTCGACGCGGTGGTGACCTCCACCGCGGTCGGGCGCGACAACCCCGAGGTGCAGGCCGCGCGCGCGCGCGCATCCCGGTCGTGCCGCGGGCGGAGATGCTGGCCGAGCTGATGCGCTTTCGGTACGGCATCGCGGTCGCCGGCACCCACGGCAAGACCACCACCACCAGTCTGGTCGCCAGTCTGCTGGCCGAGGCCGGCCTGGACCCGACCTTCGTCATCGGCGGCCGGCTGAATGCGCCGGGCGCCACGCCCGTCTCGGCCAGGGCGAGCTACCTGGTCGCCGAGGCCGACGAGAGCGACGCCTCTTTTCTCTATCTGCAGCCGCATGCTGGCGGTGGTGACCAACATCGACGCCGATCACATGGCCACCTATGGCGGCGACTTCGAGCGTCTGCGCGCCGCCTTCGTCGAGTTCCTGCATCACCTGCCCTTCTACGGTCTGGCCGTGCTGTGCATCGACGACGCCGAGGTGCGCGGTCTGCTGCGGCGAGGTTACTCGCCCGGTGCCTCGCTACGGCACGCGCGAAGGGACGGATCTGCGCGCGGTGGATATCCGCCAGGATGGCGCGCAGATGCATTTCACCGTCCGGTATCGTAGACGGCGAGACCTTCCCCGTGACCCTCAATCTGCCCGGGATGCACAACGTGCTCAACGCCCTGGCGGCGATCGCCGTGGCCCGGGAGGCGGGTGTATCCCAGGCGAGCATTCAGAAGGCGCTGCACGAGTTTCAGGGGATCGGCCGGCGCTTCCAGGTACACGGCCCCTGCCGCCTGCCCGATGGCGACGTGATGCTGGTCGACGACTACGGCCATCACCCGCGCGAGATGGCCGCGACCCTGGCCGCGGTTCGCCAGGGCTGGCCCGAACGGCGTCTGGTGCTGGCCTTCCAGCCGCATCGCTACAGCCGCACCCAGGATGCCTTCGACGACTTCGTCAAGGTGCTCTCGACCGCCGACGTCCTGCTGCTGACCGAGGTCTATGCCGCCGGCGAGAGCCCGATCGCCGCCGCCGACGGTCGCGCGCTGAGCCGGGCGGTGCGCGCCCGCGGCCAGGTCGACCCGGTGTTCGTCGACCCGATCGACGAGTTGCCTGCCGTGCTGTGCGGCGTGGTCCGCGGCGGCGACATCCTGCTGACCATGGGTGCCGGCGACATCGGTCGCATCGCGGCCGCACTGCCCAAGGAGCTGTGCCGATGAAGGGCTTGTCCGAACGCCGTTGTCTGCACATGGGCTGTGGTGAGCCGCTGTGGCACCGATCGATCGACCGCTTCGGTATCCAGGTCGGGCCGCTTCTGACGCCGACCCCGGGGCCGGTTCAGCCGCCGCACGAGCAGCCGCTGCCGACCGACGCGCCGAGTGCGCCGGTGATCGATCCAGGGAGACGCGAATGATGGCGGCCCGGCGACAACCGCCGCAATTGCGGGGAGAGCTGCGCAGCAACGAGCCCCTGGCCCGGCCACACCAGCTGGCGGGTCGGCGGCCCGGCGCGGTGCTTCTACCGCCCGGCCGACGCGGCGGACCTGGTCGGGTTCCTGCGAGACCCTGGCGGAGGACGAGCCGTTGTTGTGGCTCGGTCTGGGCAGCAACCTGCTGGTCCGCGACGGTGGTTTCGCCGGCACCGTGATCGCCACCCAGGGACGCCTGGACGGGATCGGCGTGCTCGGCCGGCGCCTGTATTCGGGTCGAGGCCGGTGCCGCCTGCGCCAATGTCGCCCGTTTTGCCGCTCGCGCAGGGCCTGCACGGGGCGAGCTTCCTCGCCGGTATCCCCGGCACCATGGGTGGGGCGCTGGCGATGAATGCCGGCGCCTTCGGCGGCGAGACCTGGGAGCGGGTGTGCGAGGTAGAGACCGTCGACCGGCAAGGCACGCTGCGCCGCCGTGGCCCGGAAGACTTCGAGATTCACTATCGCCGGGTCGATGGCTCCGCAGGGCGAGTGGTTCCTGGCCTGCACACTGGAGCTGGAACTGGGTGATACCGCGACCGAGCAGGACGAGATCAAGACCCTGCTCGGGCGCCGTGCCGAGTCGCAGCCGACCAATCAATCCAGCGGCGGGTCGACCTTCCGTAATCCGCCGGGCGACTTCGCCGCCCGTCTGATCGAGGCCGCGGGGCTGAAGGGCGATCGCATCGGCGGCGCTCAGGTCTCGGAGAAGCACGCCAACTTCGTCGTCAACACCGGCGGCGCCAGCGCCAACGATATCGAGCAGTTGATCGAGCACATGCGCCGGACGGTGTCAGAGGTCCACGGTGTGGATCTGGTAGCCGAGGTGCACGTGGTCGGAGAGCCTTCCCGATGACGATCACGGCCAACGATTTTGGAAAGGTGGCGGTGCTGATGGGCGGCTGGTCGGCCGAGCGCGAGGTCTCCCTGAAGAGCGGCGCGGCGGTGCTGGCGGCGCTGCACGAACGCGGTGTCGACGCCCACGGCATCGACGCCGGGCGCGACATCGTCGCGGTGCTGGCCGCCGGCGGCTACGACCGGGTGTTCATCGTGCTGCACGGCCGCGGCGGTGAGGACGGCGTGATCCAGGGCGTGCTCGAGGTGCTCGGCCTGCCCTACACCGGCAGCGGTGTGATGGGCTCGGTGATCGGTATGGACAAGTACCGCAGCAAGCTGATCTGGCAGGGGCTGGGTCTGCCGACGCCGGGCTTTGTCGTGGTGCGCGAGTCGGCCGATCTGGCGCAGGCCGAGGCGCTGGGTTACCCGCTGATGGTCAAGCCGGCGCACGAGGGTTCGAGTATCGGCATGGCGCGGGTCGACAACCGCGCCGAGCTGGAGCGGGCCTGGCGGCGTGCCGCCGAGTACGACGCCGTCGTGCTGGTCGAGGCCTGGGTGAGCGGGGCCGAGTACACGGTTGCCGTCCTCGGCGACCAGGCGCTGCCGGTGATCAAGCTCGAGACCCCGCACGTCTTCTACGATTACGACGCCAAGTATCAGGCCGACGACACCCGCTACCTGATCCCATGTGGCCTCAGCGCGCAGGACGAGACGCGGATGCAGGACCTGGCGCTGCGGGCCTTCGACGCGGTCGATGCGCGCGGCTGGGGGCGGGTCGACGTCCTGACCGATCACGCCGGCGACCCGTTCCTGATCGAGGTCAACACGGTGCCGGGTATGACCGACCACAGCCTGGTCCCGATGGCGGCCCGGGCGCAGGGCCTGAGTTTCGACGAGCTGGTGTGGCGAATCCTCGCCCAGACCCTCGAGGGCCGCGCGAAAACCGGGGGAGCGGGCTGATGGCGCGCACGCCTGCCAAGCAAAAAGCCGAGCGGCGCTCGGGCCAACCCGAAACGGCCCCGCGGCCACGCCGCTACCCGGCGTGGGGGCTGTCGCTGCTGGCCGTGCTGGCCCTGGGCAGTGCCGGTTGGGCGGTGCGCAACGTCACCGCCGATCCGCAACGTCAGCCGATTCGGACGATTCGGGTTACGGGTGAGTTTCGTCATCTCGACCGCACCCGCATTCAGCAGGTGGTGGCCGATGCCATCGACGGAGGCTTCTTTACCGCCGACATGGACCGGATTCGCGACCAGGTGCGCGCCATGCCCTGGGTCGACCAGGTCAGTATCCGCCGGGCCTGGCCGGACACCCTGGTCATGGACGTGGTCGAGCAGGTGCCGTTCGCCCGCTGGGGCGAGCAGGCGCTGGTCAACCCCCGGGGCGAGGTGTTCGAGCCGGCCGGTGTTGAGCCGGCAGACGGGCTGGTGCGCTTGTACGGGCCGGGCGGCAGCGCGCCGCAGGTGGTCACCTTCTATCGCTGGGCGCGACCGGGTCTGGAGTCGGCCGGACTGCCGATCACCGGGTTCGGCATCGATGCCCGACGCGAGTGGACCCTGCGGACCGCGCAGGGCATCCAGATCAATCTCGGTCAGCGCGATACCTCGCGCCGGCTGGTCCGCCTGGTTGCCACGGCCGCCGGGCTGAAGGCCGATCCGGCCCGCCGGCCCGAGCGGGTCGATTTGCGTTACGAACACGGTTTTGCGGTGAGCTGGCGGACGGTTGAATCCGATCAGCTGGCCGCGGTTGCAGCAGGGGAGGTCAGGTGAGAAAGGCCGACAAGAGCATCATCGTCGGTCTGGATATCGGCACGTCCAAGGTCGTGGCGATCGTCGGCGAGGTCAAGGTCGGTGACGAGATCGAGATCATCGGCATCGGTTCGCATCCGTCGCGCGGCCTGAAGAAGGGCGTGGTGGTCAATATCGAGTCGACCGTGCAGTCGATCCAGCGGGCGGTCGAGGAGGCCGAGCTGATGGCCGGCTGCGAGATCCATTCGGTCTACGCCGGCATCGCCGGCAGCCATATCCGCAGCCTCAACTCGCACGGCATCGTCGCGATCAAGGACGGCGAGGTGACGCACGGCGACGTCGAGCGGGTGATCGACGCCGCGCGAGCCGTGGCGATCCCGGCCGACCAGAAGATCCTGCACATCCTGCCGCAGGAATTCATCATCGACGACCAGGAAGGCATCAACGAGCCGGTCGGCATGTCCGGGGTGCGGCTGGAGGCGCGGGTGCACATGGTCACCGGCGCGGTCAGCGCGGCGCAGAACATCATCAAGTGCGTGCGCCGCTGCGGTCTGGAGGTCGAGGACCTGATCCTCGAGCAGCTGGCCTCGAGCTACGCGGTGCTGAACGAGGACGAGAAGGACCTCGGCGTCTGCCTGGTCGACATCGGCGGCGGCACCACCGACATCGCGGTCTTCACCGACGGCTCGATCCGCCACACCGCGGTGATCCCGATCGCCGGCGACCAGGTCACCAACGACATCGCGGTGGCGCTGCGCACGCCGACCCAGCACGCCGAGGAGATCAAGATCAAGTACGCCTGCGCCCTGACGCAGCTGGCCAGCTCCGACGAGACCATCGAGGTGCCGAGCATCGGCGACCGGCCGGCCGCGGCGCCTGTGCCGCCAGACGCTGGCCGAGGTGGTCGAGCCGCGCTACGAGGAACTGCTCGGACTGGTCCAGGCCGAGCTGCGCCGCAGCGGCTTCGAGGATCTGGTCGCCGGCGGCGTGGTGCTGACCGGCGGCAGCTCGAAGATGGAAGGGCTGATCGAACTGGCCGAGGAGATCTTCCACATGCCGGTGCGCCTGGGTGTGCCGCAGTACGTCACCGGTCTGGTCGACGTGGTGCGCAATCCGATCCACGCGACCGGCGTCGGGCTCTTGCTGTTCGGCCACCAGAATCGCGCGGCCCGGTCGCCGGAGACGCCAGCGGGGCAGTCTGCAAGTCGGTCTGGGATCGGATGAAGAGTTGGTTCCAGGGTAATTTCTGAATGGTGTCAGCCTCCGGCCGAGCGGTCGGTGGGCTGGCGAAACGGCGGTCGAGACGCGACCGCACAATGTCAATGTACGGTCGCCAGCAGGGTTTGGCGGAGTCAGGCAAAGCAGCCGGAGGGCGAGAAAATGTTTGAACTAATGGATGTAGACAGTCAGAACGCGGTGATCAAGGTGATCGGTGTCGGCGGCGGCGGCGGCAACGCCGTCAACCACATGATGCGCTCGAACATCGAAGGCGTGGAGTTCATCTGCGCCAACACCGACGCCCAGGCGCTGCAGAACACCGAGGTGCGCACCGTGCTGCAGCTCGGCTCGACCATCACCAAGGGCCTGGGCGCCGGCGCCAACCCCGAGGTGGGCCGCCAGGCGGCGGTCGAGGACCGGGAACGTATCCAGGAGGCGCTGCAGGGCGCGGACATGGTGTTCATCACCGCCGGCATGGGCGGCGGCACCGGCACCGGCGCGGCGCCGGTCGTGGCCGAGGTGGCCCGGGAGCTGGGCATCCTGACCGTGGCGGTGGTCACCAAGCCGTTCCCCTTCGAGGGCGGCAAGCGCATGCAGATCGCCGACCAGGGCATCGAGCGAGCTCGGCAAGCACGTCGACTCGCTGATCACCATCCCCAACGAGAAGCTGCTGTCGGTGCTCGGCAAGGACGACCTCGCTGCTGGACGCCTTCAAGGCGGCCAACGACGTGCTGCTGAACGCCGTTCAGGGCATCGCCGAGCTGATCACCAGGCCCGGCCTGATCAACGTCGACTTCGCCGACGTGCGCACCGTGATGTCGGAGATGGGCATGGCGATGATGGGCATCGGCCGGCCAGCGGCGACGACCGGGCCCGCGAGGCGGCCGAGGCGGCGATCACCAGCCCGCTGCTCGAGGACATCAACCTGTCCGGCGCGCGCGGCATCCTGGTCAATATCACCGCCGGCCTGGATCTGACCATCGGCGAGTTCGACGAGGTCGGCATGACCGTCAAGGAGTTCGCCTGCGAAGACGCAACCGTGGTGGTGGGCACCGTGATCGATCCGGAGATGCAGGACGAACTGCGGGTCACCGTGGTGGCTACCGGGCTGGGGTCCGCCCCGCCGGTGGTATTGCCCGAGCCGGAGATCGAGCTGACCCCGGTGCGCCTGGTCAATAGCGATGCGGTGGAGCCAACCCGAGGCCCCCGATTACAGCAAGCTCGATGTGCCGACGCAGATCCGTCGCTCGCAGCAGTCGGCCAAGGCCTATGTCGAGGCCGCGGAGGACAAGGACATGGATTATCTCGATATTCCGGCCTTCCTGCGGCGGCAGGCAGACTGAGAATGGGAACGCAGCTATTGTTGCGATCGTCGGGGTGCTTAGTCTATATTCGGGAAATCACTAACTGCATCCAGGATTTTCCCGGTATTTTTTGCAGCAACGTGCCGGAAAGTGTGACGAACGCGACATCGGCGCCGTCTGTTGGTCGATGGAAGGCAGGAGCGTAGCTAGCGATGATCCGACAACGCACTCTCAAGAATGTGATCCGCGCCACCGGCGTTGGTTTGCACACGGGCGAGAAGATCTACCTGACGCTGCGCCCGGCAGCCCCGAATACGGGCATCGTGTTTCGCCGGGTGGATCTGCCCGAGCCCGTCGATATCCCGGCCAAAGCGGAAAACGTCGGCGACACGCAATTGTCGACCACCTTGGAAAAGGATGGGGTGACCATCTCCACGGTCGAGCATCTGTTGTCGGCCTTCGCCGGGCTCGGTATCGATAACGCCTATGTCGACGTCAGCGCCGCCGAGGTGCCGATCATGGACGGCAGCGCCGGTCCGTTCGTATTTCTGCTGCAGTCGGCGGGCGTCGAAGAGCAGAATGCGCCGAAGAAGTTCATTCGGATCCTGGATCAGGTCGAGGAGTTCGACGGCGACAAGCGGGCGAGCTTCAAGCCCTTCGATGGCTTTAAAGTCAGCTTCGGTATCGACTTCGATCATCCGGTGTTCACCGACGAAACCCGATTCGCCTCGATTGATTTCTCTTCGACCTCGTTCGTCCGCGAGGTCAGCCGGGCCCGCACCTTCGGCTTTCTGCGCGACATCGAGATGCTGCGTGAGCGCAATCTGGCGCTCGGCGGCAGTATGGATAACGCCATCGTGATCGATGACTACCGGGTCTTGAACGACGACGGCTTGCGCTACGACGACGAGTTCGTCAAGCACAAGATCCTCGACGCGATTGGAGATCTGTACCTGCTGGGACACAGCCTGATCGGTGCCTTCGAGGGTCATAAATCGGGGCACGCCCTGAACAACCAGTTGTTGAAGGCCTTGATTGCCAATCGAGATGCCTGGGAAGAGGTGAGCTTTACCGACGGTGAGCGGGTACCGATTTCCTACATGCAACCGGTCCACGCGGGTTAATCGGTCGGCTTTCCGAGTCGGCCCAGACGGGCGAGCGCGGCACTGAGATCGGTGTCGGTCATGCCCTCGGCGGCGTCGGCCAGTGACGATCGGGCCGCTCGACTGAGTCGAGCCCGGCGACCGGCGGGTCGGCCGGTCCCGGAGGGTCGAACCCGAATCCGGCCGGATTTCAAGCCGGGGTAGGCGCGGCGCAGGGCGCTCAGCAGTCCGGGTGTCAGATAGCGCAAGCGGCTTGCCCAGGCTGCAGAGTCGACGTGCAGCACGAGCACCCGGTCGCGAATCAGAGCGTGGTAGCAGGCGGAGGCGAATTCCGCTGGAATTGCTTTCCGAACGGCCGCTAAAAGCTTAGCCTGCTGATCCAGCGCAAGTTTCATTCGCAGATACGCGGGATTCCTGAGCGTCAGACTTGAGATTGACTCTGGTTTGCGCGATTCTGCAGGCATTTTAGGGTTTCGCATTGTGGCCGGCTTCAAGGTCGAGCGAAATTTTCCAGTCTCTTTCGGGGCATCGTAAACGAGTTCGGCTATCTATGAACCTTATCGTCTTGTCCAATTCCTGTAGCAAGAAGGTCGACGTCTGCGTTCCGCGCGCAATCGTCGGGCTACTCAGTGTCGCTATCCTGCTTGGTGCCGGCCTGGTCTGGGCCGGTTATCAGTTTGGTGTGGGTCGGAACGTGGCCGAGGAACTCTCGCCCACTGCCGAATCGGTCCACAGCGAAGTGGCCGAAGAACGCCGCAAAGTGGCCCAGCTGCGCCAGGACACCCGGGCGCATCTCGACGCCTTGGCCTTGCGCATCGCCGGTCTGCAGGCGCATCTGATGCGAATCGACGCCCTGGGCGAACGGCTGGTCTCGGTTGGCAAGCTTGACCGGGACGAGTTCGATTTCACCTCCGAGCCGGCAGTCGGCGGTGCCGAGTCGGACGAAGGTGAACGGGCGCAGGTCAGTGCCGATCTCGGCGCCGATATGGAACGCCTTTCGCAGTCCCTACAGGATCGGGAAAAGAAGCTGCTGTTGTTAGAAGATCTGCTGGTGGGTCGTGAGGTGCTGCAATCGGTCACGCCCTCGGGCAAACCGGTCAAGAAGGGCTTCATCAGTTCGACCTACGGCTATCGAACCGATCCGTTCTCTGGTAAGAAATCCCTGCACCATGGCGTCGACTTCGCCGGCAAACGCGGATCCGAGGTGATTGCGGTGGCGGCCGGGGTGGTCATACGGGCCGAGCGGGCATCCGGCTACGGTAATCTGATCGAGATCCGCCACTCCGACGGCTATACCACCCGGTATGCTCACAACCAGAAGAACCTGGTCAAGGTCGGCGATGTGGTTGCCAAGGGCGACACAGTCGCTCTGCTCGGCAGTTCCGGACGCTCCAGTGGCCCGCACGTGCACTTTGAAGTCCGTAAGGACGGCAAAAGTGTCAACCCGCGGCGCCTGATATCGAAGAACGGCTGAATCGCCCTCGATTCGTCCGCCACCTTTGGTTTTGGCCTTAACCTGCAGATTGCGGGCGGGCCGTCCGATCGCGCGGAATAGGCTATCATTCCTGACTTTTGTGAATTTCTCTGTCGCCGGGCCCGGCCCGGCTAGGTCCTCGTTATATGTTACAAAAGGTTTTCAAGAAGGTTTTCGGTAGCCGCAACGACCGGTTGGTCAAACGGATGCACAAGATGGTGGCGCAGATCAACGATCTGGAGCCGGCCATTCAATCGCTCTCGGACGAGCAACTGCGCGCCAAGACCGACGAGTTTCGGCAGCGCCTGCAGGCCGGGGAAGCTCTGGAACAGCTGATGCCGGAGGCCTTTGCCGTCGTCCGCGAGGCCGGACAGCGGGCGCTGGGAATGCGGCATTTCGACGTCCAGTTGATCGGCGGTATGGTGCTGAACGACGGCAAGATCGCAGAGATGCGCACTGGTGAGGGCAAGACCCTGGTGGCGACATTGGCGGTCTACCTCAACGCACTGCCGGGCAAGGGCGTGCATGTGGTCACCGTCAACGACTATCTGGCCCGCCGCGACGCGGCCTGGATGGGCCGGCTGTACTCCTTTCTCGGGCTGACCACCGGCGTCATCAACGGCTCCGGCGGCATGGGGCCGGACAGTTCCTCGTATCGGCTCGATCAGGAATACGACGGTTCCGAGGGTGGCCATCGTCACCTGCGGCCTTGTACGCGCAAAGAGTCCTACGACTGCGACATCACCTATGGCACGAACAACGAATTCGGCTTCGATTACCTGCGCGACAACATGGCCTTCTCGGCCGATCAACGGGCGCAGAGGCGTTTTTTTGCCGTGGTCGACGAGGTTGACTCGATCCTGATCGACGAGGCGCGTACCCCCTTGATCATCTCGGGGCCGGCCGAGGACAGTTCGGAGAGGTATCGGCAGGTCAATTCGATCCCGTCCAAGTTGACCCGACAGGAACCGTTCGTCAACGAAGAGGGTCGTGACGATTTCGGTCCCGGAGATTACTCCGTCGATGAGAAGGCACGCCAGGTCTTTCTCAGCGACCAGGGCCACGAGCACGTCGAGCAGATGCTGACCGAGATGGGGCTGCTGCCGGAAGGCACCAATCTGTACGATCCGGCCAACATCATGTTGATGCACCATGTCATGGCGGCGTTGCGGGCCACGGTCCTGTTCAAGAAGAACGTCGACTACATCGTGCGTGACGGCGATGTCGTGATCGTCGATGAGTTCACCGGCCGTACCATGCCCGGTCGGCGTTGGTCGGATGGTCTGCATCAGGCGGTCGAGGCCAAGGAAGGGGTGAATATCCAGCAGGAAAACCAGACGCTTGCCTCGATCACTTTCCAGAATTACTTCCGACTGTACGACAAGCTCTCCGGCATGACCGGAACGGCCGACACCGAGGCCTTTGAATTCCAGCAGATCTATGGTCTCGAGGTGGTGGTCATTCCGACCAACCAGCCGATGATTCGCGATGATCAGTCCGATCTGGTCTATCTCAGCGAGGAAGAGAAGTTCGAGTCGATCATCGAGGACATTCGCGACTGCGTGCAGAAAGGTCAGCCGGTGCTGGTCGGTACCGCTTCGATCGACGTCTCGGAGAGGGTCGCCTCAATGCTCGAGGAGGCACAGATCGCGCACCAGGTGCTGAATGCCAAACAACACGAGCGCGAGGCGCACATCGTCGCCGAGGCCGGCCGGCCGGGTGCGGTCACCATTGCCACCAACATGGCCGGCCGGGGTACCGACATCGTCCTGGGCGGCAACCCCGAGGTAGAGATCGACGATCTCGGCGATGCGGTCAACGACGAGCAGGTCGAGCAGATTCGCGCGGCCTGGCGCCAGCGCCACCAGGCGGTGCTCGAAGCCGGCGGGCTGCGCGTGGTCGGGACCGAACGGCACGAATCGCGGCGTATCGACAACCAACTGCGCGGCCGTTCCGGACGTCAGGGCGATCCCGGCTCGAGCCGTTTCTATCTGTCGCTGGAAGACAGTCTGATGCGCATCTTCGCCTCGGACCGGGTCGGCGGCATGATGAAGAAACTCGGCATGGAGCGCGGCGAGGCGATCGAACACCCCTGGGTGAACAAGGCGATCGAGAACGCCCAGCGTAAGGTCGAAGGCCGTAACTTCGATATCCGTAAACAACTGCTCGAGTACGACGACGTCGCCAACGACCAACGCAAGGTGGTCTATCAGCAGCGTGACGAGTTGATGGAGGTCGAGGATATCTCGGAGACGATCGTCAGCCTCCGTCAGGATGTCCTGGAAGGGGTGGTCAACGCCTACATCGTGCCCAACAGTCTGGAAGAGCAGTGGGATGTGTCCGGACTGACCGAGGCCCTGAACGAAGAATTCATGCTGGACCTGCCGCTGCAGCAGTGGCTGGACGAGGACGACGACCTGCACGAGGAAAGCCTGCGGCGGCGCATCCTCGACGAACTAAATGCGGTCTATGCCGAGAAAGAGACACGGATCGGGGCCGAGCAGATGCGGCGTCTGGAAAAGGAGGTCATGCTCATCACCCTGGACAATCATTGGAAAGAGCATCTGGCGGCGATGGATTACCTGCGCCAGGGTATTCATCTTCGCGGCTTCGCACAGAAGAACCCCAAGCAGGAATACAAACGCGAGGCCTTCGAGATGTTTTCCGCGATGCTGGACAACATCAAGCTGGAGGTGGTCGCCATCCTAAGCAAGTTCCAGATCCAGGAGCCCCCGGAGCTGCGTCCCAGCCCACCGGCGGCCGATGATTTTCATTTCCAGCACGAGGAGTTCGAGGGATTCGGCGAGCCGTCGGAGCAAACCGACGAGCCCGAAGGCCTGGCTGAAGAGAAGAAGCCTTTCGTCCGGCCGGACCGCAAGATCGGTCGCAACGAGCCCTGCCCCTGCGGCTCGGGCAAGAAATACAAGCAGTGCCATGGCCGCCTGCAATAGGCGGGCGCCGCGTCCGACTTCGTCTAGAGGGCTTGGATGAGTGACGCGGTTCCATCGGTCCCGGGCTTGCGACTGGCGGTTGCATCGGCCGGTATTCGTTATCGTAATCGTGCCGATCTGGTCCTGATTGAACTGGCGGCGGGCAGCACCACCGCCGCGGTGTTCACCCGTAACGCCTTTTGTGCGGCGCCGGTGATCGTAGCCCGGGAACACCTTGCCGCCACCGCGCCACGCTATTGGTTGATCAACGCCGGAAATGCCAATGCCGGGACGGGGGCTGCCGGGCTGCGGGCGAGCCGGGAGATCTGTGGTCTGCTCGCCGGTGCCGCCGGTTGCGCCCTGCAGCAGGTGCTGCCGTTCTCCACCGGGGTGATCGGCGAGGATCTGCCGATTCAGCCGTTCGCCGAGGCGATCCCGCGGCTGCTCGCGGGGCTGAGCCCGGACAACTGGCCGGCTGCGGCGGCGGCCATCATGACCACCGACACCGTACCCAAGCTCGCCAGCCGCCAGATCGAGATCGCCGGGCGCCCGGTCCGCCTGACCGGCATGACCAAGGGCAGCGGCATGATTTGCCCGGACATGGCGACCATGCTGGCCTTCATCGCTACCGACGCCGAGGTCCCGCGTGAGGTCCTGCAGAAACTTCTGGCCGATGCGGTCGGCGGTTCGTTCAACGCCATAACGATCGATGGCGACACCTCGACCAACGACGCCTGTGTGCTGGCCGCGACCGCTCGGTCCGGTGTGCGTATCGGCGCACGCGACTCGTCCGAATACGAGCTGTTCGGTAAGGCGCTCGCCGGGCTCTGTCTGGAGCTGGCGACGGCGATGGTGCGTGATGGCGAGGGCGCGACCAAGCTGGTGACGGTGCGGGTGGAGGCCGCCCGCGACCCGGATGAGGCGCGCCAGGTAGCCTACACGGTGGCGCACTCACCGCTGGTCAAGACGGCCTTGTTCGCCGGCGATCCGAACTGGGGCCGGATTCTGGCCGCGGTCGGTCGGGCCGGTCTTCTCGATCTCGACATCGACACGGTAAGAATCTGGCTGGACGAGGTCAGCATTGTTCGAGCCGGCGGACGCGACCCGGATTACACCGAGCAGGCGGGGAGGGCGGTGATGTCCAAGCCTGAACTGACCATCCGCATCGCTCTGCAGCGCGGCACGGCGGACGCGCAGGTACTGACCTGCGACTTTTCCTACGATTACGTGAAGATCAATGCCGAGTATCGCAGTTGAGCGGCCGGGCAGGTCGCGCCCCGCGTGCTCGTGGTCGGCGGGATGAAACGCGTCGAGGTCGCCGCTGCGGTATTGCGCGACGCCGGTGGCCGGGTGTTGCTGGCGCAACGGCCGGAGGATGTTCATCAGGGCGGACTCTGGGAGTTCCCGGGCGGCAAGCGCGAGGCCGGTGAGTCTCTCGAGGAGACGCTCAGGCGTGAGCTGGCCGAGGAGATTGGTATAGAGGTGCTCACCCATCGGCGCCTGATTCGGGTCAGCCACGACTATGGTGAGCGGCACGTCGAACTCGATGTCCATCTGGTCGAGGACTGGCGCGGCGAGCCGACCGGACGGGAGGGTCAGCCCCTCGCCTGGGTCGATCCCGGCGATCTGGCCGAGTATCCGCTGCCGGCCGCTGACCGGCCGATCCTCACCGCCCTGCAACTCCCGACCAGCTACTGGATCACCCCGCCGGACGGCAGCGACACCGAGCGCTTTCTGGCGCGCCTGGCGGAGGGCCTGGAGCGCGGCGCGCGTCTGGTCCAGTTCCGCGTGTTCGGGGCCGGCCCGGCGGAGACCCTGCGGCTCGGGCAGGCGGCGGCGGCGTTGTGCCGCGAGGCCGGGGCGCGCCTGCTGGTGAACGACGATCTCGCGCTGGCCGAACAGATCGGGGCCGATGGTCTGCACGTCAGCGGCCGGCAATTGCCGCAATTTCAGGCACGCTACGGGGCATCCTCATGGGTGCCTGGTCTGATCGCCGCGTCCTGCCATCAGCCGGCCGAGCTGCGGCTGGCCGAGCGCCTGGGGGTCGATTTCGTCGTACTCTCTCCCGTCTTGCCGACCCCGAGTCATCCGGATGCCGAGCCGCTCGGCTGGGAACGGTTCGGCGATTGGGTCGCTTCGACCAACCTGCCGGTTTATGCGCTCGGCGGTATGCGGCCGGACCTGATCGAGCTGGCCTGGGCGCATGGCGGTCAGGGCATCGCCGGGATCCGCGGCCTCTGGCCCTGACCCGGCTCATGCGCCGCATCGACTGGATCTGGATCTTCTTCGTGATCATCGCCGTCGGCCTGGTGCTGAGCTGGGGGCGTACCGGGCAGCGCTTGCATGAGGCGCAGGAGGTCGGGTTGACGCTCGACGTCGATCGGGTGCTCGAGGCGGAGTCGCCCTGCCAGCCGCTGCTGGCGCCGTGCGCCGCCCTGGGGCGGGAGGTCGCGGTAGTGCTCGGGCCCGTCGCAGATCAGCCCGACCTCTTGGCGCTGCGACTGGTGAGCGGCGAGACTCTGCCCGCGGAGGTCGACTGGCAGATCGACTGGCAGGGGGAGGGGGACGGGTTCTCGCCGCAACTCAGTCTGTCGCTGCGCCGTGTGCAGGCCGATCAGTGGCTGATCGCCCTGCCGGCTGATACCGCGTCGTCGCAGCCGGCCCTCTGGGTCCGCTTCGAGCTCGAAGGTATTCGTTATTCGGTTCGATTTCCGCTGCGTTAGCGCTCGCTCTCGGTATCGGAATCGGGAATCTGTGCCGGTTCGCCGGGAATGCGCTTTTCCTCACTCAGCCATTCGCCGAGGTCGATGAGCTGGCAACGTTCGCTGCAAAACGGCCGCCAGGTTTCGGCCTTGGTCCAGATAATCATCTTGCCACAGGTCGGGCAGGGAGCGTTTGGTCGGCGGGGCTCGACGTCGCTGGTCACGACAGGCAGGTGGTCAGCAGAAACTCGACGTCGCGTTGGGTCTGCACCGGATGGTCGAGTTCGCGACTCTCGAGGAAGCGGATATTGAAGCGATGCTTGCCGCCACTGACCTCGGGATACAACTCGGCGTCACGTGAGATATGGACTCGGACCATCTGTGCCGTGGTGTGACCGGGAAGGTTGCGCTGGAAAAATCCATGGTTGGCGATCTCGGTCTGTGGCGTGGTGCTGTTGCGAATCAACGCGAGCAGCAGATCGACCGCTTCCTGCACCGGCTTCACCTGAGCACGCCAGGCCTGAAGCTGCTCGCCCCGGACTTGATGCGCGCCCTGCAGCCAGTGGTGCAGCTGTGGGAGATCGAAATCGAAGCTGCCGCCCGGGATCGCGCTGCGCTGCGTGATAGAACTGAGAAATTCGTTATTTCTTAGGGAGTTGCCCAGTTGCCCCGAAATCCTCTGGAGGTCGTCATTGGTGCGCTGGATCTGTTCGAGGATCTGCCCCAAACGATCATGGTCGACGCCGCGCTTGTGGGCCATGGCGCTGAGCGCGGCGCGATAGCTCTCCATCTCCTTGATCAGGTCGGACTTGATATCGGCACGGGCCAGCACGGCCGCGACGTTCAACAGGGCCGATAAGGCGGCGCGGCTGCTCCAGGTGCTCTCGACCGGAAGGTGGTGCTCGAACTGCTCAAACAGATGCGAAAGCCGCAGGAAGGTGCGGCATTTTTCGTTGAGCGGGTGCTCGAAGAGGATCTGGTCAGACACTAATAACCCCATTGGTTCGGTATTACCGAGTCTAATCCGTGATTCTCGGTCACTGAGGGCGTGTCGGTAAAGGGTTGTTCTGACTGCTCTGTGCCAGGGTCAGATATTTGTGATGCAGGTCCAGCACCGATTGCTCCAACTCTTGCAGGTTTCCGCTGTTGTCGATGACGTCGGCGGCGGCGGCCAAACGGCGTTCTCGCGAGACCTGACTGGCGAGGATTCGATCGACCTCGATCGGGTCGCTGCCGTCGCGGGCCATCAGGCGCGCCCGCTGCCTCTGTTCCGGGACATCGATCACCAGGATGCGATCGACCATGTCGGTCTGATCGCTTTCCAGCAGCAAGGGTATCGCCAGTACCACGTAGGGGGCCTTCAGGTCGGCGATCCATGCCTGCATGGCAGCGCGGATCCTCGGGTGCAGAATGGCCTCGAGTCGTCGTCGCGCCTCGGGATCGGAAAAGATCCTGTCCCGCAGTTCGGCGCGATTCAGCCGGCCGGCGGCGGTCAAGACGCCGCTGCCGAAGGACCGGCTAATCTCGACCAGCGCCGGTTGACCCGGTTCGACGAGCTCTCTGGATAGCCGGTCGGCATCGATCACGGGCACGCCCAGGGCCTCGAAACAGCGGCTGGCGGCGCTCTTGCCGCTCGCGATCCCCCCAGTCAGGCCGACGACCAGCATCAGCTCAGGCCGGCGGCTCTGAGGTAGGCCTCGTTGATCTGCGCTCCCCACAACAGGGCGATCCAACCGGCGATGGCCAGGTAGGGCCCGAAAGGGATCGGGATGCTGCGGTCACGACCGCGGACGACGATCATGCCGACGCCGATGACCGCGCCGGCGACCGCGGCTATCAGGATGATCTGCGGCAGGAGTTGCCAGCCAAGCCAGGCGCCGAACAGAGCGAACAGCTTGAAGTCGCCATAGCCCATGCCTTCCTTGCCGGTGATCAGCAGGAACAGGTGGTAAACGAACCACAGTGAGGCATAGCCGACGATGGCGCCGATTACGGCGTCGGTGAGCGGAACGAAGGCCGCATTGATATTGAAGGCCAGACCGATCCACAACAGGGGCAGGGTGAGCTGGTCCGGGAGCAGCTTGTGATCGATATCGATCACGCTCATCGCAATCAATCCCCAGGTCAGCAGCATGGCCGCAAGCCCCTGTTCGGTGGCGCCGAAACGCCAGGCCACGGCAACGCTCAAGACGGCGGTAAGGGCCTCGACGATGGGATAGCGCGGTGCGATATCGGTGCCGCAGGCGCTGCAACGGCCCCTGAGAAACAGATAACTGAGCACCGGGATGTTTTCCCAGGCGCGGATACGGTGGCCGCACTCCGGGCAGGTAGAGGCTGGATCGATCAGGTAGGCGAGCCCGAACCAGCGATTCGAACCGTTCCCGACGGTCTCGCCCTGTCGTTCGGAACAGGCCTCGGTCAGCTCCGCCTCCATCTTGCGCGGCAGGCGCAGGATGACGACGTTGAGGAAGCTGCCGATGATCAGTCCGATTACACCGGACACGACCTGGAAAAGGCCAGGCTCGGCCTGGAGCAAATCGATCAGGAGCGACAAGCCGGCTCAGCCTTTCATTGCTGCGCCCATCTGGAAGATCGGCAGGTACAAGGCGACTACCAGGCCGCCGACGATGGTGCCGAGAATGACCATGATCAGGGGTTCGAGCAGGCTGCTCAGGGCGTCGACGGCGTTGTCGACCTCTTCCTCGAAGAAATCGGCGACCTTGGACAGCATCTCGTCCAGCGCGCCGGATTCCTCGCCGATGGTGACCATCTGGATCACCATGTGCGGGAAGATCTTCTGTTGCCGCATGGACAGTTGCAGGGACTGACCGGTCGCGACGTCCTCGCGCATCTGCATCACGGCGTCTTCGTAGACGATGCTGCCGGTCGCGCCGGCGACCGATTCCAGGGCCTCGACCAGGGGCACGCCCGCCGTGAACATGGTCGCCGTCGTTCGACAGAATCGGGCCAATGCGGCCTTGTTGACGATCGGCCCGATGACCGGGATCTTCAGAAGGATGCGGTCGATCGCCTGGCGGAGCGCTCGAGAGCGCTGCCAGATCTTAGAAAACACAAAGCCCGCCGCCATGAGTCCGCCGAGCATCGCCCACCAATAGGCCTGCATGAAATCCGACATGTTCACGACCATTTGGGTGAATATGGGCAATTCCGCGCCAAAGCTTCTAAACATGTCCTGGAACTGCGGCACCACGAAGATCATGATGATGCTCACGACCAGTACGGCAACCAGGAGGACCGCTACCGGGTAGAACAAGGCCTTCTTGATCTTGCCTTTCAGTGACTCCGTCTTTTCCTTGTAGGTGGCGATCTTGTCGAGCAGAAGCTCGAGAACACCGGCCTGCTCGCCGGATTCCACCAGGTTGCAGAACAGGTCGTCGAAATACAGTGGCTGTTTCCTCAGAGCGTCGGTCAGGTTGGTACCGCCTTCGATGTCGCCCTTGATCGCAAGCACCAGGTCCTGCATCGAGGGGTTGGTATGACCGCGTCCGACGATATCGAGGGCCTGCACCAGGGGTACGCCGGCGGTCATCATCGTGGCGAGTTGGCGCGAGAACAGGGCGATATCCTTGGACTTGATCCTCTTCTTTCTCGAGCCGAACAGCGAGGCGCTCTTCTTCTTGACCTTGCTCGGGTTGATCCCCTGGCGACGCAATTCCGCCCGCAGTAGGGCCGTGTTGGCCGCCCGGCTTTCGCCCGTGATCTTCGCTCCCCGGCGATCCTTGCCCTCCCAAACGAAGGTTGGCGTCTTGTCGGGTTTGGTTGCTACAGCTGCTCTTGCGGCCATATTTGCTTAGTCCTTCGTAACTCGGTTGATCTCTTCGAGACTGGTCAGACCCGCCTTGACCTTATTCAGACCGGAGCGCCTGAGGTCGCACAGCCCTTCCTTCATCGCCTGGTCGCGGATATTCAGCGAGTTGCCGCCTTCCATAATGACGCGGCCGATCTCCTCGCTGACCGGCATGACCTCGAACAGGCCGATTCGACCCTTGTAACCCTTGGTGCAGCGGTCACAGCCGACAGGTCGGAAAATGGTAAAGCCCTCGGCGATATCGGCCTCGGTGAAGCCCTCGTCGAGAAGCGCCTGCTTGGGCAATTCATCCGCCGCCTTGCAACCCTCACACAGTTTCCGGGCGAGTCGTTGCGCCAGAATCAGATTGACCGACGAGGCGATATTGAACGGCGGTACGCCCATATTGGCCAAGCGGGTCAGAGTCTGGGGGGCGTCGTTGGTGTGTAAGGTCGACAATACCAGGTGGCCGGTCTGCGCGGCCTTAACGGCGATCTCCGCCGTTTCCAGATCACGGATCTCCCCGACCATAACGATATCGGGATCCTGGCGGAGAAAGGCGCGCAGCGCCGCGGCAAAGGTCAGACCGGTCTTGCTCGAGACGTTGACCTGGTTGATGCCGGCCACCTGGATCTCCACCGGGTCCTCGGCGGTGGAGATGTTGACCTCGGGCTTGTTCAGCAGATTCAGACCGGTGTAGAGCGTTACGGTCTTACCGCTGCCGGTCGGGCCGGTCACCAGGATCATGCCATACGGCTTGTTGATCGCACTCATGAACAGCTCTTGTTGCCGTTCGTCGAACCCGAGTGCCTCGATACCGATCTGCGCCGCGGACGAGTCCAGGATCCGCAGTACGACTTTCTCGCCGTAGACCGTGGGGCAGGTGTTCACCCGGAAATCAATGGCGCGATTCTTCGACAACGCCAATTTGATCCGGCCGTCTTGCGGGACGCGGCGTTCGGCGATGTTGAGCCGCGCCATGACCTTGAGTCGGGAAGAAAGCCGTGCAGCGATGTTGATCGGCGGCGAGGCCTTCTCCGCCAGCATGCCGTCCTGGCGAAAGCGAATGCGATAGGTCTTCTCGTACGGCTCGAAGTGGATGTCCGATACCCCGGCGTTGATGGCGTCGAGCAGGATCTTATTGACGAAACGCACCACCGGCGCGTCGTCGACATCCAGATTGGAGTCGCGGTTCTGTTCGGACTCGTCGGCCACATCGATGTCCAGACTGTCCAGGTCTGCATCCATCAATCCGGCCATTTCGGCGGATTCCGAATTGCTCAGCGCGTTCTGCAACACCTTGGCGAGTTTGTCTTCCTCGACCAGGATGGCGTGGGTGGCCAGTCCCGTGTGGAACTTGATCTCGTCGAGCCCCTGGTGATTGGTCGGATCGGAGATGGCGAGGAACAGTCGATTACCCCGCCGAAACAAGGGTAAGGCATGATGCTGTTGAATCAGCTTGTCCTCGACCAGGTCGATGGACAGGTTCTCCATGTCCATCGCGTCGAGGTCGAACAGGGGCACCCCGAATTCGAAGGCTGCGGCAATAGCCAGATCGAGCGGTTTTGCCAGCCCCTGGTTCACCAAATAGGTGACGAAGGGCATGCTCTGTTTGCCGGCCTCCGCGGAAGCGCTGTTGGCGAGGTCCTGGCTGATCACGTTTTCACGCACCAGACAGCGGGCCAGGCCGTTGATCGTCGTACTAGAAGGAATGGAGGCCATCAGGTCCGATCTCGAATTCGTTCGCTCAGATGCCAAGTATGCACCAGGAAGTAAGTTTCTGGGTCTTTCGATCTTGTCA
>CAVXWS010000014.1:0-13420 GCA_963765415.1 uncultured Gammaproteobacteria bacterium
GGCAAGGCGATTAACCCGCATATTGCATGAGGGGATCGGATTTTCGGGGAGATCTGGCCAAGCAGATTGGCCGATCGGCTGACCCATTCGCCCGGAGCGAATGGGCACCGTGCACAGCACGGGCCCCGAAGGAGGTTCAGCGGGTGCGCTTCCTGCCCTCGAGACCCGTCATCGAATTGTTGGGGCTGCGCCAGGGTTGCAGCAAACGCGTCTACCGGACCGGGTGCACCATTATTGCGCATGGCAGCGCCTTGTTTTTGTGCGCTCTCTCCGGTAAACGCCCTGCATACGTTGCCACCACCCGGCCCGCCCGACTGGCGCGTTAATTGCTGAAAGAACTCCCGAACCGATAAGGAACTCCCGAACTGAGACCGAAGACACCCCTTTGGCCCAATCCCAGACAGACGACACGCAGGTCCCGGACGCCGGTCTGAAGAAGTTCCTGACCGAGCAGCGCCTCCCGTCGCAATACGCCGAACTCGCGGAGCAGTGGCACCTGCCCCTGGCGGACGAGCTGGCGCGCTTCCGGCGCGCCGCCGGGCGTCCCCCGGTGATCGGCATCGTCGGCAGCCAGGGCTCCGGCAAGAGCACGCTCGCGGCGCCGTTGCGGACCCTGTTTCCGGCAAGCCACGGACTCAGCGCCATCGACCTGACGATCGTCGATTTCTACCGGCCCCGAAACCGGCGGCGCCAGCTGGCGGAGGAAATTCACCCGCTGCTCATGACCCGGGGCGTGCCCGATACCCACGGCATCCCACTGCCGCGGCATACGCTGCGCGCCCTCACCGCCGGGCAGGGCCGGGCCGGGTCGAAACCCCGCGAATTGCCAACGGCATGAGTGCGTACGTCATCTACACCGACCTGGACGGCTCCCTGCTGGATCACGATGACTACTCGCACGCGGCGGCGGATGCGCTTCTGGAAGAACTGGAACGCGCCCACATCCCGGTCGTGCCCTGCACCAGCAAGACGCGCGCCGAGATCCTGCCGTTGCGCGCGGAACTGAACAACCGGCACCCTTTCGTATTCGAGAACGGGGCGGCGGTCGCGATACCGCACGACTACTTCGGGCGCAAACCCGAGGGCGCGCGCAGCAAAGGCGGCTTCTGGGTACGCGCCTTCACCCTGCCGCGCGATCACTGGCTGTCGCTGATCGGAAACGCGGCGTCCGATTTCGAGGGCGAATTCGTGGGCTTCTCCGACATGAGCGACGAGGAGATCGCGGCACTGACCGGTCTTACTCCGGCGCAGGCGCACCTGGCCCGACAGCGCGAATATGGTGAGCCCGTCCACTGGCTTGGCAGCGCGGCGCGCCTGCAGGCCTTCATCGAGCGGCTGCGGCAGGCAGGCGCGGTGGTGCTGCGCGGCGGGCGCTTCATCCACGTCTCCGGCCGCTGCGACAAGGGGCAGGCGCTGACATGGCTGAACCAGCAGTATGCCCTGCAGGCCAATGGCCCGGCGCCGCTCAGCATCGCCGCCGGCGACAGCGAAAACGACGTCGCCATGCTGGAGGCCGCCGACCGGGCTCTCGTGATCAGATCCCCCTCTCACCCGGCTCCCGGCCTGGCTCGCACAACACACCTCTACCGCAGCGCCGCCAACGGACCCAACGGGTGGGTCGAGGGCATACGCCACTTCCTGACACCACAATAACTCGCTCCCGAGGGAAACTCATGGCGGATTTTTACCAGAACGGCATCATCACCACCCTGCACAAACTCACCGACCGCCCGCTGGCCGAGATCGAGCGTGAGCTGGTCACGTTTAGCGCCAAACGGCCCATGGCGCTGATCCTGCCGTCCCTGTACTCCGAGCTGCAGACACCGGCATTGCCGCAGATCGTGAACGCGCTCCAGAAGGTCCCCTACCTCGCGCAAATCGTCATTGGTCTCGACCGGGCGAGCGAATCGGAATACCGGCATGCGCTCGCCTTCTTCGATGACCTGCCGCAGCAACACTGCGTACTGTGGAACGACGGACCACGCCTGCGGGCCCTCGACGCCGAGCTCCAGCCCCTCGACCTGGCGCCGCGAGAGGTCGGCAAGGGCCGCAACGTCTGGTACTGCATGGGCTACACCCTGGCATCGGGCAAGGCGGAGTCGGTCGCGCTGCACGATTGCGACATCATCACCTACGACCGCGACCTGCTCGCCCGCCTGATCTACCCGGTGGCCAACCCGCTGTTCAACTACGAGTTCTGCAAGGGCTATTACGCCCGCGTGGCGAACGGCAAGATCAACGGCCGCGTGTCGCCGCCTGCTGGTCACGCCGCTGCTGCGCGCGCTGAAGAAGATCCTGGGCGAGATGCGAGTACCTCGATTACATGGACAGCTTCCGCTACCCGCTGGCGGGCGAGTTCTCTTTCCGGCGGGACGTGCTCAGCGATATCCGCATCCCCAGCGACTGGGGCCTGGAGATCGGGGTGCTGTCGGAGATGTATCGCAACTACGCCAACAACCGCCTGTGCCAGGTGGACATCGCCGACAACTACGACCACAAGCACCAGGAGCTGTCGCTGGACGACCAGCGCAGCGGGCTGTCCAAGATGTCGATCGATATCGCCAAGGCCCTGTTTCCGCAAGCTGGCGACCCAGGGAGTCAGGTGTTCCACCTGGAGACCTTCCGCACCCTCAAGGCGACCTATTACCGGATCGCCCTGGACTTCGTCGAGACCTACCACAACGACGCCCTGATGAACGGCCTGACTTTGGATATCCACCAGGAAGAGAAAGCGGTGGAGCTGTTTGCGCGCAACATCATGAAGGCCGGCGAGACCTTTCTCGAAAGTCCCATGGACACGCCTTTCATCCCGAGCTGGAACCGGGTGATCAGCGCGATGCCGGACATCTTCGAACGGCTCGAGGCCGCAGTCCGAGAGGACCAGGCGGAATTCGGCAATGCGCGGGGATAAGCCGATGCAGGAAAACGCTGACAACCTGCTCCTGCGCGTCATCCACCACCTCGAGATGACCTACTCGGGAATCGCGCTGAACAGGCCCCTGGAGGATATTGCGGGCGAGTTCCTGGAGCTGATGCGGCTGTCGCCTGACACCCCTGCGGTAATGCGTCACAGAAATCACTGGGACCAGCGCGAGATCGCCATGATTACCTACGGCGACAGCGTGCAATGCGAAAGCGAACGCCCGCTGGCCACCCTGCAAGCATTTCCTGGACGAACAACTGCGGGAGACCGTGAGCAGCGTGCACATCCTGCCCTTCTTATCCCTGGAGCTCGGACGACGGCTTCGCGGTGCTCGACTACTCGGCAGTCAACGAGGCGCTGGGTGACTGGGGCCATATCCGTGACCTGTCATCGCAGGACTACGACCTGATGGCCGACCTGGTGATCAACCACTGCTCCAGCCGCAGCCAGTGGTTCGAAAACTTCCTGCAGGGGATCGATCCCGGCCGCGACTATTTCTTGACCGCCTCGCCCGAGGATGACCTGAGCGCCATGGTGCGCCCGCGCACCACGCCCTCTCCTGCGGGAGATCGAGACCCTGGCCGGCATACAGCACGTCTGGTGCACCTTCAGTCACGACCAGGTGGATCTCGATTTTCGCAATCCCAAGGTCCTGGCCGAGTTCGTTCGCATCATGCGCCTGTACCTCGACATGGGGGTGCACATCTTTCGCCTGGATGCGGTCGCCTTCCTGTGGAAGCAGGTCCGGCACCCCGTGCATCAACCTGGAGGAAACCCACGAGGTGGTGCGACTGCTGCGGACATTGGTCGAGCATGCCAGAACCGAGCGCGATGTTGATCACCGAGACCAATATCCCCAACCGGGAGAACCTGTCCTACTTCGGCAATGCCAACGAGGCGCACTGCGATCTACAACTTTTCGCTGCCGCCGCTGCTGGTGAACACGCTGATCAGCGGAGACTGCCGTTACCTGAAGCACTGGATGATGAGCATGCCACCGGCGCAGAACGGCACTACCTATTTCAACTTCATCGCCTCGCACGACGGTATCGGCCTGCGTCCCGCCGAGGGCCTGCTGACGCGATGACGAAATCGACGCCTTCATCGACACCATGCAAATCTTCGGCGGACAGGTATCCTGGCGCGCCATCAGTGGCGGTACGCGCAAGCCCTACGAGATCAACATCAGCCTGTTTGATGCACTGCAGGGGACCACTGGCGGACCGGACCGCTGGAACCTGGAACGCTTCGTTTGCGCACATGCGATCATGCTCGGCCTCGAGGGCATACCGGCCTTCTACATTCATAGCCTGGTCGGCACGCGCAACGACTATCAGCGCGTGGAGAACAGCGGCCACTACCGGGCGATCAACCGGCATCAGTGGAGTTACCCTGAACTGAAGGCAACTTTCGACGACCCGGACTCGACCCATCACCAGGTCCTGGATCGACTGAAGTCTCTGATCGCGATCCGACGGCGGCAGCCGGCATTCCACCCCAACGCGATCCAGTTCACGCTCCATCTTGGAGAGTCGCTGTTCGGTTTCTGGCGCCAGAGCATCGACCGACGCCAGAGCATCTTTTGTATCTACAACGTCACCGACCGGGAACAGGTGCTGAATCTCCCCGATATCAACCTGGTCGTGACCGACCAATGGGGCGACCTCATCAACGGGCAGCCGCTCGATAATCTCAACGACCACCTTTCCCTGGCCCCTTACCAGGCCATCTGGATCAGCAACCAGAGGTAGCCGCCCCGAGGCCCCAGCCACTTTCCGGGTTACCCGGTCTGAGCTTAGGAATTATGAAAGGTCTTCCCTCCAACTGAATCGCCTGATCGCGGCCATTGGCACCAGCGATCTTTTCTATGGCTGCTTAGGCACCGCGCAGCGGACCCTCCGCGAGTAGCTAAAGCGTCGTCCGAGAAGTTGGCACAAACGACATTCTAAACATTGGTTGAACGACAAATCCCCCTTCAAAAAGGCGGCGCGATTATGGATTTCCGGGAAACAGGTTCATTATGCTTCCTGCGCCCCGGCATGTCGTAACGGCTGCCGAGCTTCGGATTGTCGTGTTCGAAAGACGCCGATGGGTGGGCTCTATCACGGTTTTTTTAAAAAGGGGAAGAAGGATGCAGATCCGGGTCGGATACGAGTTGATCTACGAGTGTTCGCAGCCGACCCCCATGGTCCTGACACTAAACATCCATTTCACCCGCGTCTCCGATCTTGTCACTGCGGATCACATCCTCACCAGTCCACCAATCGCAATGACAGCCTACCGCGATGGCTTCGGCAACTGGTGCAGCCGAATCGTTGCGCCGCCGGGTGATATCCGAATCTCCACTGACGCGCTGATCAACGACAGCGGGCTGCCCGACCCGATCGACCCCCATGCCCCGCAGCATGCCGTACAGGACTTGCCGGCGGAGACGCTGGTGTTTCTGCTCGGCAGTCGCTACTGCGAGACCGATCGGCTCTCCGAGACAGCCTGGGCGCTGTTCGGCCAGACGCCGCCCGGATGGCCGCGCGTCAAGGCGATCTGCGATTTCGTCTATGGCCATCTCACCTTCGGCTACCAGCATGCCCGGGTTACCAAGACCGCGCTCGAAGCCTTCAACGAGCGCCAGGGCGTGTGCCGTGACTACACTCATCTGGCGATCACCTTCTGTCGCTGCATGAATATTCCCGCGCGTTACTGCACCGGCTATCTGGGTGATATCGGGGTCCCTGCCGCACCGGATCCGATGGATTTCTCTGCCTGGTTCGAGGCCTACCTCGGTGGCCGCTGGTATATCTTCGATCCGCGCAACAATGCAGCGAGGATCGGGCGCGTGTTGATCGCCCAGGGTCGAGACGCGGCGGATGTACCGCTCAGCAATGCCTTTGGGCCGAATGTGCTCAAGAGCTTCAAGGTGTGGACGGATGAAGTGCCGGGGCAGCCTGGGTACTGATGCGTAGCGAGCGCACGCGCAGCGCGAACAGGACCGCAATGATTGATCAGCTGCTGACATCGTGACATTAACCTTGCTGGAGCCCGATGAGCCGCCGGCCGTCGAGACGGTCAACGCCGACGGGCCGCAGCAGCGCGGTGCTGGTCTGTGATCACGCGGCCAATCGTGTCCCGCGACAATGCTCCGCATCTTGGTCTCGACGCGATTCAGTTGGCGGATCATATCGGCTGGGATCCGGGTGCGGCCGACGTCGCCCGCCGCCTCTCGACGTCTCTCGATGCCCCCTTGATCTTGAGCGGCTACTCGCGTCTGGTGATCGACTGCAATCGACCGCTGCACAGTGCAGAATCCATTCCCGAGCATAGTGACGGCGTGCCCGTCCCGGGTAACCGCGGGCTGCTGCCGGAGGAACGGGAGATACGCATCGAGGCGCTGTACCGGCCATACCACGACGCCATCGACCGGCTACTGGATGACCGTGGCCCGCGACCGAGTCTGCTACTCAGCATTCACAGCTTCACGCCGGTCCTGCACGGTCGGCCGCGACCCTGGCAGATCGGCGTTTCCTCCTGGCGAGACCGCAGACTTGCCGAGCTACTGCATCGGGGTGCTCGGTCGCAGTGGGGAACTCATCATCGGGGACAACCAGCCTTATCCGATCGAAGATGAGATCGACTACACGATCCCGGAGCACGGCGAACGTCGCGGATTGCAAAGCGCAATGATCGAGATCCGCCAGGACGAGATTCGGACGGCAGCAGACGTCGACATCTGGGTGGGACGACTGGCGGAGGCTTATCGGCTGATCGAGGCAGAGGCCGTGCGTTCGTGCGGGTCCTCGCCCAGTATCGATTCCGTGTCCGGCGAGTCGTAAGCCATGCCTGACATCGCCGAACAGATCTATGGCGTGCCGAATATCAGTGGCCATGAAGAAATTCTCCGGCAGGGACCCGCGGCGGTCGCAGGGAAACTGTATCAGCCGAACTTTGATGTCGACTTTGGGAAGGTCCGGACGGCACGACCGCTCCGGCATCGTAACAGCCGCTCAACCATCGGTTGGCGGCGGGCGGCCTGGTCAGGCGTTTGGCACCAATGGTGCCAAAACAAGGAGATCACGAATGAAGACTGATCGTGACACCAAAGCTGCTCTCACCATCATATCTCTTCGCCCTGCCTGGATATGTGCAAGAGATTTCAACTTAGTCCCTAGAAGAACCCGCCCTCGTGCAATATGCGGGCAGTGATTCCGGCCAGTTAAGTCCCGAGTCCCATTAGCTTGCCCGGGTTCAGTCGTCCGGAAAAAACGGGCTGATGGAGAAGTAGAGGATCAGTCCGACGATCAGGCTGTAAAGAATCACCTGTACGGGTTTTTCCAGCAGATTCTGCAGGAAAGTCCTGTGCTGTCCGACGCGGCGCAGTTTCTCGTACTCCGCGCGTTTCTCGCGGAAGCGGTTTTCCTGGTAGTCGTCCATCAAGGCCTTCGCACGATCGTACTGGTGCTCGTCGTTCAGCCAGATGCCCGGTGCGGAGATGCCCCAAGGTCCGGCCTGGGTCTCGTAGAAATCGATCCGGTGCTCCTGCAGCAGGCTGCGGATTTCCTGGATCTCATCGTCTGGCGCATGGCGCAGTTTGATCAGCAGTCTGGACATGTTTCGGTGAGGTCGCCTGGTTGAGCAGCGACGCTTCCAATTCCGGAAGCTCGCGGCACTGGTCGCGCGGCACGAGGGCTGGAAGGTGCCGATCCCAGTGCTGCTATCGGTCGAGGTAGCGGTTTTGTCGTCATGCTTGGCCGCCTCGGTGTTCGGCAGATTCCTTATCGCGCTGCTGTACACTGTGCTCCACAGTCCGCGAAAAGCCCAACTGGCCCCCGGAGAAGCACACGGCGGCGCACGACGGTCTGTCTGAATAGCGCGGGCCTCCCTCAATCTGGAGCCCGAATGCCTTGAACACCTTCGCCGCGGCGCTGGCGCCAATCTTCGTGTTGATCCTGCTCGGCTTCGGGTTGAGGCAGATTGGGTTTCTTGCCGACGCGGCCTGGGCCGGGATGGAGAAGCTGACCTACTTCGTATTGTTCCCTGCGCTCCTCGTGCGTACCCTGGGCGGCCAATCGCTGGTGGGCGCCCCCTGGGCCGCCATGCTGCTGGTCGTGGTCGGTACCTTGATGGTCTCCGCCCTCGTACTGGTGCTGATTCACGTGACGTCCAAATCGGAGGACGGTCCCGGGTTCACCTCGGTATTCCAGGGGGGCGTCCGCTTCAACACCTACATCGCCCTGGCGGTCGCCCTAGGCCTGTTCGGTGCCGAGGGGCTGGCACTGGGATCCGTCGCCGCGGGCTTCATGATCGTCTTGATCAATCTGCTGTGCATATCGGCATTCATGATCTGGGGCAAGGCCCGGGTGCGCGGCGCGACCGCCTTCGTCAGCCAGGTGCTCAAGAATCCACTGATCATCGGCAGCTGCATCGGCTGGTTTCTCAGCCTGTCCGGCATCGGACTGCCGGGTGTGACCGAGGATATCCTCGAGATCGTCGGTCGCGCCGCCCTGCCATTTGGTCTGCTGGCGGTCGGCGCTGCGCTGAAACCTGAGGCCGTCCGCGGACATGTCAGTCCGATCCTGATCGCTTCACTTGTCCAGTTCGGTCTGAAACCGCTAACCGTTGCCTTGCTCCTCGCGCTTACCGACCTCAGCGGCGTCGCCGCGGGTGTCCTGGTGATCGCCTTCGTCACGCCCACTGCACCCTCGTCTTACATCCTCGCCCGGCAACTGGGAGGCGATACCGAGAGCATGGCGTCGATCATCACCTTCCAGACCCTGTTGGGTTTCGTGGCAATGCCGATCGTCGCGGCTATTGTGCTCAGCACCTAAGGCAATCCATTGGAACTTGCAGTCTCACCAGTGGATGGAAAATGTTCTCGCGTTCTGCCTCAGTGGTTCGAACACGGCGAATTCCGGCAGTTTCAACCCTTTGTCAGCGTTGGCATCAGCCGGTTCTACCCCTCCGTATCGGGAAACCACCGCGTTGCGTATGGTTGCGCAGTTTCGCATACAGGTTTCGGGTAGATAGTCGAACCCCGCCCCCGATCCTTCGCGGTGATTCGGTCCGGGTTCCCACAAACTCGGACCGCGCGGCGCAGTTTCGCCGAAATCGCTACCAACTTTGCCCGCGATTCTCTGTGTGTTTCAAAAGGCGCACTGCGTTTTTTGCGCCACGATATGGGCTGAAGCATCGGCATCGGTCAACGCCGCGCGCCGCCCCGGCGAAGTTGGCGCTCTCACAACGCGAAGTACTCTTTGATCCCCGCCAGGGTGCTGGCTGTGGCCACCGAGGCCAGGATCAGGCCCATCACGCGGCTGACGATCGTACCGAGCAGCGCCCTGTTGTTCGTCTTCGCCCGTCACGTCGACGAAAAGCGGCGGCCCTATTTTCTGACGCTAGGAGCCTGCACGGTAGAGCTGGCGGATGCCGAGGGTTACCCAATTCGAGTGTGATCTGGCGGTCGTTTGAGGAACATAGTGGGTACTATGCGACGAAAAGGAGCGTCGGAGCACGCCGAAGTGGGGAGGCCGCAGCCCCGTCATGTTCTGCCGCGCAGACTCCTAGGGGTGAGTAGTCACCCCTTAGAACCGATTTTCGGACCCTACCAGCCAATCTCGATGTGGTTTGGCAGTATCATAACGGCCCTGCTGATGTTTGCGTGCATGACCCTGTCCGGGTTCAGGCCGAAGCAGTGTTCTTGTGCGCTTTGCCGGTATCGTCATGGCTGGAACGGCGCCGGCGCTTGGGCGCGATCCATAGTTACCCCTCCAGGTAATACCGCCAGGTCTGCTGCCCGATCTCTGAGTCATCCGCCGACGCCTGTCCCAACGCGCGTAAAACCAGCATGAACAGTTTTCGCGGGTCCGCGGTAACGCCATATGCGCCTTTTTCGAGCAGTGACTCGCGATGCCGTTCAGCACCCAGCGGCGACGTGTACACGATGATCGGCGGACCCAGTCCACTCAGCTGCTCGATCAGCGTCTCACCCGCAGTATGCGATTTGTCTGAGGAATACTTGCGTCCCCGATCAGTGACGATTAAATCAGTCACGACCTGGTGCTGGATGGCTTCCCGTGCCTCCGCAGTGGAAACCGCTATCTCAAACGTGACCGGCAACCCCTTCCTCAGAGCGCGACGTTCCCGCTCATTGTTAGCGGGCTTGTCGTCCACCCACAGTGCTCGGAATGGCCGCAACGCCTGCGAGAGCATGGGTGGCACCTCGCTGATCAGCTGATCCACGTCGGCAACCAGCGTCTGGTCGCGCAGCCGTTTTGCGTTTGTCTGAAAAACCCAGCGCAGTTCGGCCGAAAGGGCTTCAGCTGACGGCACATCCGCACCGTTGAGCAGCACGGGTAAAACCGGGATTCTCAGAAATCTGGCCACCGCAAGCTCGAACGCTACCGGGTCACCCGCGTCACGCAGTCGCTCCGTGTCAAACGCGCTGCCGACCAACAACAGGATCAGCGCGGTCTCGCTGAACTGCTGTCGGATGCGTGCACGGAAGATGTCCCCGGTATCAATCCCGCCGGTATCAACAAAGACCGCATAGCCAGCCTCCTCCAGCGCGTACTTCAACAGGTGCGCCATGTGCAGGGTATCGTCGCGCCGATAGGAAACGAATATTGCGGGCCGGTTACTTGTATCTTTTATCGCCATCTTCCCCCCACCTTGTCGAATAACCGCCGACCGGGCATCCGTATGCTTGGATGCCCGGCTGCAAAGCTGGCACCAAGCGCCGCAGCCGACAGACAGGCGAGCGAACGCTGGCCACTAGCGCGCATATTTCACGAGGGCGGACACCGTGCTGAGGTTCTATTGCATGAGTTACGGGTATTGGAGTTCGTTGAAATCACTGGCTTCGAAGGTCCGTTTTGTCCTGATCGGTTTTCTGAATAATCTGGCGTTGCCTCTCGCCCGATCCCCTCGAGTTGGGGGAAAGGAAAACGCTTTAAGTTTACGCACAGGGCCTCGGCGCCTAGCCGACAGGGTCTCGCAGCGTCCTGACGACACGAAAACCCACGGTGCCTGCCCGCACACGACTGAACCCCCACATTGCCGCCGTACCTTCCACTGGGACAGCACCCCCAGGCTCCATCCAGGAGGCCCCGAGCAGCAGATCGCGTCCGGGACTGTCGGGTCCAAGGCCGTCTTCATCAAGGTCTTCGTCGTACACGGTTGTCGGCTCGAATGCATCGTGCGGATCATCACTGGTAGTCAGACACCACTCCCAGACGTTGCCCAGCATATCCATCACACCGAGAGGCGTGGCACCATCGGGGAAGATACCGATGGTGCCACGCCTCTCGGTGTGATGGATATGCTGGTAAGAGTCTGAGAGTGGTGTCTGACTACCAGTGATGATCCGCACGATGCATTCAAGCCGACAACCGTTTACGACGAAGACCTTGATGAAGACGGCCTTGCGACCGACCGTCCCGGACGCGATCTGCTGCTCGGGGCCTCCTCGATGCCAACTTTGTCGGGGGTGCTGTCCCAGTGGAAGGTACGGCAGCAATGTGGGGGTTCAATCGTGTGCGGGCAGGCACCGTGGGTTTTCGTATCGTAGGACGCTGCGAGACCTGTCGGCTAGGCGCCGAGCCCTGTGCGCGAACTTAAAGCGTTTTACACTTTCCCCCAACTCGAGGGGATCGGGCGAGAGAGGCGACGCCAGATTATTCAAAAAACGATGATAAAACGGACCTTCGAAGCCAGCTGATATCAAATAAACTGCAATACACGTAGTTTCATCCGAATGGACGCGGCGCGGTCTCGGCCTCGTGAAATATCGCGCTAAGTGGCCAAGCGTTCGCTTGGCGCACTAGCTGTCTGTCGGCTGCGGCGCTTGGTGCGGCTTTAAGCCGGGCATCCAAGCATACGGATGCCCGGTCGGCGGTTATTCGACAAGGTGGGGGGGAAGATGGCGATAAGAGATTGCGAGTTGACCCGCCCGCAATATTCGTTTCCTATCGGCACAACGATGCCTGCACATGGCGCACCTGTTGGAAGTTGCGCGCTGGAGGAGCTGGCTATGCGGTCTTTGTTGATACCGGCGGAATTGGAACCCGGGACATCTTCCGTGCACGCATCCGACAGCAGTTCAGCGAGACCGCGCTGATCCTGTTGTTGGTCGGCAGCGCGTTCGACACGGAGCAACTGCCTACGCGGTGACTGCGGAGTAGCGTTCGAGCTTGCGGTGGCCAGATTTCTGAGAATCCCGGTTTTACCTGTGCTGCTCGAACAGTACGATGTGCATCAGCTGAAGCCCTTTGCGCCAAACTGCGCTGGGTTTTTCAGACAAACGCAAAACGGCTGCGCGACCAGACGCTGGTTGCCGACGTGATCAGCTGATCAGCGAGGTGCCACCCATGCTCTCGCAGGCGTTGCGGCCATTCCGAGCACGGTGGACGACAAGCCCGCTAACAATGAGCGGGAACGTCGCGCTCTAGAGGGAGAGACCGGTCACGTTTTTGAGATAGCGGTTTCCACTGCGGAGGCACGGGAAGCCATCCAGCACCAGGTCGTGACTGATTTAATCGTCACTGATCGGGGACGCAAGTATTCCTCAGACAAATCGCATACTGGGTGAGACGCTGATCGAGCAGTGGACTGGGTCCGCCGATCATCGTGTACACGTCGCCGCTGGGTGCTGAACGGCATCGCGAGTCACTGCTCGAGAGGAAGCGTGCGCACCGAACCCCGCCGAAAACTGTTCATGCTGGTTTTACGCGCGTTGGGACAGGCGTCGGCGGGAGTGACTCAGAGATCGGGCAGCAGACCTGGCGGCGGCGGTATTACCTGGAAGAGGTAGCTCCTGGATCGCGCCGAGCGCCACGTATCTGGCCATGCCCAGCCATGACGATACCGGCAAAGCGCGCAGAACACTGCTTGGCCTGAACCCGGACAGGGTCATGCACGCAAACATCAGCAGGCAGTTATGGTGCTCCCCAAACGGCATCGAGTAGGGTCCGAAAATCGGTTCTAAGGGGTGACTCACCCCTAGGAGTCTGCGCGGCAGAAACGTCAGACGGGGCTGCGGCCTCCCCACTTTCAGCATGCTCCGACGCTCCTTTTCGTCGCATAGTACCCACTATGGTCCTCAAACGACCGCCAGATCACACTCGAATTGGGTAACCCTCGGCATCCGCCAGCTCTACCGTGCAGGCTCCTGGCGTCAAGATGGGCCGCCGCTTTTCGGTCCGACGTGACGGGCGAAGACGAACAACAGGGCGCTGCTGGTACGATCGTCAGCCGCGTGATGGGCCTGATCCTGGCCCCGGTGGCCGCGGCCAGCACCCTGGCGGGGATCGAAGAGTACTTCGCGTTGTAGACGCCAACTTCGCCGGGGCGGCGCGCGGCGTTGACCGATGCCGATGCTTCAGCCGATTATCGTCACGCAAAAAAACGCAGTGCGCCTGTTGAAACTCACAGATCGGGGGCAAAGTTGGTAGTGATTTCGGCGAAAACTGCACCACGTGCCGAGTTTGTGGGAACCCGGAACCTCAATCA
>CAVXWS010000015.1:0-24636 GCA_963765415.1 uncultured Gammaproteobacteria bacterium
GAAACTTACCCAGCGCCATGCGATCGAAGTCGACCTGGATGGTCGGCGTCTTCGGCGAGATGCCGGTGTGATTGGAAAAGCTGGCGCCGAACACCAGCAGCAGGTCGGCCTCGTTCATGCACCAGCTGGCCACCGGGGTGCCACTGCGACCGAGCACGCCGGCGGCGAGCGGATGGGCGTCGCCGATCTGGCCCTTGGCCTTGAAGGTGGTCAGCACCGGCGCGTTGAGCTGCTCGGCCAGGTCGAGCACGGCGGTCATACTGTCGCGCGCGCCGTAGCCGACGATGATCACCGGCCGCCGGGCAGCGCGCAGCCGCTCGACGGCCTGGCGCACGCTGGCTGCGGCCGGGGTGATCGCCGGATCGCCGAGCCGGCCCTCGGGGCCGCCCGGCTTGGCCGCTTCGTCGACCGCCAGGTTCTGCACCTCGTCCGGAAAGATCAGGTGGGCTACGTCGCGCTCGACGATGGCGTTCTTGCAGGCCAGGTTCATCAACTCGGCGTGGCGCGAGTCGGGCAGCACCGTCTGGCTGAAGGCGGCCACGCTGTGGAAGGCCGCACTCAGGTCGATCTCCTGAAACGCCCCCGGGCCGAGCACCTGGGTGTTGACCTGGCCGGTCAGGGCGAGCACCGGGGCGCGGTCCATCTTCGCGTCCCACAGCCCGGTGAGCAGGTTGGTCGAGCCCGGGCCGGCGATGCTCATGCAGGCCGCCGGTCGGCCGCTGAGCTTGGCGTAGGCCGAGCAGGCGAACGAGGCCGCGCCCTCATGACGGATACCGATGTAATCGATCCGGCCCGCCTCTGACTGACGGCGCAGGGCATCGGCCAGACCGAGATTGGAGTGGCCGACCATGCCGAACACCTGGCTGACGCCCCAGTTGCTGAGGGTCTCGGCCATCAGGTCGGCGACCGTGCGCTGGTGCTCGGTGCGCTCCTTGACGGCGACGTAGATGCCGTCGTCGCGCGGTTCGATCGGATAGGTCGGCACGCCGTCGTCATGACCGCCGGGCGAACGTCCGGTCAACGGGTGGAAGTCCCAGCCGTGCCAGGGACAGCGCAGCCAGCAGGACCGGTCCGACTCATCGTCTGAATCGCACTCGATGCTGCCCTCGCCGAGCGGCCCGCCCTGGTGCGGACAGGCACTGTCGAGCGCACCGTACTCGCCCTGAAAGCAGGTCAGGGCGAGGGCCTGGCCGCCGGCCTGCACGGCGCGGACCTCTCCCTCGGTCATGTCATCGAGTTCGGCGACCTTGTACCAGACGGTCTTCAGCCCCTCCTGGGCCTCGAGATCCTGGTCGCTGATCTGCTTGTGCGAACCGTCGCAAAACGGCGGCTTTGCCGTCCGCTTGCACAGGCAGAGAAAATACTTGTCGTCCTTGTCCGGTGTGAACTCGAGCGGCTCAAGCCCGGTACCCGCGTGCGAGCCGTCGCAGAAGGGCTGGTTGCTGCTGCGCCCGCAACGGCACCACCAGATGGTCTCGCCGGCCTTGAGCTGTACCCCGACAGGCTTGATGTCAGCGATTCTCGGTTTGGCGCTCAAGATCGACCTCCCGACCGATTTCGTCTCATTTGATTGGCGATGGGCAGAGTCTAGACATATTGCACGAGAACGGACGCCCTGTTGCCGTTTCGCTGCTCACAGTGCGCGCCTCGAGATCAAATCCGGTAAGCGGCTTCGAGTAACGGTTCGCCCTGATCGGTTTCCTGAAAAATCTGGCGTTGCGTCTTGGTCGATCCCCCTCGAGCCATAGCTATGGCTATGCCTCTTCGGCCGATCCACCTACCTGCTTAGCCGGGTTTCCCCGAAATTCCGATCCCCTCTTCCAAGATGCAGGCTTACGGTTTCGCCTTAACCCGACATCGACTGAGGTAGAACACCGGGCAGACCGAAACAGGCTTGATTTCCAACTCAAACGCCCTAATGATCGGGGCAACTCGGATTTCCAAGGTCGCACTACTCATGCTGCGCATCGCACTGTTTCTCGGCACCAACATCGCTATCGTCGCGCTGATCAGCGTCACCTTCCGCCTGCTCGGCATCGAAGGTCTGCTGCAGGCCAACGGCGTCGATCTCGACCTCAACGCCCTGCTGGTCTACTCGGCGGTGATCGGCTTCTCCGGCTCGCTGATCTCGCTGTTCATCTCCAAATGGATGGCCAAACGCTCAATGGGCGTGCAGCTGATCGAACAGCCGAGCAACAATGTCGAGCGCTGGCTGGTCGACACCGTCGCCCAACAGGCGCAGCGCGCCGGCATCGGCATGCCGGAGGTCGGCATCTTCGACAGCGCCTCACCGAACGCCTTCGCCACCGGCTGGAACAAGAACGCCGCTCTGGTGGCGGTCAGCACCGGTCTGCTGCAGAGCATGAACCGCGACGAGGTCGAGGCGGTGCTCGGCCACGAGGTCAGTCACGTCGCCAACGGCGACATGGTCACCCTGGCGCTGATCCAGGGCGTGGTGAACACCTTCGTGGTGTTCCTGTCGCGGGTGATCGGGCACACCGTCGACCGGGTGGTGTTCAAGACCGAACGCGGCCACGGTCCGGCGTTCTGGATCGTCTCAATGGTCGCCGAATTCGTCCTCGGCATCCTGGCCATGACGATCGTCATGTGGTTCTCGCGTTATCGCGAGTTTCGCGCCGATGCCGGCGGCGCCAAGCTGGCCGGTCGGCAGAAGATGATCAGCGCGCTGCAGGCCTTGCAACGGGCCAGTAACCCCGAACCCCTGCCGGATGAGATGGCCGCCTTCGGCATCTTCGGCGGCAAGGTCCAGGCACTGTTTTCCAGCCACCCACCGCTGGAGAAGCGGATCGAGGCCCTGCGCAACGCGGCGTAAACGCAGAGGGATTCGACTGGGCTCAGACCCGGAGCCTGGCGAACTCGGCGCGAATGGTCGCGTCGTCCAGGGACTGGTAATCGGAGTGATTCACGGTGGTGATCGAACCAGCCAGTTCCGACCAGGCAAACCCCGGGGTGAAACGGCGGTGCGTATAGCTGCCCTGCATGGCGCGCGGCATCAGATACAGGCGCCCGGGACGATACAACAGATTGTAGCTGCGATCGGCGGCGTGTAAGGCGTCGATACCGGCCCAGGCAGATTCGGCGTCGGTGAAATATTCGACCGCCAGCGGATAATCCAATGATCCGCCGTGGTGCCGCCAGTCAGGCGACTCGATGGGAAAGTCGGCCCCGGCGTCGGCCAACTGATGACGAATATACATCTGGAAGTGCTGGTGATTGACCGAGCAGTAGGCTCCGTAGGCGTTATAGCCAAACCCAACGCCCGGGAGCGTCGTACCTAGCACTTCGGTCAGCCGCCAGAGATACGTGTGATCATCCGGTTGCAGAAACTGCGGCTGCTCCGCTTCCGGGTCGATCACCAACAACCCGTGCAACTCGGCGAACGGATACTTGTTGTAGAGCAACCGGGCGCGCCGGCCCAGCAGCTCACCTTCCCAAAGGACCTCCTTCTGCAGGAAGTTCTTGTTGAAGTGGAAACCTCCGGTGCGGAATGCTCGACGCACACCGCTGACCGCGACATGACTCATCCGTGGCGGACGAAAGGAGCGCAGGTGATTGAACTGCACTCGCCACGGGCCGACGATGCGAAACTCCGTCGGATGGAGCCCATCGAACCCAACCGCCATCAGCTTGAGGAAGACCAACATATCGTCCGGGGCGTCGGTGGGTGTTCGGCCCTCGCGCAGCAGCTTGCGATAGATACCGGCCAGTTCGTCGAAACGGTCACGCAGGGACGCTTGCAACAAACCATGGATCTCGGGATCGAAGCTTGCATTGGCCAGCACCAGAATGAACACACCGAGCTCGTGGTGCGACAGCATACCGGCCAAGCCTTCGACAAAGGCGGCACGAAACTCCTGGGCATGGCGGAAGGGGCCGGGCAGCATGGCGGCCGATTTTAGCAGAGTCGGCTCAACGGCTTTCGAGGGCGTCGGTCACCGCTCTGCAGGCTACCGACGGCTGTAGTGAATATTCCACCGGCTAACAACCGGTGGCTTCCGTTTGCGGCTGAAAGCCGGATCGATCGGCCATTCGGCCGATTGCCCCCTCTCCCACCGGGACGACTCCAGGGATGGCGGAGGTAGAACGAAGTTCGGAACCCGAGTCGAGAGGACCGGGGTGAGGGGATCGGGATCAACCCGTTCAATTTGATCCCCTCATCCCAAGCTTCTCCCTGTAGGAGAAGGAACTGGTCCATCGGTCGCCTAAAGGCGAGGGGTTTACGGATCCCCCATCGGGGACTCAAACGGCCCAAGGCCTTCCGCGAATCATGGGACTTCGAGCAGAATGATTCGACAGGCTGGTCAACACGCCGCAACCCAACAGTCCAGCGACGAGGTCACGGTGGGCATCTGGATACTCGAAACCGGAGATCTCACCCACTTTGGTATCTAGAGTTGTGGAACAACTGTATTTCCATATTTCTTGCGACATTATGTAGGAGACTGCCGTCATGCGTATATCGATCGCGACGAAGGTCTTCGTGACCCTGCTGGCAACAACCGCCCTGGTCGTCGCGGGGATGTATCTGTTCACGCAGTACTCGTTCAACCAGGCATTGGTCAATTTCGTCGAGACACGACACCAGCAAGACATCACGCGACTGGCGCAGCGTCTGGCGCAGGAATATCAAGATGCCGGCGGATGGGTTCGACTGCAGTCGGATAATCGACGCTGGGCTAGATATCGTATCTTCGCATCCTCCCGACCATCCCAGAGCGTGATACAGCAAGGCGGTCCGGACGGAACGCGGATCTTGTCTACGGGGGTCTACCGGCAGACGATGGTGATAAAGCCGCGCGTCGACCCGATGGACTCGAGAATGGTATTGCTGGACGCCGATCAATCGGTGATCGTGGGTGGATCGCGCTATTCCCCCGATCTCGAGCTCCACCCCATCGAGGTGGAAGACGAGATCCGGTCGGTTATCTCGGCATCCTCCCGGGCCCTCTGGAGAAGGAACTCGCCGAGGTGCGCCTGGAAGAGGACCACGCGCAATCGCTGTCGGTCGTTGCGGCACTCATGCTTGCCCTTTCGACACTGTTTGGATTGCCGCTCGCGCGCACCCTGGTTCGACCCTTGTACCGGATCGCCGATGCCTCTAAGCAGCTCGCACTCGGCAATTACGACACGCGACTGGAGATCAACTCGACGGATGAAATCGGCCAGCTTGCCCAGGACATGAACGACCTCGCCCAGGCATTGGAGAGAACCGAGCAATCCCGCCGGCAGATGGTGGCGGACATCTCTCATGAGCTGCGCACGCCCTTGTCCGTGCTGCGTGGCGAGCTGGAAGAGCTTCAAGACGGCATACGTCCTTTATCCAAAGAGGCGCTGAGTTCGCTGCACGGCGAAATCATGCGCCTGAACCGTCTTGTGGATGAACTCTACCAACTCTCCCTGTCGGATGTGGGCGCGCTCACCTATCAAAAGACGGCGATCGATCCCGCGACCTTGCTGGGCGAGGTCGTCGATTCGCTGGCAGGAGAGTTTGACAAGGCAGATCTCGAACTGATGCTGGATAATCGTTTGGAAGATGCGACCGTGCTGCACGCGGATTCGGATCGACTGGCACAGCTTTTTCTCAATCTCCTAAGCAACAGCCTCAAGTACACACAGCCGGGCGGACGTCTCGAAGTCACCGTATCCGCGGAGCCGGGGAGATTGCTGATTGATTTTCACGATACCGGGCCGGGCGTGCCCGATGATGCCCTGAAAAACCTGTTCGAGCGCTTTTTTCGTGTCGACGAGTCCCGGAATCGAGCGACAGGGGGAGCGGGGCTCGGCCTGGCGATCTGCCGTAATATCGTCGAGGCTCATCAAGGTGCTATCGTTGCAAGACATTCGCCGCTGGGCGGACTTTGGATAAGAGTGGAGCTGCCGACCACGCCATGAAATCGGGAGAAGCTGGCCAGCATGTCCTGATCGTCGAGGACGAGCCCAAGCTCGCCCGCATACTCGAGAACTATCTAAAGGCTTCCGGGTTTAATACCAGCTGGCTGAGCAATGGCTCTGACGTCGTCCCCTGGATACGTGACAACGCCCCGGATCTGGTTCTGCTCGACATCATGCTGCCCGGCGCCAACGGCATCGACATCTGCCGTGCGACGCGCGAATTCAGTGAGGTCCCCATCATCATGGTGACTGCGCGAGTGGAGGAGGTCGACCGTTTGCTCGGCCTGGAACTGGGTGCCGATGACTATGTCTGCAAACCCTTCAGTCCGCGCGAGGTCGTCGCCCGGGTCAAGACCGTGTTGCGCCGAGTCCGGCACCGGGAATCTCCGTCAACCAATGAGGCTCTTGTTTTCGACCCGCTTGGACACAAGCTCCGGGCGGAGCACCGTGAGGTGCAGCTGACTACTGTCGAGTTCCAACTGTTCGAGGCGATGTATCGCGAGCCCGGACGCATCTTTACTCGCGGTCAACTCATCGACCGGATCTACGACGATCACCGTGTCGTCTCCGAACGCACGGTCGACAGCCACATCAAGAAGTTGAGGAAGAAGCTGGCCGAACTCGTACCGGATCAGGAGTTTATTCAGTCCGTTTACGGTTCCGGCTACCGCTACGAAGCGAACCCATAAACGGGAGGCCGAGTCCCGAGGCCCTTGGTCAGGTAATTGGCCCCGGGTATTTGACTTTACACCTTGGACATACACTGTTTGAGAGGCGCAAAAACCATCGGGGTGATTCGGTTGTCTTTCAAACCGCCTTGGCGTGACAGTCAGGCATTCGCCAAAGCCGCGAGCAGCCGCCTTGCTACCCGCCAGCCGGCACCCGACGATGGCCTCGCCATCCATACTTCCCGCACTTCCGGTCCCGATCCAAGGTGACGTTGCACGATTCTTCCACGATTTCTGCCTTTTTCTTCCTTGTTCGGGACGTAAGCTTTAGTCATCAGAGGTTGAGGCAGCCGCTCCATCGAGCCCCGGTCGAGACCGAATGATTTCCCCCGTTTTTTTTGCGGGCCTGAAAAGGCCCGCTTTTTATTTGGCTAGATGTAAGTCGTTGGCGGGGCAGGCTGTGTTGATCGCAGCGAACCGCATCTGTCGCGATCCAAGCCCTATAGGACAATAACCACGGGGTGCTTCCCTTCGCCGCGGACTCACCACATCAAATCGTCGGGAACCTTGTATTCCGCATACGGGTCGCTTGCATCCTTTGGCTGTTCCTCGGGCAATTCGATTACCAGACCGGGGTTGCGCTGGCGGATCTTTTCCGCGATATCCGGCGGCACGAGTTCGAACACCCCATTGTGATTGACGATGACCAATCTTCCCGATGTGATCATCTCGTGGGTCTGCGCCGAGACATACATCCGCTTCACCTTGCCCTTGTTTTGAAAATAGAAGGGCCGATCGTCCTCGCTGTTGCTGCGCGGATGGCGATGATTGCTGACCAACTGGGTCACTTGCGCGGCGATCTCCCGTTGCTTGCGCGCCTCGTTGCGCCGCTGATTGAGCTCGCGATCGCGCGCCGCCTTCTCGGCCTCTTCGCTCTGCCGCTGTTGGTTCACCGTCGACACGGCCGGGCCCGCGGCGTTACGCTGCTGTCGAGCCTGCTTCTTCTGTTGCTTCTTGGCCTTGTTGGCCTTGCTCTTGTCGACCAGCCCGGCTCTCAACAGTTGGTCTTGTAATGATTCACCCACGTGAGCGGCTCCTTGAGTAGTGGTGTTTGCCCTGTAGAAGAAAGACGATGCCCAAGCCGGGCGTCAGTATCAAGCGCAAGAACCCGCCGATGCTTGCTACCACTAGCGTATTAATGTCGATGGCTCTCACCACGCTGGTCCGGCTCCGGCACCGGGTCGTAGCCGCCCTCGTGAAACGGATGACATCGCCCGACCCGTTTGATCCCCATCCAGACGCCACGCAAAGGGCCCCATTTCTCCATCGCCTCGATGGTGTAGGCGGAGCAGCTCGGGTAATAGCGGCAGTTGTTGCCAAGGAAAGGACTGATCAGCATCTGGTAGATCTTGACCAGGCCAATCAGGAAGGGCTTCATGGTTCCTTACCGGTCGTCCGGCAATCGGCACAGGTCCCGGTGACCTCGACGACCCTTCGCGCCGGTTTGAATCCGCTGGCCGCCGCCGCTTCGCCCAGAGAATCGGCGATCGCCTCGTCCTCCAGTTCGGTCACCTCGCCGCATTCGTTACAGATCAGGAACTGACTGGCATGCGGATGATCCGGGTGGTTGCAGCCGATGAAGGCGTGCAGGGTCTCGAGCCTGTGGATCAGGCCCTGTTCGAGCAGGAAGTCGAGTGCCCGATACACGGTCGGCGGTGCGGCGCGCGGTTGTTCGCGCTGAATGGCGGCGAGGATGTCGTAGGCGCCTTGCGGCCGGTCGGCGCGACAGACCAACCCCAGCACCCGCCGGCGCTGTTCGGTCAGACGGACTCCGCGTTCGCGACACAGCTGCTCCGCCAACTCGACGACCCTGCAGATTTCACCCGCCGGTCGATCCATATTCAGCCTCGCGGCATGTCATGGATCACGCCAACGGCCGCTTTCGCGCGTTGACGCTGCCGCGCCCGCGAGACGACCGAGGAAACGATATAGAAAGCTCCTGCGACCAGGATGACGGTCGGCCCGACCGGCAGATCCGGTCCGAAGGAAAGGGCCAGCCCGGAACTGGTGAAAACGCTGCCGAGCAGGCTTGCCAGGACCATCATCCGGCCGAGGGTCTGGACATAATGCCCGGCGATCGCCGCCGGCAGGGTCAGCAGGGCGATGACCAGGATCAGTCCGACCACCTGGATCAGCAGCACCACGGTGACCGCCACCAGGCACAACAGCAGCAGGTAGAAGACCGTCACCGAGACGCCGCGCAGCCGGGCGAATTCCTGATCGAAGGCGACCGCCTGGAACTGCCGGTAGAACAGCCCGACCGCCAGCAGCAGCACCAGGTCCAGTCCGGCCATCACCCACAGTTCCGCGCGCGGCACCAGCAGGATATTGCCGAACAGGAACCCCATCAGATCGGTGTTGTAGCCCGGAGTCTGAGAGATGAACAGGATGCCGATCGCCATCCCGATCGCCCAGAGAGCGCCGATCAAGGTGTCCTCCTGCGCCTGCCAGTTGAGCTTCACCCAGCCGATCAGCAGAGCCGCCAGCAGAGCCGCCGTAAGCGCCCCGAGCAGCGGATGGAAACCGAAATACAGCGCCGCCCCCATCCCGCCGAGCACCGAGTGGGCGATACCGCCGGCGAGAAAGGCGATCCGTTTGACCACCACATAGGTCCCGGTGATGCCGCAGGCGAGACTCGCCAGCAGGCCGGCGACCAGGGCCGTCTGGAGAAACTCGTGCTGCTGCAGGGCGGAGAAGAATTCGACCACCTAGTGCACGTGCGCGACCATGCGCACGTCCTCGCCGTAGAGTTCCTGGATGGTCCGGCCGTCGATGTCCTCGGTGCGGTGGCAGATCAGGGTGCGATTCAAGCAGGCCACCCGCCGGACATAGGTCGAGATGAAGGCGACGTCGTGTGAGACGACGAGAATGGTCATCCGTTTGTTCAGTTCCTTGAGCAGGTCAAAGATATCGCTCTCGACCCGCTGATCTATGTTGGCGGTCGGCTCGTCGAGGATCAGCAGCTGCGGTTCGCTGGCCAGGGACCGCGCCACCAGCACCCGCTGCAGTTGTCCGCCCGAGAGGGTCTCGATGGTGCGCTTGGCCAGATCGGCCACCTCGGCCTCGAGCATCACCCGGCGGACAATGGCGCGGTCCTGGCGGCTATAGCCGCCCCAACTGCGACCCCGACCCAATCGTCCCATCAGTACGACCTGCTCGACGGTGATCGGAAACTCGCGGCTGAACGGCGGGTACTGAGGCACGTAGCCGATATCGCGGCGCGCCTCATGCGGCGCGCACCCCAATACCCGAACCCGCCCCGCCTGCGGCTCGAGCAGCCCGAGGATAATCTTCAGCAGTGTGCTCTTGCCTCCGGCGTTCGGTCCGACGATACCGAGGAACTCGCCGCGTTCGACCTCCAGACTGGCCCCCTCCAGCACCCTCGGGCCGCCGTAGGAGAAGGACACCTCCTCGAGGGACACCGCCGGCGTGCTCACGAGCGATTCAACTCGGTCAGATGAGCGGCGATCGTCCGCAGGCTCGCCAGGCAGTCCTCGGCCAGCGGATCGGCGACGATCGCCTGTCCCCCGATCGCCTCGGCCACCTGGCCCGCCAGGCGCTGACTGAACTGCGGCTGGACGAACACCGCCCGTATGCCGTCACGTCGGGCCCGCTCGATCAGCTCGGCCATGGCCCGCGCGCCGGGCTCCTTGCCTTCGTGCTCGAGCGCGATCTGCTCCAGTCCGTAGCGCGCGGCGAAGTAGCCCCAGGCCGGGTGAAAGACCAGGAACGCCCGAGAGGACAGACCGGACAGCTGCGCCCGCAAGTCGGCATCCAGCGTCCGCAACGCCTCGGCCAGGGCCTGGTAGTTGCGGTCGAACCCGGCTCGGTGCTCCGGCCGAATCGCACCGAGCATATCGCGAATACGCGCGGCCATCCGCAGACACAGAAGCGGATCGGTCCAGACGTGCGGATCGGGCCCCGGATGATGCTCGCCACGGGGATGCACAGCGACCGCCGGCAGATCCAGTCCGCCGCGCAGATCCTCGACCCGCAGAGTCGGCACCGCTCGGCGGATACGTGGCAGCCAGGCCGCCTCAAAGGGCACGCCGATGGCCAGATAGAGATCGGCCTGCTCGAGGGCGGCGATCTGACGCGGCTGCGGCTCGTAAGTCGCGGGACTGTGCCCGCGGGCGACCATCACCTGCGCGCTGACCTGATCACCGCCAATGCGCTCGAGCAGCAGTTTCTGCGGGGCGACACTGACGAACACCCGCAAGGGCGCGGCCACAGACGCCGGCCCGGCGACGAGCAACAGCAGCGAGAGGAGCAATCGGATCAAGGGTTCGACACTTGGAGGCAGACTGGACGAAATATTATTACATAACATTTTCAGCCGAACCGAAAGGATTTCCTACGCCTCACCAGGGGCGGTCCGCGCTTTGTTAGACTCGCCCTCCCATGCAAGCGAGCAGCCTGTTCATCCAACCCGCCGATGCGCAGCCCGAACCGCCGCCACGAGAGGTGGTCGAGCGGGTACTGCGCCGGCGAGGCGTGATCGGCGAACCACTCGATCGCCGCCGCTTCGCCGCCGGCGACGGGCTGCTCGCCGAGATCGGCTTTACCGGTTGCTCGGTGGCGGTGAAACTCGAACCCGCGGCCGACGACGACCAGGACTACTGCCACCTGGTGATGCTCGGCCCCTACCCGCAAACGCAGCCGTTCACCGGAGAAAACACGGTCAAACCGCGCTGTCCGGAGTGCGGCGAGCGACTGATCGACTGGCAGAGACTGATCGAGGACTGGCAGGGGGAGGGCACGGAACCGAGCTGGTCCTGTCCTCGGTGCCGGTCCAGAACGCGGGCGAGTCGCCTGCGCTGGCGCCGGCATGCGGCATTCGGTCGGCTGCTGATCGAGATCCGGCACGTGTTCCCGGCCGAGGCCGTGCCGCACGACGCCCTGCTCGAGGCATTGGAGAAAGCGACGGGGGTCGCCTGGGACTACGCCTGGGCCGGCAGCAGCGCGTGAGAAGGAGTGGGCGCGGAGCTACTCCGCAACCAGGAGGCAGCGATTCTTGCCTTCGTGCTTGGCCCGGTACAGTGCCTGATCGGCGCGCTCGAATACCTGCTCGGGGCTGTCACCTTGGGTGAACGGGCTCAGGCCGCCAGAGACGGTGACCGGCACCGGGGTCTTGTGCGAGTGCAGCGGCGTGCGTTCAACGGCGGCTCGCATCTGTTCGGCGACCGCCATCGCGCCTTGTGAATCGGCGCCGATCATCAATACCGCAAACTCCTCGCCGCCGTAACGGGCGATAAAGTCGCTCTTGCGCAGGCGCTTGCGCAACACATCCGCGATCAGTTTGAGGGCCTTGTCGCCGGCCTTGTGACCGTATCGGTCATTGATCCGCTTGAAATTGTCGATGTCCCATAGCAGCAAGGTCAGCGGCTCGTCGCCGAAGCGCCGCCAGCGGGCGAACTCCTGGGCGATGCGTTCGTCGTAGGCGGCCCGATTCGGCAAGCCGGTCAGGGCGTCACCCAGGGCCCGCTCGCTGGTCTCGGCCAGCTCTCGGCGCAGATCATAGGCCTCGCGTTCGAGGGCGGTCATATCGGCGCGGATCTTGACGTTCTGCGTCTCGGCCTCACGCCGGCGGGTCGATTCCTCGGTCAGATGCTGGTCGACTTGCGATTGTATTCGGTCGAGGCTGCTCAGCAGCGATCGACGCAGTTCGCCCAGATCGGAACTCGTTCGCACCTGTTCGGCGATCCCGCCAACCTCGGCCCGCACCGAGTCTCCGAGCCGCTCACCGCGCTCGCGGGCCGCAGCGAGGCGCTCGGCATCGCCGCGCATGTGCAGGTCCAGGTCCTCCAGCCGCTCGGTCAGTTCGGCCAGAAACCGACCGGTCTGCTCGACTTCAATGTGCGCCTGTTCGAGAGTCACCACCACCAACCGGCCGAACTCTTCGACCACCTGCACCCAGGCATCTTCCTTACCACTGGAACCCAGACGCTCGATATAGACACCGATCTGCGCCTGCAGCACATCCGGCCAGACCAGTCGCTGCAGCAGGGCAGCCAGCGTCTTATTGGTTTGTCGGGTACCGAGGGTGCGGCCGAACAGCTTCGACAGCACGCCGTTGGGGCCTGAGATCTCGCCGTCGTCATCCTCCTCGCGCGCCAGCCCAAGCAGTTCGGCCAGGCGATCGAGATCGCTGTCCCTGGCTTTCGGCGGATCGAGCGCCAGCTTATCCCACAGCGCGGCGGCCTTGGCGACCGCCTGCTCTTCGCGCCCGAGCCGAGTCAGCAGTCGAATGACCAGCGTCGGGGTGCGTTGAATATCGCCAAGCTCGAGGAAGTCGTCGGAAAGCTGTTTCAGGTGCGGCTCGAGCGCCGGCTCATACCCTTTGCGCAGGAGTTTGCGCAGGGAGTCCAGATAGGGGTCGAGGCCGGGGGAGAGCCCGCCGGCGGCGACACAGACGCGCAGCAGGGTGCGAACCAGCAACTGCTCGGCGGCCTCGTCCTGCAGCGGCCCTGATTGCAGCGATTCCGCCTGACTCACCGACGCACCCCGCTCAGGTGGAAACCGGGTCCCGCTCGGGCAACTCCAGTTCTACGCTGATCGGCAGATGATCGGACAGCGGGTAGTCCAGCACCTTGGCCTCGAGCACCTCCAGCGCCGGCGAGACCAGGATGTGGTCGATCTTGCGAATCGGCCGCCAGCTGGGGAAGGTCGCCTGATCGCACACGGGCTCGGCCAGGCCGGTTTGATCGACGAAACGGCGTAGTTCCCGCGACTCGAAACCGGTGTTCAGATCACCCATCACCACCAGATTCTCGTAGTGGGAAACCAGATCGCCGACGAAGTCCAATTGTCGGCCGCGGGCCCGCCGACTCAACGCCAGATGCATACTGCACACCATGAGGGTCCGCGCTCCGAAGTGAAACTCGAACAGCATGGCGCCGCGACCAGGGCGGGCCGGCAGCCGGTGATGGGTCACCTTGTCGGGATGCAGCCGGCTGAGAAAACCATTGCTGTGCTGCGCCAGCATGCCGATGTTTCGATTGACCTGGCGATACCAGTAAGGGAATCCGGCCCGATGCGCCAGGTATTCGGTCATGTCGACGAAGCCGCTGCGCAGGCTGCCGGAATCGACCTCCTGCAAGCCGACCATGTCGTAGTGCGCCAGCATCTCGGCGATCCGGTTGAGATTGAGCAACCGAGCGCGATGTGGCAGCAGGTGTTTCCAGCCTTTAGTGACGTACTCGCGGTAGTGGCTGGTATCGACGCCGGCCTGGATGTTGTAGCTCAAAATCCGAAATCGCCGCGGCATCGGTAGTGGCAGTGAATCCTGAAGCTGGGCGGCGGCGATCTCGGCGGCTCGGTGCATGCTGGCTGGCTATCGGCTCTCGGCAAGGTTTCCGGCGGGGGGGACATCGACCTTGGCGACCGCGCCCCTTTCTTGACGAACCTTAGCGACCAGATCACGGGTGACTTCAATCATATCCTCATAGCCGCGGAAGCCGCTGCCGCTGCGATAACGACCGTCGACCACCAGCGCCGGTACGCTGCGTATATTGTATCGACGCATCAGGGTCTTGACCCGATTGACCCGGGTCTGAACCGCGAACGAGTTCCAGGCCTCTTCGAACTTGGCCATGTCGACGCCGTGTTGTTCCAGGAAGGCCTTGAGTTCCTGACTCGACTTGAGCTTCTGGCGCTTGTTGTGGATAGCCTCAAAGAAGGGCTCGTGCATCCGCTCGCCCTCGCCCATCAGTTCCAGCGCATAGTAGGCACGCGCGTGAAGATCGGACGCACCGCCGAACAGCACCGGCACTTGAGTGAATACCACGTTCTCGGGCTTCTCGCTCAGCCACTTCTCGACGTAGGGTTCGAACTCCATACAGTGCGGGCAGGTGTACATGAAGAACTCGGTTACCTCGACCGTATCGCCTTCCGACACTTGCGGTACCGGCTTGATGGCATGGTAGTGGACGCCCTCCTGCCAATCGCCTTTGGCCACGGCCGCGGTGGGGGTGATCAGGATCAAGACGGGCAGAAACAGAACTGCGAGCTTATTCATCAGAAACTCCAAGCGAATACAACTCCAAGGGGAGACAGGCCTCTGGGTCGTTAGTTCATGTTGCCTCGAGACCGCAGCTTCTAGCGGCCGATTCGGAAGACAATGAAACCCAAGTCACCCGAGCCAGTGTGACCGGAGCGGCCGGCGGACACAACAAAGGCGGCCACGGCCGCCTTTGTCGATCGAATCCGCGAGCAGCTCACCGATCAGTGCAGGCCCTGGGCATACTGGGCGACGGCCTCGATCTCGGCATCGGTCATCTTCGCCGCGATATTGCGCATCATCTGGCCCGCGTCGTTGGCCCGGGCACCGGCGCGGAAGGCCTTCAACTGGGCGATGGTGTAGGTGGCATGCTGACCGCTCAGGCTCGGAAACAGGGCCTGCGGGTTACCCGCACCGGTCGGGCCATGGCAAGCGATGCAGGCCGACACGCCGGTGGCCGGGTTGCCGCCGCGGTAGATCGCCTGACCCACGTCCAGCTTGTCCTTGGCGGTCTCGCCCAGGGCCACCTTCTGACCCTCGTAATAGGCCGCGAGATCAGCCATGTCCGATTCGGAGAGCATGGCGACCTGACCGGCCATCAGGGCATTCTCGCGCTCGGCCTTGCTGTTTGAACCGGCCTTGAAGTTCTTCAGCTGCTTGAGGAGGTACGAGGCGTGCTGACCGGCGAGTTTCGGCCATTCGGGGTTTGCACTGTTGCCGTCGGCGCCGTGGCAGGCGGCGCAGACCGCAGATTTGCCCTTGCCGGTGGCCGCGTCCCCGGCGGCGTGAGTCAAGCCGGTCGAGGCGAAGGTCAGGGCAGCGATAAGGATGATCTGTTTCATACGATTTCTCACTTACATTCTTAAATACTGATTTAGCTGGTCGCGAAAAGGGCGTCTGGTCAGACGCCCCATCGTGTTCAAGCCTGCGCCGAAGCCGGATCGCATCCAGGGGAAGCAGTTGCCCCCACCGGGCCTGTGCAACCGTTACCGCAGATACTTTCCCCAAGCCGGCGGCGTACGGCAACACCTGTCAAGATCCAGCCGAAGCCACTGACATCCAGCCCCCAGGAGGGCCTAGTGGCGATACACTTTACCCCGCGCGGCTGACCAGCGCTGCTGTGATCAGAGGCTCGAAAGGTACGCGCCAATGTTTGCCATATCGGCGTCGGACAACTGCCCGGCGAACGGATACATCTGCGCGGCACTGGCGCTCTTGCGCTCTTGCGCCTTGTAGGCCTGCAACGACGACACGATGTATTGAGCGTGTTGGCCGGCCAGATTCGGCCAGATCGGGTTTACACTCTTGCCATTGGCTCCGTGACAACCGACACATCCTTTGGCGGCGAACAGTGACTTGCCTGCGGCGGCATCGCCCGCGACGGCCTGGCCGAACATTCCAGTGAGCGCGAGTGCGGCTGCGGCGATAGTGAGCTTATTCATCATGCAACTCCTGACGTTTGTGTGTCGATAGTGCGGACGGCCAACCGGGGGCGTCCGAACGTTAAGGTTGTCGGTGCTGAGATCGAAGTCGCCGAGAATGGTTCCGCCGACCAGGAAAACACAGCCGAAAACTTATAGCAGAATCGACAGTTTAGCGTCAATTGCTGATCATCGCGCAGCAGCTACCTCCGGGTGTGGAAGCGGAACGGGGCGATCCGTTCGGGCACCCCGCCCGGGTCGCTCACACGGACCTGCGCCTCCCAGTCCATCCGCGCCCGACTGCAGATCGGCAGTATGGTCTCGCCCGACCAGTGCCCAGGTGAGACCAGGGCCAGCCTGGTTCGATTCAGCCCCATGTCCATGTTCAAGCCGACGATTTCGACCGTGATCGCCTCCGGCGTGGACCCGTCGACCCCAACGTCCAGTCGCAGCCGCTGCATCAGGGGAATCTGCTTGGGTTCGATGTCCAGGCTCAGTACTCGGCCATCATCCAGCGCCAGTCGGCAGGCCGTCCGGCGCAGGTCGCAGGTCGGGTCGGCCGTCAGGCGCAACGGCTCCACTGACTCAGCGCGCTGCCCCGCGGCCCAGAAATAAGCGAGGACACCAGCCAGCCCGGTCAGGGTGAAGACGAGCAACGTGGCGCGCAGGTTCACGTTTCAGCCGCCAGCCACTGGCGCAGCTGCTGGGCGTTCAGCGGGGGGCTGATACCATGCCCCTGCATCAGATCGCAGCCGAGTTCGCGCAGCGCCCGCTTCTGTCCTTCATCCTCCACCCCCTCGGCGACCACCTTGAGGCTCAGATCGTGGGCCAGGTCGATGATTGCCCGAACGATCGAGCGGTCGCCCTCGTAGCTCATCATCCCCCGGACGAAACTGCGGTCGATCTTCAACTCGCTGACCGGCAAGCGCGACAGATAGGCCAGCGACGAGTAACCGGTGCCGAAATCGTCGACACTGATGGTGCAACCGATGCTGGCCAGATTCAGCAGGACCTCCAGCGCCTTGCTCGAGTCGCGCATGATGGCGCTTTCGGTGACCTCGAAGCTCAGCCGATGCGCTGAAATCCCGTACTCCTTGAGCTTTCGATCGACCCACAAGGGAAAGGCGTCGCGATGCAGCACTCGCGCAGACAGATTCACTGCGAAGGTCGCCTCCCTTCGCTCGGCGACAAGGGCGAGCAGGGTGCGCAAGGCCTCTTCGACCACCCAGTGGGTCAGTTGCTCGATGCTGTCGGTCTGTTCCACCAGCGGCAGGAATCGATCCGGTCCAAGGCGGCCGTGCACCGGGTGTTCCCAGCGGACGAGGACTTCGGCTTGCGAACGATTTCGGGTGCGGCACTCGACCTTGGGCTGAAACTCGAGAAACAGCTGATCTTCGCGGATCGCATCGCGCAGGCCGGCCAGCAGACTGAGCCGGTCGGGGCTTTCCGGATCGTCGTCGGCTTGAAACAGCGCGGTGCGCTGACCGGAGACGCGCGCCCGCAGCATGGCAATCTCGGCATGCTTGAGTAACTCGGCGCCGGCCCGGCCGTGATCCGGAAACAGCGCGATCCCGAGATTCGCCGAGAGTGTGATCTGCGAACCGGCCAGCTCACAGGGCCCGCCCAGCCGGTCGAGCACCTTGGCGGCGATCACCTCGGCCTGCTGGCGGCTGTCGACATCGACCAGCAGCGCGAAGTCGTCGTCGCCGATCCGCGCCACCGTGTCGTTGTCGCGCAACAGCTCGCGAAGCCTTTCGGCCATCAGCGACAGCAACTGGTCGCCCAGCGATCGGCCGAAGGTGGAATTGATCTGCTTGAAGCGGTCCAGGTCCAGGACCATCAGCGCGAAGCGTCGGCCGCTACGGGCCGCCTCGACCACCCGTTGACCAAGCCGCTCGTCCAGCAGCAGGCGATTGGGCAGCCCGGTCAGAGGATCGTGCAGGCTCAGGTGCTGGAGCTGCTCGTTCCGGTCCGCGAGTGCCTGCTGGCGACGTGCCAGCTGACCCACCTGGCGCGACAAAAGGAAGGCGATCACCGCCAGCGTCGACAGTACGAGCAGGAACAGCAGCGCGGCATCACGCAGTTGATGGTTGCGCCGCGCCTGAAGCACACCGGCCTCGAGCACGTCCACCACCTGCCAGCGACTGCCGAGCACGGCGGCCTCGCCAGCGGGTGTCGCCCGCGGACTGGGCAGATCCGCGCCGGGCGCCCCCTGCGCCGTGAGGATCACCTCGGCGTTACCGGCGAGATCTCGGCGAACGATCATAAGGCGGTGCCCCGGGGGTTCACCGCCGCGGAGGATCTCCTGCAGGGCGCGCGTCGCGAAGCTGACGACCAGGCGCTGCGCCGGCTCCCCGCCCAGCGACACCAAGACGTCGAAATGCGATTTATCCGGCAGCCGGTGCCAGATCAGCTCGCGTGCGTCGCGGCCGCTCCGAATGCTGAGAAAATCGGCGACCTCGGCCGCCTGGGCCTCCGGGTGTCCGGCGTTCTGGGAACGCATCTCCGTATGGAGCGACAGGCGCAAAGCCTCGGGGAAATCCAGTCGCAGTTGGGACTGCAGTACCTGCTCTACGGATTCCGCCTTTCCCGCGGCCAGGACCTGAAGCGACTTGGCGTGACTGCGGGCGAAAAGATCGACGGCGCGCACCAGCCCGTCGAGCCTGACCGCCAGTTGGTTGGCAACTCCAATGCTGGCGACCTTGCCGATAGCGATCTGGGCCTCGCGATCGCGCTCGATCGCCATCCAGCTGAAGCCGACGATGATGGAAAAGACCACCAGCACGACGGTCGCCATAAATACCCAAACCGCGCGCTGTGGCCAAGTTTCGGCCAAGACGGGCGAGGCTGCATCCAGTCTGGCGCTCACGACCGCACAACTCGACGCCAGTGGAGCTTGGATTTCGCGATTGAGGCTTCCGGGCGGGACACAGCGCTTACTCCGCTATTCTTCTGGTTCGATGGATGACGCGCAGACCAGGGTGAAGATTAGCACCCGGGGCGGGGGTTCCCCCGCGCCCGCCGGCCTTACCGCGTAAGCTATTGGGTTGAAGTTTACCCCTGGACCGCACATTTCCGGGTGATGGGTTGTTTTGGAGACATGCGCGGAGGCCGCACTTAAACATGACCGACTGGGTGAAAGGCACGCTGGTGGCCAAGCGACAGTGGAACGAAACGCATTTTTCATTACAGATCGATGCCGAGATCCAGAATTTTAGCGCTGGGCAGTTCGTCCGGGTTGCACTCGATGTCGACGGCGAGCGGGTCGGACGACCTTATTCCTTCGTCAACGCGCCGCAGAACCCGCCGGTCGAGATCTTCTTCAACATAATTCCGGCCGGTCCGTTGAGCGGCCGGCTGGCGAAGCTCGATCCTGGCGATTCGGTTTGGCTGGCGCGTAAGCCCGGTGGAATCATGACCTTGGAACGGGTGCCCGAGAATGTCCGCGACCTGTGGCTTCTGGCCACCGGCACTGCGGTCGGTCCGTTCCTGTCCATGCTCAAGAGTGACCAGCCCTGGAAGCGCTTCGACAAGGTGGTGCTGGCCTATGCCGTGCGCTATCGCAGCGATCTCGCCTACCAAGACGACATCGCCGAGATCGCCCGTCGCTACAGTGACCGCTTCGTCTACGTGCCCTACGTCAGCCGCGAAGCGACGGACTTCGCCCTGAGCGGGAGAATCCCATCGACCCTCCAGGACGGCCGCCTGGAAGAGCATGCGGGCCTGGGTCTGGACTCGACTCACTCGCACATCATGCTGTGCGGCAATTCGGCGATGATCAAGGATGCGACCGAGATCCTGACGCAACGCGGCATGCGCCGCCACCTGCACCGCGAGCCCGGCCACATCAGCACAGAGAAGTATCACTGAACCGAACCCGCATATTGCATGAGGGGATTGGAATTTCTGGGAAATCTGGCTAAGCCGTTTGGCCGATCGCCCGATGATGCATAGCCGTAGCTATGGGTGAGCCGGGACCGCCTGTCCGGGGGACAGACGCAGCCTGGCGAACGGGCATGTCAAGGATGGCTTACCCTGGACCAGCGCGTGTAGCCGGAACGCGAAGCGCGATGGGAGGGGGCGTCGCTCCCGGCGTCCTGTCTCCGGCGACACCTGCGGCTCCGTGCGCGCCGTCGGGCGAGAGTCAAGGCAAGATTCTTCAGAAAACCGATCAGGACAAAACATTCCATCGAAGCCGGTGACCTCATCGAACTCCAAGACCCGTGATTGGTGCAATAGAACCTCGGCACGGTGTCCGCCTTTCCACGGCGCACTGCAATATGCGGGCTAACCCCGGTGCGTATGGCGCAGCTCACCACAGATCACGGATCTCCGTTGACCGCCAGGTCACGCTCGGCCTCGGTCAAAGCGCGATAGCCTCCCGCCGGCAGACCGGGATCGAGCGTCAGGGCGCCGATGCGTTCCCGGTGCAACGCCACGACGCGATTGCCAAGCGCGGCGATCATCCGCTTGACCTGGTGATAGCGGCCTTCCATAAGGATCAGTCGCAGCTCCATGGGACCCAGCCGCTCGACCTGGGCCGGCGCTGTCGGTCGGGCCTCGTTGCGCAGCCTGACCCCGGTTCGCAGCTTCTCCAGGGCGAGATGCCCGGCCGGCCAGGGCTCCGCCAGTTCGAGACGGTAGGACTTCGCCCGCTTGCGCCCCGGCGCGGTGATCCGATGCGACCAATCGCCGTCGTCGGTCAACAGCACCAGGCCGGTGGTATCGACATCCAGGCGACCGACGATATGCAGGCGCTCGCTGTGCGCCTCGTCGAGAAGCTCGAACACCGACCGATGAACCGGATCCGCCCTGCCACATTCATAGCCAGCCGGCTTGTGCAGCATGAAATAGCGCGGCGATAGGTCGATTACGGGCTCGCCACGCCAGCACACGAGATCGCCGCTCCCGACCTGGCAGGCCGGATCGCGCACCGACCGATCGTTGACCGTAACCTCCGCGGCGCGAATCGCCCGGCGGACCTGCGACCGGCTGGTGCCGGTGGCATTGCTGAGCAAGCGATCGAGTCTCGACATGTCGGTCAATCCAAACAGCTGGTCTCGCCGTCCCGCATCGCATTACGCCCAAGACAACAGGAAGCTCACAGGTTAGCATTGCGAACTCTACTTCGGCCCGCGACCAGCTCGGCGAAGAAACCGCAGCGACCGCAGCGCCGACAAACCGCAATGGAGGATCGCCGAATGAAGAAGCTCGCCACCCTGATGTTCCTTGCCGCCGCACCGGTCATGGCACAACCCGGCATGCAGCAGGGACAGGGACAGATGCCCGACATGGCTGCCATGTTCATGCAGCGGTTTGACGCCGACAAAGACGGCAAGGTCTCGCTGGCAGAATTTCTGGACCCCTCCGAGAAACAATTCCGGGCGATGGATACAAACGGTGACGGCGCCATAGACCAGAACGAGATCAACGCCTTCGATCAAATGATGCGCCAGCGCATGGAACAGATGCGCAAGCAGCAAGGCGGCCAGGACAACTGATCCAGTCGCTGACCGGCTCCGGCGTGCGCGCCGACCGCCGGAGTTACCCGACCGACCGTGGCCAGCGCGCCCTGACCGCCCGGCGGCCGAAAGACATTCATACACAAACCGGTCTGATCCCAATGGCACTTACTTGGTGTCCATCCAGAAACACCCGCTACCTCCGGGAGACGACTGCATGGACGCAGGAGGTAGAGTAACGCAAGGAGCGGTTACCGAGGGCAGGGGTGAGGGGATCGATAGGGCGGTAACTTGTTGATTCTAGATCCTCTCATCCTAACCTGCTCCCTGAGGGAGAAGGGATTACTGGAGTTTCTGGACGGACACTACTGAAGCATACAAGCGTGTCGCTACCTCCGGGTAGAGACAGCCATTGCTGGCCATCCCCCCCCACAGATCCGGACGTGACCAATTCGGTCATCCGGTTCCTCGGTAATCAGCGTATCAACACCACGCTGACGCATCACTTGGCCCACTAGCAAGTGCTTACATACTGTAGATGATCTTGGGTGTCGGCAGCGGCATACGAGACCGTAAGGCTTCGAATTTCTCCCAGCTCATCGCCTTTTTTCTGCTGCGTCGATGGAGCCAATACTTCCACGCGCGTTCGGCATGGTGACGTACCGCTTCCATCGCCCGCATGTTGCAGCGTGCGCCGAAGTACTGGAAGTGGCCCCGTAGCTTAGAGCACAGGATTCGGTGCTGTCCCGCCAGGTCCATGTGCCGATTATTACGGGGACTACCGGCCTTCGCTTCGCTCTCCATGGCCGGGAGCGGCCGATCGGCCAAGCTGCTCAGCCAGACTTCTCAGAAATTCCGATCCCCTCATGCAATACGCGGGTTATTCCAGCACGAAGCGTGGGTGGGGCGCGCAGGCGCCGTCACCCGACGCCGCACTCAGTGCTTCGCGAAATACTCCTTGGTCAGGCGGAACACCACCGGGCCGAGGAGCAGCAGGGCGATCAGATTCGGAATCGCCATCAACGCGTTCAGGGTGTCCGCCAGCAACCAGACGAAGGCCAGCTTGACCGTCGCCCCGACCGGAATGGCCAGTACCCACAGGATCCGAAACGGCAGGATCGCCTTGACGCCGAACAGGAACTCGACGCAACGCTCGCCGTACACGCTCCAGCCCATCACCGTGGTGAAGGCGAAGATCACCAGGCCAAAGGTCACCACCCACTGGCCGAAGCCCGGCAGGCCTTCGCCGAAGGCTGCCGAGGACAGGGCCGCGCCCGACTCGCCGCTGGACCACACACCGGTCATGACGATCACCAGCGCGGTGATGGTGCAGACCACCAGGGTGTCGATGAAGGTGCCGAGCATGGCCACCGTGCCCTGACGCACCGGGTCATCGGTCTTGGCCGCCGCGTGCGCCATCGGCGCCGAACCCAGGCCGGCCTCGTTGGAGAAGATGCCGCGCGCCACGCCCATCTGGATCGCGACCATCACCGCCGCGCCGGCGAAGCCGCCGGTGGCCGCGGTCGGGGTAAAGGCCTGGGTGACGATCAGGCCCAGGGCCGCCGGAACCTCGGTGATATTCGCCAGGATCACGATCAACCCGCCGCCCACATAGGCGATCGCCATCAAGGGCACCAGCTTGCCGGCGACCTGGGCAATGCGCTGGATGCCGCCGATCAGCACCGCGAACACGAGTACCGCCATGACCATCCCGGTGGCCAGCATAGGCACGCCCAGGTTGGCCTTCATGGCCTCGGCGACCGAGTTCGACTGCACCATGTTGCCGATACCGAACCCGGCAATGGCGCCGAAGATGGCGAAGGCGACGCCCAGCCACTTCCACTTCGCGCCCAGACCGTTCTTGATGTAATACATGGGCCCGCCGACGTGGTTGCCCTTTTCGTCGACCTCGCGGTAGTTCACCGCCAGCACCGCCTCGGCGTACTTGGTCGCCATGCCCACCAGGGCGGTGCACCACATCCAGAACACCGCGCCCGGGCCGCCGAGCGCGATCGCCGTGCCCACCCCGGCGATGTTGCCGGTGCCGATGGTCGCCGACAGCGAGGTCATCAGGGCGTTGAAGGGCGTGATGTCGCCCTCCTGATCCGAGTGCCGCCCCTGCCAGAGCATCTTGAAGCCGTAGCCCAGATGCCGCAGCGGCATGAATTTCAGGCCGATGGTGAGGAACAGACCGGTGCCGAGAATCAGCACCAGCATCAGCGGACCCCAGACGATGCCGTTGATGTCGCCGACCAGGTTGTTGATGAACTCCATAGATCTCACTCCCCTGCGATGCCATTGTTATCGGCGCAACACTACCCGATTGTGTAGCGAGGGTTAAATGGGGTCAGACTCGATTTACTTCCTATTCCTTGCTAGATTGCGTCTATCCGCTCCCCAAAGAACCCGGTCACCATGGCCAGACAACCGCGCTATTTCGTCGAAGGACAGGCACAGCACATCATTCAACGCGGCAACAATCGTGTACCCATTTTCGCGGCAGATCGGGACTACGGTTTTTACCTGGAATGCCTGCAGGACGCCGCCGAGCGAAATGAATTGAGCATCCATGCCTACGTCCTGATGACTAACCATGTCCATCTTCTCGCAACCCCACAGACCGAGCTAAGTATCGGCAAAACCCTTCAATCACTAGGCCGACGCTATGTCCATTACTTCAACTACAGCTACGGCCGCACTGGCACCCTGTGGGAGGGCCGCTACCGAGCGACGCTGATAGACAGCGAGCGCTATCTACTAACCTGCATGCGCTATATCGAACTCAATCCGGTCCGCGCCAGGATAGTCACCCACCCGAGCGACTACCCCTGGAGCAGCTACGCGGCGAACGCGCTGGGCATGGAGGATTCGCTGGTCGAACCGCACCTGCTACATCGCCGCTTGGCGCGCAGCCCGGAGGCTCGACAGGCAGCCTATCGGCAATTGTTTCGAGCTGCCATCGGCGACGTCGACCTGGAGGCTATACGCGAAGCGACAAACACCGGATGGGCGCTTGGCAATGATCGATTCCGCGAAGAGATCGAAGCGGTGTCCGGCCGGCGGGCAGCGCCTAAATCGCGAGGCAGGCCGAAGAGGAGCAACGCTTAATCGAG
>CAVXWS010000016.1:0-19262 GCA_963765415.1 uncultured Gammaproteobacteria bacterium
GCTGGCACATGCTCTGGATCGGCCTGCTGATCGGCGCCCTGTCGATTGGCGCCCAGGCCTGGGCCTATCACCACGACGGCCACTGGCAGACCATGGTGTTCTGCGTCCTGACCTTCGCCCAGTTGTTCCATGTGCTGGCGATTCGGTCCGAGCGCCAGTCTCTGTGGCGCATCGGTCTGTGGTCGAACCGGCCCCTGCTCGGGGCCGTGGCCCTGACCTTTGTCCTGCAACTGGCGGTGGTCTATGCGCCGTGGCTGCAGGCGGTGTTCAAGACCCAGGCGCTGATGCCCGACGAACTGCTGTTTTGTATCGCCGTCGCCGCGCTGGTGCTGCCGGCGGTCGAACTGGAGAAGTGGCTGGTTCGCCGCGGGCTGCTGTACGGCGAACCGACCGAGGCAGGGCTCGGCGGATAAGGTCGGTTACCGACCCCGGCGCCGCGCGGCGCTTTGGTATCATGCTCTTTTACTCCCGATGCGATCAGGTGGACCCATGCTGACACTGCGCGGCGCGCCCGCTCTCTCCGAGTTCCGGCGGCAGAAGCTCGCCGGCCGACTGGCCGAGGCACTGGGGTTCGAGGTCGAGCTCTATGCCGAATTCGTCCACTTCGTCGAAACCAGCCAGGGCCTCGATGAGTCGGAGACCGGGGTGCTCGAACAGCTGCTGAGATACGGCCCGGAACTCCCGGCGCACGAACCGAGCGGGACCTTGGTTCTGGCCGTGCCGCGGCCGGGCACCATCTCGCCCTGGTCGTCCAAGGCCACCGACATCGCCCACAACTGCGGCCTCGAGCGCGGTGCGGCGCATCGAGCGCGGCGTCGCCTACTACCTGCGAGGGCGTCGAGTCTCGACGACGCCGAGCTCGACGCCGCGATGGCGCTGCTGCACGACCGCATGACCGAGGCGGTGCTGCTTCAGCTGCGACGATGCCGAGCGCCTTGTTCCGCGCACGCCGCGCCGCAGCCGCTGCGCACGGTCGACGTGCTCGGCGGCGGCCGCGAGGCCCTGGTCGCGGCCAACGCGCGAGCTGGGCCTGGCGCTGTCGCGACGACGAGATCGACTATCTGGTCGAGAGCTTCCAGCGCCTCGGGCGCAACCCGACGCGACGTCGAGCTGATGATGTTCGCGCAGGCCAACTCCGAGCACTGCCGGCACAAGATCTTCAACGCCGACTGGATCATCGACGGCGAGCCGCAGGACGCACTCGCTGTTCGAGATGATCCGCAACACGCACCGAGCGCTCGCCGGCGGCACGTGCTGTCCGCCTACAAGGACAACGCCGCGGTGATCGAGGGCAGCGACGGCGGGCGCTTCTTCCCCGACCCCGAGCACCGGCGTCTACGCGCGAGCACGACGAGGACATCCACATCCTGATGAAGGTGGAGACCCACAACCACCCGACCGCCATCTCGCCCGTTCCCGGGCGCGGCCACCGGCTCCGGCGGCGAGATCCGCGACGAGGGCGCGACCGGCCGCGGCGCGAAGCCCAAGGCCGGGCTGACGCGGCTTCTCGGTCTCGAACCTGCGCATCCCCGGCGCCGAGCAGCCCTGGGAGCGCGACTTCGGCAAGCCCGGCCGCATCGCCTCGGCGCTCGACATCATGCTCGAGGGCCCGATCGGCGGCGCCGCCTTCAACAACGAGTTCGGCCGCCCCAACCTGTGCGGCTACTTCCGCACCTTCGAGCAGCGGTGCCGGGCCCGGACGGCGACGAGGTGCGCGGCTACCACAAGCCGATCATGCTCGCCGGCGGCCTCGGCAACATCCGCGCCGAGCACGTCGAGAAGCGCGACGATCCCGCCGGGCGCCACGCTGATCGTGCTCGGCGGCCCGGCCATGCTGATCGGCCTGGGCGGCGGCGCCGCCTCCTCCATGGCCACCGGCACGCAGCGCCGAGGACCTGGACTTCGCCTCGGTGCAGCGCGACAACCCGGAGATGCAGCGCCGCTGCCAGGAGGTGATCGACCGCTGCTGGGCGCTGGGCGAGCGACAACCCGATCCTGTCGATCCACGACGTCGGCGCCGGCGGCCTGTCCAACGCGCTGCCCGAGCTGGTGCACGACGCCGGCCGCGGCGGCCGCTTCGAGCTGCGCGCGGTGCCCAACGACGAGCCCGGCATGTCGCCGCATGGAGATCTGGTGCAACGAGGCGCAGGAGCGCTACGTGCTGGCCGTCGCGCCCGAGCGCGCTGGACGACGTTCGAGGCCATCTGCGAGCGCGAGCGCTGCCCGTTCGCGGTGGTCGGCGAGGCCACCGACGGACGGGCACCTGCTGGTCGGACGACGCGCCACTTCGACAACACGCCCGATCGACATGCCGCATGCCGGTGCTGCTCGGCAAGCCGCCGCGCATGCTGCGCGACGTGCAGCGCACTGGCCGTTCGCAACGCCGGCGCGTTCGACCTCGACGGCGCTCGACCTGCGACGAGGCCGTGCGCTGCGCGTGCTGCGCCTGCCGACGGTGGCCGACAAGACCTTCCTGATCACCATCGGCGATCGCACCGTCACCGGCCTGGTGCGCGCGCGACCAGATGGTCGGGCCCTGGCAGGTGCCGGTGGCCGATGTGCGCGGTGACCGCCGCCGGCTATCGACGGCGTACGCCGGCGAGGCCATGGCCATGGGCGAGCGCACGCCGCTGGCGCTGCTCGACGCGCCGGCCTCCGGGCGCATGGCGGTCGGCGAGGCGATCACCAATCTCGCCGCCGCGCGCATCGGCGCGCTCGGCGACGTCAAGCTCTCCGCCAACTGGATGGCCGCGGCCGGCCACCCCGGCGAGGACGCGCGCCTGTACGACACGGTGCAGGCGGTCGGCATGGAGCTGTGCCCGGCGCTCGGCATCGCCATCCCGGTCGGCAAGGACTCGCTGTCCATGCGCACGGTCTGGCGAGGACGGCGACGAGCGCCGCGAGCGTGACCGCGCCGCTGTCGCTGATCGTCATCGGCCTTCGCGCCGGTGCGCGACGTGCGCGCGCACGCTGACGCCGCAGCTGCGCACGCGACCAGGGCGACACCGACCTGATCCTGGTCGATCTCGGCCAGGGCCGCAACCGCCTCGGCGGCTCCGGCTCTGGCCCAGGTCTACGGCCAGCTCGGCGACCGCGGCGCCGGACCTCGACGACCCGCGCGTGCTGCGGCAGCTTCTTCGCCGCGATCCAGGCGCTCAACGCGCGACGGCCTGCTGCTCGCCTACCACGACCGCTCCGACGGCGGCCTGTTCGCCACCCTGTGCGAGATGGCCTTCGCCGGCCGCACGCGGCCTGCGACATCGACCTCGACGGCCTGGGCGACGACGCCGCTCGCGGCTGCTGTTCAACGAGGAGCTGGGCGCGGTGCTCCAGGTGCCGCACGCGCGACACGCGACGACGTGCTGAAGCGTGCTGCACGACGCCGGGCTCGGCGACCGCACGCCACGTGATCGGCGCCCTGACGCGACGACGATCGGGTGCGGCTTCACGCCACGGCGACGGGCGCTGCTCGACGCGCCGCGCGCGGAGCTGCAGCAGGCCTGGTCCGAGACCAGCTTCGCAGATGCAGGCGCTGCGCGACAACCCGGACTGCGCGCGACGAGGAGTACGACGCGCATCGTCGACGCCGACGATCCCGGCCTGTCAGCGCGCAGCTCAGCTTCGATCCCGAGCGAGGACATCGCCGCGCCCTTCATCGCGCGCGGCGCGCGGCCGCGCATCGCGATCCTGCGCGAGCAGGGCGTCAACGGCCAGGTCGAGATGGCCGCGGCCTTCGACCGCGCCGGCTTCGAGTGCGTCGACGTGCACATGAGCGACCTCCTCGAGCGGCCGGCGTCGCTCTGGCCGACTTCAAGGGCCTGGTCGCCTGCGGCGGCTTCTCCTACGGCGACGTGCTGGGCGCCGGCGAGGGCTGGGCCAAGTCGATCCTGTTCAACGCCGCGCGCCCGCGACGCAGTTCGCAGGCCTTCTTCGCGCGCGCGGACAGCTTCGCGCTCGGCGTCTGCAACGGCTGCCAGATGCTGTCCAACCTGCACGAGCTGATCCCCGGCGCCGAGCACTGGCCGCACTTCGTGCGCAACCGCTCCGAGCAGTTCGAGGCGCGCCTGGTCATGGTCGAGGTCGCAGAAGAGCCCCTCGATCCTGCTCGACGGCATGGCCGGCTCGCGCCTGCCGATCGCCGTCGCGCACGGCGAGGGCCGGGCGGAGTTCCGCGATCAGACTCAGATGCAGGCGGTGCAATCACAGGTGGCGCTGCGCTACGTCGAGAACGACGGCGCGGTGGCCGAGACGCTACCCGGCCAACCCCAACGGCTCGCCGCAGGGCATCACCGGGCTCGACCAGCGCCGACGGCCGCGTCACCATCATGATGCCGCATCCCGGAGCGGGTGTTCCGCACGCGTCCAGCATTCCTGGCACCCGGACGGCTGGGGCGAGGACGGCCCCTGGATGCGCCTGTTCCGCAACGCGCGGGTCTGGCTGGGTTGATGGAACAACGGTTGATCGATCTGGAGTCGCGTCTGGCTTTTCAGGACGAGGCGATCGAACACCTGACCGCCACCGTGCTGACCCAGGAGAAAGCGCTGGCGGAGTTGCAGGCCGAGGTAGCGCGGCTCAAACAACTAATGATTCAGTTGGCGCCTTCGCAGGTCGGAGATCGAGCCGAGGAGCCGCCGCCTCCGCATTATTGAGGTCGAAGCCGAAGCGGTGGACCTGCGGGAGAGGGGAGCGTCAGGCCTCGACGACAGCCAATCCATCGACCGGTACCTAATCTTGTTCCAGCAGTGTTTTTCGGGCAGGCGCGAACTGTGACACGACGACCACGACCAGAGCCAGCAGATAGGCCGAGAAGATGATGACCATCCATTGCGGCATGCTCAGTCCGAGAAAGGACCATTGAATCTCGGCACAAAAACCGGTCGGTGCGAACACACTGGGGAACCACTCGTCCAATTTGGCCCAGGACGGAAACTCGGCGAAAAACGGGCAGTTCAAGGTTGGCTGTTCACTGAATTGGATGCCGGCATGCTCCAAAGCGAGCGTCAATCCCCACCCCGCGCTGGCCCCCCATAGCGCCAATCCCGTCCAGCGCAGGACAGCTGAGGCCGGCGCAATCAGGCCAATGCCGCCGGCAGCGAGTATGCCCAGCACGGCCACCCGTTGATAGATGCACAACACGCAGGGATCGAGTTCGAGTCCGTACTGAAAAAACAGTGCCGTCAGGTCCAGCCCCGCAGCGGACAGCAACAGCAGCAGCCAGGCGGTTCGTTGACGGGAAAATCCCAGGATTTCGTTGAGCATGGTGTCGATCTCGTGCTTGTTACCAATCCGCGCCAAGGATAACCGAGCAAGTCGGCAGGCATCTGGCGGATTTGAGCCTGTGACGGTCTGGGAGATACATGGCGGCGGCCAGGCGAATTCTTGCAGCGAATATTGAGCGCATGTAAGCGTTATTACTGCACCGCGGTCGGGCCTCTATTTGACTTGGGGCAGGTGTGTCAGGAATATTCGGCCGCAGCAGATCGCCTGTGTGCCCGGGAATTCGAGTCGAGTCGTTGTGTTTAAATGCAGGGCGTGGTCGATTCCTTCAGACGCGGCGACCGTATCGCGACCAGCGACATTGGGTTGCCCGCGTCGTGTCAGTCGAGACCGTTTCTCTTTCCGTCCCGCGAGCCCGAGAGTTGTTGGGCGATATAGGCTTCGAGGCAATTTCGAGCGTCGTCATGGCACTGCAGGATCTTGAAGCCGAATTCGAACGCGTCCGCAGAAAGCCGAAACGTATGGATGTGGCGGCAAGTCAATGTCACTCCACCTCGGGGCAGCGAGAAAGAAACGATGGCTTCGACCGGAAAGGTCTTGGTAGCGGCCAGCAGCTGGTCTCGCAACGTCGCAGGACCCCCGATCCGCAGGCCGCCGAGGGAGATATTGAGCAGGCGTGCGCTTAGTGGGGACTGATCGTCGAGATCACGGATCTCGGCCTCTATTTCGGCGGCGACACGGGGATGGAGGCGGCGTTCGGCAGGCATCAAGCAAGGCATCAGTGAAAGTTATCAGCTAACCTGGTGTATAGACGATTTTGCCTGCCCACGCAGCAGGTATCGGTTCTCTATGGCCTGGATTGCGATGGACACAGTGGGTTGCCGTTGCGCAATATCTTGCCTCTCAACACACGACGCTATAATAGAGAGGCTATCGTTACGAGCGGATCGCCGAATAGTCGATTGGCGTGTTGTCCAGTCATCAACAAAGAGTCGGTATCAGTGGTATGTACGAGTTCAACGTGACCCTCAATCAACCTTTCGATCAAGCCGTCGAGACGGTCTGCGAGGCGATGATCTCGGAGCAATTCGGCATTATCAGCGATGTCGATGTTCAGGCGATTCTGAGAAACAAGATGGGTAAGGAGATCTCGGCCTATCACATTTTCGGTGCCTGCAATCCAAAGCTGGCCCACCGGGTAATCCGCGCCGAACCCAACGCCGGCACCTTGTTGCCGTGTAACTTCATCATGCGCGAAGAGGGCGGATCGACCGTGGTGAGCTTCATGGACCCTATCACCGTGCTGGGTCTTTCCTCTCATGACGAGTTGCATGCCGTGGCCAGCGAGGTGCGGGTCATGCTGCAGAAAGTCGTCGAGAAACTCTCCGCTTAGCTTAGCGCCGGACGGTTGGTTGTTATCAGTTAAGGTGCGTCAGCGGGCGTTCTTTTCTTTGGCCGCGTCGGTCGTACGGAGATCGAGTTCACCCTGTTCCTCGAACCACAACCAGCCAAGGCTGTCGGCGAGCGCGATGCGTCCGGAGATCTCATAGCCGAGAGGGCCATTGGATTCGTTCTGCAAGGACTGCAGCTGGCGAAACAGCCGGAACAGGGTGCTGACCATGCGGACCTCGACCTTGGCGTCGCCGAAGGCCGGTACGGTGACCTGGCTGTCGCTGACGCCGCTGCCGAATTCGCGGCCATTGATCTCCAGTTCGAAACTCATGCCCTGGAACTGGATCGGCGTGTCATTAGGATTTTGTATCCTCAGGGTGAGACCGTAGAGCTGCTCGAGCATGGTCGCCTCGATCATCCGCAGGTCGGAGACGGTCACGCGCACCGGTTCTCGGTCGCTGCTCAGGCTGGCGCAACCGCTGAGTCCGCCGATCAGTAACAGGCAAGCGAAAATCCCCAGTGCTCGGCAGCGCATCGATCCCTCCTCATCCCGGCCATGATGCCCCCGCAGTCTAGCAAGCTATCCGCTCGCCAGGTGCGGGGGATCGCGGGACCTTGTGGCCCGGGCGAACCGGCCCGTCTAGAAACGAATGCCCCAGGTGACCTCGAGCTCGTCCTGGTCCATTTCGACGAAGCCCGTTTGATTGCCGGTGAAGCCTGCGTTCTGCCCGCCGATCTTCTCGTTGAAGGCATGTGTGTAGGACAGGCTGATCTCGTTTCTGTCCGACAAGCTATAGGTGAAGCCCAGGCTGGCGTGGGTCCGCACGGTGGCCGGAGCCAGCACGTTGAACAGCGTCTGACCGTTATCGAACAACTTGTCGGCATGACTCACCCCGACACGCCAGGTCCATTTCTGCGACTGCCGCCACTGGATGCCCAGTTTGTAGATGTTGATGTCCTGCCAGCCGAAGCCCAGGCCGCCGTCGGCACCCAGGAACTCTTCGGGTGTCAACAGCGCCAGGTTGTTGTCATTAGCGACGGAGGCGACTTCGCCATAGAAGATCCGCTGCCAATCGAACACCAGCGTGAGGTCCGGTGTCGCCTTGAAGGCGAATCCCACGGCGATCGTCGGTGGGGTATCGAAATCCCCCTGCTCGGCGAACAGGCCGGCGTATTTGTCGAAGCGCTCCATCTCCAGCTTGGTCTGGGCCGATACGCCGATCGACAGTCGGTCAGTAAGCTCGCCTAGCCAGCCGATTCGCAGGCCGTAACCCCAGGCATAGTCGTAGCCGTTGTTGGTGACGTGAGCTGCGTCTGCGGAGAGGGCCCGAAACGGCTCCAGTCCTTCGGCCTTGAAGCGCTGCACGGCAACGATCGGCATGATCCCGAGCGTGTGACGGTCATTCAGGCGTCGGGCGTAGCTGATGCCGAGAAACACCTGGGCAAGGTCCACGCCAGTGGGTGAGGTTGCGGCGAACTGAGTGTTGGGCACGCCGAAATTCTGCCAGACCGCGGCGCTATAGTCGGTATTCATGCCGCCGTTGCCGCCGAGCGAGACGCCAATGGCGCTGTGTTCGTTCAACTGGTGACTCCAGCCGAAGGTCGGTATCAGGAACCAGTCGTTGTGGCTGTTGTAGGTGCCGGGCGGGACGCTTTGCGGCGGATTAAACGGGTCTGGATCGGTGTAGGGATCGGCCGTGAAACCCCGATCCGGCATGAACAGCGCGACCCCGACGTCCAGCCGGTCGCCGATATGTGCGGTGCCCGCCGGGTTGGTCGCGGCCGCCAGGCTGTCCTGCGGCAAGGCGACCCCGGCGCCGGCCAGCCCCTTGTTGGTGGTGCCGAAGCCGGTCGGGGAATAGCCGTTGGTGGCATTGGCCAGAGGGGCAGATGCAGCTCCGGACATGAGCGCCAGGGCGGACACGGCAACTCTGTGCCGCAACGAAAAGCAGTGATACATCGACTCCTCCGCAGAATTCGGCCCTTATGCTGCTTGGCCTGTATTAGTTCTATTGTTTTGTTGCAGCGCGCGTGACCGGTCATGGAGGCCGGTTCATGCGTAACGGCGAAGGATAATCGGATCCAGGGCGGCCCGCCAGTAAGGTCGATCCCGGATGTCGGTTAGAGTTCCAACGCCTCGGGGGTGGGGTCAGGAGCCGAATTCGGCCCGCAGTGCTGACAGCGGATCGGTCTCCTCAGTCCGAACGACCCGGACGGCGCGCCGGGCCATCTTGTTGACAAAACCCTCGCCGCAGCCGGCGGTGATCAGCACATCCACGTCGTCGAGCGGGTGCGGTTTGCCTGGGTCATGCTCGTGAATCGACGACTCCTTTGGAAGATCGAGCCTCTCCAGTTCCTCGATCCGGCCGTCCGATCCTATCTCGTAGACCAGAAAGCGCCGGGTCTTGCCGGCATGGCCGGTGACGGTGCGGAAATTCTGGCTGGTAATGGCGACTCGCATGGCTAGAAACGGAAACTCTGGCCCTCTGCCGGCGCGATGCACTGCGTCTTGACGCCGAGTGCCTGCAGGGTGTCCGTGGCGATCGCGACTTTGCGGTCGATGTCGCCGTCGGTGTGACTGGGATCGTGGTGGAATAGAGACAAGCGCTTCACCTCGGCCGCGGCGGCCATTTTGCAGACCTCGCCGATACTGGAATGACCCCAGCCCGTCTTGGACGGATACTCCTCGTCGAAGTATGTGGTGTCCGTGATCAGCATGTCGGCACCGCGGACAAACTCGATCAGCTTTTCGAGATAGCGTTCGTCGTGCCCCGGCGAGCCGAGGGGGAACAACTCGTTGTCGGTGACGTAGCAGAAGGAACATCTTTCGTGCTCGATCCGATAGCCGAGACAATACCCCGGGTGTTTCAGTAGCAGAGTGCGAACCTGGATGCCGTCAAAGTCATATTCGCCTTCGTGCAGGTCGCGAAAACGCACCGAGGCGCCGAACTCCTTGATGGTGATCGGAAAGTAGACGTCGTCCATCTGTGCCGACACCATGTCTCGTACCGAAATGTCACCTTGCGCCGGACCGCAGATCTCGAATTCGTTGCCCGGGACGTACAGCGGGGCGAAATGCGGCAGGGCGTTGATGTGGTCCCAGTGGGCATGGGAGATGAAAAGCGTGGCGCGCAGTTTGTCCTTGCTTTGCCGCAACAGGTGGTCGCCCAGCGGTCTGATCCCGGTGCCGGCGTCGAAGATGAACAGCTGGTTGCGTGGCAGGCGCAAACTGACGCAGGAGGTATTGCCACCATAGCGTTCGGTGTCCCTTCCCGGTGCCGGCAGGGTGCCATGGACGCCCCAGAAATCGGCGGTCAGGCGCTGCGCCAGGATTTCTTCCAGATCGCTGGGAAATCTTGTTCCGTCAATCGGTTTGGCGAAATAGCCGTCGGCGCCCATATGGAAGGCCTTGCGTCGGTCGAACTCGTAGGTCTTGGCGCTTAGAAACGCGACTCGGGTGTCGTCCAGCGCTGGATCAAGGCGCAGCTCGCGAAACACTTCGAAACCGTCCATGCCCGGCATCATGATATCCAGTACCACGCAGTCCGGAGGGTTCTTCCTGAGTCGCTCGACGAGGCCGATGCCGCTGTCGTAGGTGTCCACCCGCCAGCCGGCTCGTTCCAGTATCTGTCGCGCCAGCATCAGCAGGTCGGAATCGTCGTCGACCAGGCAGCACTTCGGCGCGGATATCACTTTGTTGTCCACATTGAGTCGAGGATGGCTGTTCGGCGTCGATCTTTCAACCATACGCGGACGCCGATTTCGCTTGGCCACGCCCACCTTGCCGGCACGGACAACAAAAAAGCGGGCCGAGGCCCGCTTTCGTGCACATCCGTGCGTGATTCTCTTCCCGGCGATTACCCGGGCGAAAATCGCTTACTTGGTAGCAGCAGGTGCCGCCGGTGCAACCGGAGCGCCGTAAGGCATACCGTAAGGGGCGCCATAGGGGGCGCCGTAACCGCCGCCGTAGGGAGCACCGTAGCCGCCGCCGTACGGGTAGCCGCCGTACCCACCGTAGGGGTAGCCATAGCCGTAGCCACGACCGCGACCATAGCCGCTACCGCTACCGCTCATGTTCATGTTGAAGTCGCCGAAGCCGTCGCCCCAGCCATCGCCCATGCCGTTCCAGGGACCACCGCCCCACCATGCAGAGGCAGAAGCAGAGGCAACCGTAAGGATTGCGGCAACAGCGGCGGTCTTGATGATTTTGGTCATTATGGATGTTCCTTTGGTAAAGATGGATTGCCCGACCTAGTCGCCTGGGAGGGCAGGGAACTGCGTTAGTGCCGTTCCGTGGAAGTGATACTATAAGAAATTACTTAAATACTAAAGAACTTTTTTCGACTTTTTTCCAAGACGACTGCATCCGCCGGGGTATGGTCGGAAAGAATGCAGTGATAAGGGCGGGTCGCTTCTACCCAATGCCCTGTTATCGAGGGGTTTTTCCGCTCTGGTGACTGCACGGAAAGATTAGGTGAACAGGCTAGAGCCGCCTACTATGCTGTGTTGAATTACCGGCGATGCCCCGCGAGTCAATCGTCCGGGCTGGTTTCTGAGGCGGTCTGCACCCCCGTGCGGACAGCTTGCCGTTTGCTTCCGTTCGACGCCCGTCGCGTTTTTCATCATCAATAGGCCCCGCATGCCGGCGTTGCGCTTTCGCTACCAGACCATCGAGTTTGGTGATCTGGACATCCATCTACGCACCCTGCGTGATCGCCAGCAGTACGACGATCCGGATGGCCTCGCTGAGGGCCTGGGTATCTCGTCCGCCAGTTGGCCGTTGTTTGGTGTCGTCTGGGCCTCGAGCGAGGTGCTCGCTCATCTGATGCTGGATTACGACGTGGCAGGTAGACGCATACTTGAGGTCGGTTGCGGTATCGGCCTGGCGAGTCTGCTGCTGAATCAGCGGCGGGCCGACATCACCGCGACCGACCAGCACCCGGCCGTCGAGGAATTCCTGCGGGTGAACGCAAGTTTGAACGACGCCAGGGTGATCCCTTTCGTGCGCACGGGATGGGCGGACCAGATCACCGACCTGGGCAGGTTCGATCTGATTATCGGCAGTGATCTCCTCTATGAACGAGATCACGCCAAACTGCTTGCGGGCTTCGTGGACCAGCATGCCAAGCCGGTCTGCGAGGTCATCATCATCGATCCAGGTCGAGGTCAGGGGGCGCGATTCAGTAAGGAGATGGATGAATTGGGCTATACGCACAGTCGAAGAAAGCCACTGAATGTAGACTATCTGACCGAGCCGTTTCGGGGAAACATCCTTCGCTACCTGCGCCCCGGATCGGTCTGAACCCCGCGACGATGAGCAGAAGTTCAGTTACTTTCGTTTCGTGAAGTGTTGAAGCTGGTCGGTCATTCGCGCAGGCATCGGATGGTTCCAAGATCGGGTCGGCGGTCATCTTCAACCCGGCTTGTGCGCGCTGCCACGAGGGCGAGTGCAGCGGAAGAATGAGTTTTCACCTGCCAAAGGCGACCGCGGTTTCCTCCATCTTGACCGCGTGCAGCTATATTCGCACTTGTATCTTGCACTCCAATCAGAGGAGCAGACCGTGACCTCCATGAAGAATTGCTTTGCGTTCCTGATGCTGCTGTTCACGGCGTCTTTTACGCAGGCCGCCGTGTCGGCCAATGTCAAGATCATGCCTCTCGGAAGCCATGACGGCGAATTCTGCCGATATGACCGGGCTCTGCTGTTCGAGGACCCTACGGGCAGCCGAATGCTCTACGATCCGGGTCGAACGGTACGAGGTCCGGCCGATCCGCGCCTCGGCAGGATCGATGTCGTGCTGTTGAGTCATGTTCACAGCGATCATCTCGGTGATAAGCACTCCTCCGCGGCGAACGCCGGGACCTGTGCCGATCCGGAGTTCTCCGTGGATGCAACGCCGACCTCCAACAGCGTGAACATCGTCGTCGCCAAGCAGGCAAGCTTTATGGTTGGCGGCGAGATGGCGGGCCTTTTTGCCAACAAGGTCAAGGCGGCGGGCGGCGACCCCGATCTGGTCAAGCTGGTCCGCTTCGGCGCGGAGCGGCAGGTGGGCGGCCTGGCGATAGCCAGCGTGCCGGCGGTGCACAGCAACGGGCTGAGCCCGGTCTTTCTGGACAAGGAGCATGCCGAGGCATTGAAGGCCAACGGACTCACCGCCTATGTCGGCCCACCGGGCGGCTTCGTGGTCCGATTCAGTAACGGCTTGGTGGTCTATCTGTCCGGAGATACGGGCATTACCGCGGAGCAGGAGTTGGTCGTAAATCGCTTCTATAAGGCGAATCTGGCGGTGATCAATATCGGCGGGATCTTTACCACCGGGCCGGCGGAAGCGGCCTATGTGATGAACGACCTGGTGCGGCCCCGATCGGTGATCGCCTCGCACGCCAATGAGATGGCAACGGTCGGCGGCAAGCTGGTCGCCGGCAGCCGAACCGACACGTTCAAGAAGGCCGTGGATGCGCCCGTGTACCTGCCCTTGAGCGGCGCGACGCTGGAGTTCGACGGTGACGGCCGGTGTGTCGCCGGTTGTTGAAGGGCGCTGCCGTCGTATCATTCAAAGACCGCGAGACCTGATCAGCGGGCGGATCAGGCGGCCTGATTGTCGTGATCCCGCCTTTTGGGGTTCTGTCTGCGCTTCGCAACAAAGGTCACGAGCAGCAATCCCAGTCCGCCGGACAGCAGCAGGTTCAGAACGTCGGGCGATGGGATGGTGTTTGGGTCGGCCAACAGTCTCGCATCGGTGACCGGTTTCCGATCGGAGGCAACCTTTGAATATTTCAGTGCCAGACTGGCGTCGCCGAATGTGTAGTCGGCCACGATCTCAAAGATGTCAAAGGTCGACTCGTCGAGCAGCGAATAAAGATTCCAGTCTAGCGGCAGCGGGGCGTTATCACCATCCTCGGTTTGGCTGCTGTCTAGCAACCCGTAGAAGACATCGACGTCGCCCCAGATGATCTCCTGCGCCTGCAGGAATTCGTAGGTTAAATTTTCCTCGGGCTGGTAGCCGTTGAGAAATGCAAACACGATGTTGCCGTAGTCCAGATTGGCGGTCCCCTCGACCTGCAGCACGTCGAAACCGAGCCCCGGTTCGCTGCTGACGAACTCGATGATCAGGGTACGACCGCCCAGGGTGAATTGATCCACGCTCTTCACACCGGGAGAACTGCCCGGCGAGTACCAGTCGTCGGTCGGTCCACCGGATTCGCCGGTTGGATTCGACGCGATCACCGGACCTGGGTCCGCCTGACCGGGCGTGGTCGTCCCCACCGGATCAGTGTTACCCGGGTCCACGCCGGGAGAAGCCGGGGGCGTTGCGCTCGATGGTGCTGTCGGAGCACCCACGACAACAACCGGCGGTGAGTACGGCGATGTTTGCGGCGAACTCGGTGCCGGGCCGGACGGGCTAGAGGGCGCAGCGGGTGGAGTTGCCGCGATCACGAACGGTTGAGCCGTCGGTGCGGGCGAGGGACGCCGGGCCGGGGGCGGACCGGAGTGGGGTGTCGAGACAGGCGGCAGACCGGCGATCGGCGGCGAACTCGGTGTCTGCGGTGCAGCGCCGTTCGGCGATCCGGGGTTCGGAGCGTCGAGTCCGGCCGGGGGGCCGCCGGGTGCACCGGCGTATTCCTCTTGCTCGTCGGGGAGATCGGAGGAGGTGTCGCCGTCGCCGTGGCTCGGCGAGTCGTTTGGCGTATCGCTTGCCACGGTCGACGTCGGGTCGTCGTCCAGAGCTTCTTCGTTGGCCGATTCGGTCGAGACGATCATCGGCCCCGCCGGCGCGTCCTCGTCGAACCTATCCCCCGCCGCGTTTCGGGCCGGTTCGGATGCCGCCGGGGTGTGATCGAACTCGTCCATGCCGTCGAGCAGGGCCAGCGCCGCGATGTACTCACTATTCTCGCGTGAGGCCTGCTGCGCGTTCAGCGACAAAAGAGTCGAACCGAGCATCGCGGTGCCGGCCACGATGGTCGTTCCGAACAAGAAAACCAGCAAGTAGAGGACTTGCGCCCGTAAGCGGCGGCTCTTCAAGATCCACATTCGTTTTGACCCGTCTGTCTAGTTTTATGGTTATCAATAAAGCAAATTCGATACCACTCAGGAAAAGTAATCAATATCAGAGGGTAACGTGCGTCACGAATAAGCTTTGTAAGCTCCCTGTAAAGGCCCCGGACATGAAAGACGTACTCTAATTCATCGTCGGTCAGTCGTTGGCGATAGAACCGGATTCGCATCAAGCGAACAGGGTTCCGAAACGAGACCGGTCCACCCGTCTCGACGCCAGACAAAGACGTGGGTGTGGTGGTCGGTGATCACCAACAAAAAACCCCTCGACTTTAAGCGACCGATCGAACCGTTTCTTCTCCCACAGGGAGAAGCTCAGGATGGGGGGATCAAGATTGAACGGGTTGATCCCGATCCCCTCACCCCGGCCCTCTCGACTCGGGTTCGGAACTTCGTTCAACCTCCATCCCTGGATTCGTCCCGGTGGGAGAGGGGGCAAACGGCCGAATGGCCGATCGATCCGGCTTTCAGCCGTAACCGGAAGCCACCGGCCGTTAGCCGGTGGAGTATTCACCGGACCTTCCTGATGGGCTATGCGGGTTGACGCGCTGCCGGCCCATGATCAAGTCGAAGCGGGTAAAAGACTGACATAATCAAAAAGTCCAAGCGGGCACTGCGGCCTCAAGAAAAGGTGGATTCGATGGCAAGTGGACGGCTTTCTGCGGAGGAACTCTATCGGGCCTGCGATCTCGCCACGTTGAAGTTCTCCACTACGGCGGAACTGGCTGAACTCACCCAGTTCATCGGTCAGCCACGGGCCCTGGAGGCGGTGAGTTTCGGCATCGGGATCCGCCGCCAGGGCTACAACCTGTTCGCCCTGGGCCCATCCGGGACGGGCAAACAATCCCTGATTCGCCACTATGCGGAGCAGAAGGCCGCCGGCGAGGAGAGCCCCGACGACTGGTGCTATGTCTACAATTTCCAGGCCGGGCACCGTCCACGAGCCCTGCGCCTGCCGCCGGGAACCGGGCTCGCTTTTGCCACCGACCTGGAACAGTTGATCGAGGATCTGGGTTCGGCGGTGGTGGCGGCGTTCGAGAGCGACGAATACCGCACTCGCTCCGAGGCGATCGAGGCGGAGACCGACGAGCGGCAGGAACAGGCGATCGGCGTGGTCCAGCAGCGGGCCGAGGGGAAGTCCCTGGCGCTGTTCAAGACCCCGGCCGGGTTCACCATCGGTCCGGTGCGCGAGGGCAAGCCGATCACACCGAAGGACTTCGAGCAACTTCCGGAGCCCGAACGAAAGCGGATCGAGGCGGACATCGAGGGCTTGCAGGAAGACCTCAAGCGCACCCTGCACCAGATGCCGCAGCTGCAGAAGGAAGGTCACCAGAAGATCGAGCAGCTGAACCGGGACATGGCGGCGAGCGCCGTTACCCACCTGATCGACACATTGCGCGAGAAATACTCGGCTCTGGCGAACGTGCTCGGCCATCTCGATGCCCTGCAGGCCGACGTCATCGACAACTACCGGCGCTTTCTGCCCAAGGATCAGACGCGGGTCTCGCTGTTCGGACTCGGCGTGCTGGAACACGACGAGGGCATGCCTTGGTTCAACCGCTATCGGGTGAACACCTTCCTGGTGCACGAGGCCGACGGCGGCGCACCGGTGATCTACGAGGACCACCCGACCTATGCCAATCTCATCGGCCGGATCGAACACGTGGCCCAGCAGGGCACGCTCATGACCGACTTCACCATGATCCGCGCCGGTGCACTGCACCGGGCCAATCGAGGGTATCTGATCCTGGATGCCATCAAGGTGCTCGGTCAGCCGTTCGCCTGGGAGGCGCTGAAACGTACCCTCAAGGCCGGCGAGGTTCGTATCGAGTCCCTGGCGCAGCAGGTGAGTCTGGTCAGCACGGTATCGCTCGAACCCGAGCCGGTGCCGCTGGACGTCAAGGTCATTCTGCTCGGCGAACCCCTTATCTACTACCTGCTGGCGCGCTACGATCCGGAGTTCAGCGAGTTGTTCAAGGTGCAGGTGGATTTCGCCTGGGATATGGATCGCTCGAGCGACAACCAGGCCCTCTACGCCCGCCTGATCGCCACCCTGGTGCGCAAGGACCAGCTGCTGGAATTCGACCGGCAGGCCGTCGGTCGCCTGATCGAACACAGCGCCCGCATCCTGGAGGACCGCGACCGGCTGTCGGCGGACATGCGCCGCCTCGCCGATCTGCTGCGCGAGAGCGACTACTGGGCGCGGCAGCGTCAGGCCAAGCTGGTCGAACGGGTCGACGTGCAATCCGCTGTCGATGCGCAGACCCGACGCGCCGACCGGGTGCGCGAGCGTGTCCAGGAGGAGATCCGGCGCGGCACCCTGATGATCGATACCGACGGGCGAGAAGGTCGGCCAGATCAACGGTCTGTCGGTGTTGAGTCTTGGGGACTTCAGCTTCGGCCGGCCGACGCGGATCACCGCGCGGGTGCGCATCGGCGACGGCCAGGTGGTCGACATCGAGCGCGAGGTCGAGATGGGCGGGCCGATCCATGCCAAGGGCGTGCTGATCCTGTCGAACTTCCTCAGCAGCCGCTATGCGACCGAGTTCCCGTTGTCGCTCTCGGCCAGCCTGGCGTTCGAGCAGTCCTACAGCGGCGTCGAGGGCGACAGCGCCTCCTGCGCCGAGCTGTACGCGCTGCTCTCGGCCCTGGCCGAGGTGCCGATCAAACAGTCCCTGGCGGTCACCGGCTCGGTCAACCAGCACGGCGAGGTGCAGGCGATCGGCGGGGTCAACGAGAAGATCGAGGGGTTCTTCGACGTCTGCGCGGCACGCGGCCTGGACGGCCGCCAGGGTGTGATCATCCCCGCCGCGAACGTCCAGCACCTGATGCTGCGCAGTGAGGTGCGCGAGGCGGTGGCGGCGCAGAGCTTCAGCGTCTACGCCGTGCAGACCATCGACCAGGGCATCGAACTGCTGACCGGGGAGAAGGCCGGCGAGCGTGACGGTGAGGGCGCTTTCCCGGAGGGCAGCATCAATCAACGAGTCGAGGAGCGCCTGATCGGCTTCTCCCAGCGGCTTCGCGAGTTCGCGGCCGGTCGCCAGCGATCCGCGGAAGCCGACCCGGGTCCGAAGGTGTGACGACCGCGTCCGACACCCCGGCCAACCGGCGCATCACCATCACCCTGGACGTGGCCGAATCGGGGGCGGTGGAGTTGGCGCGTGCCGCTCGCCTGGCGGCGCGGCTGGGCGCCGAGCTGGAAGGGGTGTTCGTCGAAGACCTGGATCTGCTGCAGGTCGCCACGCTGCCCTTTGCCCGTGAACTGCGTTCGATCTCTCTGGTCTCCGAGGCGCTCAGTGCGCCGCGAATCGAGCGCGAGCTGCGAGTGCTTGCCAGGCGCGCCGAACAGGCCTTGCGGAAACAGGCCGGGCAGGTCGGCATCCAATGCTCGTTTCGTATCTGGAGGGGCTCACTGGGCAGCGGTCTCTTGACCGAGTTTGCCGATGCCGACGTCCTGTCCCTCGGTCGGCTCGGGGGCCTGTTCGCCGCGCGCCGCCGTCTGCCGGAGCCCCGCTATCCGCCGATCGCCGTAGTGACCGGCGAATCCGAGCTCGGTCTGCGCGCCCTGGACACGGCCATCGAACTGGCCCGCGACGCGCTCGGTTCGCTGACGGTCATATCCGCGGCCGAAGTGCCAGGGGAGTCGACGCCGTTCGCCCGACAGCTGCGGTCGCGGCTGGAGCGCAGCGATCTGCAGGTGCGTTTCATCCGCTCTCAGGGGATCTCTCCGGTGCAGATGCGTCAAGTACTCGATGCCGCGGGCAGCTCTGTTCTGGTGTTGCCGGGCGACCATCCCTTTCTTCAAACCACCCCTTTGCGGCAGCTTGTCCTCGGGCTGGGTCGCCAGTTGTTGGTGGTGCGCTGACGTCTGGTCTGACGCATTTGCTGCGGGGGAGAGTGTCTCGAAGCCTGTTCACAGCACCCAGTACAGCATCACCGGCAGCACCAGCAGACTGGCGAAGTTGCCCATCAGTACGATCGCGGCGACCTGCTGCGGCGCCACCTGATAACGTTCGGCGAGCATATAGTTCAGCACCACCAAAGACCAACAATCCATTTTTTCGAAAATTGTTCTTCACTCGTTCAGTTTACGTCTTTGTAGTTAACGATCAGAACCGGAACGTCTTTTTACAGGTGTAGAAATCTTAAGCCCTTGACCATTCATTATGTCGCTGTGGCATTAGCAATTCAGTGGCCTTAGGGTCTCTAAATAAGCGTAAATAAAACCATAAATCCAACAAGAAAATATTTAAATAGTGTTGACAATAAATAAAAAAAACGGCATAGAATATAGTCATCTGAAAGTTCATCTTAGTTTTATGTACACCGTTTCGATATCCTGTATCTCGTCCTGTTTTCATAAATTATTGGCAGCATTTCAGCCATAATGGCTCATTAGAGCCGCAATTTTCTTTATTAAATTTTACAGGATCTATTATGTCTACTACAACTGGTACAGTTAATCGTCAACAAGATTAAAGGCTTTGGTTTTATCGAGCAAGAAAACGGCCCTGACATTTTCGCTCACTTCCGTGCTATTCAAGGTACTGGCTTTAAAACTCTTGCTGAAGGCCAAAAAGCAATTGTAATTTCTAT
>CAVXWS010000017.1:0-24029 GCA_963765415.1 uncultured Gammaproteobacteria bacterium
AGGTCGAAGTCGAGCAGGGTATGAATCAGCTGCAGGCCGAGCAACAACATGCGCAGGCAGCCCCACCGGCGCGCCTGGTCGGTCAGACCGTTCCAGTCGAGCTGCGGGTGTCTATCCAGGTATCCCGCCAGATCGACCACGGGTTTGAGTGAACGCCAACCCTCTTTGGCGGCATGAATGCACAGCATCAATACCTCGTGCTCTGGCGCCAGGGCGAGAACGGAACGCTGCTGGAAGGCTCGGGTTTCGGACTGGCGCCACAGTTGCGCGTAGTCCAGGTCGATCCCCATGGTGCTCGGGGTCAGGGTCCAGTGGGGTTCGACGTGGACACCGGTCTCGGGGTGCCGCATGTTGAATTGGCCGCCATACCGGCGCACCGCGGCAATACGCCGAGCACTAAAGTCTTTCGGGTGAAGGTAGCCCAGATCGGTCAGGCAGGACATGCCCGCGTCGACGTCAACGTCCCGGAACAGAATGTCCAGGTCATCGAACCGGCGAATCTCGGGGTCACCGAAGGCGCGTTGCGCGAGCGTGGGTCCCTTGAAGGGTATCGCCGCGATGCCACGACGACTCAGCGCCTCGATTATGTCCAGCAACGCCGCGTTGAGTCCGGCGGTCCTCGAGCGATGTTGATCGAGGTGAACCCGCATCGCCTGACGCAGGTCCTCCGGAATTAGATCGGTACAGGTCTCCAGGAGTCGGTCGCAGAACAGCGGCGCCAGGCTGTGATCGAAGGCGGTCTGAACCGCCTTGTTCCAGTCGATTTCGGAGTCGAGGGCCGCGCGAAGGCGGGCTCGGACCCCGGCCTTCGGCGGTGCGCACACCAGGCAAGACAACGCGAATTCCGACGGTGCCGTTTGACGATTCGGCGCTTCGGCAAGCTATTCGACTGTCAGTACTTCTCGATCCCCGGCGTGCGACGCCGCGATTCGCTCTTCGCCGCTATACGGTTGGACCTGGACCTGGACCTGGGTTACCGCCTGGAATTTCCCGCAAACGCCGGCGTGGACGCCTGCGACAAGAGCAGCGTGATCGCGGGGGCCGCCGCGGCGACCTTGGCCGACTTGGCGATAAAGTTACGGCGACGTTGGCCGTGTTTCTCCAGTGTGTCTTTCGTCTTTTTCATTTTCCCGTTCCTGTATTAGAGATGACGGATAAGATGCCCTGTAGGTCAAGCAAATATTGAGCCAAAAGTAATTTACATCGAAAAATTAGAAGTTTAACTTAGGCGAGATCGCGCCGAATACACAACTCGTAAAGTTTTCTGACAGCAAGCCCTTTTCAATCAGCCAGGTTCTCACTATAGGCCACCGCATGACGCCAACGCCATCCATCTTCGTCCTGATCGCGAGTTACCGGGATCCCGAGTGCCAATGGACCGTCAAGGACCTGTTCGACAAGGCGGCGAGACCCGAGCGGATCCGCGTGGGGATCTGCTGGCAGGCGGACCCGGAGGAGGACGAGGACTGCTTCGAGGTCGAGACACGGCCCGACCAGGTGGATGCGGTTCATTTTCGTCCCGAGGAATCGCAGGGACTGGGCTGGGCCCGGGCCCAGGCGCAGGCCCTGTTGCGCGACGAGGACTACGCCCTGCAGATCGACAGTCATATGCGATTCGTCCAGGACTGGGATGAGCGCATGCTGACCATGCTCGCGCAATGCGACTCGCCCAGTCCCGTGCTCACGGTTTATCCACCCGGCTACACGCCGCCCGACCGGCTCGATCCGGACCCGGGACCGCGGGTGCAGTGCGTACAGCGTTTCGGCGGTAACGGTATCTTGTTCTACTCGGCCAAGAGACCCCCAAGCGGTCTGCAGCCGACGGCCCCCATGGCAACGGCCTGCGTCGCCGGCGGCTTCTTATTCGGCCCGGCTCGCTGGCTGCGCGCCATCGCCCACGACCCCTACATCTATTTCAACGGGGAGGAGCATGCCCTGGCGGTGCGATTGTGGACACACGGCTTTGATCTGTTCAGTCCCCACGAGACCCTGATCTATCATTACTACCTGCGCAGTGAATCGCCGAAGCCTTGGACAGATGATCCGAATACCTCGGCAAGGCAAAGAACGACGCTGCTCAGGCTGCGACAGCTACTGGCCCCGTCCACGGTGCCGGACAGGGATCGGGCAGATCTGGGTATCTATGGTCTTGGGGCCGAGCGATCTCTGGCCGACTACGAGGCCTATGCCGGCGTCAGTTTCGCTGCCCGCAGTATCGCGGCCTACGCGCGATCGTTTCCCTATGTGCGCAGCGCCGATCTCGCGGCGACCTTGCTCACGGAGCATAGCCTGGAGGTGTCCGATCAGGCGGAGCTGTTCATCGTGGATGACGAAGGCCTGCTGTTCTCGGCCGCCCGCGGCGAGATCTATCATCTGAACACGGCGGCCACCTATGTCTGGTGTGCGATGGAGGCCGGCGCGTCCTGGGACGAACTGGTTGCGGGTTTGAGTGATTTTTGCGCCATGACGGCGGCCGATGCCGAAAACACGCTGGCGAACCTGGTGGTGCACTGGCGCGGACAGGGTGTCCTGCGCGGCAACGAGGCCGATGCGGAAGAAGGAGAATTGGCGCCCTCGCGCGACGATTTGGCCGAGGTCGAAGATCAGGCCGAAATGTCCTTGCCGGCGCAAGCTGACGGTCCAACGGGAGCAGCACTATCGATTGCTGGACAGCTGTTTTTGCGTGCGATTCTGCGACGCGCGAACATGTCGACTGGCTGATGCCCGCGCTGACCCATCTCGAGGTCGCCGCTGATCAGGTGCCGGACCATGTGATCACCGTCTACGGCGAGGGTGGGCGGCACCATATCTTTCAGGATCGGGAAGCTGGTGCACAGGTCAAGCTGATCTCGCAACTGGCCCCCTACCTCAAGAACCAGCTGGTTCGAACCGCCCTGGAGCGCTATGACCACATACTCAACCTGCACGCGGGGGTGGTCTCCAGAGACGGCGCGCTGATCGCCCTGCCGGCGCAGAGTGGTGATGGCAAGAGCACCCTGGTGGCGGGGTTGATCAAGCGGGGCTATCGGTATTTCTCGGACGAACTGGCACCGCTCGCGCGCAACAGCTGTGAGGTGATCCCGGTCCCGTTGGGGATATGCATCAAGGACACGGCATTCCCGACCTTGCAGGACTACTACCCGGAAATCCGGGACCAGCCGATCCACGATCGCGCCGACGGGCGTCGCGCCGTTTACCTGCCGCCGCCGAAGAGGCGATCGCCGCCCGCGATCAGACCCGGCCGATCAGCCATCTCGTGTTCCCCCGCTACCAGGCCGGGGCAGCCACGACGATGAAACCGATATCGCCGCGTCGAGGCCTTCGCCCGAGCGATGGAACAGTGTGTCTCGATTCCAAAACCGCTGACGCTGGACGATGCCGCGGCGCTGGTGGGCTGGATCGAGCAAGTGCAATGCTACGATCTGGTGTCCGGGTCGTTGGAGGCCATGATGGATCAGATTGACAGGATGCTGGTCTCAGCGACGGATGTGCCTGACTGATGTAGGTAAAGCACGCCGCTTCCTTGGACTTCCGAACCCGTACTCCCGCTACGCCGGCCTTCCGTAGCTACTCAAGATCTGGTCACCACTGCCCGCCATCGAAAACATCGCGGGCAGACAATTGTCGGGTGCCCCTCGAATATCCCAGATCGCTCAACCGGCATATTGAACGGGGTTCTTCAGATTCGACTATTTATTTTATCTTCTATCCATGGTTTATGGATTATTCAGGGCCGGCTACGTCAATGATTACTTGACGTGCCAGGGCCAGGACTGCAATCAAGTCTTTCTCGTCAGAGGGGATGGCTTGGCAAGCCGGCGGTGTATGTGTACCTTTCCTAAAACTCCTGCCAACTTGCCGGGTGCACGAGATCTTAATGCCTGGTCAATGAAGGTTGAAAGTCTTGCCGCGTTCGGACTTAAAGGTCAGGGCACATTGTCGTGCAGAGCCATTCCCTTTGTTCACAGGGCACCTTGATTTAGGGGGTGTCTTCAAATATTTTTCTTACAGCCTTAACAAAATATGATTTTTCACCATCATAAAGCAATATTCTTCCACATAGGGAAGGCAGCAGGCACCTCGGTAGAGAGTTTTCTTTTAGGCGAGAAGAAATTCGAGAATATAATTCGTGGTAATGATATCCAACGCTATAGACAAGATATTGTTTTTGGTGTGAAGCATGGTATCTGGATGCAGCATGCCGTGCCCTATATGATCAGGAATGAGATAGATCCGGCCAGCTGGAGTAATTACTATAAATTTTCTATTGTGAGGAATCCATTTAGTAGATTACTGTCTGTCTACTGGTATTTGAGTGACTATCACGAACAGACTTTTGGTGGATTCAAGGAATTCATAGAGGCCTTGCCTGGATTGGCTGACCAAGAACAGGCAAAAAAAGGAAATCACTATACGAGACAGGTGGAGCACACGTCCATCGACGGCGTTAATGTGTGTGACCGTATTGTCCGCATGGAAGATTTACCTAATGCATTCAGCCAAGTAACGGATCATTTGGGTTTAGAAGGCTTGTTGCCGAAAAAGAACTCGATTAGCCGTGAGTTACGCAAGAAACACAGGATTGATCCCGTTGGCGCCTATAGCGCGAAGTCGAGAAAAATTGTTGCGCAAGTTTATGCCGATGATTTCGATCGATTTGGATACAGTAGAAACACAGAAGACGCTTAACTTTCAGGGCGGTTCTGAGAGGTTCGAAAGATCCTGATTTCCTGCAGGCTTGGTCGGCTGCACGACTGCCGCCGCCGCCAGTGGATGGAACTCGAATCGACCTTGAGTGTGCGTGTCACTCAGACGGTGCCGAACAGTTGACCTCGATGCCCAACGCCTGCGCCCGCCAGTGAAATCGCAGTTGGCGGACCGAGATCACCGGATGCGCGCCGGACGCCCGGGCGGACCTTGCGCCGGCTTGCATGTCTTGGCGGAGTCGAGCGGCCGGTGTCGGGCTTCAGAACGCCACCCGGATCTGGTCGGCGGTCAGGGTGGCCGCGCCCTGGGCCTTTTCGATGATGTAGTACAGGCGCAGCGAGTCCAGTCCCGGGAAGCGCTCGAAGATCTTTACCTGCAGGCTATTCAGGTGCTCGGGTCTCGCGCACTCGAAGCGGTACTCGGCCGCCAGGTCGGCATGGCCGTCATCCGCCGCCGGATTGTTGCTCCTGTTGGGCGTCCTTCTGTCCGGCCGCGCCGGCTGGTTCCGCCAGCGGGTTGTCGATCTCCGCTTCGATCAGTTGGCATCCGGCCTCTGGTGGAAAACGGAACAGGCGCTCGCCGCGGCTCAGGATATCCACGGCGATGTTCATCGCCCGGCGCTGCCGCTCGTTATTCGGGGCGTGTTCAAAGCCGAACAGGTTGGCCGCGGGGCTCACCAGTTCGATGTAGACCCGGTTGTCGTCACTCGCCAGATTGAGTTCGGCGACGCCGTGCACATGCCGCGTCTGGTCGCGCGTCTGCGCTTCGGCCTGCGCGGTGGCGCCGGCCAGGCTGGCGGCGAAGACGAGGGCGATCGGGTACCTGATTCGCGTAACGGGGGTGCGCATGACGATGGGTCGGATCCTCGAGTTCAGGCCTTGGGGTGTCTGGGTCAACGGGTCATCACCGATCGACCTCGGCGGAGTGCTTGGTTCAGGGTCGATGAGGCAGTATACGCCGTCGTCGCGCAAAGCAACTCGCGAGTGTGCCGCTTGGTCGGCGATGCAGGAACGCGATTCCGGCCGCGTTCTACCTCAGCGGCCGAATCCGGTTCAGATCGCCTCCAGAGTCCGCAGCTTCTCGGGCAGCAGCTTCAAATCCACCAGTCCGGTGATCAGGGCCTTGAGTACGGTGGCCTCGTCCTCGTAGACCATCTTGTAGTACTGCACCTTCATGGTCAGGGCGCTGCCGAGGAAGATGGCGCCGAAGGTCAGGATCGAGCCGATCGCGAGCGTCGAGACGCCGGTCACCGCCTGGCCGATGGTGCAGCCCATCGCCAGCGTGCCGCCGATGCCCATCAGCACCGCGCCGATGACGTGGTAGACCGCGTCCGAGACCGAGCTGAACCACTCGATGCGGAAGCTGCGCGAGAGCAGCGACCAGAGCAGCGAGCCGAGTACCACGCCGGCCACCGCCACCACGCCGAAGGTCAGCAGGTTGCGGCTGAAGCCGCCGGCGGCGTATTCCAGCGTCTGCCCCATCGGGTTGATGAAGGTAAAGGACTGGCTCGCCAGAGGTGCGGCCCATCGCCGGTCTACCCTCCTCGGAGTCGGAGAGCATCTCCCATTGCTCGTAGTAGCCGCCGAGGCTGAGCAGTTCGCCATCGGCGTCTATCTGAACGTTGCTCGTCACGTACCAGGCCCCGATCACCGCCGCGCCGACCACCAGTCCGCCGAGGATGTTGTCGAAGCTGCCGCGGAAGTCGGCTGCTTTGAACACGAACCAGAGGATCAGCGCGGCCAGCGCCAGACCGATCACCACCCGGCCGATCGCCGCCCTGTCGCCGAAGATCACCTGGCCGAGATCCTGGCTCTCGCCCAGATGGATCGAGACCGGCCGCATCCAGTCGTAGAACAGCAGGCTCATCAGGGTCTGGTCGGTGCCGGGGAAAGGGCTGACCATGAAGTAGGCGAAGGTGCCGACGATCAGGAACACCACGATCGATTTGAGGTTGCCGCCGCCGATCCGGATCAGGCACTTGTTGCCGCAGCCGCTGGCGAGCGTCATGCCGATGCCGAACATCAGTCCGCCGAGGATGTTCTCGGCCAGCAGCAGGTTGCCGCCGCGATAGGGCGGGAAGCTGCCGCCGATGTCGACAAGGCCCAGGTACTCCAGCAGCACGACGCCGAGCACCGCCGTCGCGATCGCCAGCAGCCAGGCGCGTATGCGGCCGGTGTCGCCCATGTTCACCAGGTCCGAGACGGCGCCCATGGTGCAGAAGTTGGTCTTGTTGACCACCGCGCCCAGGATCAGGGCGAGAACGAACACACCCAGCAGGAAGGCGTTCTGCGCGGCGAAGAAATTCTCGAAAGTCATGTCGGTACCTCTACCCCTCAGCGTTGATCAGTTCTCGGACCCGTGATTGCCCGAGGGAAGGGTACCTAATCGCCGTTATTGCGCCAAATCTCCAAGCGATGAGCCCGCGGACGGCGGCGTCACAGCCCCCGGCTGATCCGCAAACGCTGTCCGCACGGGTTCTTCCGTGATTCACTCGGGTGAGGTCTTCGGCGAGGTCGGCGGCTCCTCAGGCACGAGCTGCTCGGCGAAGTGGAGTCCAAACGTCGCCATGCCTTCGCGCGCATAAAAACGGTGCGCGTCTCTCCTGTGCATCCCTGAATCCAGGTGCAACTGCCGACAGCCCTCGCTCGATGCATGTTCTCTCAACCAAGACAGCAACCTGGCCCCGTGCCCTTGGGATCGATATGCCGAGTGGGTGACCAGGTCGTCGACGTACAGGAATCGATCCCAGGCCAGGTTCTCTCCGATCCGAAAGCCGGCCACGGCGACCACGCCATCGCCTTCATCAATGAAGGCGAGTCGGTAGCCGGAGGTCTGTTGCCGCCGCACCCGCGAGAACATTTCTTCCTCGTCGATATGCGGACGCAGTTCGCGCAATACGGGGAAGCAGGCCCTGAGTTCTTCGTCGCTTTGGGCAATGCGTATGTTCATGTCGCTGGACCTTTTTTCGAGATCTGGGTGTCCGTATCCGTAAGACTGTCGGAGTCAGAAAAACGCGAGGGCGGCTAGTCTGCAACAGGAGCGCATCGCCCACCAGCGTTTCACTTCTGGCAAACTAGCGGCCCATGCCCGAACCCGCCCTCGACCTGCTGCGCAACACCTTCGGCTATCAGGCCTTTCGCGGCGATCAGGAGGCCGTGATCGACACCGTGACGCGCGGCGGGGACGCGCTGGTGCTGATGCCGACCGGCGGCGGCAAGTCGCTGTGTTACCAGATCCCGGCGCTGCTGCGCCCCGGCACCGGGATCGTCGTCTCGCCGCTGATCGCGCTGATGCAGGACCAGGTCGCGGCGCTGCGCGAGCTGGGCGTGCGCGCGGCGTTTCTCAACTCGACGCTGGACGCCGGACGAGGCGCAGCGAGATCGAACGGCAGCTGCTCGCGCGGCGAGCTCGACCTGCTCTACGTCGCCCCGAGCGCCTGCTGCAGCCGAGCGCACGCTGGACCTGCTCGCAGCGCGCCGCGATCGCGCTGTTCGCGATCGACGAGGCGCATTGCGTGTCGCAGTGGGGGCACGATTTCCGCCCGGAGTACCTGCAGCTGGCGGTGCTGCACGAGCGCTTTCCCGGCGTGCCGCGCATCGCGCTGACCGCCACCGCCGACGCCGCCGACCCGCGCGCGAGATCGTCGAGCGCCTGGCGCTGCAGCAGGCGCGCGCAGTTCGTCGGCAGCTTCGATCGGCCCAACATCCGCTACCGCATCGACCAGCACGACAACGCCACGCGAGCGCCTTGCTGGCAGTTCCTGCAGCGCGAGCACGCCAGGCGACGCCGGCATCGTCTATTGCCTGTCGCGCAAGAAGGTCGAGCGAGACCGCCGCGTGGCTGACGCAACAAGGGCCGCACCGCGCTGCCCTATCACGCCGGCCTGCCGGCGGCGCTGCGCGCAGCGACACCAGGCGCGCTTCCTGCGCGAGGAGGGCGTCATCATGGTCGCGACCATCGCCTTCGGCATGGGCATCGACAAGCCGGACGTGCGCTTCGTCGCGCACCTCGACCTGCCCAAGAGCATCGAGGCCTACTACCAGGAGACCGGCCGCGCCGGCCGCGACGGCCAGCCGGCCGACGCCTGGATGATCTACGGCCTGCAGGACGTCATCACGCTGCGCCAGATGATCGAGCAATCCGACGCCGACGAGGCGCACAAGCGCCTCGAGCGGCGCAAGCTCGACGCCATGCTCGGCCTGTGCGAGACTGACCGGCTGCCGGCGCCAGGCCGCTGCTCGGCTACTTCGGCGAGCGCCTGCACGAGCCCTGCGGCAACTGCGACAACTGCCTGATGCCGCCGGAGACCTGGGACGGCACCGAGGCGGCGCAGAAGGCGCTGTCGGCGTCTATCGCACCGGCCAGCGCTTCGGCGTCAATCACCTCATCGACGTCCTGCTCGGCGAAGACGGCGAGCGCATGCGCCAGCTCGGCCACGACGGGCTCCGTGTGTTCGGCATCGGCCAGGACCTGGACGCGACCCAGTGGCGGACGCTGTTCCGGCAACTGGTGGTGCGCGGCCTGCTCGGGGTCGACCTGCAGGGCTACGGCGGGCTGCACCTCAATCCCCTGGCCCGCTCGGTGCTGCGCGGCGAGGAGCGGGTGCAACTGCGCCGCGAGCGCAAGATCGAGAGGACCAAGTCCAGCCGCAGCAAGGCTCAGCGCACGTTCTCCGACCCGGCCGACCTGGAGTTGTGGGAGGACCTGCGCGTACTGCGCCGCGCACTGGCCGAGGAGCACGGCGTGCCGCCTTACGTGATCTTCCATGACGCCACCCTGGCCGAGATGGTCGTCTGGCGGCCGCGGACCGAGGACCAGTTGCTGGCCATTGAGGGCATCGGTCAGACCAAGCTGCAGCGCTACGGCGAGGAGTTTCTCGATCTGATCCGCGACGCGGTACCGGCCGAGAGTTAGGACCGGCGGCACGGATTCTGTGGGAGCGGCGCCTCGCCGCGATGCGGCATTGCGGGGCCGTCGGCGCGAGGGCGCGCCTCCCACAAAGCGGCGGACCTCCCACAAGGCAGACCTCCCACCGGGCGGGCGACCCACTGGTTCTGTGGGAGCGGCGCCCCGCCGCGAAGCTGCCTCCGGCCAAGCCAATTCGGCGCGAGGGCGCACCTCCCACGGGGCGTCCTTCGGCCTGCTGGGAGCGGCGCCTCGCCGCGAAGCTGCCTCGGCGAGGCCAATTCGGCGCGAGGGCGCGCCTCCCACAAGGCGGACCTCCCACAAGGCGGACCTCCCACCGGGCGGGCGGCCCACTGTTTCTGTGGGAGCGGCGCCCCGCCGCGAAGCTGCCTCCGGCGAAGCCAATTCGGCGCGAGGGCGCGCCTCCCACAAGGCGGACCTCCCACAAGGCGGACCTCCCACAGGGCGGACCTCCCACCGGGCGGGCGACCCACTGTTTCTGTGGGAGCGGCGCCTCGCCGCGAAGCTGCCTCCGGCCAAGCCAATTCGGCGCGAGGGCGCACCTCCCACGGGTTGGCGTCCTTCGGCTCTGCTTGTGGTGCGGCGCCTCGCCGCGATGCGGCATTGCGGGGCCATCGGCGCGAGGGCGCGCCTCCCACAAAGCGGCGGACCTCCCACAAGGCAGACCTCCCACCGGGCGGGCGATCCACTGGTTCTGTGGGAGCGGCGCCCCGCCGCGAAGCTGCCTCCGGCCAAGCCAATTCGGCGCGAGGGCGCACCTCCCACGGGTTGGCGTCCTTCGGCTCTGCTTGTGGTGCGGCGCCTCGCCGCGATGCGGCATTGCGGGGCCGTCGGCGCGAGGGCGCGCCTCCCGCTGACTCGGCTTACTGTGCAGGCCGTTACAATGCACGCCTCGGTCGAGGTGTTTCGGAGGTCGAATTTAAGATGCTGCGCCCCTTGGGCATTGTCGTACTGCTGCTGCTCGGCAAGCTGGCGCTCGCCGCACCGGTGTTCTTCGCCGAGGCGTCGGCCTCACCCTACGATCACGACCGGGTCGGCAAACAGGCCGGGCGGACGCTGATGCGTTTCTGCGCCGATCAGGGCGTCGAGCAGAGTCAGCGTGAGCTGGCCGGGCTCAAAGACTGGCAGGTCCCGGATGGGGAGGCGCCGCCCGGGGTGATGCTGCGCGAGCGGCGTGATTTCGCCGGTGAGCGCGGCTTGAGCGCCCGCCTGCGGATCGGCCGGCACGGCTGCACACTGACCTTGTCGCCGTATCGGCCAACTGCCCGCGCCGGAGATGAGCTGGCCTACGGGGTCAGCGAGGCCGCGGCCCGGCACTACGGTGATGCCGAGAACAACTGGCAGCCGGAGCAGACCATGACCGGCCTGCATCGCATCGGCGCCGATCGGGGCCAGTACGAACAGACCTTATTCCTCCAGTTCCAGCAGGCCGGCGGCCTGCCGAGCTTGAGTTGGTTCGCATTGTTCGACACCCAGAGGGAGCCGCCGCGCGTCGTGCTCGGTCGGCGTGATTTCAACGGCCGGGTGATCTTCGGCATCGCCGACAGCGACTGGCAGTCGGGTGTGACCCAGAGCGGCAAGCGCATCGTCTCGATCCGCGGCAAGGACCCGGTGGACACGCAGACGGGCGGCTTAAATGCGCTGGCGATCTCGAAGAACGCCAGAGGTCGGTTCGAGCTCAAGGCCTGGCTGCCGATCGGCTCGACACGGCCGCCCTTTCGGCTGCAGCGTTCGCTCGGTGACGATCCCCTGGTCGGGTTCGAGCGGCTGCTGATTGCGGTGCCCGAGGGGGACCGTCTGGTCGAGCGGCGGCTGCAGGCGAGGGTGCTGGAGAAGATTCGCGCCCGCGAGGCGATGCTGGCGCGTGGTCTCTACCCGGTCTATCTCGAACTCGACGAGCCGGACATGGCCAGGTTGGTCGAGGCCGAGTTTTTCAGCCTGGTGCTGACGCGCAAGGGCGGGTCGGAGATAAGGCTTCAGGTCCCGGCCGGGCAGAGCCTGGCGGAACGGATCGGGCGCCTGTAGGGTCTCCCGCATCGACGACCGCGTTCTCGGTCGAACGGCCATAGGATGTACCGAGCGCAGCGGCCGCGATCGATGCGGTTCGTTTTACTCAGCCTATCCTATGGGGTCTTTGGAACCGGGCGCGGATTGGGTTTTCACCGACTCACACTCGCTGGGTTAGAGTTGCCTTTCGAGCCGACACCCGGGAGATGGAAATGAAACTGGCACGCTGCATCGATGACCGCGGCCGCACCCTTTGGGTAGAACCCCGGGGCGGGAACACGGCGCTGGCCTGTTCAGGAAGCGATCCTTTTGCTGGACTCCAGCCGGGCGAGGAGGAGGTCACGGTGAGTCGTTGGCTGGCACCTGTGCAGGCCGTCGATATCTACGGCGTCGGGCTCAATTACCGCGCCCATGCCGCCGAGACCGGCGCCCCGCTGCCGGACAATCCGGTCCTCTTCATGAAGCCGAGCACGGCGGTCACCGATCCGGACAGTCCGATCCGGTTGCCGGCCGCCTGTGAGCACGGTCCGGAGGTCGACTACGAGGCCGAACTGGCGGTGGTCATCGGCAGGACCGCCCGCAACGTGCCGGCGGGACGGGCGCTCGATTACGTCCTCGGCTACACCTGTGCCAACGATGTCTCGGCGCGCCGCTGGCAGAAACACGGCGGGGGCGACCAGTGGGTGCGCGGCAAGAGCTTCGACAGCTTCTGTCCGCTGGGGCCGGTCCTGGTCACCGCCGACGAGATTCCCGATCCGCAGACTCTGGCGATCCGCTCAGTGCTGAACGGTGAGACCATGCAGTCCAGCAACACCGCCGACATGATCTTTTCGGTCGCCGAACTGATCGCCTTCATCAGCCGCGACACCACCCTGCTGCCCGGCACCCTGATCCTCACCGGTACGCCGGAGGGAGTCGGCTTCGTTCGGAACCCGCCGGTCTATCTCGCCGCCGGCGATACCATCGAGATCAGCATCGACGGCATCGGTACGCTGAGCAATCCGGTTCGCGATGCTGGAACATGACGGTCTTCGAACCACCTGACTCAAGAATCGCGCCCGCGGCCGGCGCCGCCCGTCCAAATCGAGACCAGACAATTCATTGTGTGGAAGCGGCGCCCCGCCGCGATCAGGTCTCGATCAAGGCCCCATCGGCGCGAGGGCGCACCTCCCACAGATCCAGCCACCCGACCCCCGTAGGAGCGGCGCCCCGCCGCGATCAGGCCTCGATCAAGGCCCCATCGGCGCGAGGGCGCACCTCCCACAGATCCAGCCACCCGACCCCCGTAGGAGCGGCGCCCCGCCGCGATCAGGCCTCGATCAAGGCCCCATCGGCGCGAGGGCGCACCTCCCACAGATCCAGCCACCCGACCCCCGTAGGAGCGGCGCCCCGCCGCGATCAGGCCTCGATCAAGGCCCCATCGGCGCGAGGGCGCACCTCCCACAGATCCAGCCACCCGACCCCCGTAGGAGCGGCGCCCCGCCGCGATCAGGTCTCGATCAAGGCCCCATCGGCGCGAGGGCGCACCTCCCACAGATCCAGCCACCCGACCCCCGTAGGAGCGGCGCCCCGCCGCGATCAGGTCTCGATCAAGGCCCCATCGGCGCGAGGGCGCACCTCCCACAGATCCAGCCACCCGACCCCCGTAGGAGCGGCGCCCCGCCGCGATCAGGCCTCGATCAAGGCCCCATCGGCGCGAGGGCGCACCTCCCACAGATCCAGCCACCCGACCCGTGTAGCGGCGCCCCCGCCGCGATTCGATCCGCCGTAGGCCGCAATCGGTCCGAGGGCGGACCGCCCGCAACTCATGCCGGGTCGGCTGTTTTTTCCGGCGGCTGGGAATAGCCCAGCAGTCGGGAGATCTCCCCGCCGGCCGCGATCACCTCGTCGATCCATTCGTCACGGCGGCGCTCGAACGGCGCCGAGACCGACAACCCGGCAGCGGCATTGCCGCTGTGGTCATAGACCAGCACGCCGATGCAGCCGACGCCGATCTCCGCCTCCTCGTTGTCGAAGGCGAAGCCCTGGCGGATCGCGCGGTCGGATTCATCGATCAGCCGGGGCAGGGCGTTGATGGTGTTGCGGGTGTAGGCCGGCAGGTTGGTGCGCCGGGCATAGGCCTCGCAGGCCGAGGCGCCGCCGGCGCCGAGCATCATCTTGCCGACCGCGGTGACGTGCAGCGGCGCACGGCTGCCGATCAGCTGCTGGACGTGCATCATGCGATTGGGCGTGGCCTTTTCGACATAGACCACCTCGTCGCCCTCGCGGATGGTCAGGTTGACCGACTCGCCGAGCTTGTCGCGCAGCCCCTCCATCACCGGCAGGGCGATGGCGCGCAGGTCGATGTTGCCGTGCAGCCGGGCGCCGAGTTGCAGCAGGCGCAGACCGAGCCGGTAGTGGCCCGAGGCGTTGCGCTCGAGGAAACCGTTGGCGATCAGCGAGGCCAGGATGCGGTGCGCGGTCGAGGTGTGCAGGCCGGTATCGGCGCTCAACACCTTGAGACTGACCGGTTCCGGGTAGCGGGCGATGGCCTCCAACAGGGCCGCGGCCCGGTCGATGACCTGGATGCTGCTGCGATTCGGGTTTTCCATAGACGGTGAAATTTCCCGCATTGTGGGTGTTACTGGGCCAGAATCTGCCGTACATCCCAACTTTGTGCCAAGAGTTTTGCGGGCCTCCGAGGTTATCCCACATTGTGGAAATTCTCCTCAGCCGACGCGATGGTGAATAAATCCATCAGAAAAAACAGTAAGTTACGATTGTTTGGCCAGTACCCCTAATTATTTTCTCATATCGTGAAAATCGTACCGTATCGCGTAATTCGAGCTTCGAGGCTAGCTTTTCGGGCAAGGCGGTAAACGCCAGACATGGACAACCGAGGAGCAAGCCCGATGAGCACCGCAGCCAAACACCTGAACACCGACGCAACAGCCTTCCTGCGCGGCATCCGCCATTTCGCCGACGCCTCCGAGCACTTCGCCGAGCTCGGCGTGCACCCGGTAATCGGCGAGGACCGTTCCGCGATCGAGCGGATCGACGATGCCGCGGTCTACCAGACGATGCTCGCCGCCGACGCGCTGCGCTACACCACGCTGCAACTGTGTGCGTCCAAGGAGTCCGGTCACCCGGGCGGTTTCGCCAGCAGCGCCGATGCCTATGCCGCGCTGGTGATGCTCGGCCACATCAATGTCGTCACCGAGGTCGGTCACCACGCCCCGGGCTACTACAGCGCCATGTTCCTGGACCGCTCGCTCGAGGCCATGGGTATCCACGACATGGAAGATCTGCAGGCCCGCTTCCGCGAACGCCACGGTCTGCTTGGTCACCTGTCCGGCGCCATCCCCGGTCTGCTGGCGCCCGCCGGTCCGCTCGGCCAGGGTCAGCACTTCGCCATGGCCGGCGCGCTGCTCAACCGCGATACGCTCTTTCCCTGCACCATCGGTGACGGCGGTATGGGTGAACCCTATGTGCTGAACTCCATGCTGCACTTCCGCACCGCCTACCCGCAGGTCACCAACTTCCTGCCGGTGCTGGTGTGGAACGGTTTCAGCCAGGAACATCACTCGATGGTCTCGCTGTTCGACAACGAGCGCATGACCGCCTACTGGCAGGCACACGGTTTCGACGACGTGATCCTGATCGATGCCAAGGACTTCGACGACGCCGGCCAGGACGGCGAGTATGTCGACAGCACCCGCTTCAGCTTCGGTCAGCGCATGGCCTTCACCCGGGCCGTGCTGGAGGCCGCGCAGAAGGCCGCCGATCAGGCTCTCGGCGGCACGCTGACCGCGCTGATCATCAAGCAGCTGAAAGGGGCCGGGGTGCACGCCCACGGCGCCAAGTCGCACAACCTGTATCCGGGCGACAGCATCGAGAAGGACAACATCGCCACCGCGCTCAAGGCCCGCGCCCTGAGCCCGGAGGCCTGGCAGCTGGTGCGTGGCAACATCAGCCGGGCCGGCGGCGGCCCGGCCGGCCGCTGCGTGGTCACCGAGTCCGAGCGCGCGCTGGTCGATCTCGGCGAGCTGCCGCGCACCGAGTTCCCGGTCGGCGAAAAGGCCGTGCCGTCGAGCGCCATGGCGCAGATGGTGGTCGCGGTCGGCAAGGCCGATCCCAGCTTCGTGATCAGCAACGCCGACGGCAACGAGGCCTCGAACATGAAGGCCATCAACGAGGCGCTGAAGATCCGTCACCCGACTGCGGATGCTCTCTACAACCAGGCGCCGAACGGCCAGGTCTACGAGCCGCTCAACGAAGACGCCTGTGCCGGCCTGGCCGCGGGCCTGGCGCTGTTCGGCGGCCGCTCGCTGTGGCTGTCGTACGAGAGCTTCGCCATCAACGGCTGGCCGATCGTGCAGACGGTCGCCCAGGCGATGGCCGAGCTGCGCCGCAAGACGCCCTCGCTGGTGTCCATGTTCACCGCCGGCGCCCTGGAGCAGGGCCGCAACGGCTGGACCCATCAGCGCCCGGAGATCGAGAACTACTTCGGCGCGCAGATGCGCAACGGCAACAGTTATCCGCTCTTCCCCTGCGACGCCAATATGATCCAGGCCGCCTACGACTGGGCGTTGGGATCGTTCAACAAGAGCATCAGCATCATCGCCTCGAAGAGCGCCCTGCCGGTGTACACCAGTCGCGCGCAGGCCGAGCAGGCGATCGATCAGGGAGCGGTGGCGATCTATGAATCGAGTGCAGGCGAGAAGGGCACTATCGTGTTCGCCGTGACCGGCGACATGGTCTACCTGCCGGTGTTCGCCGCCAAGGATCGGCTCGAAGCGGACGGCTACCGGGTGCGGATCGTCTGCGTGGCCAACCCGCGCCGGCTGTATCGCCCGGGCGACGTTGCCTGGGATACGGTTGCCGCAGCCGGACGACCGCTTCATGGGTCAGGCCGACTTCGACGCCCTGTTCGACGGCGATGTACTGATCGGGGTCAGCGGCGGCGCGACGGCGGCGCTCGAGCCGGTGATGCTGCGCAGCCGCGCGCCGGCACGGGACGTGTTCGGCTGGAAGCGCGGCGAGACCACCGCCAGCCCGGCCGAGATCATGGCGTACAACGGCATCACCGCCGAGGCCCTGGCCGGTCGGGCCGGGGAGTTGCTGTCGTGACGTCCAGCGAGTTCGAGACCAAGATCGTCGTCATCGACGACGACCCAACGGGCTCGCAGACGGTGCACAGCTGCCTGCTGCTGACCCGTTGGGACCCGGCGACCCTGCGAGAGGCCCTGCTCGACCCGGCCCCGCTGTTCTTCGTCCTGAGCAACACCCGCGGCATGGACGCCGCGCAGGCGGCGGACATCACCCGCGAGGTCTGCCGCAACCTCAAGCTGGCGCTGGAAGAGTTGGCCGGCGAGGGGCGGCGGATCAACCCGCTCCTGGTCAGCCGTTCCGACTCGACCCTGCGCGGTCACTACCCGGTCGAGACCGATGTCATTGCCGAGGAACTGGGGCCGTTCGACGCGCACTTTCTGGTGCCGGCCTTCTTCGAGGGCGGCCGGGTGACGCGCGACAGCACGCACTATCTGCTGGTCGACGGTGAACCGGTGCCGGTGCACGAGACCGAGTTCGCCAGGGACTCGGTGTTCGGTTTCTCCACCGCCTACCTGCCGGATTATGTGGCCGAGAAGACGGCCGGCCGGATCGGCGCCGAACAGGTGGAGCGCTTGACGCTCGATCGGATACGCGGCGATCTCCACGAACGCCTGCGCGGGTTGTCCGGCAATGTCTGCGTCGCGGTCGACGCCGAGCAACAATCGGACCTGGACGGTTTTTGCGAGCAGTTGCTGGCGGTCGCCGGCGAGGGACGCCGCTTCCTGTTCCGCAGCGCCGCGAGCCTGCTGACCTCGCTGGCGCGGCTGCCGCCCCAGCCGATAGCGGCGGAGCGTATGTCGGCCTATGTGCGCGGCGGTAAACCGGGCGTGATCGTGGTCGGCTCGCACGTCGACAAGACCTCGCGCCAGCTCGCGCATCTGCGCCAAGAGACCGAGGTGGTGCCGCTGGAGGTGCAGGTCGATCGGATCGAGCGCGACGGTTTCCGCCATCGCAACGAGATCCTGGAGGCCGTCGACCAGGCCTTCGCCGCCGGTCGGAGCTCGGTCATCTACACCAGCCGAGGCGAGCGCCGGTTCGCCGGCCAGGCCGAGCGCCTGGCCTTCGGCGAGCAGGTCTCGGCGTTTCTGGTCTCGCTGGTGCAGGCCCTGCCGGCCGATCTCGGTTTCCTGATCAGCAAGGGCGGGATCACCTCGAACGATGTCCTGAGCCAGGGCCTGGTGCTGCGCACCGCGCGGGTGCTGGGCCAGATCCGCGCCGGCTGTTCGGTGGTCCAGTGCCCGGACGATCATCCGCGCTACCCGAACCTGCCGTTGGTGATCTTCCCCGGTAACGTGGGTGGCGACGAGGCCCTGACCGAGGTGTTCCGGACGCTCAGCCCCAAGACCGGGGAGGGTGACACCGAGGCCGCGGCCTAGCCCGGAAATCGACCCGGTATCCCGGGAGCTGGCGGAATTCGCAGTGTCATATAAGCGCATCGGTCGCGTTTCGAGCTTTGGCAACGGCAACCCACGCCGGAGATCACTCGGCCGCGTCTCGCGATCGATGCGGTTCGTTCTTACTCACCAGGTCCTATGCGCATGGTGGTCGAGCGGCGGGGGTGGTGAACGACAAAGACCAGGCCCTGTGTGTGCGGCGCCCTCGCCGCGAAGGTAAACGGCATGACTGCATCGGCGCGGGGGCGCGCCTCCCACGACTCTCCCCTCGGACCGAGTCATAGGATGAGCTGAGCGCAGCGAAGCGCATCGGTATTTACCAGGCCTCAATAAACGATCAGCCCCTGGCTGACCAGCCAGGCATTGGCGGACAGGAAGCTCGCGGCCGCCAGCAGCAGAAAACTCAAGGCTCGACGATGACGATCACGATTCAGGCGGCGCATGAACGGCCCTCCGTAGACGTGGACGTTCTCTTGCCCAGCAAAGGCTGCGCCAAAATCCCAGGTCGCCAAGCTAAACCGAATTATTTCAATCCCTTATCGGACGTGGTCGAAGGACGGGCGTCCGCTTGAATTCGATCTCGAACCTCGATCGTGCACCAGACCAGAGCAAGATCGGCACAGTCAGCGCCGCCCGTGCATCAATCCAGTGTCTTCAGAAACACCTTGGAGCCGCGCTGCCAGTTGTACAGGTCGCGTCGCCTGGCCGGTAGTCGATCGACCCCGGCCGGTTGGAAGCCGCGTTCGCGGAACCAGTGCGCGGTGCGGGTGGTGAGTACGAACAGCCCCTGCAGCCCGGCGGCGCGGGCGCCTTGCTCGAGATGCTGCAGCAGGGCATCGCCGCGGCCGCTGGCGCGGTAATCGGGATGAATGGTGACGCAGGCGAGCTCGCCGAGACCTTCGTGTTCGAACGGGTAGAGTGCGGCGCAGCCGATCACCGACCCGTCGCGCTCGACCACGGTGAAGCGTTCGATCTCGGTCTCCAACACCTCGCGTGGGCGCGGCATCAGGACACCGGCCTGTTCCAATGGACTGATGATCTCGAGAATGCCGCCAATGTCGTCGATAGTCGCCTGGCGAGTGTGCTCGTAGGGCTCGGCGGTGATCAGGGTGCCGGCGCCGTCGCGGGTGAACAACTCGGTCAGCAGTGCCCCGTTGTCGCGCCGGTCCAGCAGATGGATGCGCCGCACCCCGCCCCGGCAGGCCGAGGCGGCATTGCGCAGCACCCGCACCTGACGGTCGCTGAGCTTCTTGCGCCGTTCGATCAGGGTGTCCACCTCGCGCGGCACCATGCTGTCGATGCGTTTACCGCGGCTGAGTTTGATCGGCTCATCGGTGAGCATGATCAGCTTGTCGGCGCCGATCGCCCGGGCCACCGCACCGGCGACATCGGCGGCGTGCAGATTGAATACCTCCCCGGTGGGCGAATAACCGAGCGGCGGGACCAGCGCGATGGCGCCGTCGTCGATCCGCTGCCTGATCGCCTCGGCGTCGATGCGACGGACCTCGCCGGTGTGGCGGTAGTCGATGCCGTCGATGATGCCGAGCGGTTTGGCGGTGACGAAGTTGCCGGAGGCGACCCGGATCTTGACTCCGGCCATGGGGGAGTTGGCCAGCCCCATCGACAGCAGCGCCTCGATCTCGACCCGCACCGTGCCCGCGGCCTCCTTGACGCAGGCCAGGGCCTGATCGTCGGTCACCCGCAGACCCCTCTCGATCTGCATCCGCGCCCCGCGCAGCGCCAGGCTCGCCTCGATCTGCGGCCGCGCGCCATGGACCAGTACCAAGCGGATGCCCAGCCCGTGCAGCAGACCGATGTCGTGGATCAGATCGGCGAAGCCCGGGTCCGCCACCGCGTCGCCGCCGAAGGCCAGTACGAAGGTACGGCGGCGATGGGCGTGGATGTAGGGGGAGGACTGGCGGAAGGAGTCGACGAAGCTCTTGTCGGCGGTTGGTTTGGTCACGGGGGTGGCTTTGTTGTTGCTGGATTTTACGATTGAAGCTTATCTGGTTGTTGATGGCAAAGCATGGGGTGGTGATAGTTGCTCATGGCGGTTCGAGTATTGAGTTGTGCCGCTTCGCGGCAGTTGTTTGAAGTCGGGGCTTGTCGCGCCCCTGCGGCGAGGTACTTTTGATGGATCAAAAGTACCCAAAAATCCTCACTCCACTTCGCCGCCCTTCCTGCGGAAGGGTTCCCTGCGCGCTTCAGTCCACGCGGGGTGCAAGGCAAACTCGCGATCTCCGATCGCTCAAACAGCCTTGCCCCTTTATCCGCGTGGCCCTGCAGTGCTCGGCGGCGAAGAGTCGGACTGTGTGCTCTCTGCCCGTGTGGCGTTAGGGTCGGAGTCGATCTCGACTCCGACCCTTAAACCGTTGGTGCCCTCCGAAAAACATGCGCTTTGGTTTAACGACTCCGAGTTAGCGGAGGGCACATTGATCGCCCTTGACGCAGCCGAGCATCGCAGCCGAAACAGGAAACGGACGAAAGGCTGTCTGAGCGACTGGAAGCCGCGAGTTTGCCTTTCGTCCCTGTTTCGGTGAGACGCGCAGGGCACCAATTGCGCAGCAATTGGCAAGTCGTGGGCTGCCCTTTCTTTGGGTTACTTTTCTTTGGGCAAGCAAAGAAAAGTAACGTGGGCGCGCTGCACCCAGCGCAATCAGATTAAACCCGCCGCGAAGCGGCACGAACCAAGTCAGCACCACTGACTTCACTAAACGCTGACTCAAGCGGGCCGCCGAAATCCCTCCCGCTCCAACTCCACCACCTCCCGAGCCGGACACCCCTCGACATGATCATTCACCATCCCCATCGCCTGCATGAAGGCATAACAGGTCGTCGGCCCGACGAAGCGCCAGCCGCGCTTCTTCAGCGCCTTGCTCATCGCGGTCGACTCGGCCGAGGTGCTGAGTTCCTCCAGTTGCCTGCGGGTGAGACTGGAGGGGCGGCTTGAAGGCTCGGGCTCGAACCGCCAGAGGAAGGCGGCCAGCGAACCCTCGCGCTCGACCAGCTCGCAGGCGCGCTGGGCGTTGTCGATGGTCGCCTCGATCTTGCCCCGGTGGCGGACGATGCCGGCGTCGCCGAGCAGGCGTTCGACGTCGCGGGTTCCGAAGCGCGCGACCTGCTCGAAGTCGAAGTCGGCGAAGGCGGCGCGGAAGTTGTCGCGCTTGCGCAGGATGGTCAGCCAGCTCAACCCGGCCTGAAAGCCCTCCAGGCAGAGCTTCTCGAACAACCGCCGGTCGTCGGCCACGGGCCGGCCCCACTCGTGGTCGTGGTAATGCTGGTAGTCGGGCTGTTCGCCGGCCCACCAGCAGCGACTCGATTCGTTTGCGCGGCGCGGATCTAGTTCCATTCGGTCTCGCGTTCCTCGAGCGGGATCTCGTCCTCGGCGTAGAGCTCCTTCAGCTCGTCGCGGGCTCGGATGACGGCGTCGATGGCGTGTTCGACCGATTCCTGGCGCGCCAGATGGATGTGTTCCAGGCTCTCGATGTCGTGGGCGCGGAAGCGTTTGCCGGCGCGGTGCACCTCGAAGGCGCCGTAGCCGAGATCGCGCAGCACCGCTTCGCCGGCGGCCAGGGCGGTGTCGAAGGTCTCGCGGTAGACCTCCTCGATGCCGATGTCGGTCAGCTCGAACAGATGGTTCAGATCCCAGGCGCGGGCGATGATCTTCAGCTGCGGGAAATGCGAGCGCGCCAGTTCGGCGAGCTTGAGGGTGCTCTTGGGGTCGTCGAGCGCGATCACCAGCACCCGGGCCTGATCGGCGCCGGCGGCGTGCAGCAGGTCGAGCCGCGCAGCGTCGCCGAAGAAGACGTTGAAGCCGAATCTGCCGACCATCTCGATGTGGTCCGGGTCGTGGTCGAGCAGCGTGGTGGGGATGTGATGGGCGTGCAGCAGGCGACCGACGATCTGCCCGAAGCGGCCGAAGCCGGCGATGATCACCGAGCACTCCTGCGGCGGGATGGGGGTCTCCTCGGGCGGCGACAGGCGGCGGTAACGCGGTTCGATCACCCGGTCCTCGATCAGCATCAACAGCGGGGTGGTGAGCATCGACAGGGTCACCGCCAGGATCAACAGGTCCGCGATCTCGGCCGGCATGGCGTTCAGACTGGTCGCGGTGGAAAACAGCACGAACGCGAACTCGCCGCCTTGCGCCAGGAGGAAGGTGAACATCGGGCGCTGACCGACCGGCAGGCCGGACTGGCGGGCCAGCAGCCACAGCACCGCGCCCTTGGTCAGCAGCAGGACCGCGGTGATGCTCAGCACCATGACCGGACTGGCGAGCAGCAGACCGAAGTCGACCGACATGCCCACGGCGATGAAGAACAGCCCCATCAGCAGACCCTTGAACGGCTCGATGTCGGCCTCCAGCGTGTGCCGGTACTCGGAGTCGGCCAGCAGCACGCCGGCGAGGAAGGTGCCGAGCGCCATCGACAGGCCGACGCTGTCCATCAGCAGGGCCACGCCCATCACCAGCAGCAGGGTGAAGGCGGTGGAGATCTCGCGCAGCCCGGTGCCGACCATGAAACGCAGCACCGGGCGCAGCAGAAAGTGCCCGCCGAGCGCCACCGCAGCGATCGCGCCCAGGGCCTGGGCTACCGCCAGCCAGCCGGTCGGGCCGCCGGCGGCGTCCACGGGTCCGCTGGCGAGCAGCGGCAGCACCGCCAGCATGGGGACGATGGCCATATCCTGAAACAACAGCACCGAGAAGCCGGTGCGTCCGGCGGCCGTGTCGGCCAGGTTCCGCTCCTGCAGGATCTGCAGCGCGATCGCGGTCGAGGAAAGTGCCAGGCCCATGCCGGCCACCAGGGCGACCTGCCAGGTCACCCCGGCCAGCAGAGCCAGACCGAACAGCAGCGCGGTGCTGGCCAACACCTGCAGGCCTCCGGTCCCCAGGATCGGCCGGCGCATGTCCCAGAGCAGGCGCGGATTCAGCTCCAGGCCGATCAGGAACAGCAGCAGCACCACGCCGAACTCGGCGAAGTGCAGGATGGTCTGGGCCTCGGTGATCAGCCCGATGCCCCAGGGGCCGATCAGGATGCCCCCGGCCAGATAGCCGAGTACCGAACCCAGGCCGAGCCGTTTGGCGATCGGTACGGTGGCGACCGCGGCGCCGAGGAAGATCACCGAGTCCAGCAGCAGGCCGTTGGTGCTCATGTCGGCTGCTCCTGCGCTGTCTCGGCAAACCGCTCGAGCCGGTTCCGGTAGGCCCGGGCCTGCTGCTCGATCGCGGCGGGATCGAGCGCCGCCGAGCGGTAGACCAGGAAGGGCTCGTGCCAGTGCATGCCGCACAGCCGGGCGCTGGCCTGGAACGGACGCAGCAGTTCGTCGACGGCGAAACCGTACCGACCCTCGCGCCCGAAGGCCTCGGCCGGATCGCCGGTACTGACCGCTTGCAACCAGTGTTTGCCCTGCAGCGCGCGACCGCCGGAGTAGGCCCAGCCGCGCCGCAGTACGGTGTCGAGCCATTCCTTCAGCAGTGCCGGGGCGCCGAACCACTGCATCGGGTGCTGGAAGACGATCAACTGGTGTTCGAGCAGCAGATTCTGTTCGGTCGGGACATCGATGTAGAAGTCCGGATATTGCTCGTACAGGTCACGCACGGTGATCTGATCGAGTGCCGCCGCCGCCTGGCGCAGGGCGACATTGACGCGGGATTTACGCGGATAGGGATGGACGAAATACAGCAGCGCCTTCATTAACAGGAGTTCCCATGATCGGGGGCACGAACGAACCTCAGGGTAGCGCGGCGGGCGGTTTCGGCGGAAGTGCGTGAGGCGATCTGCGGAACCGGGGGTGATCGCGCAGCGGGGGCCGGCCGGAGATCAGGGCAGACAGATGGCTTCGATGGCCTGGCGAATGATGCGCACATAGGGATCGATGCGCTCCAGCGCCAGGTACTCGTCCGGC
>CAVXWS010000018.1:0-30945 GCA_963765415.1 uncultured Gammaproteobacteria bacterium
GCCCATACTGAATATCCCGGCTCCCTTTGACGATGATGTCAGTGTGTTCTTCAAAGATACTGACAACCTTTTCGGTCGACGGTACCTTCTCACCCTGGAATACGCGACGCTCAGCCTGATCAATCACGCTCAGTATCAATGGCTTGTAATGATTGAACTGCGCCTGCCATAGCCCATAAGCACATCGGATCGAGACAGCAGACTCCAGTGGAGTTTGATGTCGGCGTGTTCAACATAGTCCAGGCTGTTCTTCGTTGCCTCAATCAAATCCCGATAGAGTGCCGCTTCTTGTCCTGACCACGGGTATAGCGAATCGCCCTGGTCCGCTTCTTGGCCAACCGTTGATGATTCCGGTAATCGATTGTCGTGACCCCTTCGGCCAGTTCCTCAGCACGCTTCAGTAACCGAACCAGTACGCGAACACTGTCCCATAACAGCGTGCTGTCACTCGGCGCATGAATCGGCGACTCGGTCACCGTGCTGTCAATCCGCAACATCTCACCTCGTTCCTGCTTGGCTTTGTCGGCACTGCGCAATAGCCGTTGATTGATCTGTTCCCAGGTGACATCACTGATCACACTGATGCAGCTTTGCAATGTCGCTTTCTTCGGATACCACGCCATCGTTAAACGCGCGAAGGTCTGACAAGAGGCCGAATCCATCAACGTAAAAACCAGATCTTCATAACTCAATTGTCGATACTGCTTGAGAATCGCACAGCGCAACACCGATTCGATCGACAGTCCCTTTCTCCCAGTCTCTTCCACGTTGCGCTGCTTGACATCGGCCGCCACCCAATCGAGTAGATCAATATTTTGATCCAGCCAGTCCGACATCGCTTTCAACTCCCGCCCGATCTCGTGTTCCGCATAACCTTCGAATATACTGGCTTGGATGGTGCGTTTTTCTCGCATTGTCGGCTCCGGTGGTTTGGTGTTTTTCTTTTAAATCAGTCGCTTGAGATAAAAGAATGCCTCATTCCATCGGAGTTTTCACTGACCTCTGTCGTGTTTTCTTAAAAATAATCAGTGCCTTAGCGTTTCTGACCGGACACTAGGTAGGCGCCGTCCTGGCCGGTGATGCCGGTGATGAGTGCGGTTTTGCTCATGGATTGATTACGTGAATGCTCTAGGGGTTCTCGCGTTTTCCGCGCATCTCTGCAGCGCGGGGCTCGATCGGGTTGGTCATTTTATCCGGTTCCTCTGGGAAGAAGGGAAATGCATCGGGATGTCGGTCCTTTCTTCGGTGCTGTGGGAGGCACGCCCGCACGCCGTTGGGGCGAGGTCCTGATAGGGGTCGGGAAGGACTGACGTCCTCCCCGCCCTCCGAACCGTGCGTGCGGTTCTCCCGCACACGGCTCTCCAGTCGGTGGTTTCCTCATCGGGATTGGCTCGCCAGCGCACGGGCCTCGAATAGGGAGAAAAGCCCTTGCGTAGCGAAGTAACGGTTCGGCCAGCGCTGATGATCCCGGTGGCCGTGTCCCTGGCCGGGCCGTTTCTCGTGCTTGCGCAGCACCGCCCGCAGCCGTCGCCGGATGAAGCGGTCCAGATACCGGAACAACCAACGGTTGGCGTGCTGGAAGTAAGCGAACCAGCCACGCAGCATCGGGTTCAGGTCCGCGATGATCCGCCGGATCGAGTCCCCTCGAGTCCGACGCGTCTTCTCCCGGATCTTCGCCTTCAGCCCCTGCAGGCTCCGCTTCCTCACCTCGCGCCGCCCGCACTCGAACCGGTAGCCGAGAAACTCGAACCCCTCGCCCGCTTGCCGACAGTCCCCCACATGGGTCTTCTCCGGATGCAGGGCGAGCCCTTCCCCGGATACCCATGCCTGAACCGCCTTCAAGGCCGCTTGGGCCTCGGCCGCACTGGCACATAGGATCACAAAGTCATCGGCATAACGCACCATGCGATAGCCGTTGCGCTGCATCTGCACATCCAGCGGATGCAGGTACAGGTTGGCCAACAGCGGGCTGATCACCGCCCCCTGGGGCGTGCCGCCCGTCGGGGTCCAGCGCTCGAGCCCTTTGACCACGTCCTGTTGCATCCACCCCTGCAGCAGATCCAGCACCCGACCGTCACGGATCCGTTCCCGGACCCTGGCCAGCAGCCGCTCATGGGGAATGCTGTCGAAGTAGCCGGCCAGATCGGCATCCACCACGTGGGTGTAGCCCTGACCCAGCAGCGTATCGACCTCCCGCAGCGCATCCTTGCAGCCGCGCCCCGGACGGAAGCCGTAGCTCATCGGCAGAAATTCCTTTTCGAAGATCGGCTCGATCACCCGTTTCAGGGCGGTCTGCACAATCCGGTCCTTTGACCGTGGGGATCCCCAGCGGACGGGTCTTGTTACCCGCCTTCGGGATCTCCACCCGCCGCACCGCCTGCGGGCGATACCCGCCCCGCTGCAGCTGTTCGCTCAGCTCGTCCAGGTAGACCGACGCCCGCGCTTCGAAGCGCCGTAGACTCTGACCATCCACACCGGCGGCTCCGCCGTTGCGACGCACCTGCTCCCAGGCCGCCTCCAGCGTCTGCCGACGATACACTTTGTCAATCAGACTGAACCATTTGTTGCCTTTGACGCCGTTGTCCAGCGCCGCCAACATGCGCTCCGTCCAGATCGTGCGGTCAACCCACGGCCACTGTGCCGCGGTCAACGAGACTTGTTTAGCCTTCTCAGACACTACCGTCCCCATACTCACACCTTCTGCACTTCACACATCCACCTTCCTACCCCCCTTCCCTACGCTGAGGTTCTGTTCTCTCAGCATCCCGTCTCCCTCCAGATGCGTCCTGGTTGGGGGCTGCGCCCCAGCCTCTGCTAGATGAACCGTCTCCAGCCCATAAACCTTGACGCTCCAGCCGAGGACCTCGGTACCATGAGGGCTCTGACTCCTGGCTGCCGTCTCCTCGACCGCCAGGTCTCCTCGCTTAGCTCGCACATCCTTCCCGACGTTCCGTCTCCAACCACGTGGGTGACCCGAATGTCGCTTTCTCCACCAAAACAGCGCATTCGATGCGTTTCAGACTTCGCCTTCTCCCAGCCAGCTCGTCGCCACACCCCGCCGAATCGAGTTCGTCATCCTACGGACCGCCAGTTCGTCTCCGGTTGCTCTCCACCCCGCCTCACGACGACGCAGTTACCTTCAACTTCGGGGCCTTGGCTTACCCCGACACGGACTTCCACCGTGCTGGATGTGCGCCTTCACGAGCGCACTAGGAGGCGCGCCCTCGCGCCGATGGGGCCCTGGTCGAGGCCTGATCGCGGCGGGGCGCCGCACAAGCAGAGCCGACGGAGGCGGGAGGGAGGCCAATCCGTGGGAGGCGCGCCCTCGCGCCGAAGGTGCCTTTGGTCGAGGCCTGATCGCGGCGAGGCGCCGCTCCCACAGACAGACCAAGGAAACCCCGCCGCCAACAGCCGCCGACCCGGCGTAAACTGTCGGGCTGATCCGCCAACCGAAATCCCGCATGGTCGACAAGATCTCCATCCGCGGCGCGCGCCAGAACAACCTGAAGAACCTCGACCTGGACTTCCGCTCGGCGAGCTGATCGTCGTCACCGGGGTGTCCGGCTCGGGCAAGTCCTCGCTGGTCTTCGACACCCTGTACGCCGAGGGCCAGCGCCGCTACGTCGAGACCTTCTCGCGCCTACGCGCGCCAGTTCCTCGACCGCATGGACAAGCCCGCGGTCGACCGCATCGACGGCATGCCGCCGGCGATCGCCATCGACCAGACCAACCCGGTGCGCACCTCGCGCTCGCACGGTCGGCACGATGACCGAGCTGAACGACCACCTGAAGCTGCTGTTCGCGCGCGCCGCGCAGCTGCTACTGCCGCGGCTGCGGCGCAGCCGGTGCGGCACGACACGCCCGAGAGCGATCTACGCCGACCTGCTGCGAGCGCGCGCCGCGCGGGCGACCCGCGGCTGCGTGATCACCTTCCCGGTCGCGCGTGCCGGCCGACACTTCGCCGAGCAGCGAGGTCGCAGCGGCTGCTCGCGCGCCAGGGCTACACCCGCGTGCAGCCGACGCGTCGACGGCGACGCAGTCCTCGACGTGGTCGCAGGACCGCTTCCGGCTGCGCCGACGCCGAGCGCGCGCGCGTGATCGAGGCGATCGAAGCGGCGCTGCAAGCGCGGGCAGCGGGCGCGTCGACGGTGCTACCCGCTCGGCGACGAGCGGCGAGCCGGCGAGCCGCTGGCGCTTCTCCACCGGCCTGCACTGCCCCGACTGCGACATCGCGCTACGCGCGACCCGCAGCCCGGCGCTGTTCTCCTTCAACTCGCCGATCGGCGCCTGCGAGACCTGCCGCGGCTTCGGCCGCGTGATCGGCGTCGACTACGGCCTGGTGATCCCCGACGAGCGCAAGACGCCTGCGCGACGGCGCGATCAAGACCCTGGCAGACGCCGGCCTGGAAGGAGTGCCAGGACGACCTGCTGCAGCTACGCCGGCGAGGCCGGCATCCCGCTCGACACGCCGTGGCGCGCAGCTGACGCCGGCGCAGCGCGACTGGGTCATCGACGGCTCGCCGAACTGGAACGGCAACTGGAACAAGCAGCTGGTACGGCGTGCGCCGCTTCTTCGAGTACCTGGAGACCAAGGCCTACAAGATGCACATCCGCGTGCTGCTGTCGAAGTACCGCAGCTACACGCCCTGCCCGGCCTGCGGCGGCGCGCGGCTGAAGACCGAGGCGCTGCTGTGGCGCCTCGGCAGCAAGGCCGACGCCGACGCGGTGCTGGCCGCCGGCGCAGCGCTTCCTGCCGGTCGGCGTGGCCTGGTCGCGCGAGCAGCTCGAGGCGCTGCCGGGCCTGAGCCTGCACGACCTGATGCTGCTGCCGATCGAGCGCGCTGCGGCGCTTCTTCGACGCAGCTGGTGCCTGCCCGGCGCCGCTCGACGAGGCGACCGAGCTGCTGCTCGGCGAGATCCGCACGCGCCTGCGCTACCTGTGCGACGTCGGCCTCGGCTACCTGACGCTGGACCGCCAGTCGCGCACGCTGTCGCGGCGGCGAGGTGCAGCGCATCAACCTGACCACGGCGCTCGGCACCTCGCTGGTCAACACGCTGTTCGTGCTCGACGAGCCGAGCATCGGCCTGCACCCGCGCGACATGGACCGCATCATCGAGGTGCATGCAGCGGCTGCGCGACGCCGGCAACACGCTGGTGGTGGTCGAGCACGACCCGGCAGGTGATGCTGGCCGCCGACCGCCTGATCGACATGGGCCCGGGCCCGGGCGAGCGCGGCGGCGCAGATCGTGCTTCGACGGCACGCCCGACGCGCGCTGCGCGACGCCGACACGCTGACCGGCGCCTACCTCGGCGGCGCGCAAGCAGGTCGGCATCGGCGCGTCGCGGCGCACGGTCGACGCCGACACGCCGCGCCTGATCGCTGCGACGGCGCGCGCGAGCACAACCTGCAAGGACATCGACGTCGAGTTCCCGCTGCAGCGCCTGGTCTGCGTCACCGGCGTCTCCGGCTCGGGCAAGTCGCACGCTGGTGCAGGACGTGCTGTACGCCGGCGCTGCGCAAGCGCAACGGCAAGCCCGACCGAGACGCCGGGCGCGCACGAGCGCCTGCTCGGGGCACGACCGGCATCGAGCGACGTGGTGTTGGTCGACCAGTCGCCCGATCGGCAAGACCGCGCGCTCCAACCCGGCCAGCTACGTCGGCGCCTTCGACGCGCATCCGCAAGCTGTTCGCCGACGCGCCGCTGGCGCGCGAGCGCGGCTACACCGCGGGCACGTTCAGCTTCAACTCCGGCAACGGCCGCTGCCCGACCTGCGGCGGCAACGGCTTCGAGCACGTCGAGATGCAGTTCCTGTCCGACGTCTACCTGCGCTGCCCGGACTGCGACGGCCGCCGCTACCGCGCCGAGGTGCTGGAGGTGAAGATCGTCCGCGGCGACGCCAGCTGTCGATCGCCGACGTGCTGGACCTGACGGTCGCCGAGGCGGTCGCAGTTCTTCGCAGGCCGACCGCGAGGTGCTGCGCGCGCTGCAGCCGCTCGTCGACGTCGGCCTCGACTACCTGCGGCTCGGCCAGCCGGTGCCGACGCTGTCCGGCGGCGAGGCGCAGCGCCTGAAGCTGGCCGGCCTCCTGGCCGAGGCAGCGCAGCCGGCGCAGCGGCGGCGCGCGGCACGCTGTTCCTGTTCGACGAGCCGACCACCGGCCTGCACTTCGACGACATCGCCAAGCTGCTGCGGCGCCTTCGCGCAAGCTGCTCGACGCCGGCCATTCGCTGCTCGTCATCGAGCACAACCTCGACGTGATCCGCGCCGCCGACTGGATCATCGACCTCGGCCCCGAGGGCGGCGACGGCGGCGGCGAGCTGGTCTGCGCCGGCACGCCCGACGACGGTGCGCGACGCACCCGAGCGTCGCACACCGGGCGCGCGCTGCGCGACTACGCGCAGGCGCTGGGCTGGCACGCCGCGGCGAGGAAGGCCGCGCCGCTGCAGCGCCGTGCCGCGCGCGCCAGCGCGCGCGCGGCCGACGCCAGTCGATCCGCATCGTCAACGCCCGCGAGCACAACCTGCAAGAACGTCGACGTCGACGATCCCGCGCGGCAAGTTCACCGTCATCACCGGCGTGTCGCGGCTCCGGCAAGAGCACGCTGGCCTTCGACATCCTGTTCGCCGAGGGCCAGCGCCGCTACCTCGAGTCGCTGAACGCCTACGCGCGGCAGTTCGTGCAGCCGGCCGGCGCGGCCCGACGTGGACGCGGTCTACGGCATCCCGCCGACGGTGGCGATCGAGCAGCGCACCAGCCGCGGCGGGCGCAAGAGCACGGTCGCCACCCTGACCGAGATCTACCATTTCCTGCGCCTGCTGTTCGTCAAGCTCGGCATCCAGCACTGCCCGGACTGCGACGTGCCGATCGAGCCGCAGAGCGCGCGAGGCGATCGCCGCGCGCATGCTGCGCGACTGCACGCGGCCAGCACGATCGGCCTGCTCGCGCCGCTGGTCGTCGCCCGCAAGGGCTTCTACACCGACCTGGCCAAGTGGGCCGCGCGCAAGGGCTTCACGCAGCTGCGCGTCGACGGCGAGCTGCCTGCCGACGCGACGCCTGGCCGCGCGCTCGACCGCTTCAAGGAGCACGACATCGAGCTGCCGGTCGGCGACCTCGATCGTCGCGCCGCGCAACGAGACCGGCGCTGCGCGCGCTGCTCGGCCGGGCGCTCGACCTCGGCAAGGGCGTGGTGCAGTGCTGCACCGTCGACGCCGCCGGCACGGGGCAGCGAGGCGATCAGCCTGTCTCGACCAAGCGCGCCTGCCCGGCCTGCGGCACGCAGCTTCGCCGAGCTCGACCCGCGCCTGTTCTCCTACAACTCGCAAGCACGGCTGGTGCCCGAGCTGCTTCGGCACCGGCGCTGCGAGCTGCCCGGGCTTCGACGCCGAGCAGACCGGCGAGGAGGACGACTGGCTGGAGCGACTGGTCGACGACGGACGACGCGGCCGAGACCTGTCCCGAGCTGCGACGGCGCCCGCCTGAACCCGAGGCGCTGGCGGTGCGCTTCGCGCGACCGGTCGATCGCCGACTACGCGGCCTGCTCGGTCGAGCGAGGCGGTCGGCAGTCTTCGAGGCCCTGCGAGCTGGACGGCCGCGAGCGCGGCGATCGCGCGCGACGTGCTCGCGGAGATCGTCGCGCGGCTCGAGTTCCTCGAGCGAGGTCGGCCTCGGCTACCTGACGCTCGACCGCGCCGCGCCGACGCTGTCGCGGCGGCGAGGCGCAGCGCATCCGGCTGGCCGCGCAGCTCGGCTCGCAACCTGCGCGGCGTGTGCTACATCCTCGACGAGCCGACCATCGGCCTGCACCCGCGCGACAACCGCATGCTGCTCGACACGCTGCGCAAGCTCGAGCGGCAAGGGCAACACGCTGGTCGTGGTCGAGCACGACGAGGACACCATCCGCCGCGCCGACCACGTGATCGACCTCGGGCCCGGGCGCCGGCAAGCGCGGCGGCCAGGTCGTCGCCGAGGGCACGCGTGGCCGACCTGATCGGCATGCGCCGAGTCGGTGACCGGCCGCTTCCTGGCGCACCCGCTGCGCCATCCGCTGCGCGGCGCGCCGCGCCGGTCAACCGCGCGACGACGCCGCGGCTGCGATCTGCGCGGCGCCGACGCTGCACAACCTGCAAGCAGCGTCGACGTCGCGCGTGCCGCTCGGCCGCCTGGTGTGCGTCACCGGCGTGTCGCGGCTCCGGCAAGAGCACGCTGGTGCGCGACGTGCTGCTGCGCCAACCTGAAGCGCCTGCTGAGCCAGCAGCGACCGGCGCCGGCGCGGCCGGCGACGACCGCACGGCTGCAGCCGCGATCGAGCGGCTGGGAGACCGCTCGACCGCGTGCTCGAGGTCGACCAGACGCCGATCGGCAAGACGCCGCGCTCCTGCCCGGCCACCTACATCGGCTTCTGGGACGAGATCCGCAAGCTGTTCGCCGACACGCCGGAGGCGCAGCTGCGCGGCTACGACGCCGGCGCGCTTCTCCTTCAACACCGCGGGCGGACGCTGCGACGGCCTGCGAAGGCCAGGGCATGCAGACGCATCGAGATGAGCTTCCTGCCCGACGTGAAGGTGCCCTGCGACGTCTGCGGCGGCGCGCGCTTCAACGCCGAGACCCTGGCGGTCGACTAGCAGCGGCAAGAGCATCGGCGACGTGCTGCGCGATGAGCGTCGACGAGGCGGTCGACTTCTTCGCCGCGCACGCCGCCGATTGCACCATGCCGCTGCAGCTGCTGCAGGACGTCGGCCTGGGCTACCTGACGCTGGGCCAGCCGAGCCCGACGCTGTCCGGCGGCGAGGCGCAGCGCATCAAGCTGGTCACCGAGCTGGCCAAGGCGCGCGACGACGTCGACGCGCCGCGGCCAGGCGCAGCCAGCACGACCCTGTACGTGCTCGACGAGCCGACCGTCGGCCTGCACATGGCCGATGTCGAGAAGCTGATCCGCGTGCTGCACCGGCTGGTCGACGCCGGCCACACGCGTGGTCGTGATCGAGCACAACCTCGACGTGATCGCCGAGGCCGACTGGGTCATCGACCTCGGGCCCCGAGGGCGGCGACGCCGGCGGTCGGATCGTCGCCGCGGGCACGCCGGAAGGGCTGATTCGCGTTCGGGAATCGCACACGGGTGTGGCGCTGGGTGCCGTGCTCGACCGCTCGGCCGCCCGCTGATCTATTCGATGCGCGACCTGACGGCGGCGGCTCAACCGCTGATCACCGCGGCCGATAGTCAGCGTTGAATGCGGTCGATCCGTTTCGAGCCGGTTGCTATGCTTGCGCCGGCATCAATCGACGTCCGATCGATCGATTCTCAATGACACGCAGCAGGAGAAGCTCCATGCGCCCGACCGACGGTGGGTCGATGAGCCATACACGACACCTCACGCAGGCCGAGCCGCGTTCATCCACGACCCCGGGCCGACTGCTGCTCGGCATCGTGCTTGTTTTGCTCGGACCCTGGTTTGGCACCCCCGCTCAGGCGGCGATCTTCGGACCCGGCCCACTGGGAGATCTCGCCCTGGAGCTGTTCGACAATCGCAGTCAGGCGCAACTGCTCGGCCAGCTCGAGCGCGCCACCGTCTCGATCCGACCTTCGCCGAGAGCGCAGCGCCTGGCACGAGAGATCCCGTCCGGTTCAGGGCCGCTGGCTCGCGCTTACCAGGCTATCGCCCTGGGTCAACTCGAACAGGCCGAACAGCTGCTGGGCAAGGCACAAAGGGCTTCGACAACGTCGACCCCGGAGCTGGATTTCATCGCCGCCGAGATCGCCAGCTACGCAGGGCACAGCAGAGCGGCGCTCGAGTTCTGGCAAAGGACCCTGGCGACCGGCAGCAAGGATCCGGTGTTGAACGCGGCGGCGGCGACCAGCCTGATGGTTGCCGACCCCAGGGCCGCGTCCGAGCAACAAATGCAGACGGCCATTCAGGAACTGCTCGACGATCCGGCGGCGGCCGTCGATCGACGCTTGGCAATCCGCGTGAGGTTCAACCTCGCCCGGCTGGTGGACGGCAAACTCGCCGATCTCGACCGGGTGCTGAGCGACTATCTCGATACCCGGCGCAAGTGCAGCGACTGCGCCTGGGACCGCCGCCTGCCCGACACCCAGCGAATGCTGGCGGCGGTGCGCAAGGCACAGGGGCGCTTTGACGAGGCGGAACTGCTGTACAAACAGGCACTGGAGTGGGTGGCGAGCGCCCCAAGAAACCAACGCGCCGATTACCCGGAGGCCGAACTGCGACTCGACCTCGCCCGGCACTATGGGGCCCAGGGGCGTCTGGCCGAGGCGGAGCAGGTCACCAGGGACGCGGGCGTGGCGTTCGAAGACGGTCTGCCCGCGGACGTCGCCGGGCTGGACTATCTACGCGCTCTTGCCCTGGACGAGCTGAAGGCCGGCCGACCCGACGACGCTCGGCGCGCCCTGGATCGAGCCGAGGCCCTGATCGAGTCGGCCGGGCTTGCGATCTATCCTTGGCAGGTCGAGTTTCTCGGCGTGCGGTCACTTCTCAGCCTGCGCAAGGGCGAAGCGACCCGGGCCGAGATCGAACAACGCCGCGCGCTTTCTCTGAGCGAGAATGAACTCGGCCCGGCCGATCCGCGAATCGGCGACGAATTGCTCAAGCTGAGCAACATCTTTCTGGCTCAGGGGCGTCCCGAGGAGGCCCTGGAGCGCATGGAGGCGGCGATCAAGATCGAGCGCGAGTGGCCGCGCCGCGACCCGCGACGTGAGGCCCGCCTGCTCTTCCGCATGGGTACGATCTATCTGCAACTCGGCGCCTCCTCCCCCTCTATAGACATCTTCGACCTGCTGGAAGACCGGTCCGGCAAGTCCGAGAAGGCCAAGATAAGGTACCAGCAAGGCGGCATTTACCTGGAACTCGGCACCGTCGAGCAAACGATGGCCGTATTCGAAGATCTCCTGCGGCTCGATCAGGACTACCCGGACAGCATCGATCCAACCATCACCGGCGCCGGCAAACTGATCCTCGGCAACCTCTATGCCCAGCAGGCGCGTTACGCCGAGGCCCAACCCTTACTGGTCTCGGGTCTGCTCGCCTGGGAACAACAGGCGGTGAGCGGGGACCCCAGGCTCGTCTCGGGCTTGAACTCCCTGGGCATGGTCAATTGGAAACTCGGCCGATTGAGCGAGGCCGAACAGGCGTACCTGCGGGCGGGCGAGTTGCTGGCGGCCGCCAGAGTGAGCGCCGGACCGGAGCTCGACGCAAAGCTCCAGATTCAGGCGAAACTGGGTCTGGGTCGGGTCTACGTCAAGCAGGGTGAACACGAACTGGCACTGGAACAGCTGCACCAGGCGCTAAGAATGACGCAGCAGAAGTTCAACCCCGAGGACCCGCTGACCGCCGAGATACGCGGTCTGATACTCAGCACCGAACGCAGGCAGAATCGACCGGAGGCCGCAGAGACCGGTGCACCCGCCCCGACGTCGCCAGCAAAGGCTCAATAACCCAGCCGCTCGAACTCCCCGTAGGCGTGCTTGAGCCACATCTTGACCCGCTGCCGCTCCATCAGTCCGAGGTGGTCGCCGGCCGGACCGGCATTGTTGTTCGCGGCGGCCCAGAAGCTCTGATCGAGCCGATCGATCTTGGTCATGGTGGGTTTGTGCAGGCCCTTCAGCTCCATGATCGGCACGCTGGTGTCGTTCAGGCGCTTACCGGTGTCCGACTCCCGGAAGGTGGTGAAATCGACCCCGCGGCCGTGGTTCAGCACGACCACGCAGTGCGCCCGGTCGGCGTAGCGTTCGAGCAGACCGGACAGCAGGTTGACTGAGTCTTTGCCGTCGTCCATCACGTGCCAGAAGACCAGGTCCAGACCCAGTTCCTCGGCCAGTTCCAGCACCCCGCCTGAATCGATCCATTGGTGCAGATCGCGCTCGGTCTGCGCCGCGAGATCGACCAGCACCTCGGCGTCGCTGTCGACCGATTGTTCGACCAGGCGATCCAAATGTTCCAGACGGCCGATGTCGATCGGTTCGGCGAAATCCTGGTAATACCGAACCAGGGCACCGTGCGAAAGATCGGTATCGAACCCGCGCCAGGCCTTGCCGCGGTCGATCCAATACTGCGCCAACAGGCGCGCCATCACCGACTTTCCGACGCCGCCTTTCTCGCCGCCGACAAAATGAATCCGACTCATGCTTGGGGTACTCGTGTGGACAAAGGACAGGGGCGAATGAGCATAGTCCATGCCAGCGGACGATTGCGCTGCCACCCCCGGAATCCCGATCATAATCGGAAACCATCGCCGGATGTCGAGCACCAAACCCGTGCGCCCTCCCTCGACATGCACCAAAGCACTCGGTCGGTCCGGATGGACAGGCGCTGACACTCGGATCGGGCGGCAATCGAATGTCGCACCGCCGCTGGCAAGGCAGTCGTAGGGCGCAACCGCGAAGCTTGTTGCGTCGTATCCGCCAGCGTCGGCAGGCATGGGGTGTGGCGAGCCCGCCAAGCGCACCGATCGCGACTCTTGGGCAAGGAATGAGACGGCCGATGCTTTTCCTGCGTCACCGCAGACCCTATGGACGGGGGGGTGGCGAATCGATGCGGTGTTCCCAGTCGGCATGGTTTTGCCTGGGGTTAGGCACGCTGTTTGTGCCGTAACCTACCCGCGGTGCCGACTGGCCCTCATTCAACCGGCGTTGTGTTGCTGCGCAACGCTTGGTGGGTTACGCAAAAAGCCGCTAACCCACCCTACGTTTACGCTCAAGTAAGTGCCGTTCTTCCCTTACCCCTTTTGAGGCGATCGACCCGGCTCGGGCTGACATTGCGGACAGGAATATGTCGAACGCAATCCCACCCCCAGAGACCGCCGTTCGAGCACGGTGCCGCACAGCAGACAGGGCCGCCGGTGTCGGCCGTAGACCCACAGCAGCCCCGCGCCGTCATCGGCGAGCCGGGTATCGCGCCGACCGCCGTGCAGGTTGCTGCACAACAAATCCGTCGCCAGCGCGTAGAGCCCGCCGAGGTGACGGTCGTCCAGTTCACCCAGCCGCAGGGTCGGCGCCCGCGCGGCGATAAACAGTATCTCCGACTTGTAGACATTGCCGATGCCGCTCGCTACCCGCTGATCGAGCAGGACATCGACCAGCGGCGCGCCCGGCGCCAGCAGACGCCGGGCGCGTCCCGGCGCGTCCCTGGCCGCACGCGGATCCTGGATCAGATCCGGCCCCAGCCGTAACCGCTGGTCACGCAGTCCCCAGCCGTTCGAGCCCACCAGCGCGGCCTCGCGGGGGTTGAAGCAGACCAGTATTGTGTCCTCGACCTCGAGCACCAAGGCCGCCTGATGGCGCGGTCTGAGCCATCGGGCATCGCGACGATAGCGATGCCAGCCGCCGTGGAGTCCGAGATGAACCCGCAGGGTGAGCGGTCGATCGGTAGGGATGAAAAGGTACTTGCCCTGCGTCACCAGCCGCCCGACCCGAGCCCCGATCAGGGGCGTGGCATCGGCCCTGCGCAGCCAGACCTGGTCCAGCACCCGACCCTCGAGATCCGCGGCCAAGGCCAGTGCGGTCTTGTGAATTGAGTCACCTTCGGGCATCGTGTCGGTAATTGATCGGTTTCGCAGTCGTGACAGGCAGGAGCCCATCGTCCGAGGAACCGCTCGCCCGCAGGGAGCTTACGACCGTAGTTTCTCGGTCCGGAAGCCGGATCTCTGGACAGCGGCAGAGGGTATCAAGCATGCGAACGACCGAACAACGCGAGCTCGACCGGGTTATATCGCCGCCCGCTTTTCACGGTATCGATAGCCATGGCACTCGATGACCTAGACGCCGCCGAGCGCCGCTGGCGCCACCGGAGCCTGTTCCGCAAGCCCAGACCGCGCTCGAAGCTGCCGGCGGTGCTGACGGTTCTGGCCCTGGTGGGTTTCCTGGTCGCCTTCCTGTTCCCGGATCTCGTACCGGGAACCCTGCGTCTGGTCGCGCAGGCCGGCATCCTCGACGGGTTTTCGGCAAGCCCCTGAGCCGGCGCCGGACGCGGCCGCTCCCCGCCCGAATCCCGGCACCCCGCAGCCTGTGAGTCCCGGCACGAGCCCGCCGGTCCCGCGAACGATGCGGTTCGCAAGCTCACCACATCGGACCCGCTACACATAGTCCGGGGTCACCGCGAGTCCTCGGTAGTCCGGGGAGAAGCCCTCTGCGATCAGCAGCTCCCGCAGGGGCGACTCAGCGGCGTCGAGTCCGTCAATCTTCCTAACGGCCAAGGTTCGCCGTCGCGCCACGGGCAGGGCGCGCAGCTGCGCCAGCGCCAGACGCAGCGCGACCTGTTCCCGGCCGTAGCCCGCGGGAAAACTCAACAGCGAGCGCGCACCCGAGCCGATCCACAGCACCAGTTCCCCGTTGACCAGGATCACCCAGGTCCCGGCCGAGCGGCGCGGCTGCAGCCGATCGGCCGCCGACTGCGGCCAGGGCAGCATCGCGCCATAGGGGTTGGCCGGATCCACCGCGGCCAGGATCAGCACCGAATCGACGTCCGGCTCGTCGCGCTCGGCCTGACTGAGGCGAACCTCGCGCAGCCGCTCGACCACGCCCGGCCGGGCGAACTGCGCGCCGGACAGTCCCTCGACGAAGTAGCCGCGCCGCAGCTGGCCGCTGTCCTCCATCGCCTTCAAGACCTGGTAGACCGGCGCGAAACCGCCGCCGGCAGCCTCGGCCTTGGCGGTCTCACGACAGACCAGGCCGTAGCGTTCGAGCAGAATCTGGGTACGGGCCAGGGCCCGTTCGGTGTCCGGCAGCGAGGCGTCGCGCAGCGTGTCGACCAGGGACCAGCGACCGCCGCCGAGTTGCGCGGAGTGTCGAACCCCTTTACGCCGGCCGCCGGCCAGGGCGCGCAACGGGGCGAAGGTGTCGTTGCTGATCCGCCCTCGCCAGACCAGGTCCCACAGCGCCGCCTCGAAATCGGCTCGGTTCACCCCGTCCAGGTCGCGCCGGGCATGGTCCTCGAGTTCGCTGAGAAAGCAGGCGCCGCGCCGGGCGAGTGTCGCCTCGATCCTCCGGTGCAACTCGCCAGGTTCGAACCCATCGGACTCGTCCGCGTCGGCCGGCGGCAGCAGACGCCCGACCTGCTCGCGCCGATACAACACCACCTTGCCGTCGCGTGCCCCCAGCGCCCCGGCCCCGACCCAGACCAGAACACCGCTCGCCGCCAGCATGTCGAGCTGTTCCGGCCGGTAGTCGTTGAGCCGCGCCGGCAGGATGGCGCCGGTCAGGGTCGACCAGGGCAGCGGCAGGCCCTCGAGTTGCAACAGCACCTCGAGCAGGCGCTGCTGCGGATCGCCCTGCGCGCGTTTTCCAATCTCATGCCAGCGCGGCAGGAAGCGCGCCAGCGCGGCCGGCTCCAGTGCCTCGACCTCGTGCCGCAGCCGCGCCAGGGTGCGGCGCTTGAGACGACGCAGCACCTCGACATCGCACCACTCGGGTTCGACCCCGCCGGGACGCAGCTCACCCCGGGTCAGTACGCCCTCGCCCTCGAGCAGGCGCAGCAGCGGCTCGACCTGGCCGGGCGTCAGGCCAAAGCGCCCGGCCGCCTGCGCGGTCTCGAACGGACCGTGAACACGGGCGAAGCGGCGCAGCAGGGTCTCCAGCGGTCGGTCGACCGCGCCGATGTAGGACTCCGGCAGCCCGGGCGGCGGCACCACGCCCAGGGCGTCGCGATACAGGCCGGCGTCCTCGGCGGCGACCCAGCGCGCCTCGCCGGCGATCCTGAGTTCGATGGCGCGCTGCTGTGCTTCCGAGCTTTTCCAGCCAGTCCGGCTTGAATCCCTGCGCAGCGGGCGGCGATCTCGCTCGCGTTCAGATCGCCGAGCCGGCGCAGCAGATCGTGCAGCTCGTCCGGGCTCGCGCGCCCGGGTCTCGGCGCCGAGATGCTGCAGCTCGGCCTCCAGCTTCTTCCATCACCTCCGGGTCGAGCAGCTCGCGCAGCTCCGCCTGGCCGAGCAGCTCGGCGAGCATGTCGCGATCGAGCGTCAGCGCCTGGGCGCGGCGCTCGGCCAGCGGGCGCGTCCTGCTCGTACAGGTAGGCGGCCACGTAGGCGAACACCAGCGAGCGGGCGAACGGCGAGGCGCTGCGGCGTCTCGACCTCGTCGCACCCGGACCTTGCGGCGGCAGATCGCGCGAGCAGCTGCTCGAAGGCCGGCAGATCGAAGACGTCGCTGCAGGGCCTGGCGGTAGGTCTCGAGCACGATCGGGAAGCTCGGGTAGCTGCGCACCGCCGCCAGCAGGTGCTGTGCCTTGAGCCGCTGCGCCCACAGCGGCGTGCGCGGCCCTGGCCGGCGCGCTGCGGCAGCAGCAGCGCGCGGGCGGCGTTCTCGCGGAACAGGCCGGCGAACAGCGCCGTCTGCGGCGAGCTGCTCGGTGACCAGCTCCTCGACCTCGTCCGGATCGGGCAGCAGCGCCTCCAGCTCGGGCAGCTCGTCGACGTCGGCGAAGCGCAGCACGATGCCGTCGTCGGTGTACATCATCTGCACCTCGAAGCCGGTGCGCCGGGCGAGCATGGCCTGCAAGGCCATCGCCCAGGGGGCGTGCATCCGCGCCCCGAACGGGGTGAGGATGCAGACGCGCCAGTCGCCGAGCTCGTCGCGGAAGCGCTCGACGGTGAGGCTGCGGTCGGTCGGCAGGGTCGCCGGTGTGGGCCTTCTGCTCGTGCACGTAGGCGGCCAGGTTGGCCGCGGCGTGGGCGTCGAGCGGGCGTGTGCTCGAGCAGCCAGGCGCGCGCCCTGCGCTCGCTCATGCCGCCGAGCTCGCGCACGCAGCGCGCCGAGCGCGCGGCCGAGCTCGATCGGGCGGCCGGGGCCGTCGCCGCGCCAGAACGGCAGCCGGCCCGGCTCGCCCGGCGCCGGCGAGACGATCACCCGGTCGCGGGTGATCTTCTCGACCCGCCAGGTGCTGGCGCCGAGCAGGATGTTCTCGCCCGGCGCGCGTCTCGAACACCATCTCCTCGTCCAGCTCGCCGAGCCGCGGGCCGTCCGGGCCCAGAGGTGCACCGCGTAGTTGCCGCGGTCGGGGATGGTGCCGCCGTTCAGCCGCGAGACCATCGCGCGCGCCGCGGCGCGCGCTCAGCAGGTCGTCGGTCGCGCGGTCCCAGGCGAGCAGCGGCGCGCAGCTCGGCGAAGTCCGTGCGAGGGGTAGCGCCCGCTGAGCATGTCGAGCACGGCCTCGCAGCGCGTCGCGCGACGAGCTCGCGATAGGGTCGGCGCGCGGCGCACCAGCGCGCTCGAGCTCGTCGACCGTGCGCGGGGCGTCGCAGCGACATCGCGACGATCTGCTGGGCCAGCACGTCGAGCGGGTTGCGCGGCACGCGCAGCGGCTCGATGTCGCCCGCCAGCATGCGCTGCGGCGACCACCGCGCACTCGAGCAGGTCGCCGCGGAACTTGGGATAGATGCGCCCCACGACTGACCTCGCCCACCTGGTGCCCGGCGCGCCCGACCCGCTGCAGGCCGCGCGCCACCGAGCCGGGCGACTCGACCAGCACCACCAGGTCGACCGCGCCCATGTCGATGCCCAGCTCCAGCGAGCTGGTGGCGACGATGCGCGCGGATCGCGCCCGCGCTTCAGCCCCTCCTCGATCTCGCGCGCGCTGCTCGTGCGAGACGCTGCCGTGGTGGGCGCGCACCAGCTCCTCGCCGGCCAGCTCGTTCAGGCGCTGGGCCAGGCGCTCGCACAGGCCGCGGCTGTTGACGAAGACGATGGTGGCGCGGTGTGGCCGCGGATCTGCTCCAGCAGCTGCGGGTAGATGGCCGGCCAGATGCCGCGCTCGGGCGGCCGGGCGCCGATCTCGCGGCGTAGAGCTCGGCCAGCATCGAACCGCCGGCCGCGCGGTGCGGCCGCCGGCACCCGGTCCATGTCCGGCACCGGCACGATGACCTGCAGATCGAGTCGCGGCGGCGCCGAGGCGTCGACGATCTCGACCGGCCGGTCGCCGCCGAGGAAGCGCGCCACCTCGTCGAGCGGCCGCGACGGTGGCCGACAGGCCGATGCGCTGCGGGTCGCTGCTCGCACAGCGTCGGCCAGGCGCTCCAGCGACAGCGCCAGGTGGGCGCCGCGCTTGGTCGGCGCCAGCGCGTGGATCTCGTCGACGATCACGGTCTGCGACCGTGCGCAGGGTCTCGCGCGCCTGCGAGCCGAGCAGCAGGAACAGCGACTCGGGCGTGGTGACCAGGATCTCGGCCGGGTCCTTGGCCTGGCGCGCGGCGCTCGCTGCGGGGTGTCGCCGGTGCGCACGTCCACCCGCGGCGGCGCGCAGCGGCTCGCCCGAGCCGCTCGGCGGCCCGCTGCGATGCCGACCAGCGGCGCGCGCAGGTTGCGCTCGACGTCGTAGACCAGGGCCTTGAGCGGCGAGACGTAGAGCACCCGCACGCCGGCCGGCGGCGTCCGCGCGGCAGCGCAGCCAGTCGATCGATGCCCAGCAGGAAGGCCGCCAGGGTCTTGCCGCTGCCGGTCGGCGCGACCAGCAGCGCGTGCTCGCCGGCGGCGATGCGCGGCCAGCCGCGGCGCTGCACCTCGGTGGGTTGGCGAAAGTTGTCTTCGAACCAGGTTCGGGTGGCGGTGCCGAACAGGTCCATGGGGGTGTTGGTCGTCGAGCGCATCGGGGATTGTTGCTGGAAGCTTGGTTCGATTGGAAGATCCGCAGAGCCCGGCGGTCCGCGCGGCCGTTATCTCGATCTTCGTGTCGACGACTGCTTTTGTGCCGCTTCGCGGCGGGTTGATCGGGCGGGGCTTGTCGCGCCCCTACAGCGAGAAGCGCAGGGCACCGCTTGCAAAGCAAGCGGCAAGTCGTGGGCTGCCCTTTCTTTGGGTTACTTTTCTTCGGGCAAGCAAAGAAAAGTAACGTCGGCGCGCTGCACCCAGCGCAGTCAGAACTGTTTCACCGCGAAGCGGCACCAAGACCATCAAGCTGGAAACGGGATTCCGACCACCATCCATTTCGGGGTCACTCTCCACGGTCTATGCACTGAGTCGATTTCGAACCCGACCCAGCACCCAGCCCAGGATTGGGATATCGACATACAACTGCTCAGCCGGATCCCAGTAATCGACATGCGCCACGACCCGTCCCTGCGCGTCGAATCGGATCTGACTCAGACCGTCGATTCGGCGCGGCTCGGCGTCGGTCGAGGTGCGGAACTCGAACTCCCAGTGCAGATAGCCGATGTCGCCGGCGATGGCGTGATGAAGGACGCGGAACCTGGGCTCGACGAGCGTGGCGAACATGTGCCGGAACACGGCCAGGCAGGGCTCGACCCCCTCGACCTGATTGAACGGATCCTTGAAGCGCACCTCCGGTGCGAGGCAGGCGGCGAGTTCATCGAGGCCGTCGGGGCCCAGCCGCTCGAAGAGCTCCGCATAGGTCTGCAGGGCCGACAGCGGATCGCGCGCGCTCACCCCATCATCCGTCGCGTCAGGGGAAAGTACAGCCGGTAGGGCAGCAGGCGCAGAAACTTCAGGATCAGGGCGAACGGCAGCGGAAAGGCGATCTCGAAACCGCTCCGCTCCAGTCCCCGCACGATGTATCGCGCTGCCTGCTCCGGCTCGAGCAGAAAAGGCATGTTGAAGTCGTTCTTGTCGGTCAACTCGGAGCGCACGAAACCGGGATTGATCACCCGCAGGCGGATACCTTCGGCCAGCAGCTCGTTGTGCAGCGACTCGGCGAAGCTGATCATGGCCGCCTTGGTCGCACCGTAGGGCGCGGCGCGCGGCAGGCCGCGGTATCCCGACAGGCTGGCGGTCAACAGGATCTGCCCGCTGCCTGCTGCCCGCATTGCCGGCAGCAGCGCGGCGACACAATTGACCGCGCCGAGGTAGTTCACCTCGGTCAGCCGGTGAACCAGGTCGAGATCGAAATCGGCCAGCCCCATCGGCCGGTAGTCACCCGCATTGAGAATTGCCACCTCGGGCACGCCGTGTTGCTCGCACAACCAATCGAGTTTGGTCTGGAGGAGATTGCGATCGGTGACGTCCAGGGCCAGAGGAATGATGGCGTCCTGACGCCCGGCGAGCCGGCGGGTCTGCTCCAGAGGCTCGCTGCTGCGACCGCTGATGGCGACCCGCCAGCCCTGACGGGTCAATTGCAACGCCACCTGTCGGCCGATGCCGCTGCCGCCACCGGTGATCCAGGCCAACCGCCCGCTGGAGGCCCGCTCAGCCACTTTGCAATGACTCGATGTCGATATCCTCGACCTCGATCAATTTTCCGAGCGCCTCCTCCAACGAGAAGCGCGCCCTCGCCGTAACCCCGTGCAGATAGGCGTGCAAGGCCGCGTCATCCCGGGTCTGATTCCGACATTCCAGGCTGTATTCTTCGAACCGCGCCATGTTGATGATGAGATCGGCCAGGTGGTGCGGACACTCGCACTTGATGGTGACCGACGCATTGACCAGGCGGGAAAGCGTCGTGTCGTCATAACGACGGGGCGGCGCGGCTTGTTCCGGGGCCCGCTGCGGGTCGTTCGGCACTGCCGTCACCGCAAAGCCGCCCGGCGGCAGACAGGCGCGGCGCACATCAGGCCAGGATGCGGGGAAACGCATCGTCTGTACGCCCTGTTCGTTGAGCCGTTCGACCAGCAGGCTGTTACTGAACCCATACACTACGACGGCACGCCTGGCATTGCATCGCCGTTGCCAGCCACGCAGTCGGGTCAGGTTCTGGTCATTGAGTGTCGAGAACTCGACGACCAGCACATCGACGTCCAGATCGCCGGCGGCCGCCTCGAAATCGTCGACATCGGTAAAAGACGCAATCACCTCGACCCCGCGAGCGTTCGACTCGGCGATCTGCGGTGCCAGACGCACCGTAAGCGTTGCCCCGAGCAGCACCGTGCGAACCGGACCGCTGTCCCTCGGCTTGCTCGTACCAACGGCAATCGAGGCCTGATTGGCCCGCTCACCCAACTGGTCCAGCGTCAGGTTGGCCACCGTACCGATGGCGTGGCCGCTGTCCACCAGGCGCTTGATCAGCGTCAGACGGTCTATGTCGTCCTGCGCGTAGAGCCGATTTCCGCCCTGGGTCCGATGCGGTTCGACCACTCCGTAGCGCCGCTCCCAGACTCGGAGGGTGTCGGACGGTATGCCGGTGAGCCTCGACACGGCTCCGATTCGAAATTGTGATGCGCTCATGATCTTGTGCGGATTCCTCTGGGTGGCCTTTTTTCTCTGCCCTATGCGTTTGAAGAGCCTAACAAATATTCAGATATTGTCCACGTCCATTGTTGTACGCAGGCCGTTACAGCTGACCTTCGATTGCGTCCCTCAGTCGTCGATCTTCCGGCTTCACATGACTCGCGTAGCTGCCCACCAGGCGACCCTCACGGTCGAGCAGATACTTGTGGAAGTTCCAGCGCGGGTACTGGCCGGCCAGATCCCCCAGCACGCGGTAGAGTCCGTCGGCCTTGCCCTGTTTCGCGTGGGTCCTCTCGTACATGGGAAACCCTACGCCGTAGGTGAGTCGACAGAAGTCCCTGGTCCGCTCCTCACTCCCGGGATCCTGCCCGCCGAAGTCGTTGCTGGGGAATCCGAGAACCACCAGTCCGCGGTCGCGGTATTCGCGGTGCAGTGCCTCCAAACCCTCGAACTGAGGGGTGTAGCCGCATTTGCTCGCCGTATTGACGATCAACACCACCTTACCCAGATACTCGGCACAGAGGTTGACCCGATCCTTTCCGGCCAGGACGCGCTTTTCGAAGTTCAACGTAGGCGGGCAGTCGGTCGGGGACGGTGCAGCCGAAACCGGACTCGCGGCGAGCAATGCGAGCAGGGCAGTGACGAGAACCCCCATGGAAAACCGTTGTCGAAGCATCGTGGCAAATCCTCGCGCCGTTCAAAGTTTGTCCAAATCTATACTTGACAAGAGAAGAAAACAAGTCCACATTTTTCGCAGCTTTTTCAAAATCGGGACGAAGAGTGGACATGAAGCATAAGAAACCGAGGATTGCCGTTATCGGCAGTGGGGTCGCGGGGCTGGCCAGCGCGTGGCTTCTGCGCGACCGGTTCGAGGTTCAGATATTCGAGAAGAATGACTACGCCGGCGGGCACACCAACACCGTGCTCGTCGAAGAGGAAGGTCGCGCGCTGCCCGTTGACACCGGTTTCATCGTCTATAACGAACCCAATTACCCTCACCTCACCGGTCTGTTCTCGCACCTCGGCATCGCCACCCAGGCCAGCGACATGAGCTTCGGGGCCTCGATCGACGAAGGCGCGATCGAATACGCCGGATCAAATCCGGCCGCACTGTTCGCCCAGCGGCGCAATCTGGTCTCGATCGAACACTATCGTATGCTGCGCGACATCCTGCGATTCAACCGCCGGGCCAAGCGACTGCTGCGCGCCGGAACCGATCCGGACTTGAGTGTCGGCGAGTTCCTCGATCGGAACGGTTTCGGATCGGAGCTGCGCGACCGTTACCTGCTGCCAATGGCCGCCGCCATCTGGTCGGCACCGGTGAAGACCATGCTGCAGTTCCCGCTATTGAGCTTCGCGCGCTTCTACAACAACCACGGGCTGCTGAATCTGTTCGACCGTCCGCAGTGGCGGACCGTCACTGGCGGCAGCCGGCAGTATGTCGAACGGTTGTTGCAGGACCTGGACGGCAGGATTCGACTCGACTCGCCGGTGGACGCAGTCATTCGGTCGAACGACGGCGTTCAGCTTCGGCTGGCGAATGGCGAGTTGCAGCCGTTCGACCAGGTCGTGCTCGCCGGACATGCGGACCAGACCCTTAGCCTGCTCGAGGACCCCAGCCCTCGGGAGCAGGAGCTCCTGCCGCGGTTCGCCTACCAGCGCAATCGCGCCATTCTGCACAGCGACCCCGGACTCATGCCGCACAACCGCAAGGTCTGGTCGTCGTGGAACTATCTGAGCAAGACCCGTGACCCAATGAACGACGGCGAGGTATCGGTCACCTACTGGATGAATCTGCTGCAGCGTCTCGACTCCGAGCGTGAGTATTTCGTCTCCCTCAACCCGCTGCGGGAACCCCGACCGGAGCGGGTCGTCGCCGAGTTCGAGTACGAACATCCGGTGTTCGATCAGGATGCCATGTCAGCGCAGACGCGCCTGGCCAGTCTGCAGGGCCACCGCAACACCTGGTTCTGCGGCAGCTACTTCGGCTACGGTTTCCATGAAGACGCTCTGAGGTCCGCGGTCGACGTCGCGCTCGCGCTGGGCGTCACACCGCCCTGGCTGACCGAGCAGGACTCGGTCGCTTCGGAGGTTGGCCCCCGCCAAGCTGCCGAGGTCGTCCCACAGGGCGCTTGAACCCATGCGGCCGCGACTCTATCTGACCCGGGTAATGCACCGGCGCCGGTTCCCGGTGGCCTATCGCTTCGACTATCCGGTGTTCAGCCTGCTGCTCGACATCGACCGGCTGGACGAGACCTTCCGAACCAGCCGTCTGCTCAAGGTCGACCGATTCGGTCTGTTGAGCTTCCGGCGGCGGGATCACGGCGCGCGCGACGGCACCGAGCTGCGCCCCTGGGCGATTGCGACCCTGAAGGCGCAAGGCATCGAGATCGGTACGGGGAAGATCCACTTGCTGTGCTTCCCGCGCCTGCTGGGATATGGCTTCAGTCCGCTGAGTGTCTGGTACTGCCTGGACCAGGACGAGCGCCTGCGGGCGGTCATCGCCGAGGTCCGCAATACCTTCGGCCAGCATCATTCTTATCTGCTGCACAACGACGGCCGGCCGATGAACTGGCCGGCGCGGGCGGAGAAAGACAAGGTCTTTCACGTCTCGCCGCTCATCGATATGGACTGCGCATATCGCTTCCGTTTCGCTCAGCCGGGCGAGCGGCTGAGCGTGGTCATCGAGCAGTTCCAGCAGGATAAACACCTGCTGACCGCAGCTCAGACAGGGAGGGGTCTGGAGATCAACGACCGCAACCTGCTGCGCGCCCTGCTGCGCACGCCGCTGATGAGCTTCAAGGTCATGTGGGCGATCCACTGGCAGGCCCTGAAGATCTGGCTGCGCGGCGCGCGCTTCCACGCCAAACCGCCGCTTCCCACCCAAGAGATCACTTGACATGGAAAACATCCAAACCGCGTCCGGTTCGCCCTTCGATTCCTGGATCCTGCAACTGCTCGCCCGCTATCTGCGACAACTCGATCAGGGACGCCTCACGGTTCACTTCGAGGGTCAGCGACAGGTGTTCGAGGGCAGCGACACAGGCCCCGAGGGAGAGGTCCGGCTGCACGCGCCGCGCCGACTGTTGACCCGTCTGCTGCGCCGCGGCGACGTCGGTTTCGCCGAGGGTTACATCGACGGCGATTGGAGTACACCCGACCTGGCCCAGCTGCTGCTGTTTCTCGGCGTCAACGAACACTCTCTCGGTCGAATCGCCCAGGGCGGCACGCTCAATCGTCTGCTCTTACGCCTGGGCAGACTGCGCCGGGCCAACACCCGCCGCGGCAGCCGCAGGAACATCGCCGCGCACTACGACCTGGGCAACGACTTCTACCGATTGTGGCTGGACCCCAGCATGACCTACTCGGCCGGGGTGTTCGCTCGGCCCGCGGCGACCCTGGCCGATTCGCAGCAGGCCAAGTACCGGCGCATCCTCGAACTCAGCGGCGCCAACGAGGGGGAACGGGTTCTCGAGATCGGCTGCGGCTGGGGCGGTTTCGCCCTGGAGGCGGCCCGTGCCGGCGTGGCCGTGACCGGGTTGAGCCTCTCGCGCGAGCAGCTGGCCTTCGCCGGGGATGCGGTCCGCGCCGCCGGGCAGCAGGAAAGGATCGAGCTGCGACTGCAGGACTATCGCGACGTGGAAGGGACCTACGACCACATCGTCTCGATCGAGATGTTCGAGGCCGTGGGCGAGGCCTACTGGCCGACCTACATGCAGCGGGTCCGCGAACTGCTCAGGCCCGGCGGTCGGGCCGTGTTGCAGGTCATCACCATCGACGAGGCGGCGTTCGAGACCTACCGCAAGCGAACCGACTTCATTCAGCAGTACATTTTCCCCGGCGGTCAACTGCCGTCGAAGCGCGTGTTGCGTGAACAGGCCGACACGGCCGGCCTGCGCATCGAGCATGAAGAAGCGGGCGGCCTGGACTACGCTCACACGCTCGCGCTGTGGCATACCAACTTTATCGAGCGCCTGAGTGAGATCCGCGCCCTGGGCTACGACGAACGCTTCATCCGCATGTGGAGCTATTACCTTGCGCTGTGCGAGGCCGGCTTCCGCTGCGCCCGTGTCGATCTGGTCCGTGTGGTCCTGACCCGTGCCGACGACTGACGAGCCGCTCTCGCTGCCGCGTCTGACCGCATACGGCCTGCCCGGACTGGCCCTGGCGGCGCTCGGTCTGCCGCTGGTGATGCTGCTGCCCAAGGCCTACGCCGAACTGCCGGCGCTCAGCCTGACCGGCGTCGGTCTGGCGCTGCTGCTCGCCCGGCTGTGGGACATGGTCAGCGATCCGCTGATCGGCAGCTGGAGCGACAAGCTGTCGCGGCGAAAGCGCGGTCGCAAGTGGATGATCGCCCTGGGTCTGCCCCTGATCGTGATTGCCGTTTATCAGGCCTTCACGCCGGAAGTCGAATCCGGTTTCGTCTACCTGCTGGGCTGGAGCCTGCTGCTCTACACGGGCTGGTCGATGGTCGCCGTCCCCTACCAGGCCTGGGGCGCGGAACTCAGCCGGCACTATCACCGCCGCACCTATATCACCAGCGCCCGGGAGGGCTTCGTTATCCTCGGCACCCTGCTGGTACTGGCACTCGGGGTGTTCGGTGCGGACCAATCGGGCAGCGAGGCTCTGCAGCGCCTGGCCCTGCCCCTGGCGCTGCTGTTTCCGCTGAGCTTTCTGCCCGCCCTGATCTGGGTCGAGGATCGGCCGAACCTCAGCGAGGGCGTACCGCTGCGGCTGCGGCAGCTGTTCGCCAACCGGCCGCTGCGCCGACTGCTGATGGCCTACGTGCTGAACAACACCGGCAATGCCGTGCCGGCAGCCTTGTTCCTGCTGTATGTAGAGCACGTTCTGCAGCGTCCCGACATGAGCGCCTGGTTGATCGGCGTATTCTTCGCCGCCGGACTGCTCGGCTTTGCCGTGTGGGTTCCCATCTCCCGACGCGTCGGCAAGCACCGGGCCTGGTCGCTGTCGATGCTGTTCGCCTGCGTCGTATTTGCCTTTGTTCCCTTTATCGCCTCGGGGGACACGGGCCTTTTTCTTCTGATCTGTCTGCTGACCGGGCTCAGCCTCGGGGTGGACATGGCCCTGCCGGCGTCGATACAGGCCGACGTGCTGGATGGCGACCGCGCGACCAGCGGCGGCGAGCGAGCCGGTCTGTTGTTCGGCATCTGGGGCATGGCGACCAAACTGGCGCTGGCGCTCGGCGTCGGGCTGGCCTTCCCGCTGATCGACCTGGCCGGATTCGATCCGGCCATCGTCAACGACGACTCGGCCCTGCTGGCCCTGGCCTGGGTGTACGCCGGCCTGCCCGTGCTGCTCAAACTGGCCTCGGCCGGTCTGGTCTGGGGCTTCCCCTTCACCGCTCAAACCCAGGAGTTCCAAGCCAATGAATCGACTCAGCAGCCTGATGCTGGCGCTTATCGCCCTGACCGGGTGCGGCAGTATGAAGCCGGCTGACTTCCAGGAACGGACTCCGGAGCTGCGGATCGAGGACTACTTCCTCGGTCGTACCTACGCTACCGGCATCTTCCAGGACCGCTTTGGGAGTCTGCGAAGAGAGTTCACCGTCGACATCGACGGCCAGCTTCAGGGCGACGTGCTGACGCTGGACGAGGACTTCTGCTACGCCGACGGCGAACGCGCGCGGCGAGTCTGGACCATTACCCGAACCGGGCCCGGCCGATACCAGGGTACGGCCGATGACGTGGTCGGCACGGCCGACGGTGAGGCCGTCGGCAACGCCCTGCACTGGAAGTACCGCCTCAAACTGCCGATCGGCGGTAAGACCTGGGAGGTCGCCTTGGACGACTGGATGTTCCTGCAACCGGGGCGCGTACTGGTCAATCGCGCCGTCGTCAGCAAATGGGGACTGGAACTCGGCGAGGTCACCCTGTTCTTCACTAAACAGACTCCGGAAGAGAGCTGGCGGGACTACTGCGACCGACCGGTCGGGGAGGCTTCGTGATCTCCGCTCGTCCGCATCCAGGGCTGACCCTCATCCGGTTCACCGCCGGCGTGCTTCTGCTGGTTGGAGCCGCCCAGGCGGTGAAGGCCAACCGGCCAACGGTCGAGGTTGCCGGGGTACGCTTCGCAGAAACCACCGAGGAGACCCCCTCCCTGCCGCTGCGCGGGGTCGGACTGCTGAGAGTCGGCCTCATTTTCGATGTCTATGTCGCGGCCCTGTACGCCGATCCGAGCCAGCCCTCCCGAACACTTCTCGAGCGCGGTCAAGCGAAGGAACTGGTCATCCACTATCTGCGCGATATCGACCGCGAGGACATCATCGAGGCGGCCGAGCAGCACATGCTGAAGAACCTGAACACCGGCGAACGTGAACGAATCGCCCCGGCGCTGGCACGCTGGCATTCAGCGATGCGCAGCGTCCGCGCCGGCGATCGTTATACGATGCGCTACAGCGGCGCCACGATCAGCCTGCGGCTGAACGACGAATTGCTGATCGAAGTCGACGAACCGGAACTGGCCCGCGCGTATTTCGGCATCTGGCTGGACGAGTCCACGCCGGCGCCCCGGCTGCGCCGCGAACTGCTGGCCTTGGCGAAAAACAACTGACGCCGGGTCACTGTGTGGGAGCGGCGCCCTCGCCGCGAAGATGCCTTGAGCAAAGCCCCTTCGGCGCGGGGCGCACCTCCCACAGGTGATGGACCCACTTGTCTGTGGGGGAGCGGCGCCCTCGCCGCGAAGCTGCCTTGAGCAAAGTCCCTTCGGCGCGGGGCGCACCTCCCACAGGTGATGGACCCACTTGTCTGTGGGGGAGCGGCGCCCTCGCCGCGAAGCTGCCTTGAGCAAAGTCCCTTCGGCGCGGGGCGCGCCTCCCACAGGTGGAGTGACCCGACTGTTTGTGCGGCGCCCTCGCCGCAAGGATGCCTCGATCAAGATTGCGATCGGCCCGAGAGCGGGCCTCCTACAATCCATGACTTGCAGGCGCCATTCCGCCTAGAGCAAGGCCGCGAACGGCTGCACCGAAACCATCCCGCCTTCGGCCACCCCGGCGCACTCTTCATCCAGCAGGATGTAGCAGTTGGCCCGGCTCATCGAGGTCAGGATCCCCGAGCCCTGGGCGCCGGAAGGGCCAACGCTCAGGCGGCCGTCATCATCGTAGGAGAGAATCCCGCGAACGAACTCGAAGCGGCCGGGGCGCTTCTTCAAGGCGGTGCGTGAGCGCGCCGCGACCACCAACTGGGTCGGCCAATGGCCGCTGCCAAGGTAGGCCAGGGCCGGTCCGACGAACTGATGAAAGGTCAGCATGACCGCGACCGGGTTGCCCGGCAGACCGAAGAACAGCGCCTCGCCGAGGCGACCGAAGGTCAGGGGCCGACCGGGTTTCATGGCGATGGTCCAGAACGACATCTCACCCGTCTCGCCCAGGATCTGTTTGGTGTAATCGGCCTCGCCGACCGATACACCGCCCGAGGTGATGACCACGTCGGCCACACCCGCGGCGTCGTGAAACGCCTTCCTCGCAGCGCCTCGGGATCGTCGCGCACCACACCCAGGTCGATGATGTCGACACCCGCCTCGGTCAGCATGGCGTGCAGGCTGTAGCGGTTGCTGTCGTAGATCTCGCCTTCGCCGAGCGATGCGCCGATCGAACGCAGTTCGTCGCCGGTGGAGAAGAACGCCACCCGCGGCTCGGCGCCGCACGCGCAGCTCGGCGAAACCCGAGCGAGGCCAGCACGCCGAGGTCGGCGGCCGTCAGTCGACGGCCCGGCTCCAACACCGTCGAGCCCCGGGCGATGTCCTCGCCGGCCTGGCGCACGTTCTGCCCGACACGGTGGCGGGCGTCGATGCGGACCCGCTCGTCGTCCAGCACCTCGACCTGCTCCTGCATGACGACCGTGTCCGTGCCCGGCGGCATCGGCGCGCCGGTCATGATGCGCACGCACTGACCGGGACGCGCAGCGCCGTTGGCGTGCGTCTGGCCGGCGAAGGCGGTCGCGACGACCCGGTAGTCGCGCACGCCCTCGCGGGCAGGTCGCGCTCCGGCGAGGGCATAGCCGTCCATTGCCGAGTTGGTGTGGCCGGGCACATTCATCGGCGAACTGCAATCATCGGCCAGCACCCGGCCGAGCGCCGCGCGGATCGCGACCTGCTCGCCACGGTCGATCGGCGTCAGCGCGGCGCGTATGGCGTCTCCGGCCTGCTGAACGGTCAGCGACAGGGGGTCGGAGGCGTCGGCACAGGACGGTTGTGTGTTCACCTTGTGGATCGACATCCGGCTCGGGTCCCTCAACAGGCCATCCCCGGTTCGAGCCCGGGACTCCAACCGATGAATTGGTACACGAAACCGGCGATCTGCGCCGGATCGTTGAGCGACAACTGCGGCAGACTGCCTGGCGCCTGGGCCAGATCAGCGCCATCGGTGGCGATCGCAACGATGCTCGGGTCGTGCGGGAACAGCAGCGGCCGTCCGAGCGCCGGGCGGTGCAATTCGATCTTGGGATAGGGTTCGGCCTTGAAACCCTCGACCAGCACCAGGTCGAGCCCGTCCGGTTCGAGGATCGCCAGGGCCTCACTCAGGGTCGGCTCGTCGCTGTGCGCCGGGCGCTCCCGGATCCAGCCGAAACGCGAACGCCCGGCCACCAGCATCTGATCCGCCCCGGCTCCGCGCAGGCGATGACTGTCCTTGCCCGGACGGTCCATGTCGAAGGCATGATGGGCATGCTTGACCACGGCAAGGCGCAGCCCTGCCTGCTTGAGCAGGGGGATGAGCTTCAGCAACAGGGTGGTCTTGCCGGTGCCGCTGAACGCGGCGAAGCCGATCAACGGGATCGGATATTCAATTGCGGATCGGACACCGTGGCGTGAATTCACGACGCTAGCCCGCATGTCTCACCAGGATCCGGAATTTTGGGGCAATCTGGCAAAGTAGCTTGGTCGATCGACCGCAGAAGCATAGCCGTAGCTATGGTTCAAGGGGGATCGGCCAAGATACGCAGCCAGATTGTTCCAAAAACCGGATAGAACAGAGTGTAATGGTGTCGATAGGCTCATCTTCACCTAACCTTCTGTTTAAACTCAACATTTCACGAAAACCGGGTTCGCCTGGTGAGATATGCGGGCTAGCCCCCCGCCAGCCGCGGACCGGCCCTGGCGTAGTCCTCCGGCGTGTTGATGTTGTTGAACTGTTCCGGGACATCGCTGAAATCGACCCTGACCCAGTGATGGCGCGGATACCAGCGGTCGATCTTGCGCTCACCCTCTTCGAGCGCCAGCCGCAGGTCGGGCAGGACCCGGCGATGCAGCAGGGCATAGACCGGCTGCAGACGCTGGCCGTCGTGGGCCACGGCGATATCCGCCCCCGCCGCGCTCAGACCGGCGGCCAGACGGTCTGCCAGATCGGAGACGATCACCGGACCGTCGCAGGGCAGGGTCAACAGATAGTCGCCGAGCATATTCTCCAGACCGGCGAGAAAACCGGCCAGCGGTCCCTGGAAGTCGTCGAGGGGGTCGGCGATCACTGGGAATCCGAGCCGGCTGTACTCGTCCTGGTTGCGGTTGGCGCTGATCAGGACCGCTCCGACCTGGGGCCGGATGGCATCGACTACGTGGCCGACCAGCAGGCCATCCCCGAATGGCAGCAGACCCTTGTCCCGGCCGCCCATGCGCCGGCTCTTGCCGCCGGCCAGCACCAGAGCGGTGATCGCGCCACGCTCGATCATGCCGTGACCCCGATGCGCTGCCCGATCGGCGTGACCTTGTTCGGCAACTCGCCGGCGTTCGGTTCATCGTCGTCATGCAGCCGTCCGTCGCTCAGGTGTAGCTCGCGATCGGCCAGGGCGGCGAAGTGCGAAGGATCGTGGGTG